>JAJDAJ010000111.1 GCA_029261925.1 Deltaproteobacteria bacterium | reverse complement strand
CACGCGGCCACCGCGCACGATCAGCGCCCCGACGGCCGGGTTGGGCGCGGTGCGACCCCGGGCGCGCGCCGCGAGCCGGACGGCCTCGCGCATCCAGCGCTCGTCGTCAGCGGCGGCCACGCGCTATCCGGGCTCGAGCTCGTCGAGCGCGCTGCGGAACTCCTCGATGGTCTGGAAGTTCAGGTACACGGAGGTGAAGCGCAGCCATGCGACGGGATCGAGACCGCGCAGCTCCGCGCGCACCTCGTCGCCGATCACGGTGCTCGGAACCTCGCGCACGCCCAGGTCGAGCACCTGGCGCTCGATGCGGGCCACGCAGTCCTCGACCGCGTCGGTGCTGACCGGGCGCTTCTCGCAGGCCTTCTGCAGCCCCGTGACCAGCTTGGTCCGGTCGAACGTCTCGCGGCGCCCGTCCCGCTTGACCACCGAGGGCAGCAGGTCCTCGATGCGCTCGTAGGTGGTGAAGCGACGCGCGCACTCCGAGCACTCGCGCCGCCGCCGCTTGACCCGGGCCTCGCGCTGGTTGCGCGCGTCGATCACCTTCGTGTCGGGGTGGGCGCAGAACGGGCAGCGCAAGGCGGCTCCTACGCGGGGGGCTGGTACGGCAGCGCGAAGCGCAGCGAGAGCTCGCGCACCTCGCCGCGGATCCGCGCGATCCGGTCCTCGTCGCCGGGCGCGTCGAGCACGTCGGCGATCCAGTCGCCGACCTGGCGCATCTCGTCGACCTCCATCCCGCGCGTGGTGAGCGCGGGCGTGCCGATGCGCAGGCCGCTGGTCTGCCAGGCCGAGCGCGTCTCGCCGGGAACCGTGCTCTTCGACGTGGTGATGCCGGCGCGATCGAGGGTCCGCTGCGCCTTGTTGCCCGTCATGTCCGTGCCGGTGAAGTCGAGCACGAAGAGGTGGTTGTCGGTGCCGCCCGAGACCACGCGGTAGCCGCGCTCGGTCATGCGCTCGCTCAGCGCGCGCGCGTTGGTGACGATCTGCTCGGCGTAGCGCTTGAAGTCCGGCCGGGAGGCCTCCTCGAAGGCGACCGCCTTGGCGGCGATCACGTGCTCGAGCGGGCCACCCTGCGTGTGCGGGAAAACCGCGCGGTCGAGATCCGCCGCGATCGACTCGTCGCAGAGGATCAGGCCGCCGCGCGGACCGCGCAGGGTCTTGTGCGTGGTCGTCGTGATCGCCGGCGCGTGGCCGGCGGGAGACGGGTGCACCCCGGCCGCGACCAGGCCCGCGATGTGCGCGATGTCCGCGAAGAGGATCGCGTCGACCTCGCGCGCGATCTGGCCAAAAGCCTCGAAGTCGATCGTGCGCGAGTAGGCACTGTAGCCGGTCTGGATCATCTTCGGGCGGTGCTCGCGCGCCAGCTGGCGCACGCGATCCATGTCGATCACGCCCGTGTCCTCGCTGACGCCGTAGCGCACGAACTCGAACAGGCGACCCGAGAAGTTGACCGGCGAGCCGTGCGTCAGGTGGCCGCCGTGCGAGAGCTCCATGCCCAGGATCCGGTCGCCCGGCTCCAGCAGACCGAAGTACACCGCCATGTTGGCCGACGATCCGCAGTGCGGCTGCACGTTGGCGTGATCGGTCGCGAACAGGCGCTTCGCGCGGTCGATGGCGAGCTGCTCGACCTCGTCGACGTGCTCACAGCCGCCGTAGTAGCGCTTGCCCGGATAGCCCTCGGCGTACTTGTTCGTCAGCGCGGTACCCGCGGCCTCGAGCACGGCGGGCGAGGTGAAGTTCTCGCTCGCGATGAGCTCCAGGCTGGTCTGCTGGCGCTCGACCTCGCGCGCGATGGCGTCGGCGATCTCGGGGTCGGTGCGACGCAGCTCGCTCATGCGGCGTCCTCCTCGTAGCGCGCCAGCGCCAGGCAGCCGTTGGTGCCCCCGAAGCCGAACGAGTTCGAGATCGCCACGCGGATCGGGGCCTCGCGCGCCTCGTTGGGCACGTAGTCGAGGTCGCACTCGGGATCGGGTGTGAACTGGTTGATCGTCGGCGGGATGCGCCCGTCGCGCAGCGCCAGCACCGAGAAGACCGCCTCGATCGCCCCGGCGCCGCCGAGGCCGTGGCCGGTCATCGACTTGGTCGAGGACACCGCGAGCTGGCGGGCGTGCTCTCCGAAGACCTGCTTGATGGCGTGGGTCTCGATCCGGTCGTTGTAAAGCGTACTGGTCCCGTGGGCGTTGATGTAGTCCACGTCCGCGGGCTGGAGCTGCGCGTCGTCGATGGCGGCGCGCATCGCCAGCTGGGCGCCGAGCCCGTCCTCGTGCGGCGCGGTCATGTGGAAGGCGTCGCTCGACATCCCGTAGCCGATCACCTCGCCGTGGACCCGCGCCCCACGGGCCAGGGCGTGCTCCAGGCTCTCGAGCACCACGCAGCCCGCCGCCTCCGCGGGCACGAAGCCGTCGCGGTCCTTGTCGAAGGGCCGGCTCGCGCGCTGCGGATCGTCGTTGCGCGTGGAGAGCGCCTTCATGCTCGTGAAGCCGACGAGGCCGGCCGGGTTGACCGGAGCCTCGCTGCCGCCCGCGAGCATCACCTCGGCATCGCCGCGCTGGATGATCCGGTAGGCGTCGCCGATCGCGTGCGTACCCGTGGTGCAGGCAGTGACCACGCAGGTGTTCGGGCCGCGCAGCAGGTAGCGCATGGAAATCATGCCCGCGGCCATGTTGGCGATCGTCGCCGGCACGAAGAAGGGCGAGACCTTCGAGGGCCCACGCGTCGACAGCGTCACGCAGTTCTCGAACATGGTCTCGAGGCCGGCGATGCCGCTGCCGTACATCACCCCGCGTCGGTGAGCGACCGACTCGTCGACCGACAGCCCCGAGTCCTCGAAGGCCTCGACCGCCGAGGCCACGGCGTAGTGCAGGAACGGGTCGAGCCGCCGGACCTCCTTCTTGTCGAGCACGCTCGTGGCATCGAAACCCTCGAGCTGGCCGGCGAAGCGGGTCGGGTACTCGCTCGCGTCGAAGCGATCGATCGGGCGGATTCCCGACACGCCCTTGAGCAGGCCGGCCCAGCTCGTCGCGACATCGTTGCCCAGCGGGTTCACGGTTCCCATGCCGGTGATCACCACGCGGCGCAGCTCGATCGATCGCGAGGTCAGTCGGGGGGCCATGGCGCGGTTCAGGCCTCGGTGGCCTTCCCCTGCACGTAGGTGACCACGTCGCCGATGTTCTGCATGCGCTCGGCGTCCTCGTCGGGAACGTCGATGCCGAACTCCTCCTCGATCGCCATCACCAGCTCGACGATGTCGAGCGAGTCGGCGCCGAGGTCATCGATGAACGAGGCCTCGTTCACGACCTCGCTCTCCGAGACCCCGAGCTGCTCGACGATGAGCTCCTTGACCTTGTCCTCGACTGCCATTCGACCCTCCGATCAGCTGTCCAGTCCGCCGTTGACGTGCAGGATCTGGCCCGTGATGTAGCCGGCCGCATCGGCCGCCAGGAACCGTATCGCGTGAGCGACGTCCCCGACAGTCCCGAGGCGGCCGATGGGAATCTGCTCCAGCAGCGCCGAGGCCTGGTCCTCGGAGAGCGCCGCGGTCATGTCGGTCTCGATGAAGCCGGGGGCCACGGCGTTGACCGTGATGTTCCGGCTGGCCAGCTCCCGGGCCAGGGAGCGTGTGAGCGCCTCGACCCCGCCCTTGCTGGCGGCGTAGTTGCTCTGGCCCGGATTCCCCATCCCCGCGACCACGGAGGACAGGTTGATGATGCGGCCGCGGCGCTGCTTCATCATCGGCCGCGTCACGGCCCGGCACACGTTCCAGGTGCCGCGCAGGTTCGTGGCGATCACCGCGTCGAAGTCCTCGGGCTTCATGCGCATGATGATCTGGTCCCGGGTGATCCCCGCGTTGTTGACCACGATGTCGAGCCCGCCCAGCTCCTGGACCACCTTCGCGACCAGGGCCTCGACGGCCTCGAGGTCCGAGACGTCGCAGGCCAGCGCCAGGCAGCGGCCGCCCGCCTCCTCGATGTGCTTGACGGTCTCCTGCGCGCCCTCCGGGCTGCTCCGGTAGGTGAACGCCAGCGCCGCGCCGGCGCGCGCCAGCTCGATCGCGATCCCGCGGCCGATGCCGCGAGAGCCGCCCGTGACCAGCGCGACGCGCCCCTCGAGCTCGGTCACGCCCCGCCCCCCGCGATCTTCTCGAGCGCGGCATCGAGATCGGCGAGCGTCTCGACGTTGGCGCGCACCAGGCCGCGATCGATCTTGGCCGCCAGGCCCGAGAGCACCTTGCCCGGGCCCAGCTCGAGCTGCGCGGTCACGCCGAGCTCCACGAGCCGCTGCACGCACTCGACCCAGCGCACCGGCGAGCAGACCTGCTCGTACAGCAGGCGCCGCGCGGCGTCGGCCGAGGTGTAGGGCTCGGTGGTCACGTTCGAGATCACCGGCGTCGCGAAGTCCGCGAACCCGGCGGACTCGAGCTCCGGGCGCAGCTTGTCCGCCGCGGGCTGCATCAGCTCGCAGTGGAACGGCGCGGACACCTCGAGCTCGACCACGCGCTTGGCGCCCGCGCCGCGGCAGGCCTCGGCCGCGGCGTCGACCGCCGCGGCGCTGCCCGCGATCGCCGTCTGCACCGGCGAGTTGAAGTTGGCGGGCGCGACCGGCCCGTCGATCTCCGCGCAGGCGCGCGCCACCGCGGCGCCGTCGAGCCCGACGATGGCCGCCATCTTGCCCTGGTCCGCGGGCACGGCCTCCTGCATGAAGGCACCGCGGCGTCGCACCAGGCGCACCGCGTCAGCCAGCGGCAGCCCGCCCGCGGCCACCAGGGCCGTGTACTCGCCCAGGCTGTGGCCGGCGAAGAACGCCGGCGGCGTTTCCAGCCGCGGCTCGACCGCGCGCCAGATGGCGATCGACGCGGTCAGGATCGCGGGCTGGGTGATCTCGGTCCGGGCCAGCTCCTCGGCCGGGCCGCGCTCGATCCGCTCGCGCAGCCCCCCACCGAAGGCCTCCTCGGCGATCTCGAAGACCTCGCGGCTCGCCGCGTGCTCGCGCGCGAGATCCAGGCCCATTCCGATCGCCTGGGCGCCCTGCCCTGGGAAGACGACGGCCAGCAAGGGGGGTCTCTGCAGGCGCGCGGCCTACAGGTCGTCCTCTCGCTCGACCGCGATCACCTGGCGGCCGTTGTAGTGCCCGCACTCCGCGCAGACCCGGTGGGGCGAGCGGCTCGCGCCGCACTGCGAGCAACGCGACAGGCCCGGCGCACTCAGCGCCAGGTGCGAGCGTCGCTGGCGCTTGCGCGCCTTCGAGGTCCTCTTCTTCGGTACCGCCATCGTCGAATTCCTACTCTTCGTTGCCGTCCGGCTTGCCGTCCGGGATTGCCGTGCTGCCCGTCCGCGCCAGCAGCTCGTCGAGCCCGGCGAACGGTCGATTCGTCGTGTCCGTCTTCTCCCCCGCCACCGGGGCCCTGCCGGCCTGCCAGCGCGGGCATCCCTCCGGGCAGGCCTCCGATTCACGCGGCTGCATGGGCCAGGCCAGCGACAGGATCTCCAGGATCAGCTGGCCCAGATCCAGGTTCTCGCCGGCATATCGCCCCAGTCCGATGTCCTCGGGGTCGAGCTCGATGCCGCCCTCCGGAATCGCGCCTGGATTCTGCGACGGTTCTAGCAGAAGTTCCACCCGCTCCCGAACCGGGAAGTCGATCGGCTCCACGCACCAGCCGCAGACCAGGCCCAGGACGGCCTCGAGGTCGCCGCGCAGCAGCAGCCGGCGCCCGATCCGGTAGGCCTCGAGGTCCAGCCGGGCCCGGGCGTGGCGGGGCACCTCTCCGTTCTCGCGGGCGAACAGGTCGCGTGCCGCCTCCCACCAGGCGGGCCCCGTCTCGAGGGCGAAGGTGCGCGGCGTCTCCTCGATCGCCGCCACCCGGATGCTGAGGTCCGGCATGGGCGCTCCGGGGCGTCGCCGGGGCGGGGAGCAGCGCGCCCCGGGCGGGCCGCCCGAGGCGCCTCGGGTACCGGGCGCCCTGTCGATTGTCAAGACGGGCTCCGGAGCGCGGCCCCGGCGCCGGATCTGGGCTAGCGTCCCGCCGCCATGGAGATTGTCACCCGCTACGCGCCCAGCCCCACCGGCGCCCTGCACATCGGCGGAGCCCGCACGGCGCTGTTCTGCTGGGCCCTGGCCCGGCGCCACGGGGGCCGCTTCCTGCTGCGCTTCGAGGACACGGATCGCGAGCGCTCGACCCGCGAGTCCGAGACCGCCGTGCTCGAGGCGCTGGCCTGGCTGGGCATCGACCACGACCCCGTGCCCGGCTTCGAGGGCATCCCGCGCCAGTCCGAGCGCGCCCCGCGCTACGCCGAGGTGATCGAGCGCCTGCTGGCCGACGGCCACGCCTACCGCTGCACCGCCACGCCCGCCGAGCTCGAGCAGATGCGCGAGCGCGCCCGCGCCGAGGGGCGCAAGCGCGTGTACGACGGCCGCCACCGCGACGCGGGCATCGGTCCCGACTGCGGCCTGCCGTACACGGTGCGCCTGCGCATTCCCGACGACGATCCGGTCACGCGCTGGAGCGACGAGATCGCGGGCCCCAGCGGCGAGGCGGCCGAGGACCTCGACGACTTCGTGCTCGCGCGCACCGACGGCAGCGCCATCTACCACCTGGCGGTCGTGGTCGACGATCACGACATGGGCGTGACGCACGTGCTTCGCGGCCGCGAGCACATGACCAGCACGCCCCGCCAGCTGCTGATCTACCAGGCGCTGGGCTGGGAGCCGCCGCGCTTCGGACACGTTCCGCTGCTCGTCGAGCCCGGCGGCAAGAAGCTCTCGAAGCGCAAGGGCGACGTGTCGGTGCAGGCGTATCGCGACCGCGGCTTCACGCCCGAGGCCATGGTCAACTACCTGGCGCGGCTCGGCTGGAGCCACGGCGATCTCGAGATCCTGACGCTCGACGACCTGGCGCGGCTCTTCGACCTCGACGGCGTGGGCCGCTCGCCCGCGCAGGTGCACGAGGACAAGCTGATCTGGCTCAGCCAGCACTACCTGCGGACCCTGCCCGCCCAGCGCCTGCACGTCCACGTCCAGCCGTTCCTCGACGCCGAGGCCGGCCGCCCCGTCGAGATCGACGCGCGCCTGGCGCGCGGCCTGGAGCTGCTGCGCGAGCGCAGCGAGACCCTGGCGGACATGGCGGCCCAGGCGCGCTTCTGGATCTGCGACGAGATCGAGCTGGACCCCAAGGCGGAGCGCAAGCACCTCAGGCCGGCGATCGAGGGGCCGCTCGCGGAGCTGCGCGATGCGCTGGCGGCACTCGACGCCTGGGACGAGGCGAGCCTCGAGGCCGCCCTGGTGGCCTGCGCGGAGCGCCACGAGCTGAAGCTGGGCAAGCTCGCCCAGCCGCTGCGCGTCGCCGCCACCGGCCGCGGCGCGAGCCCCGGGATCTACGAGACCCTCGAGGTGCTGGGGCGCGAGCGCACGCTGGCGCGGCTCGACGCGGCGCTCGAGCGCCTGCGCGCCGCTCCGGCCGGCTGACGCTCCCGTGCAGCGCTGTCGCGGGCCGTTTGCCGGCCCGGGACGACGCCTTATACTCCTCGCCCGGTCGTTGGCCGATCGTCTAACGGCAGGACGACGGGTTCTGGCCCCGTTAATCTAGGTTCGAATCCTAGTCGGCCAACCACTTCCCGGGCCTCCGCGGCCCGGTGCGCCGGGCAGCGACCTCAGTCCTGCTCCTCGAAGCCGCTCAGGGGCCGCGGCGGCACGATGAACCATTCCAGATCGTAGTCGTTGTCCGGGCTGGCGATCGGGAAGGTGATCAGGTCCGACACGCCCCGCACCAGGCGGAGCGCGCCGAGCCCCGCCCCGGGGACCAGGCCGGCGACGAGCCCGGGCATCGCCCGCTCCTCCTCGCGCTCGAAGTCGAGCGACCAGGCGACCGGGGTCACGACCAGCTCGAAGGGCGCGTAGACGATGTCGGCGAGGGCGTGGACCAGCTTGGCGCCCGCGGCCTGCCCGTAGGACCGGGCGTCGGCGGGCCCGGCCAGCGCGAGCACGGCGGCGGCGGCGAGTGCGGCAGCGGTTCGTCTCATGGTGGTTCCTCCCGCGCCGGGTGGCGGCGCCCCGCCAGCCTACACCCTGGCCCCGGAATGCGGGGATCTAGCCCCATCCGGCTCGGGACCCACCCCACCCCGGCCCGCGGCCGACGGCCGCGATCCGCCGCGAAATCTTTTCCGGCCGGCGACGTCCTAGTCCTGTGCCGGCGGAACCGGATCCCGGTCCGCCGGGGAGCCAGGCGGATCCGGGGGCGCACGCGCCCCCGAGCCATCCCCTCTCCCTCCTGGGAACCGCCCGGCCCGCGAGCGAGCTGCGGATCCACCGCCGGCACCCCGGCTCATCTCCCTGCATGAGCCACCCGGGACCCGGCTCGCCGGGTCCCGGGCCTCGTGCGGCCGCTACCCTGGCCGCCCCATGCGCTCCGCCCCCGGCATCGCCCTCGCGCTCCTGCTGGCCCTGACCGCCGTCGCAACCGCGGGCCTGGGCCGCTGGCAGCTGCGCCGCATGCACGAGAAGGACGCGTGGCTCACCGAGATGCGCGCGCGGACCGGCGCGGCCGCGGCACCGCTGGCCGCGGCGCTGGCCGATCCGGAGGGGCACGCGTACCGGCGCGTGCGCGGATCGGGTCGCTGGCGCGCGGCAGACACGCTGCTGCTCGACAACCAGAGCCAGGACCGGACGATCGGCAACCGCGTGCTCACGCCGCTGGAGCCCGACGCGGGCGGCCCGCTGGTGCTCGTCGAGCGCGGATTCATCACGCGCTCGCGTGCCCAGGAGATCGTGGACGACCCGCGTCTACCCGGGCACGCCACGATCGAGGGCGTGGCACTGCCCCTGCCCGGCCGGACCCTCGACGTGGAGCCCGGCCCGCATCGCGTGCACTGGACCCGCATCCACCACGGCGCCATGCAGCAGCAGCTCGGCGCGCCGCTGGCCCGGCTGCTCGTGGTGCAGCAGAGCCCCGCCGATCCCCGCCTCGCCGGGCGCACGCCCGAGCCGCGCAGCCGCGTGAACCACTGGCACTACGCGCTCACGTGGCTGTCGATCTCGGCGATCGCGGCCATCTCGGCCGTGCTGGCCGCACGGCGCAGCTGGCTGGCGCGGCGATCCGCGACCTCCGGACCCGGAGATCCGCAGGCCGCGCGCTGACGAGGGCGGCGCACGGAGTCCCGCGCGCCGGGGCCCCTCGATCAGTACTCCAGGTCGACTCCGGTGCACTCCCCGAGCCTGCGCTCGAAGGTGAACCGCATCGGACGTCCGATCATCATGTCGGTGACGGAGTCGAGCTCGTCGCTCACGGTCACCATGCCGATCGCCATCCCGGGCAGCCACAGCAGGGTGCCGGCCACGATGCTGACCATGCCGATCGGTCGCATCACCAGCAGGTCGAAGCCCTCGGGGTAGTTGCAGTCGTCCAGCGAGTCCTCGTAGCCCACCGCCGGCGCGATCCCCGGCGCTGCCAGCAGCGTGGCGAGGGCGAGTCCAGCGAGGAAGGTGCGAGCGAGCTTGCTCATGCGTGCCTCCATCGGCGGGGGCGCGGCCCCGCTCATCCGAGGACCCCCATCGGGCTGGCCCGTGGGGAACTTGATGCGTCCAACCTACACCTGCTTGCCGGCCAGATAGGTCGCGACGGGACGCAGCGACGCATCGAGCAGCAGCAGGTCCGCGTCGAAGCCCGCGGCCAGACTGCCCTTGCGCTCGCCGAGCCCGATCGCGTGGGCCGGCGTGCGCGCGGCCATGCGCACCGCATCGGCCAGCGGCAACCCGAGCTGCTCGACCGCGACGCGCACGGCGTCGACCAGGGTGATCGTGCTGCCGGCCAGGCCCTCGCCGGCCGTGGCGAAGCCGCCGGCGTGCACGCGCGCGCGCATCCCCCAGGCGCGGTGCTCGCCGGGCGGCAGCCCCGCGAACGGCGAGGCGTCGCTGACCAGCGCGACCGCGTCGGCGCCGCGCAGACGGATCAGCGCGGCGGCCAGGCCGGGATCGAGATGTCGCCCGTCCAGGATCAGACTGCCCCGCAGCCGCGCGTCACTCATGAAGCTGCCGATCACGCCCGGCTCGCTGCGCCGGTAGCCCGCCTCGGCGTCGAACAGGCGCCCGGGCCAGTCGCACGCGTTGCCCAGGTGCGTCACGAACGACAGGCCGCGCTCGATCGCCAGGCGCATCCGCGCGGCGCTCGCGAGCGTGTGCCCCGCCGCGCAGACCACGCCCGAGCGCAGCAGCCGGCCGATCGCGTCGAGCGCACCGGGGCGCTCGGGCGCCAGCGTGCACAGCGCGAGCGCGCCGCCCCCCGACTCGATCAGTCTCTCGAGCGCGGCCGGGTCGGGCTCGAGCAATGCGTCCACGGGGTGCACGCCGGCCTTCTCCGGGGCCAGGAACGGACCCTCGAGGTGGATGCCCGCGAGCGCCGGGTCCGCACGGACGTCGGCCGCCAGGCGCTCCAGCGCCGCCGCCAGGGCGTCGAGCGGCGCGCTGATCAGCGTGGGCAGCAGCGTCGTGGTCCCGCGGCAGGTGTGGTAGCGCACCGCGCGGCGCCGCGCGTCGGCGTCCGGGTCGTCGAAGGCGATGCCCTGCGCGCCGTTGACCTGCAGGTCGACCAGTCCGGGCACCAGCGTGGCGTCGGCGTGGACCGCATCGCCGGGCTCCGGCTCCACGCCGCTGTCGACGGCGCTGATGCGCCCGCTCGCGACCTGTACCCGGACCCGCTCGACGACACCCTCCGGTGTCACTGCGCGGCCGGCCCAGAGCGCCAGCTCCGGCGTCACGCTTCCCGCGCCAGCGCCAGCATCGCGTCGGTAGCGACCGCGATGCAGGCGTCCATGTTCTTGTCGATGTCGAGCTCCGCCGGACCCGGCCAGGGCGTGCGGTCGGAGACCACGCAGATGCAGCCGGCGCGCAGTCCGTACAGCGTGGCCAGCGTGAACAGCACGCCGCTCTCCATCTCCATGTTGAGCACGCCGGCCGCGCGGTAGTCCTCGATCATGCGCGCGAGCCCGGGCGGGCGGTAGCCCCCGAAGGTCATGGGCTCGATCGCGCCGCCCTCCCCCAGCACCGCGTTGCGCGCGTAGAACGCGTCGAGCGACCAGGTCACGCCGGCGCGGTGGCGCACGCCGCGCGACTCCGCCGCCGCGAGCAGCGCGCCGACCACCCGGTGGTCCGCGAGCGCCGGAAACGCCACGGGCACGTAGCTGATCGACGTGCCGTCGTCGCGCACCGCGCCCGTGGAGATCACTAGGTCGCCCAGCGCCAGGCCCGGCGCCAGCCCGCCGCTGTTGCCCACCCGCATCAGCGTGCGCACGCCGAGCTTCGCCAGCTCCTCGACCAGGATCGCGGTGCTCGGAGCGCCCACACCCGTCGACGCGGCTGCCATGCGCACGCCCTGGTGCTCGCCGACCGCGACTACGTACTCGCGCACGCGACAGACCTCGCGCACGTCGGACCAGCCCGCGCTGATGCGCGCGACGCGCGCCGGATCGCCGCAGGTCAAGACGTGCTCCGGCACGTCGCCGGGCCGCAGCCCCGTGATCGGCTGGCCCTCGTCGCTCATCTCGCTCCTCCGAGCGCGCGGCACGTCGCGGCCGGCGCGCCCGACCCTGTACCCCGCGGCGTGCACCCACGCCAGCGGGAGCGGGCCGTGGACGTGCGAGCGGCGGATCCACGCGAGGACGGCATCGGGAACGCGGCGTTGACGCGGGGGTGGCGGGGCTCTACCGTTCGCCGCTGTCCGGGCCGCCTGGTACGGCCCTCAGGACACCGTGGTCCCATCGTCTAGGGGTCTAGGATACCAGGTTCTCACCCTGGAGACACGGGTTCGAATCCCGTTGGGATCACCAACAAGTTCCTGGAATCGTTGATTTTTTCTGAGTGAGATTCTGGGACAGACTGGGGCGCAGCAGGTGGATGACTGCCTCGTCCCCCAGCCGGGCGTAGCGCCGCGTCGAGCGCGCGTCGGAGTGCCCGGGGAACAGCTGTACCGCGCGCTCGGGCACGGCACGGCGCACCGCGTCGGTCGCCCTCGTGTGCTTCGTCGACTCGTACAGACGCGCACCGGTGCAGGCCCACGGACTCGGCCGCGCGCTTCCAGCGGTCCATGAGGGACCAGTAGCTCCACGGCCGGCCCGTCCGCGGGTTCACAAACAGCCGCTTCGCGGTCAGGCGGCCGGCCGGATCGACGTACCCCGCGATCCACTCCTGCGGGATCGAATGGCTCCGCGGCGCCGACCCGGGACTCTACTGCTCAGTCGACGGAGGAGAAGCTCCGCAGCGCATCCTCCGCAGTGCCGTCGCTTGATCTGCCTCGCAGTGGCTGCCCCAGGAGTGCCGGACTGCCTCCCGGAGCCCGCATCAGGGAGCCGGATACCTCGCACAGTGGGCGGGGGCCCCGAAGATCCTGGCATTCACGCCGAGGATGTCGGCCACGTTGCACAGATCGTCGTCGTTGGTGTCGCACAGGGGACTCGCCGTCTCGATGTCGAAGATCACGGCGTTGATCTCCAGGATGTCGGCCACGTCGACCCGGCCGTCGCCGCTCTGATCCCCGCACTCGCAGTCGTCGCCGATCCCGTTGCCGTCGGTGTCGGTCTGGCCGGCGGCCGCCCAGTACGGGCAGCGGTCGACGTCGTCGGTGATCCCGTCGCCGTCGTGCTCGGTCACGACGTCCACGCGCGCCCACTCGCCCTCCCGCCCGCGCAGGTCGACGGGCGCCACCCAGCAGGGGTAGGCGCCGGCGGTGCCGGCCACCGGGAGGATGTTGAAGAACGGCTCGATCGTGGAGGGGTGGACGTCGCCCATGAACGCCGCGCCCGCCGCCGACGGAAGCTCGCAGTACACGTTGTAGCCGAGCAGGTCCGCGCTCTGCTCCGTCCACTGCAGACCGGTGCCGTTGACACCGGTGAACGAGACGGACGGCTGCACCGGGTCCGGATCGTCGCAGGCGTTGCCGAGCAGATCCGCGTCGTCGTCGGCCTGGTCGGCGTTCGGCGTGGCCGGGCAGTTGTCGACGGCGTCGGAGAGGCCGTCGCCGTCGGTGTCGCGGCAGCCCTCGTCGATCTCGCCGTCGGCGTCGGTGTCGGTGCCGTCGCAGACCTCGGTGCCCGGCGGGAGCAGGCGGTCGACGTCCTCGGGCTCGTCGATCGGCACCCCGCTGGCGTACGTGATCGGATTGTCGGGACACTGCCCGGTCGGCGCGCCGGACGGTCTGCGATCGATCGCGTGGGCGCCGATGGCCGCCCGGTAGGCCGCGGGCCAGATGTAGCAGTCGTCCCCGAGGTCGTACTCGATGTGCCACCAGGCCGGACTCGGAACGTGGAGCCAGTCGCTGCGGCCCCGCAGGACCTGGCCGTCGGCGCTCCAGTCACAGCCCTCGTCCACGTTCCCGTCGCGATCGGTGTCCGTGCCGTCGCAGGGCTCCCCGGGAAGCCGGGCGTCGCCGTCGTCCCCGTTGAGGTTCGACTGCACCGAGCTCTCGATGCTCCCGTCGCAGTCGAAGTCCACCCCGGCCGCGTGGGTCGGCGGGCTCGAGTCCCAGGATCCGTTCTGCGGCATGCGCGCGATCGTGCTCGTGCCGTCGGTGAGCATCGCGTAGCGAAGCCCGCTGTCGTCGCCGAGCCCTTCCTCGTCGGGATCCGTACAGGTGTAGATCGTCACGGGGACGGAGCCCGGATCGGCGTGGGAGCAGTCGATCACCGAGGCGAGGCTCGTCAGCGGGTTCGAGGACTCATCGAGATCGCTCTCGAGCAGGTCGCCGAGCACGTCGTCGGAGTAGTCCAGCTCCGAGACCAGGTCCCCCGACGGCGTGCGGCAGAGGTCGCCGCCGTTCGCGCCGTAGTTCATCAGGCTGGGGTAGTTCGGCTTCCAGTTCACGTGGTCCCAGCCCTCCGAGCCCCCGGGGCCGTAGTAGAGGTGCTCCCCGTCGCGCTGGACGGTCCGGCTGCCGCTGCGCCCGCCGTGCCCCAGACCGACGGCGTGACCCAGCTCGTGCATGAAGCGCCGCGCCTGACCCGAGGCCGACTCGCGCCAGCAGCCGAAGGTCCCGTCGCGGCAGGTGTCCGGATCGGCGCTCCCGTCGGTCGGGCAGGCGCAGACGTCGGTGCAGCTGCCCCCGGGGCAGTCGCTGTCGAGGACGCACGAGGCGGTGTCGTTCGCGCCGCCCGAGCAGGTGCCGGAGCTGGGGCCGACGTAGATGTCGAAGCGGAACTGCCGGTCGCCGCCCGCGCTGCGCCCCGGGAAATGCCGGCTGAACGCGTAGACGTGGCTCCAGTGCCGGGCGGGGGCGAACCAGTACTCCCCATCGTTCCCGGCGGTCTGGTAGAGCCCGGAGTTTGCACCGATCGGCGAGAAGGTCCCGCCGCCCACGCGGGGCCGCTCGTTCTCCTCGACGTGCAGGTCGATCCAGCGGGCGCGGTAGGCCTGGATCACCGGCTCGACCGCCCCCGCGTCCACGCGCGCGCCCTGCTCGTGGTCGTACTGCAGGAACACGTCCTTGTGACAGGGGTTGGCCCCCAGCGCCGGCAGGTCGACGATGATCGAGCTGCGCGTCGCGTCGGGAATCCCGACCAGCTCCCAGTCGTCCTTGAGCGCGTCGCCGTCGCTGTCGGGGCGCAGCGGGGAGGTGCAGAGCAGCGCCTCGTGCGCGTCGGAGACGCCGTCGTCGTCGGTGTCGGGACCGTCGTTGCCGACCAGCACGCTGCGGACGGGCGAGCGCGCGCTCATCCCCTCCGTGTCTCGCGCGGTGGCGTGGTAGCGCACGATCCGCGTCGCGGGGGTCGTGGGGATCGCCAGCTCGCAGCTCTCGGTGGTGGCGGAGCCGGAGAAGCTGCAGATCCGCGGCAGGCCCAGGATGTCGCCGACGCTGATCTGCTCGACGCCCGAGGGGTCGGTCGCGGTCGCCGTGATCGTGAACGTGCCGCCCGCGGCGGGCTCGAGGGGCGCATGCGTCAGCTCGAGCGCCGGCGGCTCGCCGTCGACCACCACGCGGATGCGCTCCTGCGCGCTCCACGCCTGGCGGCCCACGTGATCGACGACCCGGGCGCGCAGCGTGTGGGGGCCCAGCGCGAGCGACAGCGGGTCGCTGGTCAGGAGCCGGGTGGTGTCCGAGGGTCCCACGAGATCCCAGACCTGGGCGATCGCGCCGTCGACCCAGAGCTCGACGGTCTGGATGTCGGTGCCGTCGGCAGCGCTGATCACGACGGACACCGGATCACCCTCGGACGGGCGCTCGCTCGGGCTCACGCGACCGATCCGGGCGATCGGGTCGCTCAGGTCCGTGGGAACCGGCGTGTCGTCGATCACCGCGGGCTCCCAGCTGGAGGGCGTGTCCAGCACCTGGTCGTCGGGCCAGCCCGAGGTAACGATCGGACCGAACGGGACCGCCTCGTACTTCTCGGCGATCTGCAGGCCGAAGACGCCATCGGGGCTCGTGATCAGGCTCCGAGGGATGGTCAGCTCGTAGCCGTGGAGGAACTCGCCGATGAGCGCGCGGGCCCCGACGAACCCGGGCACCGACACCGACGACCAGGCGAGCAGGTTGCCGATGCCCTGGTGGCTGGAGACCGTTCCGTTCTGGAACACGCGGAAGCGGTAGTCACCCGGCGAGGGGAACGGGCCGCCGCCGTCCCCGTCACCGTCCAGGTACACCTCGATCCAGCCAGAGGGGGGGATCGGTCGCGGCCCCAGACAGATGTGCACGGTGTCGAACCGCGCCCCCACGAGCGCGTACTCCGGATTCTCGTCGGCACCGGGATCGTCGTCGTACCAGAGCGGGAGGAGCTGGGCCGCGCCGTACCCGGCCTCGTCGCAGAGCCCGTCGCTCGACGCAGGCGTCGACATGCGCCGGATGCGCGCGGGCCCGTGCGGCGTCGGGGGCGCGGGCACGGCCGCGAAGCTCGCCGTGCCGCTCAGCTCCCCGGGATTGCGGTCCAGTGCGTCCCCGGCCGTCTGGTCGAGCGGCCAGACGGCGAGCAGCTCGGGGCCGTCACTGGCCGTGAGCATCCGCCACATGTCGCGGCGGATCTCGTCCTGCGAGCGCACGCTGCCCCAGAGCCGCAGCTCCGAGATCTGCCCCTGGAACGGGAACGCGCCACTCGCCTCCGCGCCGATGCCCAGGTCCGCCGCGCCAACGCGGATCGGGGTCGGCACGGCCGTCAGGTTCAGGTCGACGTTGCCGTTCTGGTAGTAGACGCGCTGGCCCGTGGCCGGGTCGTAGCTGACGGCCACGTGGGTCCAGGTGTTGAGCGGCACGGGGCTGCCCCCGTCCACGCTGGAGCCGGCTCCCGAGGGGTAGAAGCGCAGCACGCCGCTCGTACTCAGGCCCAGCCACTGCCCGCTGGTGAAGCTCTTGCCGTAGATCGTGGGAAAGCCCGCGAACGACGTGGGGCGGATCCAGGCCTCGAGGGTGATCCCGCCCACGGGGTTGAGCCGGAAGTCGTCGGGCACGACGACGTGGCCGTCGCCCGTCAGGTGCAGGCTGGTCGCGGTGCGCGCGAGCGCGTCGCCGGCCAGCGCGGCCGCGAGCGCGAGAACAAGGGCAGCGAGCCTGCCGCGTGATTCGACCATCTCTCCCTCCGGATCAGCTCAGCTCGGTTCAGATCTGCGGGTAGGTCCGGAGTGCGCGGATTTCGGATCACGCCCCGGGAACGCGGCGTGCATTCTCGCCCAGCCCGGGAGGCTGGGTCGAGGCCGGCGGGCAACGGAGCGCTCGCCCAGGCCAGGCGCTGACGCGAGCGAGCCGGTCGACACGCGCGGCGGCCGCGTCGGTTCAGCTGCCGGTCAGCTGCCGGTCAGCTGCCGGTCAGCCGGGCGCGCCTGCTTGCTGGCGCGGCTACGGGCCCGGATACCTCGCACAGTAGGCGTCGGCGCCGAAGATCTTCGCGTTCACGCCGAGGATGTCTGCGACGTTGCACAGACCATCATCGTTCGTGTCGCACAGCGCGCTGGCCGCCTGTCGCTCGAAGATGACCTCGTTGATCGCCAGGATGTCCGCGACGTTGACACGGCCGTCGCCCGACTGATCCCCGCACTCGCAGTGGTTGCCGATGCCACTGGCGTCGGTGTCCTCCTGCCGCGGATTCACGACGATCGGGCAGTTGTCGACGTCGCCGCACTGCCCGTCCAGGTCGGTGTCACCACCCCGGGCACCGTCGCGGCAGGGCTCGTCGACGACCGCCCAGGGCCCGAAGCTGCCGAGCACGGCGGCGGACGCCTCTCGGCGCAGGTACAGCCTGCCGTCGCCGCCCTTGACCGCCACGACGACCCGCCCGAAGGCGTCCGTCGTCGCCGCCGGGTACTCGTTGAGGTAGCCGCCGAGCACCTGCCACTGCAGGTAGAACACGTCGTTCGGGGCCACCTGCCAGGTCGCGCTGATGCCGGCCCAGACGTTGCGCTCGAAGAGCATGATGTGACCGGTGCCAGCGCGACGGATCGCCGCGACTGGCCCGACCCCGGCGTCGCCGAACAGGACCACCGGTCCCGCCCAGGTACCGTTCCGGGTCTCGTACACGGTGAGGACCCGACCACTGCCCGCCTCGCGGTAGAAGATCTCCGGGCGGCCATCCGCGTTCCTGGTGACCGTGGGGGCGCTCGCTGCCCCCCCGAAGGCGGTGAAGGAGCCGTCCTGGATGAACGACGCCGTGCCGGCCACCTGGACGAAGTGGATCAGCTCGCCGCTGCGCGTCGTGGCAAACGCCTCGACCCGGCCGTCGTCGCGGGTGTGCGCCGCGATGCCGTCCACGATGTCCTGCGTGGCGAACGTCGCCCAGGCCGACCACGGACCACCCGAAGCGTGGGCGTAGCTCACCAGCCCCCCGGAGCTCTTCGCGAACACGAAGGTCCGGCCACCGCCATCGATCGCCGCCGTCGGCACGCCGGCGAACTGACAGCTCGCAGCGCAGGCCCCGGCATCGGGGCTGCCGGCCGTGGACCACGGCCCGAAGCTGATCGCTCCTGCCCCGGGGAGCTGTACCGCGGTGACCACCTCCTGGAGCGGCGCGGCGGGGTCCGGGAACCAGTGCTCCCGCTCCAGCGGCAGGCGCAGCGCGAACAGCTGGAGCAGCCCGTCGGGCCGCCGCAGCAGCGTGAGGTGCGGGGCGAGGGGCACCGTGCCCGGCAGCAGGGCCGGGCCACTCCAGGTCCCACCCGGCACCGTCTCGTGCCAGAGCAGGACCTGACGGTCCTCGACGCTGACCGCCACCAGACGGCCGTCGCTCGCGCGCTCGAGCCACGTGGTGCTGGCGGGATAGCGCTCCCACATCGCCCAGTACCAGCTGTCGTAGCTCGCCGTCGCGTAGTTCGGGTCGTGCGGATCGTACGCCGCCGCAGTGGCGGCCTTCTCCAGATAGTCCGCGAGTCCGAGGTTCTGCGGGTAGTTCAGGAACGAGTAGCCCTTGTAGTGGGTCACCGTGTGGCGATGCGTGCCGAAGGGTCCGTGATAGTCCGCGAGCACCGCATCCGCGAAGCGCGCTGCGGCCGTGTGGTCGGTGTTGTCGAAGCTCACCTCGACGCTCTCGAAGGGCTGCGGATCGAGCGTGCGCACGACGATCGGCTGGTAGGTGGCGACCAGCGCGCGAAGGACCGCGAGCAGACCCGCCCGGTCGTAGAGCTGGTGTCGCACCGGCAGCCAGAAACACGCCTCCGAGATGAAGCACGCCGGGACGATCGTGTCGGCCACGTAGGTCGGGTCCTCCCACATGCCGGACATCGCGTCGGTCCGGGGCTCGAAGACATCGCCACCGTCGGTGAGATTCATGAAGATCAGCCGGATCCACGGCGCCGCATCGAGCGTGTACAGCTCCACGTCGTGGACCGCGTCGGGCAGCAGCAGCGTCCGCGTCCACTGGTCGGGAGCACCGGCCATCTGCGCGTACGCTGCCCGCATGCCGCGCTGCCGGGCCGCGGCGAACTGCTCGCGCGTCAGCCCGGGCGCACCCGCCGCCTGCCCCGCGGTGATGTAGACAGTGACGGTGGGGTTCCCCGCCGCGATCTGGTTGCCCACGTCCGGATTCATGAACAGGAAGTCGTCGTCCTGGTGGGCGACGATCTGCATGTAGACCGGGTCCGAGACCCCCGCGGTCGTCGGCTCCGCCGCCAGGAGGATCAGCGCCACGGCTGCGGCGGCGAGGAGCGAGGACGCATTCGCGGCGCGTCGCCGCGACAGGCCACGGCGCCAGCGGCAGCGATGCGCGCGGCCCTCGGGGTCCGCCTCTGCGAGCCGCGGCCGGCGACCCGGGGAACCGGGCTGGGTCCGCGCGCTTCGCCTGTCCTGCACGTCCCTGCGCTCCGCGGCACCTGCCGCGATTTTCGGGCGGCGAACTCTAGCGCCGCGACGGGTCGAGTACAACGGGAATCCGTGCCAAGCCCCTGCGCAGGCGGCACCTGCCCCGGCCCGCTCGGTCGCCCCTGCAGACCGACGGACGTCTCTCGATCAGTCGTCCACGTGCAGGACGGCATCCCGCAGCTCGTTTCGGTCGTCGGGCCGCGGTGGTAGCGCGTCCGCCAGCTGCGCGGCCAGCCGGTCGATCACCTGCGCGATCCCGTCGGCGGCGCGGCCGGCGCGGATGCTCGCGACGATCGCGTCCACGTCCTGCCGCCACTCCCCGGTATCGACGACCGCGTCGACGCCGCGGTCGGCCAGGATGGCGACGCGGTGCTCCAGGGCCGAGATCAGGATCAGCACCGCGCTGCGGTCGCGGGTGCCGGTCAGCCCGTGCTCTGCGAAGATCCGCCGGGCTCGCGCATCGACGCGCGCGCCCGCCTCACGGCCGCTGACCAGGGCGCGCAGCAGGGGCGGCCGCGCCGCGAGCCACCAGGCGAGCACGCCGAGCGGCAGCTGCAGGAGCAGCAGCAGGTCGACCGGAAGCGCCGGCACGCCGTGGTACAGGGCCAGCGAGGCGCCGATCAGCTGCACCAGGGCCAGGCCCGCCCGCTGCGGTGCGTAGGTGTCGGAGGCGCGCGTCTCCACCACGACAAGCTCGGCCGCGGTGCGCGCCTCGGCGCGCGCGATCGCAGAGCGGATCCGCTCGGCACCGGACGGGTCCAGGATGCGCGCCACCTCACCAGCCTCCCGAGGCGCCGCCGCCGCCGAAGCCGCCCCCGCCCCCACCGAAGCCGCCGCCAGCGCCTCCGAGGCCACCCCCGCCGCCCCAGCCACCCCGGGGATGCCCGCCGATCCACAGATCGTCGTCGCGCCTCCCGGCCGGAGGGCGCGCCCGGCCGGCCGCGGGCGGCCCGGCGGCCGGCCCGCTGGCCGCCCAGAGCAGGAGCACGGCCAGCGCGACGAAGATCAGCAGCACCACCCAGCCCGCAGCAAAGCTGTCCTGGCGCTGCGGCGCGTAGGCGCCGCCATCGGCGAGCCGCATCAGGGCGTCGAGCGCGGCCTCGATGCCCGCCGCGAAGTCGCCGCGGCGGAACGCGGGCGTGATCTCGCCGCGGATGATGCGCGCCACGATCGCGTCGGGAATCTCGCCCTCGAGCCCGTAGCCGACCTCGATGCGCACGCTGCGCTCGGCCACGGCGACCAGCAGCAGCAGCCCGTCGTCGCGCTCCGCATCGCCGAGCTGCCAGGCCTCGACCACGCGGATGCTCAGGTCCTCGATCGGGTCGCCCTCCAGCGAGGGCACGGTCAGCAGCGCGAGCTGGTGCCCGGTGCGCTGCTCGTACTCCGCGAGCCGCTCCTCGAGCCGCGCCCGGGTGCCGCTGTCGAGCAGGCCGGCCAGGTCGTTCACGCGCGCCGCGAGCGGCGGGACCTCCAGCGCCGGCGCCGCCGGCACCCACAGCAGTCCGAGCAGCAGCGCGACGCCGACCGCCCGCAGCACCGCGACTAGAACTCGACGCTGGGGGCCGTCTCCGCGCCCGGGGTGGTCGCGCTGAAGGGAACGCGCTCCGACTTCCCGCGGAGCCTGGCCCCGATCATGCTCGGGAAGCGCAGCACGACCTTGTTGTACTCGGCGACCTCCTCGTTGAAGCGCTTGCGCGCGACCGCGATGCGGTTCTCGGTGCCCTCGAGCTGGACCTGGAGGTCGGCGAAGCGCTCGACCGCGCGCAGCTCCGGGTAGCGCTCGACGACCACGAGCAGCCGCGAGAGCGCGCTCGAGAGCGACGCCTGCGCCTGCTCGAACTGCTGGAAGCGGGCGGGGTCGTCCAGGATCGAGGGATCGACCTGCATGCTGCCGACCTTCGCGCGCGCCTCGACCACGGCCTCGAGCGTGCCCCGCTCGAACTCCGCCGCACCCTTGACGGTGTTCACCAGGTTCGGGATCAGGTCGGCGCGCCGCTGGTACTGGTTCTGCACCTCGGCCCAGGCCGCCTTCACGTCCTCGTCGCGGTCGATGACCGTGTTGAAGCCGCAGCCGCTGGCCACGGCCGCCAGCAGGAACGCACTCAGCATGGCGTGTCTCAACTCGCACTCTCCCCCGGGGCCGAGCCCGGGCCCAGGAATACCAGGATCCGCGGCGAGGCGCCCGCCGGAGCTCGTCTTCTGAGAGAATCGAGGGCCAGGAGAGAGCCCATGACCGAACCACGCGTGATCGACAGCGATGGCCACATGATCGAGCCGGCGAGCCTGTGGACCGACTACGTCGAGCCCGCCTTCCGCGACCGCGCGCCGCAGGTCGTCACCAACGCGCGCGGGGAGCAGCTGCTGGGCCTCGGCGGAATTGCCATGGACATCCCCGGCGGCACGCGCCCGGCGTCGTACGGGCAGAACGCGGGCTCGGAGAGCTGGGACGAGGCCTCGAAGGGCAAGATGGGCCTGCAGGGCGGCTGGGATCCGCACGCGCGGCTGGCGGACATGGACGCCGACGGCATCGACGCCGCGGTGCTCTACCCGACCGCGATGCTGGCGGTGCATCCGGATCCCGCCGTGTTCGGGGCGCTGTGCCGGGCCTACAACGAGTGGCTGCGCGACTACTGCAGCGCCGCGCCCCGGCGTCTCTTCGGGGTCGGCGTGGTCCCGCTGCAGGACGTGGCGATGGCCATCCGCGAGACGCAGCGCTGCGTGCGCGAGCTCGGCTTCAAGGCGATCATGATCCGGCCCGCGCCGTACGTCGGGGAGCGCAAGCTCTACCACCCGGTCTACGACCCGTTCTGGCAGGAGCTCGAGGACCTCGGCGTGCCGGTGGCCGTGCACCCGCTCCCCTTCGGCGACCTGCCCAATAGCTGCCGCGGCCTGCGCCTCGACGAGGACATGACGTTCGCGAGCGAGGGCCTGTTCCTGCGCCAGGGCCTGACCAACGCACTCGACGTGATGGTCGCCATGGCCTGGTTCGTCGGGGGCGGCATCTGCGAGCGCTTCCCCCGGCTGAAGGTCGCCCTGCTGGAGGGCTCGGGCGGCTGGGCCCCGACGATGCTGGAGCGGCTCGAGCACCACTTCCACATCTTCGGCAGCGAGCACCAGAAGACCCCGCCGACCGAGCTGTTCAAGCGCGGCTGCTGGATCAGCTTCGACCCCGACGAGGTCGGCCTGCCGTTCACCGCGCAGCAGCTCGGCGCGGAGCGCATCGTCTGGGCCAGCGACTACCCGCACCCCGACGCGAAGATCCCCGGCGTGGTCGCCGGGCTGCGCGAGGCGGTCTCCGGGCTCGATGCCGGCGATCAGGCGCTGATCCTCGGCGGCACCGCGCGCGCGCTGTACGACCTCTAGGGCCTACGCCTGCCCCGAGGCGATCTCGCGCAGGCAGGTCTCGGCGTCGAGCTCGCCGTCGAGCAGCCGACCCACCGCGCGCAGGAACGGCGCGTCGACCCCGGCCGAGACGGCGCGCTCGCCGAACATTCGCGTGGCGCGCACGCCCTCGGCGACCATGACCATCTCGCCGAGCGCCTGCTCCAGGGTCTGACCGCGGCCGAGCTTCTCGCCCAGACCCCGGTTGCGCCCGTGCGGCGAGGTCGCGGTCACGAAGAGGTCGCCGACGCCAGCGGGACCCAGCGCCGTCTCCGGCTGCGCGCCGAGCTCCGGGAGCAGGCGGTAGCCCTCGCGCAGGCCCGCGGTGAACACCGCCGCCTTCAGGTTGTCGCCGCCGAGCCCGCCCTCGTCGCCGTCGCCGGCCAGTCCGTCGACCACACCGCAGGCGAGCGCGATCACGTTCTTGAAGCCGCCCCAGAGCTCGGCACCCAGCGGGTCGGTGCCCGGCTGCAGGCGCAGCGTGGGGGCGCTGAGCGTCTGCGCGAGCTGCTCGGCCAGCGCCAGGTCCTCGCTCGCGACCAGCGCGGTCGTGAGCACGCCACGCGCGACCTCGGGCGCGATGGTGGGGCCCGTCAGCACCGCCAGCCCGTTGTGCAGCCCCGCGGCCTTCAGCTTCTCCTCGATCGCCTCCGAGATCATCTGCTCGCCCGGTGCCAGCCCCTTGGCCAGGTCGAGCAGCACGTGGTGCGGCTGCAGGTGCGGCAGCAGGTCGTCGACCACACCGAGGATCACGCCCGACGGGACCGAGAGCCCCACCAGATCACAGCCTGCCAGGATCTCGGTCGCGTCCATGCTCACGCGCAGCGCCGAGAGATCCACGCCGGGCAGGTACTTCTCGTTGACCCCGCGCTCGCGCAGCGAGGCGAATACCTCGTCCTCGATCGTCCAGCCGCCCACGTCGTGTCCGTCGTGGACCCAGACCCGCGCCAGGGCAGTGCCCCAGTTCCCCAGACCCATGATGCCGATCCGCGCCATGGTCCCAGTGTTGCACAGGGTCGGGTCGAGTGGAACGCCGTGCTCCGCGCTGCGTCGGGTCCGCCCCACCCACCGACCGGCTTCACGTACCATCGCGACGAAGCGAGGGACGCACGAGAATGAGCGGACCGTTCGAGGGACAGGTCGCGGTGATCACGGGTGCCGCGCGCGGCCTCGGGCTCGACTACGCACGACGTCTGGCGGCGGATGGAGCCACCGTGGTGCTCGCCGACGTCGACGAGGCGGGGGCGAGCAAGGGCGCCGGCGAGATCTCGTCGGCCGGCGGGCGGGCGATCGCGCTGGCCTGCGACGTGACCGATCCGGACGCGAGCAGCGCCCTGGCGGCGCGCGTGGTCAGCGAGCTGGGCCGCATCGACGTGCTGGTCAACAACGCCGGAATCTGGGGCGACCTCGAGGCCGCGGAGATCCTCGACATCCAGCCGGACTACTGGGACTTCGTGATGGGGGTCAACGTGAAGGGCTGCTGGCTGTGCACCCGCGCGGTGGCACCGCAGATGCGTGAGCAGGGGCGGGGCCGGATCATCAACATGTCATCGATCGGCTCGCGCATGGCCAGCGGCGTCTACGGCGTGAGCAAGCTGGCCCTCAACCAGCTGACTTGGACCACCGCCGCCGCGCTCGGGGACCACGGTGTGACCGTGAACGCGGTCGCCCCCGGGCCGATCTACAACGAGGCCACGCAGCGCCAGGTAGCGCGCGAGCACTTCGATCGCCTGATCGAGCAGACCATGATCAAGCGCGCCGGCACGGGGAAGGACATGTACGGGGCCATCCGCTGGCTCGCCTCCGACGATGCCGAGTGGGTCACCGGCCAGACGATCTACGTCAACGGCGGCTTCATGGGCGTGTTCTGAGCGCGCGGGGCCGGAACGTGGACGAGCCGTCGCTCCAGGGCAAGGTCGCGCTGATCACCGGAACCTCGACCGGCCTCGGACGCGCAGCAGCGGAGGTCTTCGCACGCCGCGGCGCGTCGGTGCTGGCGGTGGCGCGGCGTGCCGAGCTCGGCCGCGAGCTCGAGGACGAGGTGCGCGCCGCGGGCGGCAGCTGCCGCTTCGTGCGCGCCGACATCTCGCGCGTGGACGAGTGCGCCCGGGTGGTCCGCGAGGCGGTGGATGCCTTCGGACGGCTCGACGTGCTGATCAACAACGCCGGGGTGGTCAGCGATCCCCCGATCATCCCCTCGCACGAGCTCGACGAGGCGCAGTGGGACCGCGTGCTGGGCACGAACCTGAAGGGCGCCTTCTTCTGCTGCCGCCACGCGCTGCCCGAGATGATCCGCGGCGGCGGCGGCCAGATCCTCAACATCGCCTCGATCAACGCGATCGAGGGACCCACGCGGATGGTCGCCTACAGCTCGGCGAAGGCGGGACTGGTGCAGATGAGCCGCACGCTGGCGGTCGAGTACCTCGAGCACGGCGTGCGCGTGAACGCGATCATCCTGGGCGGCGTGCACAGCGAGCAGCAGGCGCTCTCGACCGCGGCGTTTGCGCGCTGGGTGCTCGGCCGCGAGCCGGACGACCAGCCGCCGCCGGACTACATGCAGGACCCCGCAGACGTCGCGCGCGCGCTGGCCCTGCTCTGCCACGACGACGCGCGCCTGATCACGGGCGCCACCATCGCGATCGATCGCGCCATGACCGCCGGCGGGCTGGCGTCGAGCCTGATCTACATGACCTCGGCGGGGCTCTGGTCGCTGCCCGGCAGCGCGAGCTGACCCGAGCCAGCAGACCGCTAGACCACCTTCCGATCCCGCAGCTCGGCGATCTGATCCCCCGCGTAGCCGAGCTCGCCGAGCAGCTCGTCGGTGTGCTCGCCCAGCGCAGGCGCGGGTCGGCGCACCTCGAAGGGCTGGTCGCGCACCGGCGCCGGCCAGCCCACGCTGACGAAGGGCCCGGCCCCGGGGTGCTGCTCGCGGTGCACGATCTCGCGCTGCGCCAGGTGCGGATCGTCGAGCAGGTCGTCGAGGCGGTGCGCGGGCCCCATGGGGATGTCGTGCTCGAGCGCCAGGTCCACCCACCCGGCCAGGGTGCGCGTGTGGAAGATCGCCTGCAGCTCCCGGCGCAGGGCCTGCTGCTGCGGGGCGAAGTCCACGGGAGCCGCCTCGTCCTTGCTCTCGATCAGGTCCTCGCGGCCCACGGCGCGACAGAAGGCGTCCCAGAACTTGTGCTCGATGGCGCAGAAGATCAGGAAGCGGCCGTCGCGCGTCTCGTAGTACTGGTACTTGGCGCTCTCGCTGCTCGCGCCGGTGCTCGGCAGGCTGCGGCGCTCGGTGATGCGCGCGTCGTTCCAGCGGTACACTGCCGGCAGCCAGCTGGTGGCCAGCACCGCGTCAGAGCCCGCGCCGTCGATGTACGCGCCCTGGCCGGTGCGCGCGCGGTACGACAGTGCGGCGACCGCCGTCAGCGCGGCGTTGGTCGCGCCCACGACCGTGCCGTCCCCGTTTCCGCCCTCGACCTGCCGGACCAGGCCATCGTCGCCCATCTCCATGGGCGTCGCGCCGGCGAGTGCACCCATCATCGAGCCGTGCGTCGGGATCTGCGCGTAGGGGCCCGACGCCCCGTAGCCGGTGCACTGGCAGTAGATGATGTCGGGCTTCGCGCGGCGCTGCGCCTCGTAGCCGATGCCGAGGCGCTCGCAGGCGTCGCCCGCGAAGCCGTCCACGAAGATGTCGGCCGTGCCCAGCAGCTCGAAGAAGAGCTCGCGCCCGCGCTCCGAGCGCAGGTCGAGCGTCATGCTGCGCTTGTTGCGGTTCACGTACAGGTGCGCCGGACTGTGGTGCGGCGTGATCTGGCCCAGGAAGTCGCGCAGGTAGTCGCCGACCCCCGGCGACTCGACCTTGATCACGTCGGCGCCCATGTCCCCGAGCAGGCGCCCGGTCTGGTCCCCGTTGAACAGCACCGCGCACTCGACCACGCGGATCCCCTGCAGCAGCTCGATCACGCGGCCCTCGCTCAGCGCACGCTGCCGCGCTCGCGCAGCGCGGCGATCCGCCCGGCGTCCAGGCCGAGCATGGCCAGGACCTCGTCGGTGTGCTCGCCCAGCTCCGGCGCCAGCCGGTGCGGGGCCACCGCCGCCTCGCTCACCCGCAGCAGCTTGCCCACGCCGCGCACATGGCCCTGTACCGGGTGCGGCAGCACGGCGGCGCGCCCGCTGCGCTGCTGGACCGGATCGCGCAGGAGCCCGCGGCAGTTGTGGGGCACGGGCTCGGCGGCGGGAACACCGGCGGCACCCAGGCGCTCGATCCAGTGCGCCGTCGAGCCGGCGGCGAATGTCTTCGCCAGCAGCTCGCCGAGCGCGTGTGCGTTCGCCTCGCGGTCGGCGCGCGTCACCAGGCGCGGACCCTCCCCCCGGTCGAGCCCCGCGACACGGCCGAGCGCGGCGATCTCGGCATCGGTCTCGACGGCCAGGCAGAGCCAGCCGTCGGCCGTCTGGTACAGGCGCTCCAGGGCGCCGAAGCCGAGCTGCAGCGGGTCGAGACGGCCGGCCCCCAGGACCTCGCCGTCGGGGCGGCGCACGGTGTGCGCCATGTGCGTCATCGCCGCGTTGAGCTGCGGGTTCTCGACCCGCTGCCCCTCGCCGCTGCGCTGCCGGTGCACGAGTGCCATCAGGATCGCGATCGCCCCGAGCAGGCCGTTGCCCGGGTCCTCGTTGCCCAGCGGGAACATCGGCGGGTTGAGCTGGCCGCCGACCTCGAAGCCGACCCCGACGTAGCCCGAGAGCATCGGCGCGAAGCTCTGACGGTGCATGTCGGGCCCGCTCGAGCCCCAGCCCGGTGCGTACAGGTAGATCCCATCGGGCCGGATCGCGCGCGCCTGCTCGTACCCCAGGCCCAGGCGCTCGGCGGCGCCGGGGCGCATGTTGTGGTGGATCACGTCGGCCCAGCGGATCAAGCCGTCGCGCAAGGCGCCGACCTCCGGGTCCTTGAGGTCGGCGGCGATCGAGCGCTTGCCCGCCTGCGCGGAGCGGAACACGCGCTCGAGCCCGCGCATCTGGTCGCCGGCGAGCGGCTCGAGCTTGATCACGTCGGCGCCCAGGTCGGCGAGCAGGCGCGAGGAGTACGGCCCCGCGTAGTACGCGCCCAGGTCCAGGATGCGCAGGCCGTCCAGAAGCGGTCGCCCCGCGATCCCGGCGCCCGCTGTGGGCGCCGTCCGGACCGCCGGTCTCGAGGCGAGCTCCGCGAGCACCTCCGCCGTGTGCTGGCCGGGGGTCGGGGCGGGTCCGCGCACCGCGGCCGGTGTCGTGTCGGGCCGGATCGCGGGCGCCACCTGCTCGACGGGACCGAGCACGGGGTCGTCGAGCAGGAGGCTCATGCGATTGTGGACCGCCTGCGGCTCGTCGAGGACCTGACCCGGGCGCAGGTGGGGCACGGCGCAGACGTCGGCGTCGAGCAGACGCTCGAGCCAGTACGCGCGCGGTCGCGACGCGAAGATCGTGTGGATCTCGGCGTCGAGCACGGTCTTCTGCTCCGGCGTCAGCGGCACGCCCATGTCGAGCCCGTCGGGGCTGGGCGGGATGCGGTCGTCGAGCCCGAGCACGGCCATGGCACGCCCGAAGGCGCCGACCGCGCCCGTGTGCACGCCGAGGTACTCCTCGTCGGCGCAGGCGAACGACGTGGAGAGCAGCCGGTACGAGCCGGGGTCGAGCGGCGCCGCCGAGGCGTCGTCGGTGTCGCCCCACATCATCGACAGGTAGGCCAGCGCGCCGTCGTACAGGGAGGTCTCGACGTGGCGGCCGCGACCGTCGGAGGCGCGGCGGTAGAGCGCCGCGAGCACGCCGATCGCGGCCAGGAAGGCCGCGCCCATGCTCGCGAACGGCAGCGCCTGGAAGATCGGCCCGTCGCGGAAGCCCCGCTGCTCGCCCATGCTGCCCACCAGCGCGTGCACCAGCGCCTCGCGCGCGGGCACGTCGCGCAGCGGGCCCTCCGGGCCGAAGCCGGTGATCGAGCAGTGCACCGCGCCGGGCGCGTGCGCCTGCACGCGCGGGCGATCCAGCCCCAGGCGCGCGCCCTCTCCGGGTGCCCAGCTCTCGACCAGCACATCGGCGCCGGAGATCAGGTCGAGCAGGGTCGCGCGCCCCGCCGCGGTGGCGAGGTCCAGCTCGACGCTGCGCTTGCCGCGGTTGAAGACCGCGTACGGGATCGCCAGCGCCTCGCGCTCGGGATCCCCACCCGGTGGCTCGACCCGGATGACGTCGGCGCCGTGATCGGCCAGCAGGCCGGTCGCGCGCGGGCCGGCCATGCCGCTCGAGCACTCGACCACCCGCAGCCCGCTCAGCGGCCCGGCCATGCCTGATCCTCCGGCCCGACTCCGTGCCGGGAGGCCCAGTCTAGTCGCCTATCATGGGCAGATGTTCCCCCGGGTCGCCGCGCTGATCGCGCTCCTGGCGGCCCCGGCCGCCGCCGGGGCGGACGGCGGCGCGCCCGTCGAGGGCTGGGGCGACCGGTTCCTCGAGATCCGCCTCGGCGACGCGCCGCCGGCCCGCACGGCGGACACCCGCGCGGACGCGCGGATCTCGCGGGCCCTGCGCGACGCGCGGCGCGCCCTGGAGGAGCGACGGCTCGAGCGCACCGGCGCGCCGGGCGACCTGCGGCGCTATCGCGCCCGCGAGCTCCGTGCCGACGACGTGCAGCGCATGCGGGCTCCGGTGCGCGCGCCCGGGCCGGCGCCGGCACTCGCCGAGCGGATCGCGCGCGACATCGAGCGCGCGCAGGATCGCCTCCAGCTCGAGCGCCGGGTGCGCCGGCTGGAGCGCCACGTCCGCGAGCGCGACGACCGCCGCCGGCGCTCCGGGCTCCCGCGCTGACCACGCGCGGCGCTCCGCACCGCCCGGAGCGTGCCCGCCTACGCAACCTGTCCCGGTCCCGCGAGCACCAGCTTGCCCTTGACCCGGCCCGAGGCGAGCTCGCCGAGCGCCTCGGGCAGCTGCTCGAACGGGAACACCGCGCCCACCGGAACGCGGATCTCGCCGCGCCGGTACAGCTCCATCAGCTCGGCCTGCGCGGCGGCCTTGAAGGCGCGGTCGTAGCCGCTGGGAAACACGCCGACCACCGAGTAGTTGTGCGCCGTCAGGTGCGGCACCGACGCATCGCCCCAGCTGCCGCTCGCGAAGCCCACGGTCAGCAGCCGGCCCTCGTGCGCGATACAGCGCGACGCCGCGCGGTAGGCATCGCCGCCGACCGGGTCGTAGACCACCTCGACGCCGCTGCCTCCGGTCAGCTCGCGCACGGCGGCGGTGATGTCCTCGCTGCGGTAGTCGATCACGTCGTCGGCTCCCAGCTCGCGGCAGAACGCGACCTTCTCGGGACCGCCGGCCGTGGCGATCACGCGCGCGCCCAGGGTCCGTGCCAGCATCACGGCTGCCGACCCGGTGCCCCCGGCCGCGCCCAGCACCAGCACGCTCTCTCCCTTCTCGACGCGCGCGCGCCGCACCAGGCCCACCCAGGCCGTGTGGTACGGGATCAGGAAGCCGGCGGCCTCGGCGTCCGACAGCGGATCGGCGGGGAATGCGAAGTGGTCGAAGGCGAGCGCCTCCTCGGCGAAGCCGCCGTGGCGCGTGGTGAAGGCCGAGACCGCCATCACGCGCTGCCCGGGACGCGCCTCGCAGCCCTCGCCCACGGCGGTCACCGTGCCCACCAGCTCCTGGCCGGGCGAGAACGGCCGCTGGGGCGTCAGCGCATAGGTGCCCCGGCACATGAACAGGTCGGGCAGGCCCAGTGCCGTCGCCGCCACGCGCAGTCGCAGCATGCCGGGCTCCGGCTCCGGCACGGGGGCATCGACCAGCGCGAGCGCGTCGCGAGGCTCGCCGTGCTCGACGACCTGCCATGCCTTCATCGGGATCTCCTCGCGCCGGAACGCGCGCGTCAGCGAATCACACCGGCCTCGCGCAGCCGCGCGATCCGCCCCGGGTCCAGGCCCACCTCGGCCAGCACCTCGTCGGTGTGCTCGCCCAGCCCCGGCGTCTGGCGCCGGTACGTGGCCGGCGTGCCTGCGTAGCGCACCGCGTGCGCCAGCTGGCGCGTACGCCTGCCGCTCGCGTCCTGGACCTCGAAGACGGTCCGGTTGTGCGCTGTCTGCGGGTCGTCCAGGAACGCCTCGAGGTCGTGGACGGGGCCGAACGGCGCGCCGAAGCGCCGCGCGCGCTCGACCAGCACGGCACTGGGCCACTCGAGGAACTCGCGCTCCATCAGGTCGTAGAACTCCTCCAGCCGGCCGAAGCGCGCCTCGAGCGTCGCGAAGCGGGGATCGGCGATCAGATCCTCGCGCTCGACCATGCGGCAGAAGCCCTCGAACTGCGAATCCTGGATCACGATGCCGACGATGTGTCCGTCGAGCGTCCGCCAGGTGCGGAACATCCGCCGCATGCGGGGGTTGTCCTGCAGCGGCTGCTCGGGGAAGGCGTTGCCGCCCAGGATGTCGGGCAGCATGTAGGCCGCGAAGGCATCGAGCATCGGAACGTCCACCCGCTGGCCCCGGCCCGTGCGCGCGCGCGCCAGCAGCGCGGCGACCGTCGCCGAGGCGGCGGCCACGCCGCTGGCCTTGTCGACGACCACGCTCTGGATCATGCGCGGCTCGTCAGGCGTGCCCTGGACCGTCATGAAGCCGCTGATCCCCTGCACGACGTGGTCGTACGCCGGCAGGCCGGCGTACGGTCCATCGGGACCGAAGCCGCTGATCGCCACCCAGATCAGCTCCGGCGCCCGCTGGCGCAGCTCCTCGTACCCGATGCCGAGGCGCTCGGCCACACCCGGGCGGAAGTTCTGCACCAGCACGTCGGCGGCGGCAACGAGATCGCGCGCCAGCTCGCGGCCCGCCTCGTCGCGCAGGTCGATCACGATGCTTCGCTTGTTGCGGTTGAGCTGTGCGAACAGTCCCGACTGGCCGTCGCGCTGCGCCCCCCCGGTCACCCGCGAGGTATCGCCGACCGGCGGCGCCTCGACCTTGATCACGTCGGCACCCAGGTCGCCCAGGATCTGCGTGCACAGCGGACCCGAGACCATGGTCGTGAAGTCGATCACGCGGTAGCCGCTGCAGGGCCCGTCGGGCAGCTCGGCGGAGGCCATCACCAGTGCTCCCCGAATGGCCGCGCCTCGACCTCGAAAGACCACGCCGAGCGATCCTGCTCGACCAGGTGAGCCACGGTCGCGGCCACCGCATCGGGATCGACGAAGAAGCTTGCGGGGCGGTCGGGCATGCGTTCGCGCGTGCGCGGCATGTCCACGACGCCGTCGATCACGACCAGCGCGACGTGAATGCCCTGCGGCCAGAGGTGGCGCGCCATCGACTCGGCCAGGCTGCGCTGCGCGGCCTTGCCGGCCGCGAATGCCGCCGCACCCGCGCCGCCGCGGCGCGAGGCGGTCGCGCCGATCACGATGATGCTGCCGCCGCCGCGCTTCATGGCGGGGATCACCTCCTGCGAGGCGAGCAGCAGGCCCAGGGCGTTGACGCGCCAGCTGCTCTCGAAGCCCGCGGCATCCACGTCCTCGACGCTGCCCCAGACACCGGAGCCCGCGTTGAAGACGAGCACCTCGGGGTCGCCCAGCTCGCGTGCCCGCGCGAAGGCGCGCGCGACCGACGCGGGGTCGCCCGCATCGCAGCTGATGGCGTGCCCGCCCAGCTCGTCAGCCAGGGGCGCGAGCCGCCCGGGGTCCCGCGCCATCAGCGCGGTCGGGTACCCCCGCGCCGCGAGCCGCCGCGCGATGGAGCTGCCGTTGCCGGGCCCCACGCCGACCACGATCGCCACACCTGCCAGGGCCGTCCTCCCGCGCGGGAGTCTGGCACGCGCCGGACGTTCGCGTCGCGGCCGCCGCCGATCAGCGCAGCGGCGTGGGATCGATGGGCGAGGGAGCCACCCCCGCCTGGCCGGGCGCGCGGGAGCTCGAGGGCGCGCCGTACTGGAAGCTGACGATCTCGCACTGCGCGCACTGGAACGCGTGCAGCATCGGCCGGCGCCTCCATCCCACCGTGCCCGCCAGACCGTGGACCGCGCTGGGCAGCCCGATGCGCTGGCCCGCATCCCGCCAGTGGATGCCGGCGGTCACCGGGATGTATCCCTCGCTCATCTTCGCGCCACAGGCGGGGCAGAGCACCTGGCCCGGATCGACGTCCATGCGCCGCTGCGGACTGCCCACCCGACCCAGATTGCGGTGCAGGACCACGCCGACGAGGATCAGCGGCAGCAGGAGCAGGCCGACCAGCGCACTGACCAGCCAGAGCACCACCGCCGAGTTCTCGACGGTCGCGACCGGCACGCACTCACCGGGGACCTGCTCGCTGTACACCACCAGGAGCGCCTGACCCGCGACGGGGTCCGTCGGGTTCCAGTACGACGCCCGTACCATGCAGTGCTGGTGGACGGCGTCGCCCTCGGTCATGCGGAAGAGCGCCTCGCCGCCCTCCAGCCGCTCGACGAAGACGGCGTTCACCGTCGGCAGGTCGACGTAGCGGGCGTAGCAGGCCCAGGGTCGCTCGAGCGCGCGCCACATCGGCACGACGATCAGTCCGCAGACCGTGAGCACACCGAGCCAGATCAGGACACGTGGGTCGCGCTGGGCCATCGGGGGACTATCGGCGGGCCCTGCCCCCGGCCTGAGCCCGGGCCGGGCCACGGGGCAGGCGGCTAGGCGGCGCTGGGCGGGCGCGGCTCGATCAGCGAGGCGAGGTTCTCGCGCATCACCAGTCGGATCTCGTCGTCGTCGTAGCCCTCGAGGTCGTACAGGAAGTCCGTGGGCTCGGCGAGGCCCTCGGCGTGCGGGTAGTCCGAGCCGAAGAGCACGTGGCCCGCGCCGAGGTCGTTGCGCAGGCCCTCGAGGTCGTCCTCGTAGTAGGGCGACACCCAGAGGTGCCGGCGCAGCGTCTGGCAGGGGTCCTCCCTGAAGCCGAAGGGCATCTGCCCGTACGCCTTGCGCAGCGCCTTGAACAGCGGAGCCACCCACTCGCTGCCCGACTCGATCGTGGCCACGCGCAGGCCGGGGAAGCGATCGAAGAGCCCCTGGCAGACGAGCGCCGCCAGCGTGTCGCGGATCACGCTGGGCGAGAGCACCGAGCGCAGCGGCCGGTACTCGAAGGCCGAGAAGCTGCCACCCTCGCCCCACTCGGAGGCGTAGCGAAGCTGACCGGTGTCGCCGGAGTGGTACATCAGGGGGATGCCGGCCTCCTCGAGGCGCGCCCAGAAGGGATCGTAGGCCGGATCCGCGGGCGACCGGAAGCCCTCGGAGCTGTGGATCGGGCCGGCGCGCATGCAGACCAGCCGCGCGCCGCTGGCGAGCGCGAACTCGAGCTCGGCCACGGCGCTGTCGACGTCGAGCAGGGTGATGTAGGGCGCCGCGAACAGGCGCTCCTGGTAGCCGAAGGTCCAGTCGTCGAGCAGCCAGCGGTTGAAGGCGCGGAACGCGGCAATCGCGGCTTCCGGATCGTCCCGGAGCGCCTCCTCCATGCCCACGCCCAGCGTCGGGAAGAGCAGCACGGCGTCGAGGTTCTGCGCGTCGAGCTGCGCGATGCGCGCGTCGCGATCCCGGTAGGCGGGGTGGATCGGATCGAGCTCGCCGAATAGCGTCGCGATGTCGCGCGCGTCCGGGTTCCTGCCGCGGAAGTACTGGTCGAGGATGCCCGGCTTGGCGACGGGGTCGAACGTCGGGTTGGGGATGAAGCGGTTGACCTTGCCGCCGACGAGCAGGCGCTTGCGCCCGTTGACGTCCGCCCACTGCATGCAGCGGTGGCGCATCTTCGGATCGATGTGGCGCGTGAAGGCGTCCTCGGCCTCGTAGTAGTGGTGGTCCGCGTCCAGGGCCCTGAAGCCGAGATCTGCCATCGCTCGTTCCTCCCGCGGCTCCCTGCTGGAGCGCCGGACTATTCTGAAGATACATATACATATTTTCAATGAAAAATATCCTGAACTTGTTCATACTCCCCAAATGAGCGGCCCAGCAGCGAAATCCCGGGGCATGCCACCCTCCCGGCGACGCGCCGGCAGCGAGGAGCGCCGCCAGCGCATCCTCGAGGCCGCCCGCTCCTGCTTCGGGGAGCTGGGCTTCGGGGGCACGACCGTCGGCGCGATCGCGGCCGGCGCCGGCGTCTCGAACGGGCTGCTCTACCAGTTCTTCCGCAACAAGGAGCACCTCTTCGAGGTGGTGGTCGAGGAGCTGATGCTCGACTGGGTGCGCGCGCTGCGCCCGCCGGAGCGCGGTGGCGCACTCGAGCGCCTGGAGGCGATGTTCCGCAGCTCGGTGGAGTTCTGCCGCACCAACCCGCTGCTGCCCGCCCTGCTCACCCGCGACCGCGGCCTGCAGCTGCAGCGCTTCGACAACCTGTCGTCCGACCGCGTGTATGCGTTCCGCGACCTGGTGGCCTCGATCCTGCGCGACGGCGTCGCGGCGGGCGAGCTGCGCGCCGACCTCGACCTGCCGCGCGTCGCCGACGTGGTCTGCCAGCTGCTCTCGGAGTACTCCAGCCGCGCCTACCGCGGCGACCCCGCGTTCCCCTCCGATCCGCAGCTGATCGACACGGTCGCGCGCTTCCTCCGCGACGCGCTCAGTCCCGGGTGAAGCCCGGGCCCCCGACCCTCGAGCTGGCCCACGCGCTCAGCTCCCGCCCGATTCCTCGAAGCCGGGTACGGCCGAGAGCTTCGCCCTCGCCATGGCGCGCCCCACCGTGCGCGGGAAGAGCGTGCGCAGCACCGGGGTCGCGCGGAAGCGACGCGGCACCACGAGCGAGGTCTCGCCGCGCTCGAGCGCGCGCAGCGTCTCGGCGACGAACTCGGGCGCGTCGATGAACGCGCCCTCGGAGCCCGCGGGCATGCGCGAGTACACCTCGTCGGTGAACATCTCCGTACGCACCAGCACCGGGTGCACGACCATCACGTGGATCCCCTGGGGCTCGAGCTCCGGCGCGATCGACTCCGACAGGCCGGTCAGAGCCCACTTGGTCGCCGCATAGGCCGCCTCGTCGGGCTGGGGCGTGACACCCGCGAACGACGACACGTTCAGGATCCAGCCGCGGCCGCGCTCGCGCATCTGGTCGAGCAGCGCCTTGGTCCAGTACACGGGGCCCAGGTAGTTCACCCGCATCATCTGCTCGATCTCGTCCACGTCGTGATCCTGGAACAGGATGTGCCGCAGGATGCCGGCGTTGTTGACCAGCAGGTCCACGCCGCCGTGCTGCTGCAGGATCTCCGCCGCGGCGCGCTCGACCTGCGCGCGCTCGCCGACGTCGCAGGCGTGCACGCTGGCGGCATCGCCGATCTCTCCCGCCAGCTTCTCGAGCCGCTCGCGACGGCGCGCGACCAGCGCCACGCGCATTCCGCGCCGCGCCAGCTCGCGAGCCAGCTCCGCACCGATCCCGCTCGACGCGCCGGTGATCACCGCGCTGCGTCCCTCGTATCCATCCAGTCCCGCCATCGCCACCTCCTGCTCTCAGCCCTGGACCGAGTCCGCGATCGCGTGCAGCGCGTCGACGTCCGTCAGCGTGACGATGCGCTGGTCCACACGGATCAGACCTTCCTGGGTCCATTGTCGCATGAGCTTGTTCACGCTCTCCCGGCTGGCGCCGACCAGCTCGCCGAGGCGCTGCTGGGGCAGCTTCAGCTCGATCCGCGTGCCCGACGCGGTGCCGCGGCCGTAGACGCCCGCCAGGCGCAGCAGCTGGCGGGCCAGCCGCGCCGGCAGCGGCAGCAGCACGGCGTCCTCCATCTGCCCCGAGAGCCGCCGCACGCGGCCGGCGAGCACCTGGGCCAGGCGGATTGCCACCCGCGGGTGACTCTCGAGGAACGACAGGAAGTCGTGCCGGCGCAGGGTGAGCAGCTGTGTCGGCTCGATCGCCTCGATCGTCGCGGAGCGCGGCTGTGCGTCGAGCAGCGCGATCTCGCCGAAGACCTCGCCCGGCTCCGCGAAGCCGAAGACCACGCCCTTGCCGCCTGGACCCGAGGCCGAGATCTTCAGCCGGCCCCGCATCACCCCGAACAGCTGCTCGCCGGGGGCGCCCTTCGCGAACAGGATCTCGCCGCGACGCAGCTCCCGGCTGCCGGTGATCTGCTCCAGGCGGTCGAGCTCGCCGGGCTCGACGCCCTCGAAGATCCAGATGCGCGAGAGCAGCTCGCGCGGCTCGATGGATCCGGAGGAGGCCACGCGACCAGAATGCGAGGCCCGCGGGGTCCGGTCAAACCCCGGGCGCGCGGCCACGTAGACTGCGCGCATGGACTACACGGCCATCCGGCTCGAGACCGACAGCGACGGCGTCGCGCTGCTCACGCTCGATCGCCCCGAGCAGCTCAACGCCTGGAACGACGCCATGGAAGCGGAGATCGCCGACGCGCTGCGCCGCTGCGACGGCGACGACGACGTGCGCTGCCTGGTGGTGACCGGCGCCGGGCGGGCCTTCTGCGCGGGCGCGGATCTCTCCGCGGGCGGCGACCGCTTCCGCGATCGCCCCGGGGCAGACCCCGCCGGGACGCTGCACCCCTGGGATCTGCGCAAGCCGGTGATCGCCGCGATCAACGGACACGCCATGGGCGTGGGCATCAGCTTCGCCATGAGCTGCGACGTGCGCCTGGTCGCCGCCGAGGCGAAGCTCGGCTTCGTCTTCCCGCGGCGCGGCGTGCTACCCGGCTATGCCGCGCACGCGATCGTGGCGCGCGTCGCGGGCCTGTCCAACGCCGCCGACCTGCTGCTCTCGGGCCGCACGATCCGCGGCAGCGAGGCCGCGGCCCTGGGCCTGGCCTCGGCGGCGCTTCCGGCCGAGCAGGTCCTGCCCGCCGCCCTCGAGCGCGCGCGCGACCTGGCGACCCGCTGCGCCCCCCTGCCGGTCGCGATCTCGAAGCGCCTGCTCTGGGAGACGGTCGACGCGGGCGCGACCAAGGCCCGCGAGGACCGGCTCTTCGCCTGGCTCGGCAACCGGCCCGACGCGCGCGAGGGCGTCGAGGCCTTCCTGGAGAAGCGGGCGCCCCGCTGGTCGGGCCGCCCTTCCAGCGACTGGCCCGACGACCTGGCCTGAGGTGATAAGCTCGGCAGCATGAAGATCTCGGTCGGCGAGAAGGTGGCTGTGGACCTCGGCGGGCTGCGCTTCGACGTGCTGCGCCGGGACATCGACGACGACGGCGGGACCAGCATCGAGATCTACGCCGACGTGGACGGCGAGGACACCCAGGTGCTGCGCTTCGACTGCTTCCGCCAGTCGCCGCACTACCACATGCCGCCGTCAGCCCCGGGGCAGCTCGATCTCGATCCGGCCGAGGTCGGCGACGGTCTGGACTGGGCACTCGAGTGCACCCGCGAGCGCCTCCCGGAGATGCTCGAGAAGGCCGGCTACACCCAGGTCGCCGGCCGCGTCGACGCCGGAGCCCTGCGCGACGGCTGGACCCGCGTGCGCGACGCCGTGCGCACCGCACCCGAGCCGAGCCAGAGCTTCACGTACGACGGCTGAGCCGGCGGGAGCCGGCGCTCAGCGTCCGTCGACCCCGGCGGAGGGCCCCTCCTGCTCGTCGACTGGCGACCCCGCTCCGATCTCGGGAAGCGCCTCCTCGGCGCGCCTGCGCGCGATCACCGCTCTGCTGGCGGAGCGGAGCTTCGACTGCAGATCGTTGTGAACGAAGGTCGCGTAGTTGTTGCGCACGGTGTTCTGGAGCGTTCCGATGATGTCGCGGTCGAAGTTCTGCGCGTTGTAGATACCGCCGATGAACGCCATCAGCGAGACCTCGAGCCAGCTGAACCCGGCGACCGCGCCCCGATCCCCGTCGGTCTGACGGATGTCGTAGGCCACGGGCACCTGCGCGGAGCTGAGGAGCTGACCGTCCCCATCATGGATCGCGAAGTCGGTCATCACGTCTGCGTGGTAGACGTACCCGTTCCACGCCGGGGTGAACAGCAGGAACCCCGGCCAGTTGATGAGGAAGTTCCAGCCCGAGCTGCGATAGCTCGCATGGGGAGAGATCGAGAGGATCAGATCGGGTCGCTCCCCGGCGACACGGCGCACGTAGTCGGTCTCGACCGATTCGAGGGCGGGATCCTGTGCGAGGCGCTGCACCAGTGCGTTGAAGTAGAAGACATCGTCGGGCCCGCCGCTAAACGGTAAGACGCCGACGGTCATTGCCTCCTCCGCCGGGGCGAGGCGGACCGAGGTCTCGTACATGCGCAGGTTTCTCACCTCGAGGGGATGCGTGCATGCGACGAGGGGGCCGAGGAAGATCAGGGCCAGAGGTGCGCGCCGGAAGCGCAGCATGTGGAACCCTCCCGGAGATTACGCCGCAGAGCTATCACGGATCCGGGCCGGGCGACAAGCCCGGAATGGGCAGTACGGGCCCGCAGAAGCCCGGAAGGTAGTCATCGGGATGGCGCCCGGAAGGGAACTCGGCCGTCATCTCGATCGCGCGGGAGCGTCGCGCCGCCTGGGCACGCCCGCTGACGTGCCCCACTGCCACCAGGGGCAGGGTCACGACGAGTCCGCCCTCGAAGTAGCCCGCGATGTACGTCGAGTAGGCCGGAATGAGTGTCCGGTAGGCTCGGATCTCGGCGCCCGGCTCGCTCACGCAACGCAAGTATCGGATCGCGTCACCCGTCGCCCGCGCCTCCTGCATCAGATCGATCCCCGGCACCAGGCGCATCAGGACGAAGCTCGTTCCACGCGAGTCGTGCTCCACGTAGTCCTTGGCGTGCCCGAGCTCGTGCAGGAGGATCCCCAGGTCACTCGAGTACACGTGCACGGTATTGCTGAACGGATTGAAGTGATCCCCGACGCCGATGAGCGGGAGGCCGCCGAAGAGCCTCCCGGGAAATATCGTGTACTGCAGCCAGCTGACGAGCCCCAGCGTGTAGCGATAGCCCCACCCAACGTCGGAGTTCTGCGTGAGTCGACGGAGCTCATCGATCGGGTCGTAGCGGTTGTGCCGGATCTTGACTGCTGTGAGCCCGTTGAGGTCCAGGTAGTGCTGGAGGAGCTGCACGTTGCGCTCCGGCAGCTCGTGATCCATCACGCGCCAGTTCAGGAGCAGGAGTTTCGTGGGCAGGCTGAGGAGGTAGTGGTTCAGCCCGTCCACGAGCGGATGAAACTCGGCCCGCTCGAGCCGGGGGGTCTCGCCCGGGAATTCGACCTGGCGCAGGCGATAGTAAGGATCGGTCGGACGGTAGACTTCAGGGGGCGTCGCACAGCCACCAAGAATCAGAAGGGCAGCGCCCGCCAGCAGGCGCGGAACGCGCCTCAACCGGTCCGCTCCATGTCGCCGAACGGGAAGCGCGCGATCGTGCCGCCGTCCACGACGATGACCTGGCCGTTGATGCGGCGGGCCATGTCGGAGACGAGGAAGACCAGGGCGTTGGCGATGTCGAGCGGCTCGGACTCGCGTCCGGCGGCGCGCGGGTCACTCTCGGCGATCTCGCCGCTCTCGCGCATGGCCATGATGCGCGGCGTGCGCACCGAGCCCGGCGCGACGGCGTTGACGCGGATGCCGTGCGGCTCCCACTCCTGCGACATGGTGCGCACCAGGGCCATCACGCCCGACTTCGCGGCACCGTAGGGCCCGTGATTGGGGGCGGCGAAGAGGCCGCTGACCGAGGCCACGACGGAGATGGCGCCGCCGCCGGCGTCGCGCATGTGGCGCCCGACCTCGCGGCACACCAGGAAGTGCTGCTTCAGGTTCAGGAGCACGTCGCGGTCCCAGTCCTCGGGCTCGATGTCGAGCAGCGGACCCCAGCCCGCCATGCCGACGATGTTGATCAGCACGTCGATCCGCCCCAGCTCCTTGATCGCCGCCTCGACGCCGGCACGGACCTGCGCCGCGTCGGTCACGTCGAAGCTCAGCGGCGCGGCGCTGGTGCCGAGCGCGCGCACCTCCTTCGCGACGGCCTCGCCGCGCTCCGCCTCGACGTCGACGAGAGCCAGGCGTGCGCCCAGGCGCGCCAGCAGCAGCGCGGCCTCGCGGCCCATGCCCTGGCCGGCACCGATCACCAGGCCTCCCCTGTCTCCGAATCCGAACGGGTCGTGCATCAGGCGCTCTCCTCGCGGACGACGATCTTCGCCAGTCCCTTGACGTTGGCGCAGGCGCCCAGCGGCGCATCTGCCTCCTCGGGAATCAGCAGCCGGAACGGACCGCCCTGCCCCTCCGGCAGCGGCCGGTCGCCCTGGCTGTGCAGCACGTAGCCCTGGCGCAGGATCTCGATCGACACCGGCTCGGTCGCGAAGCCGTCGCCCGCGACGACGACCGCATGTCCCCTGGCGGGGAGGTCGAGCGCGGACCAGAGCCGGTCCACGCGCGCCGCACTGCCCTCGCGCTTCGGGAACAGCGGCGAGACGTCGGCGACCTGGTCGGGCAGCCCCGTCAGGAGATCGCGGTCCACCAGGCTGACGCGACCGTCGGGCAGGACCAGCTCGATGCGCTCGGTGTCGAGCTGGAGCTCGTCGTCGCGCATCACGGCGTCCTCGAGCCAGCGACCCGCGGCCTCCAGGGGCCCGGGCTCCTCGGAGGCGACGATCACGTCGACGCGGCTGTCGCGGCGATGCGAGGTCAGGCGATCGTGAACGTCACCGCCCGCGACCTCCAGCAGGTACACGCCCTCCTGGGTGCGGAAGATGCCCTTGAGGCGCGCCAGCGGGGCGCCGGCAGCGCCGGTCGCCAGGCGCGCCAGCGCGTCGAGCAGGCGCTCGCGGGAGAACACCACCTCCGGCGACCAGCGCCAGGACCGCGCGGCGAAGCCACGGGTCGAGTCCGCACCGTGGGCGTGATCGTGGTCATGATCTCCATCGACCCGGAGGGCGCGCGGCGCGCGCGCACCCTCGCCCTCGGGCCAGTCGAGGACCGCCGGCTCCAGGCGCCCGTGCGTCGTGCGCACCACCGCGAGCGGTGCCGGCCAGAGCTCGTCGACGAGCGCGTCGAAGCGGGCCAGGTCGTCGGGGCCGCAGGCGTCGGTGTGATTGGCGACCAGCACATCGGCCGCCTCCAGCTGCTCGCGCAGCACGGGCAGCGCACCGAGCCCGTCGGGTGCGAGCTGGCGCGGATCGAGCAGGACCACGACGGGCGCCAGCTCGACGGCGTCGCGCTGCGGGCTGCGCCGGATGGTGTCGATCAGGTCCTGCGGGCGCGCCAGACCGGTCGGCTCGATGATCAGGCGGTCGGGACCGTCGGCCAGCACGGCGCCGAGCGCGGCGACGAAGCCGTCGGGCGCCGTGCAGCAGACGCACGCGCCGGGGATGCTGGTGATCCGGAACGGCTCGTCCTCGCCCAGCGCCGCCTCGTCGAGGCCGGCCTCGCCAAAGTCGTTGACGATGATGGCCACACGCTCGTGTCGCCGCGCCTCGAGCTGCGCGCGGATCGCGGTCGTCTTGCCCGCGCCGAGAAAGCCGGAGATCAGGTGCACCGGGACCGCCATGGCCCCATCGTATCCGATCCCCCGACCGACCCGCAGTCCGGCGAGCCGACGGCTAGCTGCGCTGCAGCAGCGCCAGGGGCCGCTCGCGCAGGGTGCGGCGCGTCGCCAGCCCGGCGGTCAGGACGCAGAGCGCCGGGATGGCGACGGCGCTGATCAGCGGCGCCGCCCAGCCCGGTCGCCAGGGTGCGTCCATGACCCAGCGCGCGAGCATCCAGCTCAGCAGCAGGCTGGCCAGCGCCCCGAGAACCGCCGCGCCCAGCGAGATCAGGCCGAACTCCCAGCGCACGATCGCCGCGATCCGCGCGAAGTCCGCGCCGAGCACCTTGAGCAGGTTGGTCTCCCAGCGCCGCTCCTCCGCCTGGTGGCTGGCGATCGCGTAGATCAGGGCCAGGCCGGCGAGCAGGGCCAGCGCGGCCATGAAGTTCGTCGCCAGCTGCACCTGCTCGACGATCCCGAGCACGCGCGCGACGACCGCGCTGATGTCGATCACCGAGACGTTCGGGAACGCGCCCACGATCTCGCGCTGGTGATCGAGCTTGCGCTCTCGCGACATCTCGGGGAGCGCGGCGATCCAGATCTTGGGGGCGTCGTCGAGCACCCCGGGCTGGAACTGCACGAAGAAGTTCGGCGCGAAGCTCTGCCAGCGGATCTCGCGCAGCTGCACGACGCGGCCGCTGACGGGCACGCCCTGCACGTCGAAGCGCAGCGTGTCTCCGAGCTCCAGCTCGAGACGCTCCGCGAACTCCGACTCGACCGACATCTCGGCCGTGCCCCCGGCGTCCCAGTCGTAGCGCCCGCTGAACTCGCGCCCCTCCACGAGGCGCTCGGAGTCGGAGAGGCGCTCGCGCGAGCTCAGGTTGTAGCTGCGATGCCGCAGCCGCGCCTCCTCGCGCTCCTCCGGCGAGGCGCCCGGATCCGGCTCCGGCGGCCGCCGCGGCACCTCCACGCCGTCGACGTGCGTCAGCCGGGCGCGGGTCAGCGGCGAGAGCTGCACCAGCTCGCTGCCGAGGTCCTGGACCAGCGCGCGCAGCGGCTCGACCTGCTCGTCCTGGATGTCGATCAGGAACAGGCTGGGGATCGCCTCGCCCTCGGGCCGGTCCACCTCGGCGCGCAGCACCGCGCGCAGCTGCGGGACCACGTCGAGCAGCAGGGCGCTGAGCCCGATCGCCAGGAACGCGGCCAGCGTGCGCGTGCGCTGGCGCACCATGTGTCGCAGCGCCAGACGCAGGGGCAGCGCCCGCGAGGCGGCCACGCGCTCGGCGACGCGCAGCCCCGCCCACAGCGCCGCGCCGAGCAGCACGCAGGCGCCCGCCAGGAAGCCGACGAACAGCGCCCCGCGCAGCGGTGAGTACGCCTGCCACGACGCGAGCGCCCAGTACAGCAGCACCGTCGGCAGGTAGAGCACGCCGGCCCACCAGCGCGGCGCGAGCTCCGGGTGCGCCGCCTCGCTGAAGAGCACCGCGGGCTTGAGGCTGCGCAGGCGCAGCACCGAGGGCAGGGCCAGCAGCAGGCTGCCGCCGATCGCCGCCCCGACCGCGATCACCACGCTGCGCGGTCCGATCGTCGGCGCCACCGCGAGCGGCACCAGCTCGGGACCGAGCAGCCACGGCACCAGCGGCACGAGGAGCGCGCTGAGCACCACGGTGACCAGCGACGCGCCCAGACCGAGCAGCACCAGCTGCCAGACGTACACGGTCTGCGCGCGTCCGAAGGACGCGCCCACGCAGACCAGCACGGCCACGTCGCGCAGGCGCCGGGCCAGGAAGCTGCGGAACAGGAACGCCGCGCCCAGTCCCGCCAGCAGCAGCGCGACCAGCGACACCAGAGAGAGGAAGTCGCTCAGGTAGCCGACGACGCGCGCGATGTCCTCGCCAGCATCGCGGTGGCTCTGCACGCGGACCTTCTCGAGCAGCGGATCCGGGCGCAGCGACTCGACGAGCACCTGTGGATCCACGCGGTCGGGCAGCCGGTACATGCGCCGGTAGACCACGCGGCTGCCGTACTGCACCAGCCCCGTGGCGGCCAGCTGCGAGGCGCCGATGTAGGCGCGCGGCGCCAGCGCGAAGCCCCCCGCGGCGATGCCGTTGTCGCGCTCGACGACGTCTCCGACCGCGAAGCTCGCCTGGCCGATGCGCACCTCGTCGCCGACGTCCACGTCGAGCTGCGCGAGCAGCTCGGGCGCCAGCCAGACGACCGGCGTGCCGTCCAGGCGCTGGCCCGCACCGCTCCCGCGCGCGCCGGCGACGCGCAGACCGATCTCGCCGCGCAGGGGAAACGCGGGCCCGACCACGCGCAGCTGGGTCAGCCGCGAGCGCGGTCCGGCCGCCACCATCGAGGGCATCTCGGCCTCGTCGAGCGCCACGGCCCCGGGCCCGGCCGCGGCGTCGACGCGCTCGCGCTCCGCCGAGCGGATCGGCCGGCGCGCGACGAGCTGCAGATCGGCGCCGAGCATCGAGCGCGAGCGGCGGTCCAGCGTGGCGTCGAGCGAGGTCTTGAAGGCATCGAGCGCGACGAAGCCGCAGAGCCCGAGCGCCAGGTTCAGTGCGAACAGGACTGCGAAGCGGCGGTCGTTGCGCAGCTCGATCCACGCCAGGCGCAGGGTCAGGGGCGCGCGCAGGGCCATGCCGGAGCCCTGCCCTAGGCCAGGACGCCGTCGCGCAGGCGCAGGGCGCGATCGCAGCGCGCGGCCAGCGGATCGCTGTGCGTGACCAGCACCAGCGTGGTGCCCTGCTTCGCCACCAGGTCGAAGAGCAGCCCCATCACGATCTCACCGGTGCGATCGTCGAGGCTGCCGCTGGGCTCGTCGGCCAGGATCAGCGCAGGCTCGACCACCAGCGCCCGCGCGATCGCCACGCGCTGCTGCTCACCCCCGCTGAGCTCGTGCGGGAAGTGCCCCAGGCGCTCGCCGAGCCCGACGCGCTCCAGCGCGTCGCGCGCCCGCGTCTCGGCGTCGGGCGCAGCGACGTCGTGCAGCTCGAGCGGGAGGCTGGTGTTCTCGAGCGCGGTCAGTCCGCCCAGGAGGTGGTACTGCTGGAAGACGATGCCGAGCTGGCTCGCCCGGAAGGCCGCGAGCCCGGCCTCGTCGAGAGCCGCGAGATCCTGGCCCGCGACCTCGACGCTGCCGCGGGTCGGCGCGTCGAGACCGGCCAGCAGCGACAGCAGCGTCGACTTGCCCGACCCCGACGTTCCCAGGATCGCGACCGTCTCGCCCTCGCGGACCTCGAGCTCCACGCCGCGCAGAACCTCCAGCGTGCCGCCCGGCTGCGGGAAGGACTTGTGCACGTCGCGCACGCGCAGGATCAAAGCAGCGCCTTCAGGTGCCGGTAGACCAGCTCGGCCACGATCGCGTGCCCGCGCGCATTGGGGTGGATGCCGTCGGGCAGGTTGAGCTCCGGCCGACCGGCCACGCCCTCCAGCAGGAACGGGATCATGGGCACTTCGTGGTCCGCAGCCAGCTCGAAGTACATGCGCTCGAAGTCGCGCGTGTAGGTCTCGCCGTAGTTCGGAGGCAGCTTCATGCCGGCCAGCAACACGCTCACCCCGGCCTCGCGCGCCATGGCGATCACCCGCGCGAGATTGGCGCGGGTGGTCTCGAGGTCCAGCCCTCGCAGACCGTCGTTTCCACCCAGGGCGAGCAGCAGCACGTCGGGCTCGCCCCGCAGCTGCCAGCGCAGGCGCGCCGGCCCGCTGGCGGTGGTCGATCCGCTGATCCCCGCGTTGATCACGCGCACGTCGCCGCGCCCCTCGGCGTGCAGGCGCTGCTCGACCAGCGCCGGATACGCCTCGTCGGCCGCCAGCCCGTAGCCCTCGGTCAGCGAGTCGCCCAGGCAGACCACCCGGAGCTCGTCGGCCAGGGCCGGTCGCACCAGCGCGCAGAGCAGGATCCAGGCGACCAGACGCACCGGCTGCCTCAGGGCGCGGGGCGCGCGGCGTCGTCCGGGGTCGGCCCGGCAGAGGCTCCCGCGGCGGGCGGGGCCTCGACATCGGCCCCCGGCACCGCCCCGTCCTCGCTCTCCGGTGCCGGATCGGGGTCGGGATCGCCGCCGTCCCCGGTGGCGGTCTCTTCCGCACGCGCCCCGGAGGCGGCCCGGCGCACGGCATCGAGCTGGGCCCGGGCCTGCTCGGCCCCGGCCTCCCCGCCGTGACCCGCGAGCAGCGGCTCGGCCAGGCCCGCGCCGAGCGGGATCATGCTGTCGGGGCAGAGCTCCCGCGCGCCCTCGGCCAGGTGCGCGTACAGGCTGGTGTACTGCCGCGTCAGATCGCGGAACAGGTCCGAGGTCTGCTCGAAGTGCTTCGAGACGGCGTTCCGGTGACCCGCGAGCTGGCGGTGAGCGTCCCGGGCCTGGCTGCGCGCCTCCTCGAGCTCGTCACGGGCCTGGGCCAGCTGCGCCACCAGCTCGGCGAGCTCGGCCTCGAGGCGCTCGGCGCGGCGGCGGGCGTGGGCGGCGTCGCGGCGGGCGATGACACCGAAGCCCAGGCCGAGCAGGAAGACACCGAGAACGATCAGGATCACCGGTCCGAACTCCGCCAGGCTGTCCATCTCACCTCCGCTCCCGGGCTGCCGCGGCGCAGGTTAGCGAAGCCCCGACCCCTTAGGTATACAGCCCGGCCTTCCGACTTCCGACGACGGATCGACGATGGAAGCGCCCGAGACCGAGATCCGGCGCGAGGTGGAGCGCAGGCGAACCTTCGCGATCATCTCGCACCCCGACGCGGGCAAGACCACGCTGACCGAGAAGCTCCTGCTCTTCGGCGGCGCGGTCCGCGAGGCGGGAGCGGTGCGCGCGCAGAAGGCCGCACGGCACGCGACCAGCGACTGGCTCGAGCTGGAGAAGCAGCGCGGGATCTCGGTCAGCAGCTCGGTGATGCACTTCGAGCACGACGGCTACCGCGTCAACATCCTCGACACCCCGGGCCACCGCGACTTCAGCGAGGACACCTACCGCACCCTGGTCGCCGCCGACAGCGCGGTCATGCTGATCGATGCGGCCAAGGGCGTGGAGCCGCAGACGCGCAAGCTCTTCCAGGTCTGCCGCATGCGCGGCATCCCGATCTTCACCTTCGTCAACAAGATGGACCGGTACGGGCGCGACCCGCTGGACCTGATGGCGGAGATCGAGGACGTCCTGGGCATCGAGTCGGTGCCCATGAACTGGCCGGTCGGGGCCGGCAACACCTTCCGCGGCGTGTACGACCGGCCCGGTCGGCAGCTCCTGCTGTTCTCGGGCGGCGAGCACGGCACGCAGCGCGTCGAGCAGCGGGAAATCTCCGGGCCGGCCGACGCCGCTCCGGTGCGCGAGGCCATGGGCGAGGCGGCGTCGGGGGTGATCGACGCGCTGGAGCTGCTCGAGGGCGCCGGCGCCGCTCTCGATCCGGAACGCGTACGCGCGGGCGAGCTGACGCCGATGTTCTTCGGCAGCGCCCTGACGAACTTCGGCGTGCTGCCGTTCCTGGAGCGCTTTCTCGAGATGGCCCCGGCGCCCGGGCCGCGGAGCTCGAGCGCCGGGCCCGTCGATCCGGTGACGCGAGCGTTCTCGGGCTTCGTGTTCAAGATCCAGGCGAACATGGACCCGGACCACCGCGACCGGGTCGCGTTCGTGCGCATCTGCTCGGGCCGCTTCGAGCGCGGGGAGACCGTGCGCCACGTCCGCACCGGCAAGCCCGTGCGGCTGGCCTACTCCACGCTGCTCATGGGTCAGGAGCGCGAGGAGGTCGAGCGCGCCTATCCCGGCGACGTGGTCGGCCTGTTCGATCCCGGGATCTTCCGCATCGGCGACTCCCTCGTGGCCGATGCCGACCTGGAGTTCGACGGCATCCCGAGCTTCTCCCCCGAGCACTTCGTGCGCGTGCGCGTGGCCGCCGTCGAGCGCCGCAAGGCACTCGAGAAAGGGCTCTCGCAGCTTGCGCAGGAGGGCGCCGTGCAGCTCTTCTCAGAGCCCGGCGCCGGCACCGCGGCCCCGATCCTGGGCGCGGTCGGCCCGCTGCAGTTCGAGGTCCTCTGCCACCGCATGCGCAGCGAGTACAAGGTCGAGCTGAAGCTCGATCCACTGCCGTACAAGGTCGCGCGCTGGGCGCGCGCCGGACTCGACCCGGCGATCTTCCGCCACTCCGATGCGACGCGCGTGGTCGAGGACCGCGAGGGACGTCCGGTGCTGATCTCGGAGAACCTCTGGAACCTGGAGCGTGCGGTCGAGCGCAACCCCGGCCTGGAGCTCGCCGAGACCGCCTGAGCCGGAAGCCCTAGAGCAGCATCACGGCGCCGATCAGACCGGCCCAGCTCAGGGCGCAGAATGCGAGCGGTACCAGCAGGCCTCTCGGCTCCGCGCCGTGCTCTGCGTGCGTGCTCGTCGGGTACATGACTCCCCTCTTCTTCGCTGCAGCTGTACCGAGCGTGGCGCCAACGCTTCCCCGGCTCGGTGACCGGCATCACGTACGCGGCGCGAATGCAGGTACGGCAAGAGTGGGGCCCCGCGTGTCCCGGCGCATGGAGGCGCTTACCCACGAAGGGAAACTCACTTCCCCTCTTGCTGCCGGCAGGCCCCGCGCAGCGGGGGGGCTGCGACCCGTGCCCCTGGAGGGAAACCCACGAATCCCCGTCGCCCGCGAGACACCCTGGCACACCACGTGAACCCTTCCGGCACGGCTTCGGGGAACCGGGAGGATCGGATGAGACACGGACGAGCGAGCCGGGAACAGGCCGGATTCACGCTGACCGAGACCATGATCTCGCTGGCGATCATGGGCGTGGTCGCGGCCATGGCGCTGCCCGCCATGGTGCGCTTCCAGTCGGCACAGGACACGCAGGACGCAGCCATCCAGGTCGGCAGCATGCTCACCCAGGTGCGCGAGCGCGCGCGCACCCAGGGCAACCCGTACCTGATCCTGTTCCAGCAGGAGGACGTCGACCCGTTCGGCAGGCGCACGCCCTTCGCGCTGATCGTTCGGGACCGCGACGCCAGCTACTCGGTGACGCCGGCCGACGACGTGCGGCCGTTCGTGCTGCCCGAGCACCTGGGCAAGAAGATCACCCAGTACGGCGAGGGAAACGAGCTTCCCTACGCGGGAGCCATGAAGCTCGCGTCCGGAGACTACTCCGAGAAGATCCACGCGTACCTCGAGAACGTGGTCTCGGGCTCGGGCTGCAGCGGCTCGGAGTGCACCTACGAGAGCCTGCTGATGGACGACGAGGACGAGAGCAGCCTGGCGGTCTCGGAAGAGGTCCTCAACGGCACGACCTTCGCGGTGCACGAGGGCACCGGCGTGCCGGCCATCGCGTTCTCACCGCGGGGCGTGCCGGTCGCGCTGGGCGCACCGAACCAGTGGGGAACGGGCGCCGGCGCGGTTTACATCACGAACAATCGCGAGGCGGTGTTCGTGGCGATCCTCTCGCCGATGGGCGAGGTCAGCATCAAGAAGTTCCGTCCCGGGACCGGATCCTGGCAGTAGCGTTCCTCCGTGAGGCCGCGCGACCCACGCGGCCCAGGGCGATCGGGCACGGGCGACGCGTCGGCGGCAGTCCACTTCTTCCCTCCCTCTCCGTCGATGCCACCTCCCGGCCCGATCTCGCGCGGGCCGCACGGCCTCAGGCCGTGCGGCCCGCGCGAACCAGCTTCAGCAGGAAGGGCAGCGCGAGCAGCGCGCAGCCGATCTCCGAAGCGCCGGCCACCACGAACGCCGCGCGGTAGCCGGCCGGCCACCCCGACGTGGCCGCCACGCCCTCGCTGATCAGGCCGCCCGCGAGCGGCCCGACGATGAAGCCGAGCGAGCCGGCCAGGTTGAACGCGCCCATCGCGGTCGAGCGGATCTGCGCCGGGGCGAGCTCCGCGGTCATGATCATCGAGGGCACGAACATCACCGCGGCCGCCATGCCGAGTCCCGCCATGAGCAGCGGCAGGGTCTCCACGCTCCACCAGCCGAGGCTGGCCGTGCCCAGGCCGTAGATCAGGCTGCCCCCGCAGAGCATGGCCACGCGCGAGCGGCGCTCCGAGGCCAGGCCGAAGGGTGCCGACAGCAGTGCGAACGGCAGCATGAACACCGCGATGAGCGCGCCGATGCGCGCGCTCCCCAGGCCATGCACCGTGCCCAGGTACAGGCTGAAGGTGGTGGTGAAGAAGCCGACGGTGAAGCGATCGGCGAAGGCGAAGAGCAGCGGCGCCAGAACGCCCCGGTTGGCGCGCAGGGCGCGCACGATCTCTCCCAGCCCCGGGCGCCGGTCAACCCCGCCGGCGTCCACGTCGGGCACGAGAATCGCGGCGAGCAGCGCGGCGGCCAGCACCAGGGCCGCACCCGCGCGCAGCGGCAGCAGGGGGTCGTCGCGGCCGATCAGCCCGCCCACCGGCGCTCCCACGGCCACCCCCAGCATGATCCCGGCGCCGACCATGCCCATCACCCGGCCGCGGCGCGACGCGTCGGTCGAGACCGACGCCACGGCCAGGATCAGCGAGAGCGCGAAGATGTGCGCGCAGCCCTCGAGAAAGCGCAGGGCCATGAAGGTCGGGAAGTCGGCCGCGCGCGTCATCGCGGCGAAGCAGATCGCGTCGGCGAGCAGCGCGCCCACGATCATCTGCTTGCGACGACCGAAGCGGTCGGCGAGCGCGCCGGCGAGCGGGGCCGCGACGACGGCTCCGATCATGTTGATCGACATGAACAGCGACGTGAGCGTCTGCGAGACCTCGAAGCGCTCGAGCACCAGGCCGCGCAGCACCGCGACCGGCAGCGTCACGGGCATCAGCGTCAGGAACGTGAGCGCCGCCAGCGGCGCCGCGCGTCGCAGCCAGCGCTCGTCGCCCGTCGTGGTCATCCGCGGCGGACACTAGCGCGGGGCACGCCGCCAGCTCAAGCGGGCGCGACGACGCGGCTCGCTGGTACCCTGCGCGGATGTCCTGGGAGAGCGAGGTCGAGGGGATCGAGGCCCGCCGCCGGCGCGCGCGCGGGCTCGGCGGCGCCGACGCCATCGAGCGCCAGCACGCGAAGCAGCGGCTGACGATCCGCGAGCGCATCGACGGCCTGCTCGACGCCGGCTCGTTCCACGAGCAGGGTCCGATCGCCGGGAGCTCCGCAGCCCGCGGGGAGGCGGGGAGCGCGGACGCGGCGCCCGGGTTCACGCCCGCCAACTACGTCCTGGGACTCGGCCGGGTCGACGGCCGGCGCGTCGTGGTCGGGGGCGAGGACTTCACGCAGCGGGGCGGCTCGCCCGACTCCGCCGGGCTGCGCAAGTCGGTCTTCGCCGAGGAGCTGGCCGTGCAGTACCGGGCACCGCTGGTGCGCTTTCTCGAGGGTGCCGGGGGGAGCGTGGGTCGACCCGGGAGCCGCAGCCTGCCCGATCCGGTCCACGCGCCGCCGCGCTTCATGTCGATCATGCAGGCGCTCGCCACCGTGCCGGTGGTCAGCGCGGCCATGGGCAGCGTCGCCGGCCTGCCTGCGGCGCGCCTGGTGGCCTCGCACCTGTCGCTGATGACCGCGAGCACCTCGCAGGTGCTGATCGCCGGACCCGCTGTCGTCGAGCGCGCCCGCGGCATCGAGATCGACAAGGAGGCTCTCGGCGGGCCCGACGTGCACCTGCGCAGCGGGGTGGTCGACGCCGCCTGCGCCGACGAGGCGGCGGTGATCGAGACGGTGCGCCGCTTCCTGTCCTACCTGCCCTCGAGCGTGTACGAGCGGGCGCCGCGCGGCACGCGCGACGACGACCCGGAGCGCAGCGAGCAGGAGCTGCTCGGGATCGTCCCGCGGAGCCGGCGGCGCCCGACCCGGATGCGGCGCGTGATCGAGGCCGTGGTCGACCGCGGCAGCTTCATGGAGCTGTCCAGGCGCTACGGCCGCACGCAGATCACCGGACTGGCGCGCCTGGACGGGCAGCCGGTCGGCGTGATCGCGAACGATCCCCACGTCTACGCCGGCGCCATGGACGCCCAGGGCGCCCAGAAGGTGCGTCGCCTCGTCGACACCTGCGACACCTTCCACCTGCCGATCGTCAGCTTCGTCGACGAGCCCGGATTCCTGATCGGGCCCGAGGCGGAGCAGAGCGCCACGATCCGCCACGGCACCGCCCTGCTCTGCGCGGTCATGCAGTCCACGGTCCCGTGGGCGTCGGTGATCGTGCGCCGCGTCTACGGCGTGGCGGGCGCCGCGCACTTCGGCCCGGGAGGTCACGTGCTGGCCTGGCCGTCGGCGGAGCGCGGCGCGCTGCCCGTCGAGGGCGGGGTCGCGGTGGCGTTCCGCCGCGAGATCGCCAGCGCGCCTGACCCCGATGCCCGCCGCCGCGAGCTCGAGGAGCAGCTCGCGTCCGCGCGCGACCCGTTCGCGCTGGGCGAGGCCTACGCCGTGAACGACCTGATCGATCCGCGGCGCACGCGCCCGGAGCTCTGCCGCTGGGTCGAGTGGATCCAGCCGCGGCTCGACGAGCACCTGGGGCCGCGGGCGTACACGCTGCGGCCCTGAGACCGGCGGCAGCGCGCTCAGGCGCGGTGTCCGCCGGCGGGCATGCGCCTGAGGCGCACCGGCACGCCGCGCTCCGGATCCCGCAGCGGGCTCAGCGCCACGTCGGCCCAGCCGTGCTGGCTACGGCGCAGCCGGCGCAGGTGTGCGCCCGCGTGCGGTGCCGGCTCGGCCAGGAAGCGCAGGGTCCGGCCGCGCTCGCGCACCTCGACCAGCGGATCGTCGAGGAGCTGCCGGTACCAGTCCGCCTCGGCGCTCGGGGCCTCGACCCAGAGGTTCAGACCCTCGCGCGCCGCCCAGAGCGCGGTCTCGTTGACCTGCGGGGCGTAGAGGTTGGTGCGCAGCACGATCCGCTCGCGGCTGGCCAGCCAGCCGCCGACGACGACGGCGAGCCCGAGCAGACAGGCGAGTACGATGCCGGCGGCGCGCATGCCGGGCCAGGGTAGCAGCCCAAGTTCGGCGCGGGTGACGCCGATGTCGCCCGCGATGCCGACGCACGAAGCGCCCGTGGCCGCACTGCGGATCGAGGGAACCTGCCCGGAGTGCGGCGCACCCTTCGAGGCCGGGCTCTGGGACCACAGTCACCGCTGCGAGTTCTGCGGCTCGCTGCTGGTCTCGGCCCGGGAGTTCGGCGACGCCGTGTTCGTGGTGGCCGACATGCCGGTCGACCCCGACCCGCGGCTGCCGATCGTGCGCCGCGCGGTCGAGGACTTCCGGAGCCGCCTGATGCCCCGCGCCGGCGTCGAGGGCGAGCTGGAGCTCGAGCTTCCCGCGCTGCTCGAGGGTCACGTCGAGCGCCACCGCGCGCAGCTGCTCGAATCGATGCACGTGGTCGAGGCGCTGGACTTCTTCGCGCCCTACGAGATCCACGAGCAGACCATCGTGCAGGGGGTGCTCGGGCGCCGCCGCGATGCCAAGGAGTCGTTCATCCAGTGCTTCCGCACCGAGGACCTGGAGCGGCGCTACGACCCGTCGTTCAACCTGCGCGACGTGGGGCTCAAGATCCGCGGCATGGGCCTGCAGCTGGTCACACAGAGGCACCTGGAGCTCTCCGGCGGGCGCTTCCTGGAGGTCGTCCCGGTCGGTGGCGACGCGCGGCCCCTGGCCGTGCGCTCGCGCACGCGGATCCGGCCGGGCACGCAGATCATCTCGCGCATCGACGCGGCGTGGCACGAGCGCCGCATCCTGGCGTACAAGCACTTCACCTACACGCACGTGCTCAACGACGGCCGCGACGAGCACTACCTGCTGGACCGGCAGTTCGGCGGCGTGGCCGCGGTCCTCGAGCCCGACGAGGCCACCGCCTATCGCTCCCTGCCCACGCGGCCCGCAGCCTCGGTGCTGCCCCGGCCCGAGATCGCCGCCATCGCCTCGGAGTGCCCGAACTGCGGCTGGGAGCTCGCGCTGGCCGAGTCCGAGCGCATCGCCTTCTGCCCCACCTGCCGCAGCGCCGTCGAGATCGCCCCCAAGGGCCTGAGCCGGCTGGCGTACGGCCTGGGCGAGGCGACCCCGCAGCCGGGCACGGAGTGGCTCTACCTGCCCTTCTGGTCCTTCCCGTTCCGTATCACCACCGCCCGCGGCAGCTGCACCCGGATCTGGGACTGGCTCGAGCAGATCTCGCCCCAGCCGGCAGCCCTGGCGCACCGCGAGCAGGACCCCGCCGAGGCGCGGCTCTACCTGCCGGCGCGCCACGTCCACGGCACCCGCGAGCTCGACGACGCCTTCGCCGCGCTCGTGGCCTGGGCGAGCTGGCGCCAGCCGCGCCTGGGCGGGGACCGCACCACCGTGGTCCCGGGGGCGTGCATGCTCGGGACGGAGGTGGACCGCCGGGCGGCGGCCGACCTGGCGCCGTTCGCCCTGCTCGCCCTGCACGATGCGCAGAGCACGCGGCGCCTCAATGGCCGCAGCTTCCGCGAGGCGATCTCCGGCGCGGACCTGGAGCTGGGCGAGGCCGGGCTGGTCGCGCTGCCCGTCCCGCTCCGGAACGGTCGCTGGTGCCCGGGAGGCGGTCTGCGCGACGTCTCCGCCGCGGCCCTGCGCAGCGACGTCGATGCCCCGCGCGTCACCCGCTCGTTCGGGCTGCGCGGCTGAGTCTCAAGTCGGCCGGGCACGGGGCCGAAGTCCGCCTGAGCCGGCCCTGGGCAGCGCTGACGCTGCACGTTCGCTGCCGGCGCCGGAGGTGGCCCCGATGACCGACGTCCGCGAGCGCATCGAGCAGCAGCGCAACGCGCTCGAGCGCCTGGTGCAGCGCATCCCCGGCTTCCGCGGCTATCGCGAGCGCGAGGGGCGGCGCGAGGCCGACCGCGTGGTGCGGGACTGGGGCGTGCAGCGGCTCGAGACGCTGATCTCGCACCTGCACGACGCGACCAAGCAGGCTCCCCTGGAGCAGATGGACACATGGCAGGAGCTGGTGAACCAGGTCGAGAAGCTGCGCAACGAGCTGCGCCACAGCGACCGCGGTCACGCGGGCTTCTTCGACGAGGTCAAGTGGGACGACCCCGCGCTGCTCCACGCGCTCCACGAGCGCGATGCCGCGCTCGTCGAGCGCATCGACGCGACCGTGGACGCCGGGACGGGCGGCGCGCCCCTCGACGAGCTTCGCGCCGAGATCCGACAGATCAGCGAGGCCCTGCGCGGTCGCGAGCACGCGATCCTCGGGCTCCAGGAGGCCTGACCGTGTCACAGTTCATCGAGGTCATCGAGCTCCCCGACATGGGGGAAGACCAGATCATCGGACGCTTCCCGGAGCAGGGCTCGGCCGACATCAAGCTCGGCGCCCAGCTCATCGTGCGCGAGAGCCAGAGTGCGGTGTTCTTCCGCGACGGGCGCGCGCTCGACACCTTCGCCGCGGGTCGGCACACGCTCTCGACGCTGAACGTGCCGCTGCTCACCAAGCTGCTCTCGCTGCCGACCGGCTTCGACAGCCCGTTCCGCGCCGAGTGCGTCTTCGTGAACATGAAGACGTTCCCCAACCAGAAGTGGGGCACGATGGAGCCGATCCTGTTCCGGGACTCGGAGCTCCAGATGGTGCGCCTGCGCGCCTTCGGCATGTACTCGTTCCGGATCGCCAATCCCCAGGTCTTCGTGAACACCCTCGCGGCGACCGTCAGCACGTTCGGCACGGAGTCGGTGAGCGACTTCTTCCGGAACTTCATCGTGACCCAGGTCGCCGACTTTCTCGGCCAGCACCTCGGCACGATCCTCGACCTGGCGCAGTTCTACAACGAGCTCTCCGCGGGCATCAAGGCACACCTGATCTCGGACTTCGAGAAGTACGGCGTGACGGTCAGCGACTTCAAGATCCTGTCGATCTCCCCGCCCGATCACGTGCAGGAGATGATCGACAAGCGCTCGGGCATGTCGGCGATCGGTAACCTCGACGGCTTCATGCGCTACCAGGCCGGTCACGCGCTCGAGCAGGCCGCCAGCGGAGGCGGCGAGGGCGGAGGCGATGGTGGCAGCGCCGGCCTGATGGGTGCGGGGCTGGGCATCGGCGCGGGCATCGGCATCGGGGGCGGCATGGCGGGGATGGTCTCGCAGGCGCTGACCGGGACGGCGGGCGGTGCCGCGGCCGGCGCGCACTGCACCAGCTGCGGCCAGGGCGTGCCCACCGGCGCGAACTTCTGCCCCGGCTGCGGCGCAAGGCAGGGCGGGACCAAGACCTGCGGCAGCTGCAGCCAGGCCAACGGCGCCGACGCCCGCTTCTGTGCGCGCTGCGGGACGGCCTTCGGGGCCTGAGTCCGTACCGAGCGCCCGGCGGCGGATTGCCGCGCGGCGGGAAGCGAATCAGGCCGAGCGGCCCGCCGGCGTCGGGGGATCGGGGCGGGGGAGTGAGCAGACCACCGGCTCCGCGCGATCGGGATCGAAGGCGATCTCGAGCAGGTGGCGGGCGACGAAGTCCGGCGTGTTGAAGGCGCCGCTGCGCTTGGCCTCGATGAAGCGGCCGACCTCCGGGAAGCGATCTGGTTCGGTCGCGCGGATCTCGGCCTGCATGTCGGTGTCGACGAGCCCGGGAGACACGGCGTGGCAGCGCAGACCACTCGCGGCCTCCTCGAGCTGCAGGCTCTCGGTCAGGCGATCGACGCCGGCCTTGGCCGCGCAGTAGGCGCTCCAGCCCGCATAGCCGCGCCGGGCAGCGCCCGAGGACACGTGGATCAGCACGCCGGGACCGGGATGCGCGCGCAGCTGCTCCAGGTAGGCCCGGGCGCCGTTGAACACGCCGATCAGGTTGATCTCGACGTTCTCGCGCCAGGCCGCGGGCGGAACGTCGCGCAGGGGTCCGATCGGCGCGAGCACGCCCGCGTTGCCCACCCAGAGGTCGATGTGGCCGAAGCGCTCGCCGACGCGCGCGGCGAAGCCCCGCAGTGCCTCCAGGTCGCGCACGTCGAGCGACTCGACCAGCGCCGCGCCGGGCGCCTCGATCGGGCCGCGCGCGCACAGGCCCAGCTGCAGCCCGTGCGCGGCAAAGGCGCGCGCCAGGCCCGCGCCGAGGCCGCGGCTGGCCCCGGTGACGACCGCGGTGCGCCCGCGGAGCTCAGGCAGGCCCATGCAGCAGCTCGGAGAACGTGTCGAGGGCGCGCGCCATCCGCGGGCCGTACCAGCTCAGCAGCTCGCCCTCCACGATGTGCACGCGCGACTCCCGCGCCGGCCGCCAGTCGAGGGCGAGCAGCTCCGCGCGCTCGGCCGCGCCGAAGGCATACGGCTCGGTCGGGAGCAGCACGACCTCGGGATCGAGCGCCAGCAGCACCTCGCGCGTGACGCGCGGATAGCGCCCACACGCATCGCCCAGCGGATTGACGCCCCCGCAGTGGCCCAGCAGGTCGTCCGCGAAGGTATCGGGGCCGACCAGCATGAACGGGTCGTACCACACCAGCGCGGCGTAGCGCACCGGTCGCGCCCGCGCGGCCGCGCGCGCCAGCGCCGCCTCGACCTCGGCGGCGATGCGGCCAGCCGCCGCCGCGGCGTCGAGGATCTCGCCCAGCCCGCGGAGGTCGCGCAAGGCCTCCTGCACGCCACGCGGGTAGCTGACCCAGACGCGGATGCCCCGGGCCTCGAGCCGCTCCACATCGCGACGCCGGTTCTCCTCGCGATTGGCCAGCACGAGGTCCGGGCGCAGGGCCGCGATCCGCTCGAGCGAGGGGTTCTTGGTCCCGCCCACGCGGGGCACGCCGCTCAGGGGACCGGAGGGGTGCACGCAGTAGTCGGTCGCCCCGACCACGTGCCCGCCGCGCCCGAGCGCGAACAGGGCCTCGGTCCACGAGGGCACCAGCGAGACCACGCGCCCGGGGGGCGCGTCGAAGCGCAGGCCGTGGCCGCGCGCGTCGGCGAGCAATCAGCGGGCGTCGGCGCGACGCCGGTGCCGCTTCAGGATGTCCACGACCGTATCGTGGCCGCTCCTGGCGGCGATCGACTCGGCGGTGTCGCCGGCGTTGGCCGCGGCGTCGAGATCCGCGCCCTGCTCGAGCAGCACCTCCACCACGTCGCCGAAGCCCTGGCTCGAGGCGTGCATCAGCGCGGTCCAGCCGTTGTGATCGCGCGCGTCGGCGCGGGCACCGCTGGAGAGCAGCGAGCGCAGGAACGAGGTGTGCCCGTCGCGCGCGGCGCGCATCAGCGCGCCGTCGACCATCTGGCCGTCCTCGGAGCGCCGGCCGTCGGACAGCGTCGGCAGCGAGGCGGCGTACATCAGCGGCGTGCGGCCATCGCGGGTGCGCGCGTTCACGTCGGCGCCCTTCTCGATCAGCATCAGGGCGATCTGCTTGTGGCCACCCGCCGCGGCCAGCATCAGCGCGCCAGCACCGGTGTTGTCGAAGATGTTCGGGTTCGCCTCGGCCTCGATCAGCATGCGGACGGCCTCGGCGTGGCCCTCGCGCACCGCGCGCATCAGCGCGGTCTGACCGTCGAGCGCCTGGCGGTCGAGATCGGCCCCGGCCTCGACGAGCGTTTTCAGGGCCTTGGTCCGGTTCTTCCAGGCCGAGTACATCAGCGCCGTCTGGCCGGTCCCGCTGGTCGCGTCCACCTTCGCACCGCCCGCGATCAGCGCGCGCAGGGTCACGTCGCGGCCGCGCGCGGCGGCGTACATCAGGGCGGTCTGGCCGGTGCGGCTGCGCACGTCGGGCTCGGCACCGGCGGTGAGCAGGCTACCCACGATGTTCGTGTATCCCTCGCGCGCGGCGATGACCAGCGGCGTGTTGCCGTTGCGATCGGTGCCGTTGGGATCGGCGCCCGCACGCAGCAGCATGCGCACCGTCTCGGCGTGACCGCCCTGCACGGCCTGCACGATGGCCACGCGGCCCTCCTCGCCGCGCACACCCAGGCTCTTGTCGCCCGTGACGAGCGCCTCGACGATCAGGGTGTTGCCCTCGCGAGCCGCGCGCACGATCGCGGAGCGCCCGTCCCCGGCGCGCACCCCGACGTCGGCCCCGCCGCGCAGCAGCGCGCTCACGGCCGGTCCGTGACCGCCCTGCGCCGCGAACATCAGCGCCGTGATGCCGGTGCGCGTCGGCAGGTCCACAGCGGCTCCCGCCTCCAGCAGGAGCTCGATCACCGCGGCCTCACCGGCCGCAGCCGCGCGCGTCAGCGCGCTCTGACCCGACTTGGTCTGCACGTTGACGTCGGCCCCGCCCGCCAGCAGCAGCTCGACCGTCCGCAGCTCGCCGGCCCGGGCCGCCTCCATCAGCGGAGTCTGGCCGGTGCGACCGACCGTGCTCGGATCGACGCCCTTGGCGATCAGCTCGCCCACGAGCCGGTGGTCGCCGTCGCGCGACGCGCGCAGCAGCAGCTGGGCGCCGCTGGAGAGCTGCGGCAGGAAGTACGAAGGGTCGGCCCGCGTGATGTCGGCTCCGGCGCGGCGCAGGCGCTCCACCACCTCGCTGTGGCCCTCGCGCGCAGCGCGCGTCAGCGCCGTCTCGCCGCCGCTGTCCGAGGCGTCGAGCTCGGCCCCGCTGCGGATCAGGCGATCCACGGTCGAGTCGCGTCCGCGCTGCGCGGCGTACATCAGCGCAGTCGAGCCCTCGGCGGTGATCGCGTTCACGTCGGCCCCGTGCGCGAGCAGCAGCGAGACCAGGTCGGTCTTGCCGCTGCGAGCCTGCGCCAGCTCCTCGGGCGCAAGACCCGGCTGCGGGTCTCCGGGCCTCTCGATCGGCCGCATGCGTGAGGCGACGTCGGCCAGCATGCTCGCCACGTCCGGGTAGTCGGCGTCGAGGGCGAGCTGCCGCGCGCTGTGACCCTCGCGATCGGTCAGGGAGACGTCGGCACCGCCGGCGATCAGCACGGCCGTGGTGTAGATGCGACCGGCGCGCGCCGCGTACATCAGCGGGGTCATGCCCGCGTGGTCGAGTGCGTTGGCGTCGGCACCCTCGAGCAGGAGCCGCTCGACCAGGCGCGTCTTGCCGCCGTCCGCCGCCAGGGCCAGTGCACTGCGCCCCTCGCGGTCGCGGCGCTCGGGGTCGGCGCCCGCCCCCAGGAGCAGCTCCGCGATCGGGGTGCGGCCCGCGATCGCGCAGAGCTGCAGGGCCGTCAGACCGGCCTCGTTGACGCGCTCCAGATCAGCACCGCTGCCGAGCAGTGCGCGCGCCGCCGCCAGGTGCCCGCGCAGCGCGGCCTCCATCAGCGGCGTGAAGCCCTCGGGGTCGCTCACATCGACGGGCGCTCCGGCGTCGAGGAGCGCCTCGAGGATCTCGACCTGCCCGCGCCGCGCCGCGTGGTGCAGGCCGGTCGCACCCTGACGGTCCATCACGTCGGCCTGCGCGCCGCTGCGCAGCAGCTGGTCGACCAGGACCGGGAATCCCTCGCGCGCCGCGATCAGCAGCGCGGTGGAGCCATCGGGATCACGCGCGTCGATGCGCGCTCCGGCACCGAGCGCCGCGATGGTCTCTCCGAGCGCGCCGCGTCGTGCAGCCACGAGCAGCCGCTGGCTGGCCTCGTCCAGCTCCGTCGCGGCCACGGCGTCGGGCAGCGCGGGTGCGGGCGCTGGCCCGGGCGGTGCGGGCGCGGCCGGGGCAGGAGCAGGCGCGGCGGGTGCCGCGGCCACGAGCAGCGTCTCGGCAACGGATCGCTCCGCCTTCTCTTCGACCCCGATGGTGACCAGCAGGGTGGCGAGCAGGATCCGCAGCATGCGATGGCCTCCAGTGTCTTTCCGCCCCGGTCTCTTCCGCCGGGTCGTTCTAGCCGGCCCAGGCCGCGTGAACGACCCGCACCTGACGGCGCGATCCGGGCCGATACGCCGCAGGCCATGGCCCTGTGCGATTCTCGCTCCGGATGACGCCTGCTGACAAGTAACGTATGGGGCACGGGGGGTGGCACCCCCGGGGCGGCAGGAGATACGCAGCTCCTGGTCCCAAACCCTTTATCCTGATACGAATCACGAGATCTTTCGGGGCCGCTTCTCCCATGGATCGGCGTCGAGGTCGAGCAGGTTTTTCACCGCGATCCCGTCCGCGGCAAGCCCCGCGAGCAGCGCCCGCAGGCCCGGGCGCTCGGTCGGGGCGTGTCCCGCGTCGATCACCGCCAGACCCCGGTCGGTCGCGTCACGCGCGGCATGATGCCCCACATCGCCCGTGACGACGGCGTCGGCCCCGGCCTGCGCCGCACCCGGCAGGTGGTCCGCGCCCGACCCGGGGAGCACCGCGACCTGCTCGAGCTCGCGCCCGGGATCGCCGGCGACGCGCAGCGCACCCGCGCCGAGCGTGGCGACGACGCGCTCGCAGAGCTCACCCAGCGTGGTGCCCGGCTCGACGGCGCCGATCCGTCCGAGCATTCCGGCCTCGGGACGTCGGCGGATCACGTCGTACGCCGGCTCCTCGTACGGGTGCGCCGCACAGAGCGCGGCGACGACCGCAGCCTCGCACGCGACCGGCGCGACGAACTCGAGCCGGACCTCGGACTCGCGATTCATCTCGCCAGCGCGCCCGACCGCCGGGTCGGTCTCCGCGCCGGCGTGAAACGTACCCAGGCCCCCGGTGCGCCAGGAGCAGTGGGTGTAGTCGCCGATGCGCCCGGCGCCGGCCGCCACGACCGCATCGAGCACGCGCTCGGCGTCGTCGGCCGGCAGGAAGGTGATCACCTTGAGCGACTCCGCCCCGAACAGCGGCGCGAAGCCACGCGGCTCGAGCAGCTCCAGCGCGGCAGCCAGGGCATCGGCGGCCCCGCCGGGCGCCACGTCGAAGCCGGTGTGCACCACGGCGAGCGCCACGTCGCGTCGCGCCAGGCGCCAGGCACGGCCCTCTGCGCCCGGGCCCGCGACGAGGCTGCGCGTGGGCCGGAACAGCAGCGGGTGGTACGCGACCAGCAGGTCCACGCGATCCGCCTCGACCGCGGCGACCACCTCGGCGGTCACCTCGTGGCAGAGGCCCACCAGCTTCGCGGGAGCCGCCGGATCGCCGAGCTGCAGGCCGACGGGATCCCACTCCGCGGCGCGCCCGGGCGGCGCCCGGCGGGCGAGCGCCGCGACCACGTCGGCGACGCGCAGGGCTACTCCCGCTCGAGGAGCGTGGCGACCAGGCCCAGGATGGCCGGGACCGCGACGATGCCGCAGGTCGCCGCGAACAGGACCATCAGGTGGAAGCTGTCGGGATGGAACGGGTAGTCCATGGCTGGGCTCCTCCGGGACGGCGCGCAGGGTAGCGGATCGGCCCCCCCGCGCATTTTCTTTCGGGCCCGCGCGCCAGCGGATCCGTGGGGACGGGGCGAGCGGCGGCTCAGACGGTCCAGGTATCGCCGGCGAGGAGCAGCTCCTCGAGGGTGCCGGCGCCCTCCTTCTCGAGCCGGGCGCGGCCGCGCTCCGCGATCTGCCCGTCGAAGGTCGGCTGCTCGACCGCGCGCAGCACGCCGATCGGCACCGGGAAGTCCGGGGGCATGCAGCGCGCGAGCAGCATGGCCAGCGTCGGATCGGAATTGGCCTCGTTGTGCCGCACCTCGAAGCCCTCGTCCTGGATCCCGTCGCGGCTCGCGTAGAGCTGCATCAGGTTCGGGTTGAGCTTCAGCAGGCGGTCGCCGTCCGCGCCGTAGCGCAGCGGCTCACCATCGTCGAGGAAGAGCAGCTCGTCTCTCTTGGTCTTGCGGTCCTTCAGACCCTCGAACTGGTTGTCGTTGAACACGGGGCAGTTCTGGTAGATCTCGAGGAAGGCGGTGCCCTTGTGCTCCGCCATGCGCCCGATCATCTCCTGCAGGTGCGCGACCTCCGTATCGACGGTGCGCGCGACGAACGTTGCCTCCGCCCCGAGTGCCAGCGAGAGCGTGCGGAACGGCTGGGCGATCGAGCCGCCGGGCGACGACTTGGTCACCATGCCGATGTCCGACGTCGGCGAGTACTGGCCCTTGGTCAGCCCGTAGACCTTGTTGTTGAAGAGCAGGATCTTCACATCGACGTTGCGGCGCAGCGTGTGGATCAGGTGGTTGCCACCGATCGACAGGGCGTCGCCGTCGCCGGTCACGACCCAGACCGAGAGCTCGGGCCGCGAGATCTTCAGCCCGGTGGCGATCGCCGGCGCGCGGCCGTGGATGGTGTGGAACCCGTACGTGTTCATGTAGTACGGGAAGCGCGAGCTGCAGCCGATGCCCGACACGAAGACGACGTTCTCGCGCGCGATCCCCAGATCGGGCATCACCTTCTGCATCTGCGCGAGGATCGCGTAGTCGCCGCAGCCCGGGCACCAGCGGACGGCCTGGTCGGAGATGAAGTCCTTCTTCGTGAGCTTCACGCTCGACCCGTTTCCGGCGCTCATGCGCGCATCTCCTCGGCCGCGCTGCCCTCGAGCAGGGGGCGTACCGCCTCCATGACCTCGGAGACCTTGAACGGCTTGCCCTGGATCTTGTTGAGGCCCTTCGCGTCCACCAGGAAGCGATCTCGCAGGATCGTGCGCAGCTGACCGCGGTTCAGCTCCGCCACCACCACGTGCCGCCAGCGGGCCAGTATCTCGCCGACGTTCATCTGCAGCGGATTGAGGTAGCGCAGGTGCAGCAGGCCCACGGCGTGCCCCTCGCCCCGGAGCCGCGCGGCGGCCTGGTGCAGGGGCCCGTAGGTGCCGCCCCAGCCGACCAGGAGCACCTCGCCGCTGTCCGGACCCTCGACCTCGGCGGGCGGCAGGCGGTGCGCGATGCGGTCGATCTTGGCCTGGCGCGTGCGCACCATGTGCTCGTGGTTCAGGGGGTCGTACGAGACGTTGCCCGTGACGTCCTCCTTCTCGATGCCACCGATGCGATGCTCGAGACCGGGCACGCCCGGGACGGCCCAGGGCCGGACGAAGTTCTCGTCGCGACCGTAGGGCTGGAAGCCCTCGGGATCGGTGACCAGGGGCGGGTGGATCTTCTCGATCCTCGACGGATCGGGGAGCGCCCAGGGCTCCGCGCCGTTCGCCAGCCCGCCGTCGGACAGGAAGGCCACCGGGCACATGTGCTCGAGCGCGAGGCGCACCGTCTCGATGATCATGTCGAAGCACTCGGCAGGCGTGGCCGGGGCGACCACCGCGATGGGCGACTCGCCATTGCGGCCGAGCATGGCCTGGAACAGGTCGGTCTGCTCGTTCTTCGTGGGCATGCCCGTGGACGGGCCGGCGCGCTGCACGTCGATCACGACCAGCGGCAGCTCCGCGGCGACCGCCAGGCCGATCCCCTCCTGCTTGAGCGCGAAGCCCGGGCCCGAGGTCGAGGTCATCCCGACGCTGCCGCCGAACGCGGCGCCGAGCGCCGCGGTGACCGCGGCGATCTCGTCCTCGGCCTGGAAGGTCGTGACGCCCCAGCGGGTTCGATCCGCCAGGAAGTGCAGGATGTCGGATGCGGGGGTGATCGGGTAGCTGGCGAAGAGCGTCTTCAGGCCGCAGAGCTGGGTGGCCGCGCAGATGCCGAGCGCGGTCGCCTCGTTGCCGGTGATGTTCCGGTAGGTACCGGGAGCCAGCGTCGCGGGAGGCACGCTGTAGGTCGCGTCGAAGAGCTCGACCGTCTCGCCGTAGTTGTAGCCAGTCTGGAAGGCGGTGACGTTGGCCTCGGCCACGTCGGTCTTGCGCGCGAACTTCTTGCGGATGGCGTCGATCTCGGGCGCCGGATCGCGCCCGTACAGCCAGAAGAGCACGCCCAGCGCGAAGAAGTTCCGCGTCCGCTGCACGTCCTTGTTCGAGAGCCCGCTGCCCGCCAGCGCGGTGCTGACCTGCTTGCCGAAGTCGATCTCGACGGTGCGGTAGCCCGAGAGGCTGCCGTCCTCGAGCGGGCTCGACTTGTAGCCCGCCAGGTCGAGGTTCTTCTTCTTGAACGCCCCCGAATCGACGATCAGCAGCCCGCCATCGACGAGGTCGGACAGGTTGGTGCGCAGCGCCGCCGGATTCATCGCGACCAGCACGTCCGGCGCGTCGCCGGCGGTGAAGATCTCGTTGCTCGAGAACTGCAGCTGGAATCCCGACACGCCTGCCAGGCTGCCCGCGGGCGCGCGAATCTCCGCCGGGAAATCCGGGAAGGTGGCGATGTCGTTCCCGAACAGCGCCGCGGTGCGCGTGAACTCGGTCCCCGTCAGCTGCATGCCGTCGCCCGAATCACCCGCGAAGCGAATGACGACGGAATCGAGCTGCTCGACGTCCGGCTCCGATCCGTTTCCCTGTGCCATCAGCCGCCGTACTCCGTGGGAATCGCGGCGGGGTCGGGAGGCACGGTGAGCACCGCGTCGGGGAACAGCGAGACGATGAAGCGAACGATGTCGCGCATCGCGATGATCCCGACGGGCCGACCGGCTCCGTCCACGATGGGAACGTGCCGGAAGCCGCCCTCCGACATCTGGTTGAGTGCCACGGCGATCCCGTCGGTCATGCGCAGCGTCTCGGGATCGCGCGTCATCAGCTGGCCGAGCGCCGTGACCTCGACGTCGACGCGCTCCGCGGCCGCGTGGAGCAGATCGCGCTCGGTGAGGATCCCGATCAGCCGCCCGCTCTCGACCGCGCAGACGCAGCCGGTGTGGTTCTTGACCATGAGATCCACCGCCCGGCGCACGCTCGCCTCGGGCGTGAGCAGGACGGGGGGCCTGGGCTCCAGGGCCGAGATGGGCTCCGACAGGATCGCGCCCCGGAGGGCGCGCTCGTCCTGCTCGTACGCGTCGAGAAGATCGCTACTGGCCATGATGGCTCTCCGAATCCGGGTGCGGCCGGCTCGTCCGGGCCACGCCCCACGCGGGCTCCGGGGGCCTCGTCCCCCGCCGATCCGGGACACGCCGGCTCGCCCGGGCTCACTGCGGCGGAGTCTACCGCAAAGCCGGGCGCCGGGAAGGATCTCCACGGGATGCATCGGGTACCGGCTCCTCCTCCCCGCGCTCGCGGGCGCGCGCCCGGGCCGCCGCGGCGGGGCACGCCCCGGTCAGGTGCCGGGTGGGCCGCCCCGGTTGCGCGGGATCTGCCGGACGGGGGGCGCGGCGCCCGCTCCAGCAGGCGGCGCCGACCGCCCCGGCCCCGGGGGCCCCGGGCGGCGGGCGCCGGCCCCGCCCGGGGCGTGCCATGATCTGGCCCCCGTGAGAGCGAAGCGCCGCGCGATTCCAGCCCTGGCCGCCGCCGCCCTGCTGGCCAGCTGCTCGCCGCAGCAGCGCGGCGAGTGGACCGCCCGCGACGTGGCCCTGCTGCACCGCAACGCGGTCGTGGTCGATACGCACGCCGACACCACACCGCTGTTCCAGGACCCGGACTGGCGCTTCGACGAGCGCCATGCGCCGGGCGAGGGCCACGTGGACCTGCCGCGCCTCGAGGAGGGCGGCGTGGACGTGCAGTTCTGGTCGATCTACCTGCCGCGGCGGGAGGGCGACGGCCGCTCGATCCGCGAGGCTCTCGAGCGCATCGACGCGGTGTACCGCATGGTCGAACGCCACGCGGATCGCGTCGTGCTCGCCGACACCCTCGACGAGGTCCGCCGCGGGGTCGCGGCCGGCAAGCTCGTCAGCATGATGGGCCTCGAGGGCGGGCACATCATCGAGGGTCGACTCGAGGCGCTGCGCAGCTTCCGGCGCCTGGGCGTGCGCTACATGACCCTGACCCACTCGTTCAACACCGCATGGGCCGACTCCTCGGGCATCACCGAGTCCGTCGAGCCGGAGCACGGCGGGCTGACGGCCTTCGGCGAGGAGGTCGTGCACGAGATGAACCGGCTGGGAATGCTGGTCGACGTCTCGCACGTGTCCGACGCGACCTTCCACGACGCGCTGGCCGCGAGCCGCGCGCCGCTGATCGCCTCGCACTCCTCGTGCCGTGCGATCACCGACCACCCGCGCAACCTCGACGACGCGATGCTGCGCGCGCTCGCGGCCGGCGGCGGGGTGGTCATGCTCAACTTCTACTCGGCGTACATCCACGAGCCCACCCGCGCGCGGATCGGCGAGTTCTTCGGGCGCTGGCGCGCCGACCTCGAGGCGCTGCATGCCGGCGCGGGGCCGGAGCTCGCGGCGCGGCAGCGGCGCGCGAGCGCGTTCTTCGCGGCCCACCCGCCACCCCGCGCACCACTCGACGCGCTGCTCGACCACTTCGACCACGCCATCCGCGTGGCCGGTGCCGACCACGTCGGCCTGGGCTCCGACTGGGACGGTGTGGCCAGCATGCCGGTAGGCCTGGAGGACGTGAGCGCGCTGCCGATGCTGACGCTGGGCCTCCTGGAGCGCGGCCACCCGCCCGCGACCGTGCGCAAGGTCCTGGGCGAGAACCTGCTGCGTGTCCTGGGGGAGGCCGAACGCGTCGCGCGGGAGCTGGTGCGCTGAACGCGCTGCTGCTCGAGCCCGGAGAGATCGGCACCGACGGTCTGGCGCGGATCGGGGGCCGGCGCCTGGAGCACGCGCGGCGCGTGCTCGGCGCCCGGCCGGGCGACGTGCTGGTCGTCGGCGAGCTCGACGGCCGCCTCGGCACCGGCACGGTGCGCGCGATCGACGCCGCCGGGCTCGAGCTGCAGGTCGTGCTCCAGCGCGATCCACCCCCGCCGCTGCCGGTCGCGCTGGCGCTGGCGCTGCCGCGCCCGCCGACGCTGCGCAAGGTGCTGCAGCAGGCCACCGCTCTGGGCGTCAAGCAGCTCCTGCTCTTCGGCAGCGCGCGCGTCGAGAAGAGCTTCTGGCAGAGCTCGCTGCTGCGACCCGGCGCGCTCGACGAGCAGCTGCGCCTCGGTCTCGAGCAGGCGCGCGACACGGTGCGACCCCACGTGACCTGCGAGCGCAGCTTCGCGCGCTTCGCCGATGCGCTGCCGGAGCGGCCGCGCGCCGGCGCCGCGCTCTGGCTCGCCGAGGCCGGCGCCCCGCCGCCCCCGGCTCCCGGCGCGAGCGGCGCGGTCCTCGTGCTCGGGCCCGAGGGGGGCCTGCTGCCGGCCGAGGTCGAACGCCTGCGCGCCGCGGGAGCGCAGCCCGTGGGCGCCGGTGCGCGCCCGCTGCGCGTGGAGACGGCGGCGGTGGCCCTGCTGGGCGCCATCGCGGCGCGCTGCGGGCCGCCCGCAGGTTGACACTCCCCGGGGGGGTCTCGATACTCCGCGCGCGGCCCGGGTCCCGGCGAGCCACGCCGGAGGCGCCGCGTGGCCCCCCGGAGGATCCCATGGATCTCGACACCCTCGTGAGCCTGTGCCTGAACCGCGGCTTCATCTACCCGTCGAGCGAGATCTACGGCGGGATCGCCGGCTTCTGGGACTACGGACCGCTCGGCGTGGAGATGCGCAACAACGTCAAGGCCGCCTGGTGGCAGACCATGGTCCGCGAGCGCGACGACGTGGTCGGCCTCGACTCCTCGATCATCGCCAACCCCGAGACCTGGGTGGCCTCGGGACACGTCGCGAACTTCCACGACCCCATGGTCGACTGCCGCGCCTGCAAGAAGCGCTTCCGCGCCGATCAGGTCGATCCCGCGGACCGCTGCTCGGCATCCGACAACGGCGAGCACGACCTGACCGAGCCCCGCCAGTTCAACCTGATGCTGCGCACGCAGGTCGGGCCCGCCGAGGAGTCGTCGGCACAGGTCTACCTGCGCGCCGAGACCTGCCAGTCGATCTTCCTCGACTTCAAGCGCGTGATGACCTCGGCGCGGCAGAAGCCGCCGTTCGGGATCGCGCAGATCGGCAAGGCCTTCCGCAACGAGATCACGCCGCGCTTCTTCGTGTTCCGCTCGCGCGAGTTCGAGCAGATGGAGATGGAGTACTTCGTGCATCCCGATGCAGGCATGGACCGCTTCGAGGCCTGGCGCGAGACCCGCTGGCGCTGGCTGCTCGACGTCGGGCTCGACGAGGCGCGCCTGCGCTGGCACGAGCACGGCGCCGACGAGCTGGCTCACTACGCCCGCGCTGCCTACGACGTTGAGTTCGAGTTCCCCTTCGGCTGGCACGAGCTCGAGGGCGTGCACCACCGCGGGGACCACGACCTCCGCTCGCACACCGAGCACTCCGGCAAGGACCTGAGCTACACCGACCAGGAGACCAAGGAGCGCTACACGCCGCACGTCGTCGAGACCTCGATCGGCGTGGACCGCTGCATGCTGGCGCTGCTCACCAGCGCCTACGACACCGAGGAGGTCAAGGGCGAGAAGCGCACCGTGCTGCGGCTCTCGCCCCGGATCGCGCCCTACCTGGCGGCCGTGCTGCCGCTCTCCAAGAAGCTGTCCGAACCCACCGGGAAGCTGGCGGCCGCGCTGCGGCGCCGCTTCAGCGTGGACTACGACGTCTCGGGCGCCATCGGCCGCCGCTACCGGCGCCAGGACGAGATCGGCACGCCGTTCTGCGTGACCTACGACTTCGACTCGGAGGACGACGGCAAGGTGACCGTGCGCGAGCGCGACAGCATGGAGCAGGAGCGCATCGCGATCGACGCGGTCGAGGGCTACCTTTCCGAGCGCGTCCTGGCCTGACGCCCCGGGCGCCGCCCGAGGACTCCCCCGTGCCCCGAATCCTGCTCCACCCCGCGCTCCCGTCCGGCCTCGCCGCCATCGGCCTGATCTGGGCCGGTGGACGCCTCGCGCTGGGTGCGTGGAGCACGCACTGGACCATCCCCGCGGGCATCGCCGCGCTGCTGGCGCTGTACGCCGCGGCCGCGGGCCCGCTGCGCGTGCGCGGCGGCTGGGGACCGCCGGTCCCGCGGGCGCAGTGGCTCTGCTTCATCAGCGCCTGCGTGATCCTGTTCTTCGCGCTCACGGGGCCGATGCACGACATCTCCGACAGCTACCTGTTCACCGGGCACATGGTGCAGCACCTGCTGATCACGCTGGTCGTGCCGCCCATGCTGCTGATCGGCACGCCCGACTGGATGGCCCGCCGCGCGCTGGCCGTGCGGCCGGTCGGCGCCGCCATGAGCGTGCTCGGCCGGCCGCCGGTCGCGTTCCTCCTGTTCACGGGGACCATCGCGGCCTGGCACCTGCCGGTGCTCTACAACAGCACGCTGATCCGCCTCGACGTCCACGTCGCCGAGCACCTGCTCTTCATCGCCACCGCCGTGATCGGCTGGTGGCCGGTGCTGGCACCGGCGCGCGAGCAGCGCGCGGCGATCGCCTTCCAGCTGATCTACCTGCTGCTGCTGCCCTTCCCGCTCAAGCTCGTGGGGCTGCTGATCACCATGTCCGACCAGGTTCTCTACACCGCCTACGCGATCGCGCCGCGCATCTGGGGGATCAGCGCGCTGGCGGACCAGCAGATCGGGGGGATCATCATGTGGGTGCCGGCCGGCTTCGTGTTCTGGGTGACGCTGGCCGCCCACTTCTTCCGCTGGTACCGCGAGGCACAGGCCCAGGATCTGGGCACGCGCAACGTCGTGCCGCTGACCCGCGAGCGGGTGCTCTGATGGGGCGCTGGGCTTCCCTGCTCGCCGCGGCCTGTCTGGCCTGGGCCTGCGGCGTCCCCGCGACCGAGACGTACAGCGTGCGCGGACGCGTGGAGCGGATCGACGCCGCCGCCGGCCAGGTCGAGATCGACCACCAGGACATTGCCGGCTTCATGCCGGCGATGAAGATGAACTTCGACGTGGCCTCGCCGGAGCTGCTCGAGGACCTCGAGCCGGGCAGCCACGTGCGCTTCGAGCTGGAGCGCTCGGGAACGACCCTTCGCGTGCTCTCGATCGAGGTCGTCGCGCCGCCCGCGGCGGGCTTCGTGCCGCCGGGCGAGCCCCCGGTGCCCGAGAGTGCGCCCGACTTCGAGCTCATCGGCCACGACGGCGAGCCGTTCCGGCTCTCCTCGCTGCGCGGCCGCGCCGTCCTGCTCGACTTCGTGTTCACGCGCTGCAAGGGCCCCTGCCCGATCCTCACCGCCGCGCACGCGCGCCTGCAGCGACGCCTGCCCGACGACGTGGCCCGGCGCACGCACTTCGTGTCGGTCTCGCTCGACCCGGAGCACGACCGGCCGCAGGAGCTGCGCGACTACGCGCGTGCGCGCCGGGCCGACCTCGAGGGCTGGACGTTCTGCACCGGCGCGCCGACCGACGTGCAGGAGGTGCTCGACGCCTACCACATCGGCACGGTGCGCACGCCCGACGGCGAGCTGGACCACCTGGTGGTCACGTTCCTGATCGGACCCGACGGCACGATCGAGCGCCGCTACCCGGGACTGGAGATCCGCGACGAGGAGATCATCGCGGACCTGCGCGAGGTGCTGACATGAGCAATGCACTGCTCGGGCTGATCGCGGCGGGCCTGCTCGTGCTCGGACTGGGCGCCGCGGGCTGCTCGTCCGACGCGGGCACGCGAGCGGAGCGGATCGAGCGCCAGCTCCTGGTCTCGTGCTCGTGCCACCCCAAGAAGATCGACGGGCTGCCCCTGGAGGGCGCCATCCGCGAGACGATCCGCGAGGGCATCGCCGCGGGCCAGAGCGACGACGAGATCCTCTGGGCGGCGCTGATGGCGCACGGCAACGCCCTGCTGAGCGCCGGCGTCGAGGACGTCGAGGTGCGTGCCGCGGCCGCGATCGCCGGCACGGGCCTCGCGCTGCTGCTGGCCCTGGGCGTGCTGCTCATGCAGGTCGGGCGCGAGCGCCGCTGAGCCCGGGCGCGGGCCGCGCGCCTTCAGTACTCGATGACCGTGCGGATCACCTCGCCGTCGTGCATCAGCTCGAAGGCCCGGTTGATCTGGTCGAGCGGCAGCTTGCGGCTGACCATCTCGTCGAGCTTGATGCGCCCGCTCATGTAGCGATCCACGAGCCGCGGCACGCTGGTCCGGCTGCGGAAGCCGCCGAAGGCGGTGCCGCGCCACGAACGACCGGTCACCAGCAGGAAGGGTCGCGCGTGGATCTCCTCTCCCGCGCCGGCCACGCCGATGATGATCGACTCGCCCCAGCCCTTGTGCGTGCACTGCAGGGCCTGACCCATGACCTCGACGTTGCCGATGCACTCGAACGAGTAGTCCACGCCACCATCGGTCATGTCCACGACCGCCTCGACCACGTCGCCGACGTCGGTCGGGTTCAGGCACTCGGTCGCGCCCATGGCCGTGGCCATCTCGAACTTGGCCGGGTTCACGTCCACGGCGATGATGCGATCGGCCCCGGCCATGACGGCGCCCTGGATGACCGAGAGCCCGATGCCGCCGAGCCCGAAGACCGCGACGCTCGAGCCCGGCTCGACCTTCGCGGTGTTGAGCACGGCTCCGATCCCGGTGGTCACGCCGCACCCGAGCAGGCAGATCCGGTCGAAGGGCGCGTCATCGCGAACCTTCGCGAGCGCGATCTCGGGCACGATCGCGTACTCGCCGAAGGTCGAGGTCCCCATGTAGTGGTGGATCATCCGACCCTCTTTGGACAGACGGCTGGTGCCGTCGGGCATCAGACCCTGGCCCTGGGTCTCGCGGATCGCCTGGCACAGGTTGGTGCGACCGGAGAGACAGAACTTGCACTGCCGGCACTCCGGCGTGTACAGCGGAATCACGTGGTCCCCCGCCCGCACCGAGCTCACGCCCGGGCCGACCTCCTCGACCACCCCCGCCCCCTCGTGGCCGAGCACGCAGGGAAAGAGCCCCTCGGGATCCTTGCCGCTGAGGGTGTAGGCGTCGGTGTGGCAGACCCCCGTCGCCACGATGCGCACCAGGCACTCCCCGGCCCGCGGCCCCTCGAGGTCGATCTGGTCGATCTCGAGCGGGCGTCCGGGCTCCCAGGCGACGGCGGCTCGAACCTTCATGGACCCTCCTCTGGCCCCGCGGCTGGCGCAGGGGCCTTCCAGGGGCCCCTTTTACCGAAGTTTCACACGCCGGCGCGAGGGGGAGCCGCCGCGCACGCTAGGATTGACCCCGTAATGACCCAATCCGCTGCCGCCGGCGAGCCCGGCAACGCGGGGCCCAGCATCAGCGACGTGATCGCCAGGCTGCCCGCGGACGTCTACGAGAATCCCACCCGCAGGGGCCTGCTCTACGCCGCGCGCGACTGGCTGGTGTACGCGGGCTGTGTCGCGGGCCTGATCTGGGTGGACGCCTGGTGGGCCCTGGTGCCCCTGTGGGTGCTCACCGGCCTGGTCATCGCGGGGCTGTTCATCATCGGCCACGACGCGGCCCACGGAGCGCTCTTCCGCAGCCCGCGGCTCTGCTACGTGGTCGGGCAGGTGTGCATGCTGCCCTCGCTGCACGTGTACGAGGCCTGGGTGTACGGCCACAACCGCGTCCACCACGGCCACACCGTGAAGCAGACCATGGACTACGTCTGGCATCCGGTCTCGCCCCAGGAGTACCGGGCCATGGGCCCGCTGCAGCGCCTGGCGCACCGCATCAAGTGGTCGGCCCTGGGCGCGGGCATCTACTACGGCTGGGACATCTGGTGGCGCAAGATGATGCGCTTCGACGCGCCCCGGAAGATCCGCGACGACGTCGTGCGCGACCGGCGCATCGTGGTCGCCTACGCCCTGGTGGTCTCCGCCGCGCTGCTGGCCGGCGGCGCCTGGCGCTACGGCGATCTGGGCGGCGCCCTGTGGATGTGGACCAAGGTCTTCGCGGTGCCGTTCGTGCTCTGGAACTACGTGATCGGGTTCTCGGTGTACGTACACCACATCGACGAATCGATTGCGTGGTACGGGCGCGACGTCTGGGACCGCTTCAAGGGGCAGATGGAGGGGACCACGATCCTGCACATGCCGCGCTGGTCGAACTTCTTCTTCCACAACATCTTCCTGCACGTGCCGCACCACGTCGACATGCGCATCCCGTTCTACCAGCTGCCGCGGGCCACCGACGCGATCGTCGAGCACTACGGCGACACCGTCCGGGAGCGCACGTATCGCCCTGGCGACTACCTGCGCGCCACGCGCGCGTGCAAGCTCTTCGACTTCGAATCGCGTCGCTGGCAGGGCTACGCGGCCGCGCTGGAGTAGGGCCGGCCCGACGCCGGGCGTCGCGCTCAGCGACCCCCGGCGTCCATTTCCGCCGCCCCGGTCCCGGGCCGGCGGGGAATGCGCAGGCGCTGACCCGGGTAGATCCGGTCCGGGTCAGTGATCTGGTCCCGGTTGTGCTCATAGATCCGGCGCCAGCGGCGCGGATCCGCGTAGACGTCCTCGCGGCCCGCGATCTCCCAGAGCGTCTCGCCCGCGGCGACCGTGTGCTCGCTGGTCGCCGCCGCTGCGGACGCGGCCAGGATCCCGCCGCCGAGCAGCGCGACGAGCAGCGCCCGGGTCATTCTCCCTCGGGCGCCTGCCGGCGCACCCGCAGACCCAGCTCGCGCAGCTGCCCGGGGTCGACCGCCCCCGGCGCCTGCAGGAACGGGTCCTGGGCGCGCTGCGTCTTGGGGAAGGCGATCACGTCGCGCAGGCTCTCCCCGCCCGACATCAGCATGGCGAGCCGGTCGAGCCCGAAGGCGAAGCCGCCGTGGGGCGGCGCACCGGTGTCGAGTGCGTCGAGCATGAAGCCGAAGCGCTCGCGCGCCGTGGCCTCGTCGTAGCCCAGCAGCTCCAGGATCCGCAGCTGCACGTCGGCCCGATGATTCCTGAGGCTGCCCGACCCGATCTCGGTGCCGTTGATCACCAGGTCGTAGTGGGTCGCGCGCACCGCCAGCGGATCGGTCTCGAGCAGGGCGATGTCGTCCTCGACCGGTGCCACGAAGGGCATGTGCATGTAGGTCAGGCTGCCGTCGTCCGTGCGCTCGAAGATCGGGAAGCCCACCACGAAGAGCACGTCCCAGTCGCGCGGCTCGGCGCGACCGAGGCGTGCACCGAGATCCAGGCGCAGCCGCCCCAGAACCTCGTGCACCACGTCGGGGCGGTCGGCGCCGAAGAGGATCACGTGGCCCGGCTCGAGCCCCGCGGCGCGCGTGATCTCCGCGCGCACCTCCTCGGAGAGGAACTTGGCGATCGGCGACTGCCAGCTCCCGTCGTCCTGCACCCGCACCCAGGCCAGCCCGCGCGCACCCCAGGCCTGCGCCTGCTCGCCGAGCCGGTCGATGTCACGCCGGCCCAGGTCCCGGGCGTCGGGCACCGGCAGGCCCTTGACCACCCCGCCCTGCGCGACCGCGTCGGCGAAGACCTTGAAGCCGCAGCCCGCGACGACGCTCGAGAGGTCCACCAGCTCCAGCGCGATGCGCGTGTCGGGCTTGTCCGAGCCGTAGCGCCCCACGGCCTCGTCGAACGCCAGGCGCGGGAAGGGCCGCGGCAGCTCGACGCCGAGCACGTCGGCGAACGCGCGTGCCGTGATCTTCTCGAGCGCGGCCAGCACCTCGTCCTCGCCGACGAACGACATCTCCAGGTCGAGCTGCGTGAACTCGAGCTGGCGATCGGCGCGCTGGTCCTCGTCGCGGAAGCAGCGTGCGATCTGGAAGTAGCCGTCGTAGCCCGCGACCATCAGGAGCTGCTTCATGATCTGCGGCGACTGCGGCAGCGCGTAGAACTGACCGGGATAGGCGCGGCTGGGCACGAGGAAGTCGCGCGCGCCCTCGGGCGTGGCGCGCGCCAGCATCGGCGTCTCGATCTCGAGCAGCTCCAGGTCGGTGCAGCTCGCGCGCAGCGATCGATTGAGCCGGTCGCGGAGCATCAGGCGCTGCTGCATGACCGGGCGGCGCAGGTCGTGGATCCGGTTGCGCATGCGCACCGCGTCGTCCACCTCGACCTCGTCCTCGACCGGGAACGGCGGCGTGGTCGCGGTGTTGAGCAGGCGCAGGTCGCGGACCGTCAGCTCGACCTCGCCGGTGGCCATGTTCGGGTTGCTCGCGTCGTCCTCGCGCCGCACGAGCTCGCCGCGCACGGCGATCACGTACTCGGAGCGCAGCTCGTGGGCGCGCGCGTGCGCGTCGGTCGCGCCCGAGTCCGGCCGGAAGACCACCTGCGCCACGCCGCTGCGGTCGCGCAGGTCCACGAAGATCACCCCGCCGTGGTCCCGGCGGCGATGCACCCAGCCGCAGAGCACGATCTCCTGGCCCACGTGCTCTGCACGCAGGCTGCCGCAGTAGTGCGTACGGCGTAGCTTGCCCAGTGGGTCGAGGGCCTTCACGCATCCTCCCGGGGGTCGCGGGCCCGACCCCGCGGCCCGCGGAGGCTACCAGCGGCGCGGGAGAGGGTCAAAGACGCCGGCCCGACCGCAGACGCCGGGGTCCCGGGCCGGGGCCGCGGCGAGGCGCGAACCGCGGCCTCAGGGCGAGATCGTCAGCTCGTCGGCCGTGCAGACGCGGTCCCGACCGAGGGCCTTGGCCAGGTACATGGCCTTGTCCGCCATGTCGAGCACCTGCTCCCGCGAGCGCCCGTGGAAGGGGAACGTGGCCACGCCCACGCTCAGGGTCAGCTGCAGGCGCAGGCCGCGATCGGCCCCGAAGGGCCGCCCGGCCACGGCCGAGCGGATCCGCTCGGCCACCTGCTGTGCCCCTTCGAGGCCGGTGTCGACCAGCAGGATCGTGAACTCGTCGCCCCCGTAGCGGCCCACGGTGTCGATCGTGCGGCTGCACTCGCGCAGCACCCCGCCCAGCTCGCGCAGCACGCTCGAGCCCACCAGGTGCCCGTAGCGGTCGTTGACCAGCTTGAAGCGGTCGAGGTCCAGGAAGAGCACGCTGAGCTCGAGCCGGCCCCGGTCCGCGCGCTCGATCTCGCGGTCGACCGCGGCCAGCAGGTAGCGCGAGTTGTACAGGTCGGTCACGTCGTCGACGAAGGCCTTCTCGGTGGCCTGCACGAAGCGCTGGGCATTGAGCAGGGCGAGCTCGGCCTGGCGCACGACGATCTCGGCGCGGCGCACCTCCTCGGTCTCGAAGCTGCGCTCCCCTGCGAACAGCCAGATGCCCCCGACCAGGCGTCCGTCGACCCGCAGCGGCAGGGCCAGCAGGTCGCCCGAGTCCAGGCCGAGGCGATCGAGACCGTTGTGCAGGCTCTCGGAGCCGCGCGCCGAGGGCCGCTCGAGCTCGTGGGGGTCGAAGAGCTTGTCGCGCTCGATGCGGCCCCGCAGCTCGGCGCCCTCGGCGTCGCCGAAGCCGCGCAGGTACACGCCCTCGATCGGCCCGTCGACCTCGACCAGGCGGGCCACGGCGCGATCGCGGTCCAGGGCCTCGCTCAGCATGTCCAGGGCCAGCGGCAGCACGTCGGCCGTCTCCAGGCACGAGCCGAGCGAGCGCGCCGACTCGAAGGCCCGGATCGCCGCTCGCAGGGCCTCGTTCTCGCGCATCAGGCGCCGCGTGAGCAGGCAGCGGCGCACCGCCAGGCCCACGTCGTGCTCGCCGAGTGGCTTGCGCACGTAGTCCGCCGCGCCGAGACGCAGCGCCTGCATCGCGGCCGCGGCGGCGGCGTCCTCGGCCAGCACCACGACCTCGGTCTCCGACGAGGCGCCGCGCACGGCCTCGAGCAGCTCGATGCCGCCTCCCTCGCAGGTGGACAGGTCGGTCACCACCACGTCGAACGGCCCGTCCTTCGCCAGGCGCCCCGCGACCTCGGGACCCGGTGGCGCGGACACGACCCCGTATCCCTCCCGGCTCAGGGCCGCGGAGATCCACTCCCGGACCCCGGAGTCCGCATCCACCAGCAGGACGCGCGCGTGCACGCCTGTTGCATCGGCGCTGCGCGCGGGTGACCTGAGGCGGGCGAAGCTAGGCGGCCGGCCCCGGCAGCACGCGGACCCGGCGCCCCTCCACCCGCAGCCGGCCCCCGGCGAAGAGCTGGATCGCGCGCGGGTAGATCTCGCGCTCCGCGGCCTGCACCCGGGCCCGCAGCGCGTCGAGCGTGTCGCCCTCGAGGACCGGGACGGCCTGCTGCACGATGATGGGTCCGGTGTCGTACTCCTCGTCGCAGAAGTGCACGGTGGCGCCGGTCAGCTTCACGCCCGCCTCCAGCACCGCGCGGTGCACGCGGTCGCCGTAGAAGCCCTTGCCGCAGAATGACGGGATCAGCGCGGGGTGCACGTTCATCACGCGCCCGGCGTAGCCGCGGATCTCGAGCCGCGACAGGAAGCCCATCAGCGCGACCAGGTCGGGCCGGTGGGGCTCCAGGACCGCGTGCAGGGCGTCGTTGAAGGCGCGCTCGTCGTCGAACGCGCGCCGCTCGACCAGCTCGGCCGGCACGCCGTGATCGCGCGCGCGCTCGAGCCCGCCGGCGCCGGCCTTCGAGGCGACCACGGCGCAGAAGTCCACGTCGAGCCGCCCCGCTGCGCGCTCGCGCGCCGCGTGCTCGAACGTCGTGCCCGATCCCGAGAGCAGAACCGCTACCCGCGTGCGCATCGATCTCCCACCCCGGCCTGCGAGACGGGCGGGGCTGCCGGCCCCGACCCGCGCGGATTGTAGGACGCCGCGGCCCGGAGTGGCACGAGGCCGCGGTCGCCGCCGCTACCATGCCACGCGCAGGTCGAGGAAGACCTCGTCGCGGTTGAGCACCGAGGTCAGTCCACGCGTCAGCCCGCCGCCCGTCCAGACCCTGTTCTCGGGGGACCCGAGTCCCGGACCGACCGGGTCGTAGAACGCCTCGGCGCGCGCCGCGCGGCCGGCGAAGTGCATGAAGCCGACGGTGGTCGAGACCGACGGCGTCCACTGGTAGCGCATCTCGGCGATCAGCCCGAGCTGCGCCTCCTGCGGCAGGTGGATCAGCGTGACCTGCGGCTCGACGCGCCCCTGGAAGTAGCGCGTCTGCACGTTGAGCGTGAGCAGACTCGTCAGCGGCGCGGAGGTGTGACCGTAGAAGCCGTCGAGGTCATCCTCGCCGCCCTCGTAGTCGGTGAGCCAGCGCAGGAACATCTGGAAGTTCACGAAGAAGCTGCTGTCCGGGTTCAGGAAGCGCAGGTAGGCGGTCCGGTCCACCGAGACGCTGAGCACGGCCTCGTCGGAGCGGCTGCGACCGTCGACCGTGTCGCGCGAGTCGGCGAACCAGCGTCGCGCCGCGTAGCTCGCCTCGACGCCCCAGGTGGTTCGCGTCACGTCCTCGGTGAAGTCCAGGCCGATCCCGAAGACGTTGTGCTTGCGGTGGTCCAGGGCGACCTGCTGCCCGTCGTGCCAGGCGAACTGCAGCCGCCCGTAGCGGCCGTCACCCCGCGCCTTCTTCAGCGGCAGCGTGGAGCGCGTGGAAGCCAGCATCCCCGCGTTCGCGCTGCAGAACACCGGCGAGCGCGGCGGCAGCTCGCCGAGCGCCGCGGCGAACGCCGCACCGTCGCGCGCCTCGCTGCGCAGGTACGGCTCGAACTGGATCGCGTCCTGGAGCGGGTCGCCGGGAATCCCGCTGCCGCAGAGCACGTTGTCATCGGTCACGGGACCCGGGGTGTAGTCGTCGATGCCGTCGTACACGTGGTCGCGATCGCGGTCGAGGTCGGGCACACCGTCGCGGTCGAGGTCGAGGCCCGGCTCGCCGTTCTCCCCCAGCAGCGCCGCGCGCTGGGCCGGCATGAGCCGCACCTCGGCACCGCTGTCGGGATCGACCACCGCCTCGCCGGCGAGCAGCCTCGCCAGGTCGAGGCGCTGCTCGAGGTCCATTCTCAGCAGGTTGACCCGGACGCGGGCACCGTCACCGACGCGCTCGGCGGGGAACGCGATCGGCAGCGAGGCCACCAGCTCGTCGGGTCGCCGGTCGAACGGCAGCGAGTCCTCGAGCACCTGGGAGCCGGGCGCGAACGAGAGCGACAGCTTCAGGTGACACGCACCGCTGTGCAGATCGGGACAGGAGGCCGGATCGTAGCCGCGCACGAACTCGCTGCGGCGGCGCAGGCGCCCCTCCTCGTCGAGCGACGCCGCGTCGGACACGCCCGCGAACGGCGAGACGAACGTCGAGGGGCTCACGCCCGGCGAGGCCCGCACGGCGATCACGTCCTGGGCGTCGGCGCGCCGACCCGTGCGCGCGAAGTCCAGGTCGGCCCAGTGATTGCGCGCCAGGATCCCGTCGGGCCCCGACACGGGGTCGCCGCGCAGCGCCGCGTCGGGGTCGAGCCGCAGCTCGTGATCGATCCAGGCGCTCAGCTCGGCCAGGGTCTCGGGCGGATCGAACTCGCGGTCGCTGCCCACGATCTCGGTCGCCATCAGCAGGCGGTCGTGGTTGGCCGAGATGATCTCGAGGCTGGAGCAGCCGCCGTTGAAGGCGTGGCGACCCGAGGCATCGACACCGGTCGAGGCGAACGCCGGACCGCAGTACTCGCCGTAGGGCGTGCCGTCGGCGAGCTTGCGGAACGCATTGCTCGTGCCCGGCTCGAGCCGCTGCGGATCGCCGCCGATGAGCCTGCCCCCGGAGATCTCCAGGGCATCGGGGTGGCCGAAGGGCCGCTCGGGGTCGGCCCGGTACAGGATCACGCCGCGGGCCTCCCAGTACGGATCCAGCTGCCAGGGCGCCGGCTCCACCCAGCCGTCGACGACGGTCTCGTTGAAGGCCGCCGACGCCAGCCTGCGCCGCCCGGCGGGACCCAGGGCGAGCGCCGCCTCGGCCGGGAGCTCGAGCCGTCGCGGCAGATGGTCGAGCTCCGGCGTGCGCTCGCGCGCCGTGTTGATCCCGGGCAGCCAGACCAGCCGCCCGGCCGCGTCGAGCCGGGTGCCCACCAGCATGTCGGGCGCCCATGCCTTCAGGATCGAGCTCTCCTGCAGCAGCACGCTGGCGTCGGCGTTGAGCAGGTCGATCCCGCCGACCACCTCCGAGGGGAGGCGCCCCAGGCTCCGGGCCAGGGTGCCGCGCCCGCGGTCGAGGATCTCGCGCTTGGCGCGGACGGACATGCCGGCGAACGCCTCGGGGTCCACGCCGAGGATCTCCGGCGTCAGCGGATCGCCCGCGTCGAGCCGCGCGATCAGCTGCAGTGAGCCGAGCTCGCCGCGGCTGCCCGGGTGCGCGCGCTGACCGGTGAAGTCGGCCAGGTCCCAGCGACCGCAGGGCGTGCCGTACGCGGGGCCACAGCCGAGCAGGGCCCCCTGCTCGACGGTGAGCGCCCCCTCGCCGCCGAGCAGGCCCCCGGCGGGGCCGAGGCCGATGCCCGCTCGCTGCTCCGGGGTCAGGCCCGTGCCCGCGAGCAGGTCCACACCGATGTTGCCCGTCGCGTTGACCGGCGCGAAGAGCCGCGAGGCGCCGATCTCCTGCAGGCGCAGCGCGAGCGCCGCCTCGCGCGCCTCGATCGAAGCGGAGTCAGCACCGGGCAGCGGCACCTGCGCGCGGATCCGGTCGAGGCCGAGCAGCACGCCGATCAGCCCGCCGTCGCCACCGAGCGCCGCGGCGAGCTGCTCGAAGCGCTGCGGGCTGTTGAACACGTCCTGGTCGCAGTAGCCGTCCTCGGGATCGAAGCTGAGCGTGCAGGTCAGGTGGAAGAGCGTCTGGTTCGCGCCGTGACTCGCGGCGATCGCGTCGGGATCGCGCAGGCGCTGGCGGCCTGAGGCGTCCGGCGGTGCCCAGAGCAGGCAGTCACCGGCGCTGGGGACCGCGTCGTCGTCGTCACCGTCCACGCCGTTGGGGCCGACCGAGAGCGAGCGCTCGCTCGTGGCGCTGCCGTCGGCCGCGCGCCAGCGGCAGGTCGCGCCGCCGGCCCGCAGCGGCGCGCCGGTCACGTCGTCGACCAGGCGCGCATGCCGGTGGACGATCTCCAGGGTGGGCACGTCGTCCCAGCCCCAGAAGTCGCTGATCTCGAAGCTGAAGCGCCCCAGACGGCCCTCCAGACGCAGACCGACGTCCATGCGCTCCAGCCAGCTGCCGCGATCGTGCCAGGGATCCACCGCGCCCACGAGCCCGTAGCCGAGCAGGCCCGCGCCGATCGCGCTCTCCGTGGCCTGGCAGCTGCCGGGCAGGGCGGAGGGCTCCCCGCAGCGACCCGGATCGTCGCGCTGCAGATCGTCGACGACCACCGCGAGCTCGAGGCGCAGATCCTCGAACGGGCCCGCGCGCAGCCAGGCGTCGGGCGCCAGGGTGAAGCTGGCGGCCCACTGCCCGATCCGCAGCTCCTCGAGCGGGCGCAGCAGTCCCCCGCCGGTGTCGAGCGGGTTGAAGCGATCGGTGTTGCGGAAGAGCTCCGTCTTGCCCCAGTTGAACAGCAGCTTGCCGACGCGACCGCGCAGCTGGCCGTCGAGCAGCTCGAAGTCGAGACGGAGCTCGCGCAGCTCGTGCTCGTCCTCGGCCGCGCCGTGTGACCAGCGCAGCTCGCTCTCGCCGAAGTCGAGATCCAGGTTCGAGACGCTGCGGCGGTGTCGGCGCCGGAAGCGTGCGTGCCCCTGCGTGTCGAAGTACAGGCCACCGTCGGCGGCGCGAGGACGCGCGGGCAGGCCGGCGCCGGCCCGCGCGCGGGCGAGCAGATCGGTCAGATCGATCGGCTCCGAGCGCGCCCCGGCGGGGCGCAGGCCCGGAGCGCCGAGCGCCACGAGCACCCGGGGATCGACGCCGCCCTCGAAGCTGCCGTCGCGCTGCTGGCGCGGCTCGTCGGCGACGTTCAGGTGGATGCAGTGGCCGTCCGCATTGAAGCCCATGACGCGCCGCAGCTCCGCGGGGATCGCGTCGCCCTCGAGCCGGCAGCCGAGCCGCTCCAGCTCCTGCGGCGAGCCCAGGCCGACGTCGGCCGGGGTACAGCCGAGCGGGAAGTCGAGCGGGCGGTCCAGCAGGAACGCGCAGGCGCGGCGCCGCAGCTGCTCGCGATCGCGGATGCCGTAGAGCTCGACCATCTGCCCGTCGATCTCGACCACGCCCGCGCCCTCGTAGTCGAAGCCCGCACCCACCAGGCTGCCCGCGGGATCGACGCCCCGCAGCCGCACGCCACTGCGGGTGGACGGCAGATCGTCGGCCGTGTTCGCGAGCCCGTCGGGGCCGACCAGCAGCGGCACCGCACCGCGCTCGAGGTCGCCGGGGCGGATGAAGGGATTGTCGGGCCCGGCGAAGTCCAGGTAGGCCTGCACGGAGAGCCGGCCGGGGATCCCGGCGGCCAGTCCCTGCGCGCGCTCGTTGACCAGGTCCAGCGCCGTGCCCCGCAGGTAGCCGTCGGGGCGCAGCGGCATGTCGAGGCTCGCCAGGTAGCGCTGCGTGAGGTCGCCGAGCTCGCCGGCGCCCCAGCGGGCCTCGAGCAGCTCCGGCGCGAGCGAGCGGGCGATGCGCTCGAAGGTGCCGGTGTCGCGGCGGGTCGCCAGCAGCTCGTCGATCGCCGCGTCGAAGGTCCCGGTGCGCAGCGCCGCGGCCTCGTCGACGCGGCCGGCCGCGAGCAGCCCGCGGCGCAGCGACTCCCGCTCGGGCGTGAGGCCTCCGACAATGCGGCCATCGGCGTCGGGCAGCAGCGTGGCGAGGAGCTCCGCATGGCGCGCCTCACCGAGATCCGCGCGCGCGATGCCGAGCAGCCCGAAGCGCGCCGGCAGGGCGAAGGCGCCGGCGTGCACGCGGGCGGTCGCGAAGAAGCTGCCGCCGACCGCGCCATGATGCGGCCCGGTCAGCAGCGACGGATCGGCCCCGTTGCACAGTGGCCCGTACAGGGCGGGGTTGCCGCGGATGTACTCGTCGGGCCCGTTGAAGCAGCTGCGCAGGCGCCGGCCCGGGCTCAGCACGGGGCGCGTCCGCTCCAGCGTCAGCTGCGGCAGGGCGGTGACCCGCCGCCCGTGGAAGCCGCCCACGTACACGCGCGAGGGTCGCGCGTCGCCGGCGAAGACCGCCGGCACCCGCCGCGGCCGGCGGCGAGCGCCGCCGAAGTGATCGGCACCGCGCAGCAGCCCGCAGGCGCGCTCGTACAGGCACTCGTACGCGAGCACGCCGCGGCCGTACAGGCGCAGCGTGTCGAAGGGCCCGACGCCCTCGGGGAAGAGATCGACCTCGACCTCGAGCTGGAGCGCGTGACGGAAGCGCTCGGGGCTGCCGCGGGCCAGCGGCACTCCCTCGCCGGCCAGCGCCAGGCGCGCCTCGTAGAAGCCGTGCAGGCGCAGCTCGCGCCCCGCCGGCAGCTCGATCTCGAGCGCGGGGGCACGCCCCGTCGTCCCGAGCAGGAGCGCGAGCGCGCTGAGCAGGGTCGCGATGGCCGGGCCGCGCTGCACGGGGGATCTCGGCTCCTCGAGCAAGCCCCCACCGGCGGACGACCCCGCCTGTACTACGCGTGGCCGCCGCGGGTCAACACGCCGCGCGCGCAGCGCCGACGCAGGGAGCGGCGCAAGCCGCGGACGCGCGGCACTTCGCGCGATCTCGCGCGATCTCGCGCGGGATCCGGCCCCGTCAGCAGTTCCGCTAGCGCCCCTGGAGCTTCAGGCGCAGCGCGTTGAGGCGGATGAAGCCGGTGGCGTCGCGCTGGTCGTAGGAGGGGTCGGCCTCGAAGGTCGCGATCTCCTCGCTGTACAGGCTGTACGGCGAGCGGCGTCCCAGCACGCTCGGCGCGCCCTTGTACAGGCGCAGGCGCACGTCGCCGGTCACACGCTGCTGGCTCTGCTCGACCGCGGCGCGCAGGAAGTCCATCTCGGGCGAGAACCAGAAGCCGGCGTAGATGAGCTGCGCGATGCGCGGGCTGAGCCGGTCGCGCTCGAGCATCACCTCGCGGTCGAGCGTGATCGACTCGAGTGCCCGGTGCGCCAGGTGCAGCACCGTGCCGCCCGGGGTCTCGTAGACGCCGCGCGCCTTCATGCCGACCGCGCGGTCCTCCACGATGTCCACGCGGCCCACGCCGTGCGCCGCCGCCAGCTCGTTGGCGCGGCGCAGCAGGGGCACGGGGTCGAGGCGCTCTCCGTCGATCGACACCGGAACGCCGCGCTCGAAGCCGATCTCGACCTCGGCGGGTGCGTCGGGCGCATCGAGCGGCGAGGTGGTCCACTCGAACATGGCCTCGTCGGGAGCGCGCCAGGGATCCTCGAGCACGCCCCCCTCGTAGGAGATGTGGAACAGGTTGCGGTCGATCGAGTAGGGCTTCTTCAGCGTGGCCGAGACGGGGATGCCGTGCTTCTCGGCGTAGGCCATCAGCTCGCTGCGGCCGCCCAGATCCCACTCGCGCCAGGGAGCGATGATCCGCAGCTGCGGCGCCAGCGCCTGGAAGGCCAGCTCGAAGCGCAGCTGGTCGTTGCCCTTGCCGGTGCAGCCGTGCGCGACCGCATCAGCTCCGCACTCCAGGGCGACACGGACCTGATCCTGCGCCAGCACCGGCCGCGCCAGCGAGGTGCCCAGCAGGTACGTGCCCTCGTAGATCGCGTTCGCCTGGATCGCCGGGAACACGTAGTCCCGGACGAACTCCTCGCGCAGGTCGGTGATCACGCAGTCCACCGCCCCGGTCCGGGCGGCCTTGGTCCGCACCTCGTCGAGGTCCTCGTCCTGGCCCACGTCGCCGCACCAGGCCACGACCTCGCAGCCGTGGGTCTCGATCAGCCAGCGCAGGATCACAGAGGTGTCGAGCCCGCCGCTGTAGGCGAGCACGACCCGCTTCACGTCGCTCATGGCGGCGTAGGATAGCGCCCGGCCCGCAGCGCGCGTCCCGGGCCCCCGGGGCCCCGGGGAGGCCCCCGATCCCGGCGCCGGAACGCGCCCGGGCGACCGTGCCGGGCCGCCCTGCGCGCTCCCTGCGCGCCTCCTGCGCGTGGGCCGCCTGCATGTGAGGGGTTGCCTCCGGGCCACCTGGCGGGGTCTAATGGCGACACAGGGATGCGGGGTGGAACAGGAGGAGTTGCGGTGCGCGTACACGGCTGGCTACTGGCTGCGCTGATGATCCTGGGACCCGGGCTGGCCGGGGCCGGCACCATCGAGACCGTCGACGTCGAGCTGATCATGCTCGTGGATGCCTCGGGCACGATCGACGACGCCGAGCATGCGCTGATCCGCGACGAGATCGCGGCGGGCCTGCGCGACGCGTCCGATAGCCTCCCCGCGGGCGGCGTCGCCTTCAACCTGGTGTACTGGGCCAACGGGCAGCTCACCAGCGCCCTCACGCCCAGCAGCAATCCGGGCAGCGAGCCCGACACACCGCTGGGCTGGACCGTCATCACCACCCCGGGCGAGGCAGACGCCCTGGCGACGCGGATCGAGGGCACGGTTCGCGACTTCGACCCGGATTCCCTGCTCACCGATCCGGTCGGTGGCCTGACCTCGGTGGCCAGCGCGATCAGCGGCGCGACGCCGATGTTCGGCATGAACGCGTTCAGCAGCTCGAACCTGGTGATCGACCTGGTCGGGGACGGCAGCGAGAACTTCCAGATCGCGGCGAGCCCGATCGTCGAGCTCGAGATCGAGCTCGCACCCGGCTCCTTCCTCACCCTGCCGGTCGACCCGGGCTGGGGCGCGGACCTGCAGGCGGTGGCCGACGCCAACGCCGCCGGCATCGTGGTCAACGGCCTGCCGATCCGGCCGCAGGCCTTCGACCCGCCGACCAACGCCAACGAGGAGACCGAGCTCAAGGACTCGCAGCGCGTGAGCCGCCGGCTCCTGGCCCAGTTCTTCAGCGCCGACGGCATCGACGCCGAGGCGAACCCGAGCGCTCAGTTCAGCAGCTTCACGCCGGAGCAGCAGGCGGCGATCATCGCCGGGTTCGAGCAGTTCGAGGCCGGCCTGATCGCGGATCTCGGCCTGCAGCAGTCGGAGCTCAGCTACCACGAGTGGTTCTACCGCGACTTCGCGACCGGCGGCGAGGGCTCCTTCGTCGAGGTCGCCCAGAGCAACGGCGACATCCGCCGCGCCGTGGCCGCCAAGCTGCGCCGCGAGTTCGGCCTGCCCGAGCCCTCGGCAGCCTGGCTGATCGCCCTGGGCCTGGGAGCGCTGCTGCGCCGGCGCGCCTGAGCGCGCCGCGCGCTCCCGCTGACCGGCCGGCCGCTGGGGCTAGCCGATGATCTGCTCGCGCAGGAAGCGCGCGAGGATCTCGAGCGTGCGCACCCGGTCCGAGGAGGACAGGCTGATCAGATCCGCCAGGGTCAGGCTGCCGTCCACCTGGCTGAGCAGGAAGCCCTCGTCGGGCGCCAGCTTCATGCCCATCAGGTCCTGCGTGGGCCGGCGTAGCTGGACCACGCGCCCCTGGTCGCCGATCTCCCGCGCCCAGACCTTCGCGCGGTCGGCGCGGATCAGCTGCAGGTAGCCCTGCACGTCGAGCCGCTCGGGCTCGGCGCTCGCCACCTTCTGCAGCTCGCCCCAGGCATCCTCGAGGCGGCCGGCCTTGTAGGCCTCGAGCGCGCCCGAGATCAGCGTGTCGGGATCGTCGTCCATGGCGCCGAACGGATCGACCTGGGCCACGCTCACGGGGGTGGGGTCGTCGTCCAGCTCGCGGGCCTCGAGCGCCGGGCCCGGCGCGTCGCCGGACACCGGCGTCGGATCCTCCTCGCCCAGCGGCTCCGCCACCCCGGCCTTGCCCGAGGGATCGGACTCGAACTCCTCGTAGGCCGTCTCGAGGTAGTCGTGCACCGCCTGGTTCTCGGGGTCGAGCTGCCGGGCCTCCTCCCAGCAGCCGATCGCCGAGCGCAGGTCTCCCAGCCCGTAGTAGTTCAACCCCCGCTTGAGCAGCCGGGTGACCTCTTGGCTGCGAGCTCCGTCCACCGTCAGCCCTTGACCGCGACCTCGTCGTCGCCGCGATACTCGTCGGCCAGCTTCTCGAGCTCCTCGGGGCTCAGCAGGCCGCGCGGGTTGACCTCGATCGACTGCTCCTGGTCGGTCTCGAGATCCTTGGCGGAGACGCCCACGATGCCGTTGGCATCGATGTCGAAGGTGACCTCGATCTCCGGATCGCCCTTGGGCGCGGGCCGGATGCCGCTGAGCACGAACTCGCCGAGCAGATCGTTCTCGTCGGCCACCTCGCTCTCCCCCTGCAGGACGCGGATCTTGACCGCGGTCTGGTTCTCGCGGGTGGTGGTGAAGATCTCCTGGCGCGACGTCGGCACGGTGGTGTTGCGCTCGATCAGGCGCGCGAAGCGCCCGCCGTAGGTCGCGATGCCCAGCGAGAGCGGCGTCACGTCCACGAGCAGCGGACCCTCCTGGTCCTCACCGAGCATCGAGGCCTGGATCGAGGCACCGACGGCGACCACCTCGTCGGGGTTCACGCCCTTGTGCGGCGTCTTCCCGAAGAACTCCGCGACGAACTTCTGCACCAGCGGCATCCGCGTCTGCCCACCGACCAGGAGCACCTGATCGATGTCGTCGACAGAGAGCTGGGCGTCCTCGAGCGCGCGCTGGCAGATCGAGCTGGTGCGCTCGACCAGGTCTCCCACGAGCTCCTCGAGCTGCTCGCGCCCGAGCAGCGCGCTCATGTGCAGCGGGTTCTCCTCGGCGTCCGCCGCGATGAAGGGCAGGTTCACCTCGGTGGACTGCACCTGCGAGAGATCGCACTTGGCCTTCTCCGCGGCGTCCTTGAGGCGCTGCAGGGCCATGGTGTCGTCGCCGAGCTGCACGCCCTGCCGGCCGTGAAAGTCCTCGAGCAGCCACTCGACGATGCGCCGGTCGAAGTCCTCACCGCCCAGGTGGGTGTCGCCGCAGGTCGAGAGCACCTCGATCACGCCCTTGCCCATCTCCAGGATCGAAACGTCGAAGGTGCCGCCGCCGAGGTCGTAGACGACGATCTTCTCGCTGTCGTCCCGGCCGAAGCCGTACGAGAGGGCGGCGGCCGTGGGCTCGTTGATGATGCGCAGCACCTCGAGCCCGGCGATGCGGCCAGAGTCGCGCGTGGTCTGGCGCTGCGCGTCGTTGAAGTACGCGGGCACGGTGATGACGGCCTGCTGCACGGTCTCGCCCAGGTACTCCTCGGCCACGCGCTTCATCTCGCGCAGCACGATTCCCGAGATCTCGGGCAGCGTGTAGACGCGGCCGGCCACCTCCACGCGGGTGTCGTTGTTCGGCCCCTGGACGAGCTTGTACGGCAGCAGGTCCCGCGCCCGGGCGACCTCCGGCGAGTCGTAGGCGCGCCCGATCAGGCGCTTGGCGGCGTAGACCGTGTTGGTGGCGTTCGTGATCGCCTGCCGCTTCGCCAGGTGGCCGACGAGGCGCTTGCCGTCCTCGGTGACCGCGAAGATCGATGGGGTGGTCTTGTAGCCGCCGGTGTTCGGAACCACCACGGGCTGGCCGTCCTCGAGGATCGCGACACACGAGTTCGTGGTCCCGAGGTCGATGCCGATGACGCGACTCATTTCGTCTCTCCAGGCAGAGCCGACCGGACTCCCGGCCTACAGCTTCTGCAGCTCCTTCTTGGCCTCTTCATCGAGCGGATCCTTCTCCCAGATCCGCTGGTACTCCCTGCGAGCGCCCGCGCGGTCGCCCTTCTTCTTGAGCAGCCGCGCCAGGGTCTTGTGGTACTCGCTGGACTCCTCGTCGAGCGAGATCGCGCGCCGCGCGAACTCCAGACCGCGCTCGAGGTCGCCATCGATCTGGACGGTGAGCCGCGCCACGCGATGGGCCAGCTCGGCGTCGGTGGGCTCGAGCTCCGAGCAGTCGAGCAGCAGCTCCAGCGCCTCGGGACCGTTGCCCTGCTCCAGCAGCTGCTCGGCCCGCTCGCGCTGGGCGCGCACGTGCTCGGCGTTGGCCTGCGGCAGGATCTCCTCGAGCTCGCGCCGGTAGCGGTTCTCGCGCGGGGCGAAGGCCATGGCCAGCTTGAGCAGCGACGCCGCCTGGGCCCAGTTCTCGCGCTTCTTCTCGCACATGGCCTGGTCGAAGTGCCGGTCGCCCTTCGAGCGTGCGCGCTTCATCTGCGACTCGAGGCCCTTGATCAGCTTCTGGCGCGACCGCAGGCCCGAGCGCTCGCGCAGCGAGCTGCTGCCCTGGCGTCGCGCGGGGGCCACGGGCCGCTTCGGGGTCGCGGCAGGTCGCGCCACCGTCGGCGGCTCGGGATCGGACGGCTCCGGACCCAGCGAGCGGTCGTAGCCCTCGCGGAGCTTCGGATCGCGGAGCGCGTCGTGCGCCGCGACGATGCGCTTGTAGATCTCGTTGAGCAGCGGCCCGTACGCGCCCAGCTCCTTGCGGAAGAAGCGATCGGGGTGGAAGCGGCGCGACTGCTGGAAGAACGCGTCGCGCACGGCGGCGGCATCGGCATCGCGCTCCACACCGAGGAGCTCGTAGTAGCTCATCGCCGGGAGCCCGGACGCCAGCTTGCGGATCTCCTTGCGGAAATCCGGATCGAGGTCGACGGACTGCTCCGAGACCTCCTGCGGCACTTCGCCACCGCTCACGCCCGCTCACCCTCCTTCGCCGGTGCGCACCTTGACCCCGAAGTGATCGGGAACGTGGCGAGAGAAGTTGAGCGGGCGCGGCGCGCCTGTCGCGCGCTGGCGCGGGGTCCGCGCGCGGAGCCGCCTCGCGGACGCGCGCCGCGTGCCGGGCCGCCGGGGCATCGCGCCCCTGGCCCTCAGGACATCAGAGCCTCGATCACGGCCTTCTGGGCGTGGAGGCGGTTCTCCGCCTGCTCGAAGACCAGGGAGCGGCCGGACTCGAACACGCCCGCCGTGATCTCCTCGCCCCGGTGGGCCGGCAGGCAGTGGAGCACCCGGACGGCTGCCGGCGCCGCGGCGACCAGATCCTCGTTGACCTGGTACGGGCGGAAGCGCTCCCGGCGGGCGTCGGCCTCGTCCTCCTGTCCCATGCTGGCCCAGACGTCGGTGTAGATGAACGCTGCGTCCTTCACCGCCTGGACCGGATCGCTGCCCAGCCGGATCTCCCCGCCGCTGGCCGCGGCCAGCTCCCGCGCCCGCCGCGTCACCGCCGGGTCGGGCTCGAAGCCCTCCGGGGTGCAAACCACGAGCTGCATGCCCAGGACACCGGCGACATTCATGAGCGAGTGCGCCACGTTGTTGCCGTCGCCCACGTACACGAGCAGGTCGCGGCGCAGATCTCCGTGCTCGCGGATCGTGAGCGCGTCGGCCATGGCCTGGCAGGGGTGCAGCAGGTCGCTCAGGGCGTTGATGACCGGAACGCGCGCCTGGCGCGCCAGGGTCTCGAGCAGGTCGTGCCCGTAGGTCCGCGCGATGATCAGGTGGACGAAGCGCTCCAGGTTCCGGGCCACGTCCTCGGTGGGCTCGCGCTCGCCGATCTGCACCTGCTCGGGCGGCAGGAAGACCGCATTGCCGCCGAGCTCGGTCACCGCGACCTGGAAGCTGACGAAGGTGCGCAGGCTGGGCTTGGCGAAGTACATCAGCGCCGAGCGACCGGCGAGCGGCGCGATCTGCTCGCCGCGCCGCCGCATGGCCTTGAGCTCGACGGCGCGGTCGAGCATGGCCTCGATCGCGGCGGTCGGCCAGTCGGCGATCGACAGGAAGTCCTCGGGGAGATCAGGCTTCGCGGACAAGCTGCGTCCCCACGCCGCCGTCGGTGAAGATCTCGAGAAGCAGGGCGTGCGGCAGCCGCCCGTCGATGATGTGCGCGCTGTTCACGCCGTTCTCGAGCGCGTGCAGGCAGCACTCCACCTTGGGGATCATGCCGCCCTGGATCGACCCGTCGCCGATGGCGATCTGCGCCGACGCGCGGCTCATGCGCCGCCGCAGCTTGCCGTCCACGTCGAGCACGCCCTCCACGTCGGTCAGGAGGATCAGCTTCTCGGCCTGCAGTGCCTCGGCGATCGCGCCCGCCGCCGTGTCGGCGTTGATGTTGTGCGTGTGCCCCGCGGCGTCGGCGCCCAGCGGCGCCACCACCGGGACCAGTCCGTTTCCCGTCAGCGTGCGCAGCAGCGTCGGGTCCACCGAGACGGGCCGCCCCACGCGTCCGATGTCGCGCCCGCCCGCGCCGAGCTGGCGTTCGACCGTGATGAACGCCGAGTCCCGGCCGGTGAGACCGACCGCGCGCGCGCCCTCGCCGCCGATCAGCGACACGATCTCGGAGTTCACGCGCCCGCCCAGGACCATCTCGACGACCTCCATGGTCTCGTCGTCGGTCACGCGCAGGCCGTCCACGAAGCTCGACTTCTTGCCCAGGCGCTCCAGCATGGAGCCGATCTGCGGGCCACCGCCGTGCACGATCACGGGCTTGACGCCGATGTACCGCAGCAGCGTGACGTCGCGCGCGAACGACATCTTGAGCTCGTCGTCGACCATGGCGGCGCCGCCGTACTTGATCACCACCGTGCGGTCGGAGAACTCCCGGATCCAGGGCAGCGCCTCGATCAGGACACGGGCTTTCTCGATCAGCTCGTCCACGTCGCCTCCGGCGGACTGGGGCCCTACAGCACGAAGCGCGAAATATCGCTGTTCCGGGCGACCGCGTCCAACGCGTCGTGAACCCGGGCGGCGTCGAAGACCACCTGGGTGCCGCCCAGATCGGAGGCCTCGAAGAGCACGTCCTCGAGCAGGCGCTCGAGCACGGTGTGGAGGCGGCGGGCCCCGATGTTCTCGGTGCTGCCGTTCACCTGCGCGGCGATCCTCGCCAGCTCGCGAATCGCGTCGGGCTTGAACTCGAGCTCCACGCCCTCGGTGGCCAGCAGCGCCCGGTACTGCTCGGTCAGTGCGTTGCTGGGCTCGGTCAGGATGCGCACGAAGGCGTCCTCGTCCAGGGGCTCGAGCTCGACGCGGATCGGGAAGCGGCCCTGGAGCTCGGGGATCAGGTCGGAAGGCCGCGCCACGTGAAAGGCCCCCGCCGCGATGAAGAGTACGTGGTCGGTGCGCACGCTGCCGTGCTTGGTCGGTACGCTCGTGCCCTCGACCAGCGGCAGCAGATCGCGCTGGACGCCCTCGCGGGAAACGTCGGGGCCGCGCGCGTCGCGACCCGCGATCTTGTCGAGCTCGTCGAGGAAGACGATGCCCGACTGCTCGACCGCCTCGATCGCGCGCTCGCGCACCACGTCGGAGTCGATCATGCGCTGCGCCTCGTCGTCGATCAGGTGCGTCCGCGCCTGCTCCACGGTCATGCGGCGCGGGTGCGTACGGCGCGGCATCAGGTTGCCCATGAGCTCCTTGAGGTCGAAGCCCATCTGCTCCACGCCCTGCGGCGAGAAGACCTCGACGGTCGGGCTCGGCCGGTCGGCCACGTCGATCTCGACCTCACGCTCGTCGAGCTCGCCGTCGCGCAGCCGCGCCCGCAGCTTCTCGCGCGTGGCCTCAGGGCCTCCCGGCAGCAGGGCGTCGAGCAGGCGCTCCTCCGCGACGCGCTCGGCCGACGCGCGGACCTTGCGCATCTCCTCGTCGCGCACCAGCTTGATGCCCGCCTCGACCAGGTCGCGCACGATCGACTCGACGTCGCGCCCGACGTAGCCGACCTCGGTGAACTTCGAGGCCTCGACCTTGACGAACGGCGCGCCGGCCAGCCGCGCCAGGCGGCGCGCGATCTCCGTCTTGCCCACGCCGGTCGGGCCCATCATCAGGATGTTCTTCGGGTGGATCTCGTCGCGCATCTCGCCCGTGACCTGCTGGCGGCGCCAGCGATTGCGCAGCGCGATGGCCACCGCCCGCTTGGCGTCGGCCTGGCCGATGATGTAGCGGTCGAGCTCCGACACGACCTCGCGCGGCGTGAATGACTTCACGCGCCCAGCACCTCCACGGTGAGCTGGTCGTTGGTGTACACGCAGATGCCGGCGGCGATCAGCAGCGCGCGCTCCGCGATCTCGCGCGCGCCGAGCTCCGTCGCTGCCAGCAGCGCCCGCGCCGCGGCCAGGGCGTAGCCGCCGCCCGAGCCGATCCCCACCACGCCGTCGTCCGGCTCGACCACGTCGCCGTTTCCCGAGATCAGCAGCGTCTCGCGGACGTCCGCCACCACCATGAGCGCCTCGAGGCGGCGCAGGCTGCGGTCGGTGCGCCAGTCCTTGGCGAGCTCCACGGCCGCGCGCCGGAGCACCCCACCGTACTCCTCGAGCTTGCCCTCGAAGCGCTCGACGAGTGCCATGGCGTCGGCGGTGGACCCCGCGAACCCGGCCAGCACCTCGCCGCCGCGCAGACGCTGGACCTTGCGCGCGCTGCCCTTCATCACGGTGTCGCCGAAGCTCACCTGTCCGTCGCTCGCCAGCGCCACGGCGCCGTCGCGCCGTACCGCCACGACCGTGGTCGATCGCATCCGGGGTCTCATCTGCTGCCTCTGCCTCCGCGTCCCTTCGCACGCGGGTGCGCCTGCCGGTGCACGCGCGCCAGGCGCTCGGCCGAAACGTGCGTGTAGCGCTGCGTCGTCGACAGCCGCGCGTGGCCCAGCAGCTCCTGGATCGAGCGCAGGTCGACGTCGGCGTCGAGCAGGTGCGTCGCGAAGGAGTGCCGCAGGGTATGCGGGCTGGCGCGTCGCGCAACTCCCGCGGCGCCCAGGCGGCGGCGGAGCACCAGGCGCACCGAGCGGTCCGAGAGGCGGCGGCCGCGGGCGTTGAGGAACATCGGCTCGCCCATGATCCCCGGTCGCTCGCGCAGCTCCAGGTAGGCCTCGAGGGCCTGGTGGGCGAGGGTCGGCAGCGGCACCACGCGGTCCCGGTCGCCCTTTCCGTGGCGCACGCGGATCTCGCGCCGGTGGCGGTCGTAGTCGCGCACATCGAGCCCGACCAGCTCGCCGACGCGCAGGCCAGCGCCGTAGAGCACGTCGAGCATGGCCCGGTCGCGCGCCTGGAGCAGCCCGGAGCGCCGCGGCTCCTCGACCTCGATCACGCGCTCGCAGTCCTCGGCGGGCAGGGGCGCGGGCAGGCGACGCTCCGGCCGGGGCGCCGGGAGCCCCTCGCTGGGGTCCGTGGGGCGCGCGCCGGTGCGCACGCGGAAGCGGAAGAAGGAGCGCAGCGCGGAAAGGCGTCGCGTGCGGGTCGAGGGCTTCTGGGCGCCGTGGAAGCTCGCCAGCCAGGCGCGCAGGGGCAGCGGCCCGATCCGGTCCAGCCCCCCGTCGCGCGCGCACTCGGCCGCCGCGGCCAGGCGCCGCAGCGTAGATATGTAGGCGCGGGCGGTGTGCACGCTGTAGCCGCACTCGCCGAGCAGGTAGCGCTCGAAGGCCTCGATCGCCGCGGCGTCGGCGGCCGTCACGCGGGCACCGCGCGGACGCTCGCGACCCAGGGCTCGAGGTCCCGCAGCGCGCGCTCGGCCAGCCGCTGGTGCTTCTCGCGCCGCGGCACCCGGCGCGGACCTTCCAGCGGCGGAAAGAGGCCGAAGTTGACGTTCATGGGCTGGAAGTCGCCAGCGGGCCCCCGGCAGACGTGGCCCAGCAGCGCGCCCAGCGCGCTGGTCGGCGGCGGCTCCGGCGCCTCCTCGCCGCGGACGCGGGCGGCGAGGAAGACACCCGCCAGCAGGCCCAGCGCGGCCGACTCCACGTAGCCCTCGACACCGGCGATCTGCCCCGCGAAGTACAGGCCGTCGCGCTGCCGGTGCTGGAGCTGCGCATCGAGGAGATCCGGCGAGCGGATGAAGGTGTTGCGATGCGCCGATCCGAAGCGCGCGAAGACCGCACCGGCCATCCCGGGAAGGCTGCGGAAGATGCGGCGCTGCTCGCCGATGCGCAGCTTGGTCTGGAAGCCGACCAGGTTGTAGAGCGTGCCGCCGGCGTCCTCCTGGCGCAGCTGCACCACGGCGTACGGCTCACGCCCCGTGCGCGGATCGGGCAGGCCGACCGGCTTCATCGGCCCGAACGAAAGCGTCTTCGGACCGCGCTCGGCCATCACCTCGATCGGCAGGCAGCCCTCGAAGTACAGCGCCTTCTCGAAGGCGTGCAGCGGGACCTTCTCGCCGCGTACCAGCTCCTCGACGAATGCCAGGTACGCCGCCTCGTCGAGCGGCAGGTTCAGGTAGTCGCCCTGCCCCGCCTCGTCGTAGCGCGAGGCCCGGTAGACCACGTCCATGTCCAGGCTGTCGGCGTAGACCGTCGGCGCGATCGAGTCGTAGAAGTACAGCGCGTCGCCGCAGATCTCGCGGATGCGCGCCGCCAGATCGTCGGCCGTCAGCGGGCCGGTGGCGACGATCGCCGGAGACGGCGGCAGCTCTCGCAGCTCCTCGGCCACGACCTCGATGCGCGTGTGGGCGCGAACGGCGGCATCGATGTGCGCCGAGAAGCCCTCGCGGTCCACCGCCAGCGCGCCACCCGCGGGCACGCGCGAGGCGTCCGCGGCCTCGAGCACGATCGAGCCGGCGCGCCGCATCTCCTCGTGCAGCAGGCCCACGGCGTTGTGCAGGCGGTCGGAGCGCAGGCTGTTGGAGCAGACCAGCTCGGCGAGCGCCTCGCTCAGGTGCGCGGGCGAGCGCCGCAGTGGCTTCATCTCCACCAGGCGCACGTCCACGCCGCGGCGCGCGAGCTGCAGCGCCGCCTCGCAGCCCGCGAGACCTCCGCCGACGACCGTGACGCAGCGCTCCATGGGATCCGGGAGAGTAGAGCCCATCTCAGGGGTCCGCTCCCGGGGCCCGCAGGGCCACGCGAGTCCCGCTCCGGGTCACCCGCCCGCCGAGCTCCAGCTCGAGCAGGGTCCCGGCGAGCTCGGCAGGGCTCAGCCCGAGGGCGCTGCCCAGGGCCTCGGCATCGGCCGGGCCCTCGCGCAGGGCCTCGAGGATCGGGTCCAGCGCCGGATCCCGGGGAGGCGCCGGCCGCGCGACGGGCGCGTCCCGGCCCAGCACGGCCCAGAGCACGTCGGCCGCCTCGAGGGCGACATGCGCGCCATCGCGGAGCAGCAGGTTGCTCCCGCGACACGCGTCGGTGTCGATGGGACCCGGAACGGCCAGGACCTCCCGGCCCTGCTCCAGGGCGTGGCGAGCGCTCCAGAGCGAGCCCGAGGCCATGCGCGCCTCGACCACGAGCAGCGCGCGGGCCAGCCCGCTGATCAGCCGGTTCCGCTCGGGGAAGTGATGCGGCAGGGCCGGCGTGCCGGGCGGGTGCTCCGAGATCCAGGCGCCGCCCGCGTCCAGGATGCGCTGCGCCAGGCGCGCGTTGCCGCGCGGCGATGCCCGGTCGGGGCCGGAGGCCAGCACCGCGGCCGTGAAGCCTCCGGCCTCCAGGGCCCCGCGGTGCGCGGCCGCGTCGATGCCGTAGGCGAGGCCGCTGACCACCCAGGCGCCCGCGGCCGCGAGCTCCGCCGACCAGCTCCGGGCGACCTCGCGCGCGCGCTGCGTCGCGCGTCGCGAGCCGACGACCGCGAGCGCCGGCCCGCTGGGCAGCGGACCGCGCACGTACAGCGCGAGCGGAGGATCGGGGATCCGGCGCAGGGCGTCGGGGAACCCGGGGTGCCCGAGGCCGAGGCAGCGAGCACCGAGCGCGGCCGCGCGCTCGAGCTCCGCGCGCGCCGCGACCAGCGGGGCACCGCTCGCGAGTGCCCGCGCGATCTCGCGCGGTACGTGGGCCGCGAGCCGCGCCTCGCCGGCGTCGAGCACGGCGAGAGGATCTCCGAGCGCCTCGAGCAGGCGTCGGGCGCGCGCGCGACTGCCGGTACCGCGCGCCAGCGCAAGCCAGGGTCCCGGATCGTGCGGCATTCTCGACACTCCGCGGGACCGGGCCGGGGAGCGCCGAGCATAGCGTTCACCAGCTGCTAATCGAGCACCGCCGCCGCGACGAGCTCCTCGAGGTAGCGCTGGTCCCACCACGACAGCTGGAGCTGCTTGGCGCGCCGGAAGTAGAGCTGGATGTCGTACTCGATCGTGAAGCCATTGCCGCCGTAGATCTGCTGACACTTGGCGGTCACGTCGCGATACGTCTGACACCCGAAGAGCTTCGCCATCGGGGCCAGGCGCGTGATCGGGCGGCCCTCGCTGCGCGCCCAGGCCGCCTCGTAGACGACGACCTTGCCGCCCTCGATGGTGGTCGCGGCGTCGGCCATGTAGTGCGCCAGCGCCTGGAAGGCGCCCAGCGGCTTGTCGAACTGCGTGCGCTCCTTGGAGTACTCGACCGTCAGCTCCAGCGCGCGCCCGGCACCACCGAGCGCCTGCGCCCCGCACACGATGATGCCGTCGTGCATCACACGATCCCAGGTCGCCCAGCCCGAGCCCGCCGCGCCGACCCGGTCGTCGGCGGAGACCTCGACGCCGTCGAACGTCACGCGGTACTGGGTGTCGGCGGCCAGCGTCAGGTCCTGCTCCAGGGTCACCCCCTTCGCCCTCGGATCGATCAGGAACAGGTCGATCGCACCGGGCGCGTCGCCGGTGCGGGCCAGGACCAGCAGGCGCGTCGCGGAGCTGGCGAAGACCACGTGGCGCTTGGTGCCGTCGAGCACGAAGCCATCCGCGCGCGGCTCGGCGCGCAGCTGCACGCCCTGCGGGCCCGAGCCGTTGCCAGGCTCGAGCCACGCCGGGGTCAGGATCGCGCTGCCGTCGGCGATCTGCGGCAGCCAGTGCTGCTGCTGTGCCGGGCTGCCCGCCGCGCGCAGCGCCCCGGCGCCCAGGATCGCGCTGACGAAGTGGGGCGAGGGCGCGAGCGAGCGCCCCAGCTCCTCGTAGACGATCACCGCCTCGAGCATGCTCTGCTCGGCGCCGCCCAGCTCCTCGGGGATCAGGATCCCGAGCAGGCCCAGCTCGCCGAGCTGCTTCCAGAAGTCCGACGGGTATCCGGTGGGATCGTCCTCGAGCTCGCGCACGATGTCCAGCGGCGCGTACTCGCTGCAGACGCCCCGCACCATCTCGCGAAGCATTCCCTGCTCCTCGGTGAAGTCCAGATCCATGTCGGCTCCTCGGCCCCCTTCGGCGGGGCACAGAATTCAGGGCTTCCAGTCCTCGCCCCGGCGCTTCCAGGGGTTGTCGCTCGCGTCGGAGGGCAGCGCCACGCGCACGGAGCACGTGGTGCACAGGCGATCGCCGGCGGTCAGCTCGACCTCCACGTCCACCCAGCAGCAGCCGCGATCGTCGGTCTCGACGTTCGAGACCGTACCGCGGTAGATCATGTGATCGCCGGGGTACACGGAGTCCTGCATGTTGAAGATCATCCTGGCGACGCGCCCGTGCGGCCCGGTCCAGTCGGTGACGTAGCGCTCGAACCAGTGCGCCTGGTTGGGCGTGTTCAGGAAGATGTCCCGGGTGCCGTTGCGGTTGACCGCGAAGTCGTGGTCGTGGTGCATCGGCCGCCAGTCGCGGGTCGCGAGCGCGCCCAGCACGACGGTGGTCGCGGTCACGTCGTGGGCGAGCTCGGGCAGCCGATCGCCCTTCTGGACGTCGCCGGCGGTCAGCCTGACGGGGGTGCTCACGAGACCTGCCTCCGGTAGCCGTAGCCGGTGATCGTCTCCCAGCAGACCCGCTCGCCGTCCTGGTTGGTGAAGTCCTGCGAGATGACCCAGAAGCGTCCGATCCCGAGCTTCGTGCGCTTGGGCTCGCTGATCGAGACCAGCGACTGGCTGACGCGCAGCCGGTCGCCCGGACGCACCGGGGCGCCGAACTCGAGCAGGTTGTGGGACATGATCGCCTCGGGCAGCTCCAGCCGTGCCTTCAGGTCGAAGTGGATCTGGTAGGGCATCAGGGCGTCGTGCATCTCGGGCATCCAGTGGTGGCGGCGGAACCAGACCGAGATCATCGTGGCAGGCGCGATCGCGCCGCCGGTGATCTCCTGCGCGACCTCCTCGTCCCAGTACAGCGGGTTGCCGTTCTCGACCGAGGCACAGCCGGTCTCGATGTGACCGCGCTCGATGCCGAAGCTGGTCTCGTCGGTGTACCAGACCTCGCCCACGCGCGAGGCGATCTCGTCGGGGAGCGGGTCGAGCAGCGGCGGGTCCATGGTCCTCCTCTCAGGCCACCGCGCCGGCGGCGCGCAGGCGCTCGATCTCGTCGTCGCCGAGGCCCGCCGCGCGCAGCACGTCGGCGGTGTCGGTCTCGTCGCGCGTCGTGTACAGGGGCTGCTCGCGCTCGCAGCCCGAGAACATCGGGGCGAGCTGGCGGAAGCGGCCGTGCTCGACGTCCTCGGCCTCGATCCAGGCGCCGCGCGCGGCGTAGTGGGCGTCCTCGACGAGCTCGGGCACGCTGTAGACGGGCGCCACGCAGCAGTCGTTCGGCGCCAGCTCCGCGACCCACTCGTCGCGCGTTCGCGTCAGGAAGCGCTCGCGGAACGCCGCCCGGATCTCGTCCTGCTTCTCGTCCTCGTGCTGGTGCGGCAGGTACTGCTCCAGCTCCAGTGCCTTGCAGAGATTGGCGTAGAAATGCGGCTCCACCACGCCCACGCTCACCCAGCCGCCGTCGGCGCAGGGGTAGCAGTCGTAGCAGGCGTAGCGGCCCGTCAGGATGTTGCTGCCCGGCCCCGGGAGCGTGCCCACGGCGAGGTACTCGTCGATCTGCTGCGACATCAGCGCGAGCACGCCGTCGGCCGCACTCACGTCGAGCCAGCGACCCTCTCCGGTGCGGCCGCGCTCGACGAGCGCGGCCAGGATCGCGACCAGGGCCTGCATGCCGCCGCCGGCGCCGTCGGCGACGGTCGCGCCGGGAATCGGCGGCCCCCCGTCGGCGCGCGCCGTGGTGCAGTCGAGGAAGCCACCCAGCGCCAGGTAGTTGATGTCGTGCCCCGCCCACTGCGCGTAGGGCCCCTGCTGTCCGTAGCCGCTGGTGGAGCAGTACACGATGCGCGGATTGAGCGCGCGAACCTCGTCGTAGCCGATGCCGATGCGCGCGGCGACGCCGGGCCGGAAGCTCTCGATCAGCACGTCCGCGCCCGCCGCCAGGCGCAGGAAGGCCGCGCGTCCCGCCTCGTCTTTCAGGTCGAACTGCGCGCGGCGCAGGCCGCGGCCCGCGCTGTAGCTGAAGAACGGCGGCTTGATCTGCACGCCTCCCTTGCGCGGCGTGGGACCGATCTGGATCACGTCGGCACCGTAGTCGGCGAGCCAGCGACCGGCCCGCGCGGCCGGGCCGACGCTCGCCAGGTTCAGGACCCGGATCCCGTCGAGCATGGGGCTGGGCTGGGGGGGGGGGGGGGCCCACGCGGTCCGAAGTGCTGGGGCCGGCCCAGGCCGCGTCGCGGGTTGGTGTTGTGAGGGATCTGGCGGCCCCCGCCGCCCACGGGGTCGGT
>JAJDAJ010000110.1 GCA_029261925.1 Deltaproteobacteria bacterium | reverse complement strand
GGGTGCGTAGGCGCCGCGCCCACAAGGCGCGCGATTGAGGTCGAATCGGGCGATTCCCCGAGAGAGCGCAACAAAGTGGGCGCGGATGATTACGCGCCCGGATGCGGCGCGCGCGTCTTGGGTCAGGCTCCTAGTCCCCGGCGAAGGCCTTCGCGCTCATCGGGTAGCGGCCCGACGCCGGGTACGTCATGAGCTCGAGCAGGTTGCCGTCGGGATCGCGCGTGTAGACGCTGGTTCCCTCGCGGCGCCCGCCATCGCCGCCGCCGCGCTGGTCGAGGGGTCCGTAGGCCACCTCGGCGCCGGCCTGCTCGATCAGCGCCACGGCCTCGTCGATGCTGCCCTCGAAGACGAAGCAGAGATCCCCGCATCCCGGCTGCGCGCTGGGCCCCCGGGCCTCGAATCCCGGATCCTTCCAGAGCTTGGGGTCATGGAAGTTGATCTTGGCGTCGGGCCCGACCTGGATCGCGAAGATCGGGAGCTCGCCGCTGCGCCACTCCTGCTCGTAGGCGATCGGGAAGCCCAGCCGCCGGTAGAACGTGATCATCGCCTCGGGATCGCCCGCCGGCAGGGCCACGTGGTCGAAGGCACGGATGCTCATGGGGGTCTCCTCGTGCCCGGCGCTCAGCCGTGCAGTCCTCGTTGCAGCGCGGCCAGCATCTCGGCGCTGGCACGTCGCGAGATCCCGGCATCGGCGAACAGCGACGAGCCGTGGAAGGTGCCGGGAAACTGGTGCAGCTCGACCTGTACGCTCTGCTGGAGCATGCGCGTGGCGTAGATCAGGCCCTCGTCGCGCAGCGGATCGAACTCCATGGTCGAAACGTACGCCGGGGGCAGACCCCGGAGGTCCTCGGCGCGCGCCGGCGCGGCGTAGATCGAGACGTCGCCGCCGAGCATGTCGCCGAGGTAGTAGCGCCAGCTCACGATCGCGTTCGGCCGGTTCCACAGCGGCGTGTCGGTGAACTGCTTCATCGAGGGCGTCTCGAGGCGGTCGTCGAGCTCGGGAATGTTGAGCACCTGGAAGCAGAGCTGCGGCCCGCCCCGGTCGCGCGCCAGCAGCGCGATCCCGGCCGCCAGGCCGCCACCGGCGCTGCCGCCCATGACGGCGATACGGGCCGGGTCGAGCCCCAGGGTGTCGGCGCTCTTGGCCATCCACACCAGCGCGGCATGGCAGTCCTCGATGCCGGCGGGGAACGGGTGCTCGGGCGCCAGGCGGTAGTCCACCGAGACCACGATCGCGCCGGCGTGCAGCGCCGCCTGGCCCGCGCCCGCGTGCTCGTCCTCGATGGTCCCGACGCAGAAGCCCCCGCCGTGGATGTACAGCACGCCGGGCAGCGCCCCCGCGGCGCCCTCGGGCCGGTAGACGCGCACCCGGAGCGCGGACCCGTCGGGGCCCGGGATACTGCGATCCTCCCAGCTCAGCCCCTCGGGATCGCCCTGCCCGGCCGCGAGGCCGGCGACCATCTCCGCCATGGCCGCCCGCGCCCGCGGCATGTCGCTCCAGTCGGAGCCGACCGGCAGGCTCGCGATGCGGTCGGCGAACTCGGGATCGTAGCGGCGTCGAGCTTCGCTCATCGGGGGCTCCGGGCAACGGGGTGAGATCGATGATCTCGAAGTCGCGGGTCCCGGGTCAAACCGGCCTCTCTCCGAGGCCCCGGGGCGGGGCCCGTCCCCGCCGGGGCCGCGCCCGGTCTAGAATCCTGGATCCACACGAGGAGAAGTCATGGAGCTGGGACTGTCGGGGCGCAAGGCGATCGTGACCGGGGCGAGCCGCGGCATCGGGCGCGCGATCGCGCGCGCGCTCGCGGACGAGGGCTGTGACCTGGGCATCTGCGCACGCGGCGCCGAGGGGCTCGAGCAGGCGGTCAAGGACCTCGAGGGCCGGGGTGCGCGCGTCTTCTCCCGAGCCCTCGACGTCGGCGACGGCGATGCCCTGCGCGGCTTCGTCGCCGATGCGGCCGCGGCGCTCGGCGGGCTGGACATCCTGGTGCCCAACCCGAGCAGCGGCGGCGGCGACGGCGAGGACGCCTGGAGGGCGACGTTCGAGATCGATCTGATGGGCTCGGTGCGCAGCGTCGAGGCCGCCCTGCCTCACCTGTCGGCCTCGGACGCGCCCGCGGTGGTCTTCATCGGCACCACGGCCGCGGTCGAGACCTTCGTGGGTCCCACCGCGTACAACGCCCTCAAGGCCGCGGTGGTCGTGCACTCGAACGGGCTGTCCCAGGCACTGTCGGGACAGGCGATCCGCGTGAACACCGTCTCGCCGGGACCGATCCTGTTCGAGGACGGGCCCTGGGACCAGGCGCGCCAGCACATGCCGGAGTTCTACGAGAGCACGCTGGCCGACATCCCGTTCGGCCGCATGGGAACGGCCGAGGAGGTCGCGAATGCGGTGGTCTTCCTGGCCAGCCCCGCGGCCAGCTTCATCACCGGCGCACACCTGGTGGTGGATGGCGGCTTCACCAAGCGCGTGAACTTCTAGGCCGAATCCCTCTCCGCGCAGGGGGATCGGGCGAAGCTAGATCGAGATCCCGACCAGCTTGGTGTCGAGGTACTCCCCGATCCCCTCGCGCGCGCCCTCGACACCGAGCCCGCTCTGCTTGATGCCCCCGAAGGGTGCAGCCGCCGAGGTCGGGTTGATGTCGTTGATGCCGACCATGCCGAAGGCGAGCCGCTCCATGCTCCGGTAGGCCCGCGACAGGTCGCGCGTGTAGACGTACGAGGCCAGCCCGTAGTCGGTGTCGTTGGCCATCTCGATGGCCTCGTCGTCCTCGTCGAAGACGATCACCGGGGCCAGCGGTCCGAACGTCTCCTCGCGGTAGATCTGCATTTCCGGGGTGACGTCGGCCAGCAGCGTCGGTGCGTAGAAGCAGCCCGCGTCGAGGCCGTCGTCGGTCAGCCGGCGGCCGCCCGTGATCAGGCGCGCCCCGCGCTCCAGTGCGTCGGCCACCTGGCGCTCCATCTTGGCCAGGGCATCGGCGTCGATCAGCGGCCCGACGGTCACGCCGTCCTCGAGACCGCTGCCGGCGCGCAGGCGCGTGAAGCGCTCCTCGAGCGTGGCGAGGAAGGGCTCCGCCACTGCGCGCTGGACGAACAGGCGGTTGGGGCAGATGCAGGCCTGCCCCGTGTTGAGGAACTTCACGGCCGCCGCGCCCTTGGCGGCGTGCACCGGGTCGGCGTCGTCGAAGACGATGAACGGGGCGTGTCCGCCGAGCTCCAGCGACACGCGCTTGACCCCGTCGGCGGCCTGGCGGGCGATCAGCCGGCCGACCTCGGTGGACCCGGTGAAGGTGATCTTGCGCACGTCGGGATGCGTGACCAGCTCCGCCCCGACGCTCGCGGGGTCCGAGGTGGTCACCAGGTTCACCACGCCCTCGGGCACGCCGGCCTCCTCGAGCAGCCGGAAGACCTCGACGGCCAGCAGCGGCGTCTGCTCGGCCGGCTTGAGCACGATCGTGCAGCCTGCCGCCAGCGCCGGCGAGATCTTGCGGGTGAGCATCGAGACGGGGTAGTTCCAGGGCGTGATCGCGCCGACCACGCCGACCGGCTGGCGCAGCACCAGGAACCTCTGGTCGGCGCGCGACGAGGGGATGGTCTCGCCGTAGACGCGCTTGGCCTCACCGGCGAACCAGGACAGGAAGTCGGCGGCATAGCCGATCTCGGCCCGGGCCATGCGGATCGGCTTGCCCTGCTCGCGCGTCATGCGCTCGGCCAGGTCGTCGCGGCGCTCGAGCATGAGCGCGTGCGCGCGCGAGAGCACCTCGGCGCGCTCGTAGGCCGTGCGCCGCGACCAGCCGTCGAAGGCGGCACGCGCGGCCCCGATCGCCTCGCGAACGTCGTCCACCCCGGCATCGGCAACCGAGCCCAGGACCTCGCCGCTGGCGGGATCGGTCGAGACGAACTCGCGGCCCGACGCGGCCGGCCGCCACTTCCCGTCGATGAACAGCATCCGGGCACGGTACCCGGCCCGGCCGCCGAACTCAAAGGCGCCCGGCGGCCCCCTGGTACGGGCGGCGGGGTGCCGGTAGAGTGCTGCCGTCAAACGATCGAGGGAGAGCCAGCGTTGGAGCGGATCCAGGTCTATCACAACCCGGGCTGAGGCAAGTCGCGCGGTGCGCTGGACATCCTGCGCGAGCGCGGCGTCGAGTTCGACGTCATCGAGTACATGAAGTCGCCGCTGGAGCGCTCCGATCTGGAGCGCTTCCTGGACCTGCTGCCCGACGAGCCGGCCGAGCTGGTGCGCAAGGACAAGAACTTCAAGGCTCTGGGCCTGGACGCGGCGGACTACACGACCCGCAACCAGGTCATCGGGGTGCTCCTGGAGCACCCCGAGCTGATGCAGCGGCCCGTGGTGATCCGCGGCGAGCGCGCCGTGATCGCCCGCCCGTCCGAGAAGGTCGAGGCGCTGCTCTGAGCGCGCGAGGGCTCCCGGCCGGCGGGCCGGGAGCCACGCTGCGGCCGCGCCGGGAGTATGCTGCCCGGCGGAATGCCCGGTCGCTTCCCCTTCCCGGTTCCCGATGGCTGGTTCGCGGTGGCCACGAGCGCCGAGCTGGCGCCGGGCGAGGTCCGCGCGATCCGCGCGTTCGCCCGGGACCTCGTGCTGTTCCGGACCGCCTCGGGCCGGCCCGTCGTGGTCGATGCGCACTGTCCGCACCTGGGGGCCCACCTCGGCGTCGGGGGGCGCGTGATCGGCGAGTCGATCCGCTGCCCCTTCCACGGCTGGCGCTTCGACGCGGGTGGGCGCTGCGTCGAGATCGGCTACGCGCGCCGGATCCCGCGCGGCGCGCGCACCCGCAGCTGGGACGTGATCGAGCGCAACGCCATGATCCTGGTCTGGCACCACCTCGAGGGCGCGCCCCCGTTCTTCGAGGTGCCCGCACTGCCCGAGTTCGACGATCCGGACTGGACCGAGCCGCGCCACTACGAGCGCTGCGTGCGCAGTGCCGTGCAGGAGCTCGCCGAGAACGATCACGACACGGCGCACTTCCGCTACGTCCACGGCCTCGAGATCCCCGAGATCGAGGTGCAGTATGACGGGCTCCAGCGCACGGTCGTGACCGGAGGCATCCGGGAGACGGATGCCGGCCGGTTCCGGACGCGCCTGGTGCGCCGCAGCTTCGGTCTGGGCGCGATGGCGGTCCGCAGCGAGGGCGTACCCGGTGCGGGCACGCTGCTGTTCAACTCGCTGACGCCGATCGACGAGGAGAACGTGCATCTGCGCTGGTCGTTCACGGTCACGCGAAACCTCGCCGGGAGCGTCGGCCGCGACTTCATCGACGGCCTGATCGAGGCCGTTCAGCCCGACATCCCGATCTGGGAGAACAAGGTCTACCGGCCCGAGCCGCCGCTCTGCGACGGCGACGGACCGGTCGCGGGGTTCCGGCGCTGGGCCCTGCAGTTCTACTCGCACGCGCGGCCGGACCGCGCGGCGGCCGCCCGGCCCTGAGGAGCCCACGATGCCCGCAGCCTCCCGAGCCCGGGTCCCCATCGCGGCGCTCGCCGCGGCCCTCGCCTGCTCTCCCGGGGGGGAGACCCCGCCTCCGTCCGGGGACACCGACGCCACGCCCCCCGAGGCCCCCGCCTTCGAGCGCAGCCCGCAGAAGCAGGCCTACTTCGGGGACCTGCACATCCACTCGCGCTGGTCGTTCGACGCCTACTCCGCGCAGGTGCCCGTCGGGCCCGAGCAGGCCTATCGCTACGCGCGCGGCGAGGCGATCGAGCATGTATCGGGCCGGCCGATCCAGGCGCAGGGGCCACCGCTGGACTTCATGGCCCTGACCGAGCACGGCACGTACATGGGCGTGTCGGCCTCGATCGACGCTCCGGACCATCCCATGGGATCGATCCAGCTGGTCCGCGACCTGCGCAGCGAGGATGCGGCGGTGCGCGGTGCCGCCATCGATTCGTTCCTGCGCTCGCTCGCCACCGGCGAGGCGATCCCGGACCTGGTCACCGACGAGGTGATCGAGCCCACGTGGCGCAGCATCGTCGAGCTGGCGGACCGCCACAACGTGCCCGGGGAGTTCACCAGCTTCGTGGCCTACGAGTACACATCGATGCCCGACGGCCAGAACCTGCACCGCAACGTGATCTTCCGCGGCTCGAACGTGCCGCACCGGCCGTTCTCGGCCGTGGACTCGCAGGATCCCGAGGACCTCTGGACCTGGATGGAGCGTGCGCGCGCCGCCGGGGACGACGTGCTGGCGATCCCGCACAACGCCAACGGCAGCAACGGCCTGATGTACAGGGCCGTGGACAGCGACGGCGACCCCCTGGAGGCCGGGCAGGCGGCGCTGCGCCTGCGCAACGAGCCGGTCAGCGAGGTCTTCCAGATCAAGGGCCAGTCCGAGACCCACCCGGTGCTCTCGAGCGAGGACGAGTGGGCCGGCTTCGAGCTGATGGACCGGGTCCTGGGCCGGCCCGAGGACCCGAGCGAGCCGGAGGGCAGCTACGTGAGGCACGCGCTGCGGACCGGGCTCGAGCTCGAGTCGGTGCAGGGCTTCAATCCGTATCGCTTCGGGATGATCGGCTCGTCCGACGGCCACAATGCCTCGAGCCCGACCGAGGAGGCCAACTACACCGGCAAGCTCGGCGTCATGGACGGCGCGCCGGAGGTGCGGCTGGGCATCCCGCAGACCGACTTCGGCAGTGCGGCGAGCGCCGCGGGCGCGCCCCTGAACTTCGCGCGGCTCTGGGGCGCGGCCGGGCTGGCCGGGGTCTGGGCCGAGTCCAACACGCGCGAGGCGATCTTCGACGCCATGCGCGCACGCGAGACCTTCGCCACCTCCGGACCGCGGATCCGCGTGCGCTTCTTCGGCGGCTGGGACTTCGTACCGGCGGATGCGGGCGCCGGGCTGGTCGAGCGGGGCTACGCGGCCGGCGTGCCCATGGGCGGCGAGCTGGTCGCGCAGCCGGGGGCCGGCGCGCCGACGTTCCTGGTCGGGGTCTCGCGGGACCCGCTGGAGGCACCGCTGGAGCGCGTCCAGATCGTGAAGGGCTGGGCCGCGGCCGAGAAGTCGCACGAGAAGGTCTTCGACGTGGCCTGCGGCGACGGAGCCGCGCCCGATACCGCCACGCACCGCTGCGGCTTCGCCGGAGGGGCCCCCGACCTGGCGAGCTGCGCGGTGGATGCCGATCAGGGCCGTGGCCAGCTCGCCACCTGGTGGAGCGATCCGGAGTTCGACCCGGCACAGCACGCCTTCTACTACGTGCGTGCCCTGCAGGTTCCCACCTGCCGCTGGAGCACCTGGGACTCGATCCGCAGCGGCCTTCCGCTGCCCGACGACGTGCCGGCGACGCTGCAGGAGCGCGCCATCAGCTCGCCGATCTGGGTGGCGCCGGCGAGCTGATGCGGCTCAGCGCGATGCCGCAGGAGCCTGCTGGACGGAGATCTTGACCCGGTCGGGCTCCACGCTCACGGGCGTCACACCGGGGGGGTACTCGACGTTCTCGATGCCGACGGGGAAGGTGCGCCGGCCCAGGTCGACCAGGATCACGTCGATCGCCACGCGCAGCGCACCGTCCTCGATCAGGTACAGGTCGCGCCGGTGGCCCTCGAGCGTCACGCGCACCTGCGGCGGCTCGACGCTCTCGATCCTGTAGCCGGCTGGCAGGCCCCGGACCTCGACCGCGACGTCCCGCGCCGCCTCGACGGGGCTCGAGCCGGGCACGGCGAGCAGCCAGAGGGTGAGCGCGATCGCGCCCGCCAGGGCGGGCTGGCGCCAGCGTACCGAGGCGCCCTCCTGCGCGGCCGCGCTGCCGCTCTCGGTCAGGAACGCGCGGATCAGCGGGGCTGCCTCGCCGGGCGCCGCCAGCGTCTGCAGCACGCCGTCGCGCGCGATCGAGACCTCGCCGCGCTCCTCGGACACGACCACGCAGAGCGCATCGGAGCGCTCGGCCAGCCCCAGGGCCGCGGCGTGCCGGGTCCCGCGACTGGCGAGCTGGTCGTGGTCGCTCGACAGCGGCAGGTGCACCGCGAAGCGCTCCGCGCGGTCCCCCTGAAGGATCAGCGCGCCATCGTGGCCGGGCGAGTGGGGATCGAAGAGCGAGAGCAGCAGCGGCTCGCTCAGGCGCGCATCGAGCGGGATGCCGCCCTCGGTGATGCGCTCGAGGGGCTGCCGTCCCGGCAGGACGATCAGCGCGCCGTGCCGGTCGCGGACCAGCTGCGCGAGCGTGCGCACCAGGCGGTCCACGAGATCCTGGCCCGTCGCCGGTGTGCGCTGCCGCAGGCCCAGGGCGGCGATGCGCTCGAAGAGCGAGCGCAGATCCTCCTGGAAGACGATCACACCGATCAGCACCGAGACGGTCACGAAGCCCTGGAGGATCAGCGTCGTGACCGTCATCCCCAGCTGACGTGCCACCAGGTACGTGGCCAGCAGCGCCCCCAGCCCGATCAGCGCCAGGCGCGCGCGGCTCCCGTGCAGCCAGCTGATCGCGAGCCAGATCAGGCCCCAGACCACGAGCAGATCGAGCACGTCGGCGAGGCCGAACGGGAGCGGCATCAGGTCCGTGGCCAGCGGGGCGCGGCAGTAGGCACGCGCTCAGGCTACTCCGGCCCGGCCGGCCGCTCCAGCCGCGCCGGCGCCGGCGGACGGGATCGGCCCTGCCGCCGGTGTCCCGGCGCTGCGGACGTCGCCTGTCGGTCTCGGGTTCCGGGAGCCGGACACGGGTTCAGCCCGCGACGGCCGCCGGCGCCTGCGGGACGCCCTTCCAGAAGTCCGGGTCGTGCCCGAAAAAGATGCGCGCGCCGCGCGCCTCGAGCTCGCGCAGGCGCAGCAGGGATGCCCGCATGGCGTCGCGGTCGTGCGCTCCCTGCGGCAGGCGCAGCTCCCGCAGGCTCTCGCGCAGGTAGCAGGCGTCGCCCGCGAGGACGACGTCGCCGCCCTCGAGACGCACGCGAAGCGACTGGTGGCCCGGCGTGTGCCCGTGCGTCGGGATGCAGACCACGGCGCCGTCTCCGAACAGGTCGTGCTCGCCCTCGACCTGGAGCACGTCGTGGCCCAGGTCGTAGTCCACCGGCTTGTAGCCGACCGAGGCGATCAGGTCGGGCTCGTGCGCCGCCTGCCACTCGCGCGCCTGCACCACCACACGCGCGTCGGGCAGCAGTGCATTGCCCCCCGCGTGGTCGAAGTGCAGGTGGGAGTTGATCACCCAGCCGACGTCACGCGGGCCCAGGTCGAGGCGTCCGAGCCGCGTGCTCACCTCCTCGCCGGCCTCGAACTCGATCTGGATCAGGCTCGCGAAGTCCCCGAGGTAGTCCGCATGCTCCGCCTGGCAGACCGTGCCCAGGCCGCTGTCGAAGAGCACGCGACCGCGCGGGTGCTCGATCAGGTAGCAGGGAACGGGGACGTGCGCGTCTCCCGTCGCGCCCTCGAGCAGCGCGCCCAGGGGCATGCGCAGCCAGCCGCAGGTCATGGCATACAGGCGAATCATGCGCTGGCCTCCGGGAAGCATGTCGGCGCGCGGCGATAGGCGGCGCCCAGCGCCCCGATCCAGGCGGGATCGCGCAGCGGATCCGCGCCGGGCTCCGCGTCGATGCCACGCCGGCGCAGGTCGCCGGCCAGGATGCTCCAGACGCGCTCGAGATCCAGATCGTCGAGGTGCTCGTCCACGCGTCGCGCCTCGTCTGCGTCGGCGAGAACCACGGCCTTCCACGAGACGCTGATGCGCACGCGCTCGAGGGGCACGCGGGCGCGGACCGCCCCGCCCTCGACCACCTGCCAGGCGTCGCCGTCGGCCAGCAGCTGCGCCTCGCGGCCCAGGGCGTCGAGGCCCGGCGGCACCTCGCCGCTGCCCACGGCCTCCACGCGGTGGAACATGCGCTCGTTCTCGCCGACGATCGCCGTGTTCGGCTCCGCGGGCACCACACGCGGCGGGGCATCGGCTCCCCCGGGCCAGCAGGTGAACGCGCCGCCCGGGCCCCCGTACCACCAGGAGACGGCCGTGGCGATGCGGATGCGCCAGGCCTCGAACAGGCCCGAGTGCCCCATGATCGACAGCAGCCACACCGGATGGTGCTCGCGGTCGATGCCGCGGAAGGCCGGCACGTCGACGTGCCCGGGATCCGCGGCCGGCATGGGCAGCATGAGGTTCGCGTAGACCAGCTGCGGACGGACGATCGCCGCGCCATCCAGGCCGTAGAGGGCGCGGGCCGCGGCACGGAAGCGCTCGCTTGCGAGGATGGGCTCGACGCCCTCGACCAGCGGTCGATCGTGGGCCCAGTCCTGGCGGAACCAGGGCGGCACGCGCAGCGGAGCTCCGGCATCCGCGACCGGCGCGCCGGTGGCGCTGGCCTCGACCGCATCGCCGAAGTAGCGGTAGACCGGCCAGTACGGCCCGCTGGCCAGCGCGAGCGCGCGCACCTGCCGCGGATCGTCGAGCACGGGCTCGATGTGGATCGGCGAGCGGGGAGCGCACGACACGGCGTGGCAGAATACCCCGCCAGGCCGCAGGGCACATGGCCGCGGAGCCGGGAGGTGGGATGAAGCCGATCCTGATCGAGGTCGGTCTCAACGAGGCCGTCGGGCGCGAGCAGCACCCCGGGGTCCCGCGCACGCCCCGGGAGATCGCCGCCGACATCCTCGAGGTCGCCGATGCCGGGGCGGGCGTCGTGCACTTCCACGCCCGCGACCCCGTCAGCGACGCGCAGCGGCTCGACGACACCGGGCTGTACCGCGAGGCCATGCTCGAGGTGCGCCGCAGCGGCTGCCCTGTGCAGATGTATCCCAGCTACGCACCGTGGGTCACGGAGGGTCCCGATCCCCTGGACGCGCGCTTCGGCCACGTGCTGGCGCTCGCAGACGATCCGGAGCTCGGCCTGCAGGTGGCGCCGCTGGACATGGGCTCGCTCAACCTCGCGGTCACGCGCGACGGTCGCCTGCCCGCGCAGGTGCTCGAGGCGCCGCTGGAGGCCTCGGTGCACCTGAACCCGCTGCCCCAGCTCGCGCGCATGCTGCGCGCGTACGATGCGCGCGGGCTGGTCGCGTCGCTGGCGATCTTCGAGCCCGGCCACCTGCGCACGACCCTGGCCCTGCTCGACGCCGGCCTGTGCACACGCCCGCTGCTCAAGCTCTGCCTGAGCGGGACCTGGCTGCACGGCCCCCTGCCCGATCCCGCCGGCCTCGACGAGTACCTGCGCCTGCTCGATGCGCTGCGCGGCGATCGCGCGCTCGAGTGGATCTGCGCGCCCTCCGGGCTCGGATCGCCGGAGCGGCTGGAGGCGCTCGTGCGCGCGGCCGTGGAGCGCGGCGGCCACGTCCGCGTGGGCATCGGCGACGATCCGGCCGCGGCGGCCGGCTGCAGCAACCGGGAGCTGGTCGAGACCGTGGTGCGGATCGCGGCGGAGCACGGTCGCCGCCCGGCGCGTCTGGCGGAGCTGCCCGGGCTCGCCCCGGCTGCGGCGCCTCAGAGCGCCGAGGAGTAGCCCCCGTTGACCGGGTAGGTCTGCCCGGTGATCCACTCGCCCTGGTCGCTGGCCAGGAACGTGACCATCGCCGCTGGATCCGTGGGGCGCCCCAGGCGACCGGCCGGGTACGGCCGCGTGAGCTTCGCGCGCCGCTGCTCGAACTCCTCGGGCTTGGGGTGCTCGGACTCGACCATGCCGAGCGACACGCAGTTGACGGTGATGCCCTGTCGCCCGACCTCCACCGCGAGCGAGCGCGAGAAGCCGGCCGCGGCGGCCTTGGCCGCGCCGTAGATCGCCATGCGCGGCTCGCCGACGCGCCCGGCGTCCGAGGTGATCGTGATCACGCGGCCCCAGCCGCGCTCGATCATCCCCGGTAGCGCCGCGTGCGTGCAGTGGAGCACCCCGAACAGGCAGACGCCCAGACCGCGGTGCCAGGCCGCGGGCTCGGTGTCCACGAAGTGGCGGATGTCGATGCCCGGGGGCGCGCCGGGCGCGTTCCCGGCACCCGTGTCGCCCACGCTGTTGACCAGGATCTCCGGTGCGCTGGCGCCGACCGCGCGCGCCACGGCCTGCGCGTCGGTCACGTCGAAGACGCAGGGCGCGGCCTTGCCGCCGGCGGCCTCGATCTCGCGCGCCACCTGCTCGGCCTTCGGGGCCACGATGTCGTTCACGTCCACCACCGCGCCGGCGCGCGCCAGCGCCAGCGCGATCGCCCTGCCGATGTGCTGGCCCGCGCCCGTGACCAGCGCCCGCCTGCCGCCGAGATCGATCTCGAAGGACATCAGCGGGCGCAGTGCGCCGCGGCGATCAGCGGCAGCTCGCTCACGGTGACGGTGCCCGGCCGCGCCGCGCAGACCGCGGGTATCGCGTGCACGGCAGGCATGGCGGTGATCAGCCCGAAGTCGGGGTCGGCCCCGTACTCGGCGTGGAAGCGGCAGCGTACTCCCGGCTCTCCCTCGATCTCGATCACGTAGCCCTCCTCCGGCTTCCAGTCCGGCTCCATGGCGTCACCCAGGCGCCACATCAGGCCGAGCTCGATGACGGCGCGCTCGCCGCTCATCCCCGACCAGAGTCCCCTGAGTCCACAGATCTCGCCCTTCGCGATCTGCATGTAGCCCAGGTCGAGGTCGCGCGTGGCCACGCCGAAGTCGACGTCGTAGCGCACGTCGTCGAGCTGCAGGGCGAGCGCGCGCGCCATCATCTCGACCGCGTCCAGGAAGACCAGCGAGCGCTCGCGCGCCGCGGCGGCCAGCCCCGGCGTTCCGGGTTCGGAGCCGAAGCCCAGCGCGCGCCAGGTCTCCGCCGAGGCGTAGTTCGTCGAGTCCACCGACTCGAGCACCGAGATCCTCTCGACGCGCCGGCACACGGCGGTCGCCATCAGGCCCAGCGCGTTCGCGAAGCCGGGATTCACGCCGCTGCCGTACAGCGAGGCCCCGCCGCGTCGCGCCGCGGCGTCGAGGCGGGCCTCGGCGTCGCGCCCGTACGAGGCGCCGGTGATGAAGTTCGCGGTCGAGATCACGTTGATGCCGGCCTCCAGCAGGCGCACCATCACGTCGACGTCCCAGAGCAGCGGCATGTAGAGCACGCAGTCGGGCTGCAGCGCGATCAGGCCGTCCACGTCGTCGGTCGCGGTGACCCCCAGCGGCTCGATGTCGCAGAGCTCGCCGACGTCGCGGCCGACCTTGTCCGCGCCGAAGGCGTAGCAGCCGACCAGCTCCAGCTCCGGGTGGACCGCGATCGAGCGCACGGCGGCGCCCCCCACGATCCCCGTCGTCCACTGCACCACGCGGTAGCTCAAGACAGCTGCCCTCCGCGGGCCATTGTGCACCGGGATGGGCCGCGGCGCGAGCCGGGCTCCCGCCTAGCTCAGGCCGTAGATCCGGGCCGCGTTGTCGTGAAAGACCTTGCGCGCGGTGTCCTCGGGCAGGTCGGACCAGACGCGCTGCGCGTAGTCCCGCGGGTGCTCGGCCACCGACTGCGGGCCGGGCGACATCGAGGTCACGTGCGGGAAGTCGGTCTCGTAGAGGAACGAGTCGGGGTACTGCTCCACGGCCGCGCGCGCGCCGGCCTCCTCGAACCAGAAGCAGCCGGAGATCTGGCGGCGGAAGTACTCGCTGGGCAGCAGCTCGTACTCGGGGTGCTCCCTGGCCACGCCGTTGTTCTGCCACTGCCAGTCGAGCGCCTCGATCGCGAACGGGATCCAGCCGGCGCCACTCTCCACGGAGACGAACTGCAGGCGAGGGAAGCGGTGGCAGACGCCACCGATGATCACGTCGGTGATGCAGTGGACGTTGTCCATGAAGAGCATCACCGACTGCTTGGCCAGGCCCCCGCGCACGCCGAAGCCCTCGTAGCCCCCGGCGACCGGCGTCGCGATCTCGTCGAGGTCCTCCAGGTTGGCGATCTCCTGGGAGCCGATGTGGAAGCTGATCGCCAGGCCGGCCTCCTGGGCCAGCGCCCAGATCGGGTCCCAGTGGCGGTCGGCCAGGTGCGGCATGCCGAACGTCTGGGGCTGGCTGCCGAACAGGATGCCGCGATGGCCGCGCGCCGCGCAGCGCTCGATCTCGCGCAGGCAGGCATCGACGTCCCAGAACGGCAGCGCGGTGATCGCGATCAGCCGCTCCGGATCGGCGCGGGTCCAGTCGGTCAGGAAGTCGTTGTACGCGGTGACGCAGGCGAGCATCAGCTCGGGCTCGCCGAGCTGCAGGAAGCGCCCCGAGCCGAAGCCCCCGACGTTCGGGTACAGCACCTGGGCGCGGATCCCCTCCTCGTCCATGTACTTCAGCCGGGCCTGCGCGTCGTACGCGCCGGGGTGCGCCTCGGCCAGCGTCTCGGGGAACTCGGGCAGCATGCCGTCGAAGCCCGCCATGGCGGTGATCCCCGCGGGCAGCAGCAGGCTGTCATCGATCGCCCAGTAGTCGATGTTCGTGCCCGGCGCCTTGACCACGTGCGGCACCCGGTCGCCCCACTTGCGCGGGACGCGGGAGGTCCACAGGTCGTAGGGCTCGGAGACGTGGGTGTCGACGTCGATGACCGGGATCTGCTCGAAGAGCGTGCTCATGCGCCGGCCCCGGCGCCCTGCAGCGCCTCGGGCGGCGCCAGGGCGGCCAGCTCCACCGCCTCGAGCGGCCGGACGCACACGGGGATCGCGCTCTGGCGCGGGATCCCCGAGATCGGCTCGAAGTTCCGCTCGGTGGTGACCAGGCGGTTGGTCGTGCTGCCGATGCGGCGCACGTCGCCGTCGTGACCGGGCACGTCCCCGCGGGCGTGGGCCATCGAGATCACGCCGGGCTCGATCTCGTCGGAGCGCTCCGCGACGCCGTAGATGAAGTCGTGATCCGACTCGATGCGCACCACGTCACCGGCCTCGATCCCGAGCTTCTCCATGCACACCGGGTTCATGAAGGCCGGGTTGTAGGGGTACTTGCGGCGCAGCGCCGGGAGATGGTCTCCGGTGGAGTTGTACACCTCCATCATGCGCCGGCTGATCAGGCGGTGCGTGAAGCGCGGATCCCCGTCGTAGCTGGCACCGTGCGCGGGGCTCTCGGCCCGGATCTCGCGCAGCTGCGAGATCACGGCCGCGGGCGCCACGTTCATGCGCGCGTCGGCGTGCTCGGGTCGCGCGGGCTGCACGCGGGTGGGCTCCTCCGGCTCGAAGATCGCGCCGCCCGGTCGGGCACGCACCTCCTCCAGCGGTACCCGGGAGCGCTGGCCGTAGATGAAGTCCAGGTACGCCTCGGGTGTGGGCTTGCGGTCCAGGTCGAGCTCGCCCAGGCGGCCCAGCTTCAGCGGCGTGCGCATGCGGTGCGCCAGGCCCCAGACCAGCTCCCACTCCTCGATCACGTCGAAGTCGGGCTCGATCAGCGTCGGCGAGTACTGGGCGAACGGCACGTCCCACTGCGCCTCGGGATTGATCGTGAAGCCCGGCTTCTCCAGCGACAGGCGGCAGCCCAGCACGTAGTCGGAGAGCCGTGCCGTGGCCGTGAGCTTCACGTCGGCCGTCACGCAGAGCTCGAGCGACTCCAGCGCGCGGACCACCTTGCGCTGATCGGGAAAGGCAACGGCGGGGTTGCCGCCCACGCAGATCAGCGCCTTGATCTGGCCCTCTCCGGGCGTGAGGATCTCGTCGGCGAAGACGTTGATCGGCATCTCGCCCATGAAGTGACCCAGGCCCCGGAAGCGCGACTGCGGTCCGCTGCCCCAGAGATCGCGGGGCGGGATGACCTCGGCGCGGGGCGCGCGGGCGGGGTGGAGGACGCCGGGGTTGTTCACCCGGTCGCCCTCGCGGTTGAAGCGCCCGCAGAGGCTGATCAGCGCGCAGACCAGGTGCTGGGTGACGTCGGGCCGCGGCGCCATGTTCGTGCCCGTGCAGGAGAGCGCGGCCCCCCGCGTTCCGCCGGCGTACATCCGCGCGGCGCGCTCGACCTTCTCGGCCGCGATCCCCGTGCGGGCCTCGACGTAGTCGGGCGTGTAGTCCGCGACTGCGGCGCGCAGCTCCTCGACGCCCTCGACGTGCGCGGCGACGAACTCGCGATCGTACAGCTCCTCGTCGAGGATCACGCGCACCATGCCCGCCAGCAGCGTCGGATCCTCGCCGGGGCGCACCGCCAGGTGCAGGTCCGCGATGCGCGCGAGCTGCGTGCGGCGCGGGTCCACCGCGATGATCTTCAGGCCGCGCTTCTTCGCGTCGCGCAGGTGCTTGAAGCCGTTGGCGTACGGGGGGCCGCCGGGGCGGGAGAAGGCCGAGACGCCCGGGTTGTTGCCCAGGAACATGAGCACGTCGGCGTCCTCGAAGCGGTTCACGCCCGCGTCCCAGGAGCCGTGGCGTGCCCAGGCGATCGACTGCGACGGCTGGTCGATCGTGTTGGGCGTGAAGTAGTTGGGTGACCCGATCGAGCGGATCCACGAGATCAGCAGGGGCGCCGCGGAGCTGAACAGGCCGTGCGTGCCCGAGTACAGGGCCACCGCGCGCGGCCCGTCGCGCTCGATGATCGCCTGCAGCTTCGCCGCGATCTCGTCGAGCGCCTGCTCGCTGCCGATGTCCTCGAACTCGCCTTCGGGTCCGCGGCGGAAGGCCGAGCGGAGGCGCTCGGGATGCTCGTGCTGCTCGGCCAGGGCCCGACCCTTCACGCAGGTGTAGCCCTGGGAGATCGGGTTGCTCGCGTCGCCCCGCACGCCGAGGATCCGGCCGGCCTCGAGGTCCACCTCGATCCCGCACATGGCGTGGCAGAAGCGGCAGAACGTGCGCTGCGTCTCCATGGTCCCGGCGCTCCTCCCGTGGAATCGGGGAATCCACGAGAGTGTAACAGCCTGCCCCGGGGCCCGGCATCGGCGCGTGCCTTAGCGCTAGCCGGTCTGGGTCGTGCCTGACTTGCCCCCGGCAGGCGCCGCCGGCTTGACCGGGCCGTTCGGCCGGCTCGCGCCGATGGTGATGCGGCCCTCGACCTTGGCACCCTTCTCGATCACGATGCCCTCGGTGCTCATGTCGCCGTGCACCCGGGCCGTCTTGTGCAGGGTGATCTCGCTGCGCGCATCGATGTCGCCGCGGACCTCACCGTGGATCATCACGGACTCGGCCTTGATGCTGGCCTCGACCCGGCCGCTCGGACCGACCGTGACGCCCTGGTCGCACTCGATCTCTCCCTGGATGTGGCCGTCGATGGTCGCGCTGCGCTGCAGGCGTAGCGTGCCCGAGAAGTCAGAGCTCTCGTCGAAGTAGGTCGGCCCGCCGGCAATGGCCGGTCCGGCCCCCGCTGCGGTCGGCTCGTCCTTGCGCTTCAGGCCCAGGTCCAGCCCCATCGTCGTCCTCCGGCGCCACGTGGCGCCAGGAACGCATCGGCACCCGGGTCCCCGGGCTGGAGCCGGTGGATCCGCCCGGGCAGGGGCAGGTCCGGCGCCCCGCAGGGCGGCGGGCGGCTCTGTCAGAATGCGCGCATGGACCTCGAACACCTGCGCTACGAAGTCGACGGCCCCGTGGCGACCATCACACTCGACCGCCCCGAGCGGCTCAACGCCCTGACCGGGCAGACCATGGCCGAGATCGGCGAGGCGCTGGCACGCCTGGAGGCCGATCCGCAGGCCCGGGTAGCCATCCTCACGGGTGCGGGCCGCGGCTTCTGCTCGGGCGGCGACCGCAAGGCCACCGCGGAGCGCGTGCGCGACGGCGAGTTCGGGCACGAGCCGGGTCCCGCCTCCCGACCGTTCTACCGCGCCATGCAGCTCTTCACGACGCTCGACAAGCCGGTGATCGCCGCGGTCAACGGGCCCGCGGTGGGCGGCGGCATGGACCTGGCGCTCTGGTGCGACGTCCGGATCGCGTCCGAACGGGCGAGCTTCGGAGAGCTGTACATCGAGCGCGGCCTCGTGCCCGACATGGGAGGGCTGTTCCTCCTGCCCCGGCTCGTCGGCTACGGCAAGGCGGCCGAGCTGCTGCTCACGGGCGAGATCCTCGACGCCGAGGCGGCGCTGCGCATCGGCCTGGTCAACCACGTGGTGCCCCATGACGCGCTGCTCGAGCGCACGCGGGAGATGGCCCTGCGCATCGCGGCCAAGCCCGGCAACGGCGTGCGCGCCACCAAGCGCGCCCTTGCCCGCCTGCTGGCCCCGGACTGGGAGCGCGAGAGCGACTACCACGCCGCCCTGCAGTCGGAGCTGCTCGACACGCGCGACTTCGTCGAGGCCGACCGCGCCTTCGTGGAGAAGCGCGCGCCGGAGTTCCAGGGGGACTGAGGTGCCTGCCCCACTGGACGGCATCCGCGTCCTGGACCTGACGATCCTGATCAACGGCCCATGGGCGACCGTGCTGCTCGCCGACATGGGTGCCGACGTGATCAAGGTCGAGGACCCGGTCGCGCCGGACCCCTACCGCGGCGACGTGCACGGCGGCGTGGACCCTCGCACCGGCCTGCACACGTACTTCGAGACCATGAACCGCGGCAAGCGCAGCATCACCCTCGACCTCAAGACGGAGGCGGGGCGCGGCGTATTCCACCGGCTGGCCCGCGACGCCGACGTGGTGATCTCGAACTTCCGCACCGGCGTCGTCGAGCGCCTGGGCGTCGACCACGCCACGCTGGTCGCGCACAACCCGCGCATCATCACCGTGACCGCCAGCGGTCTCGGCCGCAGCGGACCCGACGCCAGGGAGGGCGTCGTGGATCTCGTCGGCCAGGCGCGCTCGGGGTACCTGGAGCTGACGAAGCTGCCGGACGGCAGCCCGCGCTACGTGGGCACGCACGCCCTGGCCGACCAGGTCGGAGCGAGCATGCTGGCGTACGGCACGGTGCTCGCCGTGCTGGCGCGAGAGCGCTTCGGAGTCGGCCAGGACGTGGACGTCTCCCAACTCGGCAGCATGCTCGCGATGCAGTCCCTGTCCCTCAACAACTACCTGATGATGGGTTCCGTACCCCCTGTCCCCACGCAGGAAGACCCGCCCAATCCGATCTTCAACCTGTACCGGGCCGGCGACGGCGCGTGGCTTGCGCTGGCGTGCTTCCAGTTCCAGCGCCACTGGCGCCCGGTCTGCGAGACCCTCGGCCTCACGGACCTGCTCGACGAGCCCGAGCCCGACGGCTCGCCCGCCGGTCGCGCGCGCAGCCGTGCGCTCGCTGCGCGGCTCGGCGAGCGGCTGGCCAGCGCGCCGCGCGACACCTGGCTCGCGCGGCTGCGCGAGCGCGGCGTGCACTGCTCGCCGGTGCAGGACTACCGCGAGGTCGCCGACGATCCCCAGGTGCAGGCCAACGGCCTGATCGCCGAGCTGGAGCACCCGCACGTCGGACCGCTGCGGCAGGTGGGTGTGCCCGTGCAGCTCGCACGCACGCCGGGAGCCGCGCGATCGACCGCGCCGGAGCACGGGCAGCACACCGAGGAGGTCCTGGTGGAGGCCGGATACGGGTGGGACGAGATCGCGGCCCTGCGCTCCGCGGGGGCGCTCGGGTGAGCGCGGACGACGGCATCGAGCCCGGCCTCGAGCTCGGGCGGCGCGAGCTGGTGCTGACCCCGGACTGGATCGAGCAGTACATGGGCGCGATCGACGCACGCAACCCCTGGTACACCGACGACTCCCCCTTCGGCGGGCCGATCGCCCCGGCGGCGGTGCTCAACTACGAGCTGCAGATGTTCGGCGGCTGGGTGCCTCCGGGGGCCGGCGCGCGCATGCTCAACGTGAAGCAGCGCTGGGAGTTCCGCGAGCCCATGCGCCCGGGTCAGCGCGTGGTCCTCAGCGCGCGCGTGGCCGAGCGCTACCTCCGGCGCGGGCGCGACCACGTGGCGGTCGAGGCCAGCGTGCACGATCTCGAGGGCCGGCTGCTCTGCCGCACGCTGAGCACGCACGCCTGGCCGGTGGACGACGACGCGGCCGGGGAAGCTCGATGATCGAGCGCGCCGCCGATGCGCGCGTGGGCCTCGAGGTCCCGCGCTTCGAGCGGCACATCACGCGCGAGATGGCGCGCATTCACGGCGCGCCCATGCGCAACTTCCACACGGTGCTCGAGGACGCGCGCGCGCTGGGCTTCGACGACCTGGTGGTCGCCGGGCCCCTGTTCACGTGCTTCTTCTCGGAGATGCTCACCCGCTGCTTCGGGGAGCACTGGATCCGCGCCGGAGAGCTCGAGATCCGCTTCCTGAAGCCGGTGCTGGCACGGCAGACGATCACCGCGCGAGCCGTGGTCACCGGTCACGTCCCGCTGGCCGGAGACCGGGCCCGGGTCGAGCTCGAGGTCTGGTGCGAGCGCGCGAGCGACGGCGCGCGCACCAGTGCCGGGACCGCGGCGGTCGCCCTGCCCGCCTGAGGCCGCGCGTCAGTCGTCGATGGCCTGGTTGACCAGCGTCTTGAAGGACTTCATGAAGGGTCCGCCGCCGGGCCGCAGCTGGATCATCATGATCGCGACCAGCGACTCCTGCGGATCGACCCAGAACAGCACGCCCGACGCTCCCGCCCAGAGGTACTCGCCCTCGGAGCCCAGCCAGTCGCCCTCGCCCGGCTCGCGGCGCACCGCCACGCCGAGGCCGAAGCCGTGACCCGGGTAGACCCAGAGCCCGGGAATCTCGCCCAGGTGATCGGAGGTCATCAGCTCGACGGTCTTGCGGCTGAGGATGCGCCGATCGCCCGCCCGGCCGAGGTCGAGCAGCATCTGCGCGAACCGCAGGTAGTCCCCGGCGGTCGAGTAGAGGCCCCCGCCCCCGGAGAGATACGTGACGGGCTCGCCCGACGGCGTGCGCGGGCCCACGGGCCGCAGCTCGCCGTCGCGCTCGACGTAGGTCGTGGCCAGGCGATCGAGCGACCCGGCCGGAACCTCGAAGCCGGTGTCGCGCATCCCCAGCGGCTCGAAGAGATGCTCGCGCAGGAAGGCGTCGAGGGGCTGCCCGGAGACCACCTCGATCAGGCGGCCGAGCACGTCGGTGGAGACGCCGTACTCCCAGTGCTCACCGGGGTGGTGGCGCAGCGGTAGCTCCGAGAGCTTGCGGACCGTCCCGGCGAGGGTGCGGTCGTCCCGGCCCACGCCACGCTCGGCATACAGGCGATCGACCGCGGAGCTGCCGAAGAACCCGTACGTCAGGCCGCTGGTGTGCCGCAGCAGGTCGCGCACCGTCATCTCGCGGCGCGCCGGCTCGGTACGGATCGAGCCGTCGGGCTGCTCCAGCGCCACCTGCAGACCACCGAGCTCGGGCAGGTGGCGTGACACCGGGTCGTCGAGCAGCAGCCGCCCGTCCTCGAGCAGCAGCAGCGCGCCCACGCTGGTCACGGGCTTGGTCATGGAGGCGATCTGGAAGATCGTGTCGGTCTGCATCGGTCGACCGCTCTCGCGATCCGCCAGGCCGATCGGCTCGAGCAGCTGCACGTGTCCGTCGCGGGCGATCAGCAGCACGGCCCCTGCGAGCCGTCCCGTGTCGACGCTCCGCTCGAAGTACGAGACCAGGCGTCCGAGGCGCTCCGGGGACAGACCCCCAGCCTCGTAGTGCGTGGCGAGATGGTGCGCGACCGCGCCGGGCACGCAGGCGAGCCCCAGCGACGCGATCGACGCGAGCAGCAGGGAATGTCCAGACATGAGGCCTCCGGGGGCCGGAGCCCGGCTCAGGCAGGACCGCCGGCGAAGGCCAGCGGCAGGTGGACGGGGCCGCGGATCAGCGCCCGGCGTCGCCACTCGATCGGTCCCGCACTCCCGATCTCGCCCAGCCGGCCGGCCAGGATCGGCAGGGCCTCCTGGAGCTCGGCGCGGGCCAGGGAGGCGCCCAGGCAGTAGTGTGCGCCACCGCCGAAGGTGAGCTGCGGCTCCGCGTGCTGGCGCGTGATGTCGAGGCGATCGGGATCGGGGTAGACCGCGGGGTCGCGGTTGGCGGCAGGGCCAGAGGGGAGCGCGACGGTCCCGCCCGGGATCTCGAGGCCGTTGACGACCAGATCCTCGGTGGCCACGCGCGGCGCGCCCGAGCCGGCCGGCTCGTAGCGCAGCACCTCCTCCGCCGCGCTGGCGGCCAGGGCCGGACGCTCTGCGAGCAGGCGCCACTGCTCGGGGCTGTCGAGGAACGCCGAGATCGCGCACGCGAGCTGGCACTGCGTGGTGTCCTGGCCCCCGAAGATCAGCACCGTGACCATGGCCCGCAGCTCGGCCGCGCTGAGCCGGTCGCCCTGCTCCTCGACCTCGATCAGGGCGCTGGTCAGGTCGGGGCCGGGCACATGGCGGCGCTCGGCGAGCAGGGCATCCACGTAGTCCGAGAGGTCACCGAGCGCGGACTCGATGCGCTCGCGCTCGCTGGCGATGCCGGGCCCGAAGGCCAGCGACAGGTCCGAGCACCAGCCGTGGAAGCGATCCAGGTCCGTCGCCGGCACGCCGATCAGCTCGCCGATCACGTGCACGGGATACGGCGCGGCGAAGGCCGAGACGAACTCGCAGCCAGCGTCGCCGATCACCGCGTCGAGCAGCGCGTGGGCGGTGCGGCGCATCATCGGGCGCAGGCGCTCGACCTGTCGCGGCGTGAAGGCCTGGGAGACCAGGCGGCGCAGCCGGGCGTGGTCCTCGCCCTCCTGCGTGGCCATGATCTGCCCGAGCCACTCCCAGAGCGGCCCCGAGGTGATGCCCACGCTCTCGAGGGCGTCGCGGCCCTGCTCCCGCCAGCGGCGGTCGCGGAGCACGCCGAGCACCTCGGCATGCCGCAGCACGATGATCCCCATCGGCGTGGTCGCGTACCAGGAGCGCTCGCGGGCGCGGCGGTGTGCGGTGTGGATGTCCGCGTCGTAGGCCGGGTCGAGGAGGTCGATGGAGGGGGCGCGCACGCCGGGAGCTTAGCCGCGCACCATGCTGCCGACACCACGGGAGGCGGGGGCGCCTGGACGTGCGGGTGAACGACGCGGGGGAGCCCGCCGGCCGCCGCGGCGGAGCCCGGCACGCATCGGCACCGCGGCCTCGTGCCCGCCGATGCATGCGTTGCCGGTCGGCTGCGCCCCCCCGTGGGCGCCCTCCCGGCCTGCTAGCATGGCCGCGTGAGCTCCGAGCTGCTGTCGAGGCGCACCGCGCCACTGGGCCTGCTCGCGCTCGGGGTCCTCGGCGCGCTGCTGCTGATCGCGACGCGCCCCGAGCTCCAGGAGCGTCCGCCGCCCGATCGCGCACCGCTGGTGCGGACCCTGGAAGTGCGCCCGACCTCGGTCCGCCTGGAGGTCGAGGCGCACGGCACGGTGACGCCGCGCACCGAGAGCAAGCTCGTGTCCGAGGTCTCGGGCCCGATCATCGAGGTCTCGCCCTCCTTCGTCTCCGGGGGCTTCTTCGCGCGGGACGACGTCCTGGTGCACGTCGAGCAGGTGGACTACGAGGCGGCGCTCGAGACC
>JAJDAJ010000109.1 GCA_029261925.1 Deltaproteobacteria bacterium | reverse complement strand
CCGGGACCCGAGTGGGTGTGGGTGGCGACCAGCCAGAGCGCGTCGAGGCCGAGCCGCGCCTGCTCCCGGGCGATCGGCTCGCGCAGCGCGGGGGCGGCGATCAGGACGTCCAGCGCGACGATGCCGACGCGCAGGCCGGGGCGCTCGAGCACCAGTGCGCGCGCCCCGGGGGGATCGAGCAGCGTGCGCGCGCGACGGCCCCGCAGGGTCGCGTAGCCCGCGAGCGGCGTGTCGCTGGAGATCGGCAGCGGTGCCATGCCGAGCCCGGCGCGCAGCTCGGCCGCCGCCGGGGTGGCGGTGGCGAGCGCCAGGCAGGCCGCCAGCCAGCCGGCGCTGGCCGCGCGGCTCACCGGCGCGCGTCGGCGCGCGCGCGCACGGCCTTCAGGTCGTCCCAGACCGCCTGGCGGGCCTCGCGCGTGTAGTTGCGGAGCAGGTAGGCGGGATGGAAGGTCGGCATCAGCGCGTAGCCGTTCCACTCCTGCCACTGACCTCGCAGCTTGGTGATCGCGACCGGCCGCCCCAGCAGGGTGGACGTGGCGGGCTTGCCCAGCGTGACGATCGCCGCGGGGTCGATCGCGCGCAGCTGCTGCTCCAGGAACGGCTGGCACATGGCGACCTCCTCGAGCCTCGGGTCGCGGTTGCCCGGCGGGCGACACTTCACGATGTTGCAGATGTAGACGTCCTCGCGGCGCCACCCGACCGCGGCGATCATCTTGCTCAGCAGCTCGCCGGCGCGACCGACGAACGGCCGGCCCGAGCGGTCCTCGTCGGCGCCCGGGCCCTCTCCCACGAAGACCACCGGCGCGGCCGGGTCGCCCTCGCCGAAGACGATCTGGTCGCGGGTCTCGCAGAGCCCGCAGCGCGTGCAGTCGCCGAGGTCGGCGCGGATCTCTGCCAGCCGCGCGGCCCGCGCGGCGGCGTCGCCCTCGAGCGTGGCGGGGTCGGGCAGATCGAGCGCGGGGACCCGGGGCTGCCAGCTGGACTCGCGAGCTGCGGTCGAGCGCGCGGCAGGCGCCGCCGGTGCGGCTTCGGGCCGGGTCGGCTCCGCGGCGACGACGGCCGCGGGCGCCTGTGTGGCCGCCGGCGCGCTGCCCGCCGGAAGGCGCGGCCCGACCCAGTCCACCCCCTCGTCGCGCAGCGCCGCCACCGCGCGCCGCAGGGCGGCGACGATCTCGCGTCTCTCGTCACTCACGGGGCCGGCGCCTCCCGGTCGCGGAAGCCGTGCCGGATGCGGTCCAGCTTCGCGTCGAGCTCGAACTCGAATCCCGGGTCGTTGGCCTCGTCATGGCACGAGCCGCAGATCTGCCCGATCACGCAGCTGTCGCACTTCTCGGTCAGCCGCAGGATCGTTCCCTGGCGGCTCGCGCCCTCGGCGACGTGACGGCCGCCGGGGCCGTGGCAGCTCTCGCAGCCCACGCCCGCCAGCGCATCGCCGCCCGCGGGCCAGCCGCCCGGCTGCTCGAAGCCGGTCGTGTGGCAGGCCTGGCACTCGGCGTTCGCCGCCTCGCCGCGCGCCGCGAGCGTCTCCAGCGCGCGCGCGTGCGGCGAGCGCGACCAGCGCGCGTGCTCGTCCGCGTGGCAGGACGCGCAGACGCTCGAGCCCACGTGGTCCGCCGGCTCGAAGAGCGTGCGCTCGCGCCGGTCGCGGCGCTCGAGCAGCGCCAGCCGCTCCTCGACCGACAGGCCAGAGAACTGCAGGTTGGCCGCGTGCGAGACCAGCGGGAGGCGCTGGGCGAACTCGAAGCGCAGCGAGTGCTCCGGTGTGTGGCAGCTCTCGCAGACCGGCTGGAGGCCCTGCTGCGCGAACTCCGGGGACTGGTGCGGGCCGCCGCGGCCGTGGCAGTTCTCGCACTGCACGCCCTCGAGGTGCGCGGGCCGGGTGTCGGGCGTGTAGCCGCCCGCCTCGTTCCAGCCCACGGTGTGGCAGGGCAGGCACTCCGGGTTGCGATCGGCGCCGTGCTCGACCAGCGTCTCGAAGGCGTGGGCATGGGTGGTCAGCGACCAGGTCCCGTGCGCGTCGGCGTGGCAGACCGCGCAGAACGCCTCGCCGCTGTAGCCCTTGCGGTCGAGCAGGATCGGATTGGCGACGCCGAGCGCGCCGCGGATCTGCATCGTGAGCAGTGCCTCGACGCGCGGCCCGGTGCCGACGTGGCGGCCCGCCACCCGCCCCGCGCGGTCGATCACCAGCGTGTCGGGCACGGCGAGCTTGAAGTCGAAGGCATCCAGCGTCTCCTTGCCACCCGCGAGGTAGACGGGGAACGGGAGCTCGAGATCGGCGACCATCTGCTCGACCACGTAGAGCCGATCGCTGACGCTGACCGGTGCGAAGACCAGCTCGGGGTGCGCCTCACGCGCCAGGAAGCCCTTGAAGAACTGCAGGAGCTCGTGACAGTGCGGGCAGGTCGGGTTGAACAGCAGGATCACGGCGGCCCGGCCCTCGATGGATGCGCTCGAGAGCTCCTCGCCGTCGAGGGAGCGCACGCTGAACTCCGGCACGGGCGGCCGCACGCCGAGCGCCGGGGCCAGGGCCGCGCCCGGGCGGCGCAGGTAGAGCGCGCCGCGCAGCTCGTCCTCGAGGTACGCCTCGAGGGTCCCGTCGTCCTCGAGGCCGGTGAAGCCGCCGACGATGTAGCCCTCCGCGTCCACGGCCAGCACCGACGTCTCGCCCCCGGTCACCCCGAGCTTGCGCGCCACGACGAGATCCGGGTCGAGCACGATCGGGAAATCGAAGCCGGCCGGGCGCGGCAGCCGCTGCGCGGCCACGCGGTCCACGCCGACCGCCACGCCGAGCAGGCGCAGGTTGGCAGCGCCGGCGTCCGCAGCGATCGAGCGCACGATCCGCGCGGCTCGCTCCAGATCGTCGTTGCCGGGCGAGTAGGCGACCACGAGCGCGCGCCGGCCGACCACGAGGTCCGACCCGCCGCTGCCGCCGTCGAGCAGGGGCCCGACGAAGCGGGGCAGGGCGGGCTCGCTGCGCGCGACGGAGCCGCCGTCGTGCGGCCCGGCATCGAGGGTGCCCGCGCCCGTGAGCAGGGCGGCAAGGGCCGCCGCCAGCCCCAGGCAGAGGCGCGCGCGCGGCGGTCGGCGGTGCGTCGTCGAGAGCTTGTGCAACGGGCTTCCCGGGGGCTGCGCGTAGCTTAGGAGCGCGGCCCCCGGGTTTCAATCGGTAGACTCCGGCCGTGGCTGATCCCGAGCTCGAGGCGCTGTATCGCGACGTGGTGCTGGACCATTTCCGCGCGCCGCGAGGGCGCACGCCGCTGCCGAGGCCCGATGCTCGCGGGCTGGCCGTGAATCCGGTCTGCGGCGATCAGGTGGACGTCGAGGTGGCTCTCGACGGGCCCCGGATCGGCGCGGTTTCGGCGCGCGCGGTGGGCTGCAGCATCGCCGTGGCGGCCGCGAGCGTGCTGGCGGAGCTGGTGCCGGGAGCGGGCCGGGAGGAGGTCGCGGATCTCGCCGCCGACCTCGATGCGATCGTGCACGGCCGCGCGCCACGGCGCGCCGCCGACGACCGGCTGCGGGCGTTCGCACCGGTGGCGGCGCTGCCCTCGCGCCAGCGCTGCGCCCTGCTCGCCTGGGAGGCGATCGACGCCGCGCTCGGGCAGCTGGCCCGGCGCGGCGGCTGATTCGCCGCCTCCCGGCGGCGCTGCCTACGAGGCGGGCGCCTCCAGCACGTGGATGCCGCAGCAGGTGCCCAGGCCGATCACGTGGCCCAGGCCGATCCGTGCGCCCTCGACCTGGCGCTTGCCGGCCTCGCCGCGCAGGTGCTGCGTGATCTCGTACAGGTTGGCGACGCCCGTGGCACCGATCGGGTGGCCCTTGGACAGCAGGCCGCCCGAGACGTTGACCGGCACGCGGCCGCCCAGCCAGGTCTCGCGATCCTCGATCAGGCGCGGCGCTTCGCCGTCCTTGCACAGCCCGATGTTCTCGTAGTGGAGCACCTCGGCGGTCGCGAAGCAGTCGTGCAGCTCGACCAGGTTCACGTCCTCCGGGCCGAGACCCGACTGCTCCCAGGCCTCGGAGGCGGCCAGGCGGGTGCAGGTGTTCACGTCGGGCAGGACCTCGTCGCGATCGGTCCAGGGGTCGGTCCGGATCACCGACGCGCGCACCTTGACCGAGCGGCTCGCCAGGCCGAGCTCGCGCACCTTCCGCTCCGAGAGCAGCACGGCCGCCGCGGCGCCGTCCACGTTCACCGAGCACATCAGCTTGGTGTTGGGGTACGAGATCATCTCGGCCCCCATGACCTCCTCGATCGGCGTCTCGATCTGGTAGCGCGCCTTGGGATTCATGGTGGAGTGGTGGTGGTTCTTGACGGCAATGCTCGCGAACTGCTCGAAGGTCGTGCCGTACTTGCGGGCGTGCTCCATGCCGGCCTCGGCGAACACGCAGGGCATCGATCCGGAGCCCAGCAGGCCCTCGGTCGGGATGCCCTTGCTGCCGCCGCCCCCGCCGAGCATGCCCGCGCCCGCCATCTTCTCGACCCCGACCACCAGCACGGCGTCGTACAGGCCGGCCCGGATCGCGGTCCAGCCCTCGCGGAAGGCCGTCGCGCCGGTGGCGCAGGCATTCGCGCAGTTGATCACGGGCATGCCCGTCTGGCCGATCTCCTGGAGGATGCGCTGGCCCACCATCCCGGAGGCCTGCATCAGGTTGCCGCTGTACAGCGCCTGCATGTCGTTGATCGTCAGGCCGCAGTCGTCCAGCGCGCCCAGCGCCGCCTCCGCGCCCAGGCTCTCGACCGTGCGCTCGGGAAACTTCCCGAACTTGATCATGTCGGTACCGCCGATGAATGCTTCGCTCATTTCGAATCCCCCCTCAGCTCGCGGGCCGCAGGTAGAAGGTCATGTACTCGTTGCCCTCGCCGTCCTTGCGGGGCGCGATCTCGTAGACCACCTCGACGGGCATGCCCATCTGGATCTTCTCGGGATCCGGATCGATGCCGATCAGGTTGGTCTTGATCGATCCCCCGCCGTCGAGGTCCGCGATCGCGGAGATGAACGGGACCTCGATGCCCGGGAAGGAGCGGTGAGTGATCGAGAAGACGTGCAGCGTGCCGCGGTTCGAGAGCCGCTGCGGCTGCAGCGTGTCTCGCCCGCCGCAGCTCGCGCAGGCCATGCGCCGGCGCAGCGTGATCGCGCCGCACGAGCTGCACTTCAGCCCCTCGAGGTAGGGATCACCCTCGTCGGGAATCTGCAGGTACGGGACGATCGGGAGCGGCTTGTCGGCCATGGGCCCCATCCTTTCGAGCAGGGCGCCGGGTTGCGAGCGCCGCGTCGGGTTTCCGGCCGCGCGCCCGGGGCGCGGAGGTCGGGCGGGCGCCGCACCCCTGGTTGAGCACGACGACCGCGAGAGCGCGGCGATTGTCCCGAATCCGGGGTGCCGGGGTCAAATCCCCCGGTGGCGCCTTGCTAGGAGGCCCGGCTCTCGAGGTCGGAGAGGCGGCGCTTGAACGACTCGTTGGCCGGCTCCCAGGTCAGCGCCATCTTCATGTGCTGGATGGCGGCGGGGAGGTTGCCGCGACGTGCCTCGTCCTCGGCCATGCCGGAGAAGCGCTGGCCGTTGGGCGTGGTACCCCGCGCCTCGTCGTTCTCGACGCTCGCCTCCTCCAGCTCCGAGGTGTAGCGGACGGTCCCGCCCGCCAGCGCGCTGTCGTAGGCCGAGCGGCGCCGCGCGTCCCGGAGGACCAGGTAGCCCTCGGTGATGCGGCGGGCGATCTGATCGACCGCGCTGCGGATCTCGCCCTCGGCCTGCAGGAAGCTGTCGGGATCGAAGCGCCGGCGCGCCTGGTGGTAGGCCTTGCGGATCTGCGGCAGCGGGGCCCGGGGCTCGACCTTGAGCAGGCGGTAGTAGTCCACCCGATCGAGCATCCGGGCCAGGGCCCTGATGTCCGCGGCGTTCTCGGGCTCCGCGCCCATCGCTCAGCCCTCGTCCTCTCCCAGCAGGATCTCGTCGTCGCCGAGCAGGGGCTCGTCGTCCCCGGGCAGATCGTCGGAGTCCTTCGGCGGAGGCTCGAGCGCGCTGCCGCCCAGGTCGAGTCCGCTGTCGGTCTCGAGCTCGATCTCGCCGCCGAGATCGCCCCCGGTCGTGCCGAAGAGCTCGTCGTCGTCCTCGCTGTCGAGGGCAGCCTGGATGGTCTGGTCGACGTCGGCCATGTCGAGCAGGACCTCGTCGTCCTCCCCGGGCAGCGCTGCGGCCTCGCCCTCGATGTCGTCGGTCTGGACGTCGTCGGCGCGGCTGCGCTCGAGGATGGCCGCGATCTCCTCCTCGCTCAGGCCGCTGGTCATCGACACCGTGGTCTGGGCCGCGGCGCCGGTCGCGCGATCGCGCGCGGTGACGCAGACGATGCCCTCGGTGTCGATCGCGAACGTGACGTCGATCTTGACCTCGCCGCGGGGGCCCGACTCGAACTCGGAGAACTCGAACTCGGCGAGCAGCGAGTTCTCCTCGGCCGCCTTCGCCTCGCCCTGGTAGACCCGGACGACCACAGACTCCTGGTCGTCCTGCGCGGTGGTGAAGGCCCGCGTGTGGTCGATCGGGACGGGGCTGTTGCGGGCGATGATCGGCTGGGTCATGCCGCCGGCGATACCGATGCGCAGCGTCAGCGGCGTGACGTCGAGCAGGTAGGTGTCCTTGGTGGTCGAGCCCAGGGAGTCCGCATGGATCGCCGCGCCGAGGGCCACGACCTGGACCGGATCGATGCCGGTCTCCGGCTCCTTCTGGAAGTACTCCTTGACCGCGTCGCGGATGGTCGGCAGGCGCGTGGGGCCGCCCACGAGGATCACGCCGTCGAGGTCCCGCGTGGTCAGCCCGGCCTCCTGGAGGGCCTCGTCGCAGACCTTGAAGGTGCGCATGACCAGGTCGCGCGTGAGCCGGTCGAACTCCTTGCGCGTGAGCTCGTGCTCCAGGGTGATGGCTTCGCCGTCCTTCTCGCTGAGATCCGTGACCGAGACGCTGGCCGTGTCCGCGGTGGAGAGCTCGATCTTGGCGCGCTCGGCGGCCTCCTTGAGCCGCTCGAAGGCCACCGGCTCGCTGCGGACGTTCACGCCGGTCTCGGCCTGGACCTTCTCGGCGAACAGGTCGATCAGGCGATCGTCGAAGTCGTCGCCGCCCAGGTAGGTGTCGCCGCAGGTGGACAGGACCTCGAAGACGTCCTGGCCGATCTCGAGCACCGAGACGTCGAAGGTGCCGCCGCCCAGGTCGTAGACCACGACCCGCTGGCTCAGGTCTCGCCCGAAGCCGTAGGCGAGCGCCGCTGCCGTCGGCTCGTTCAGGATGCGCATCACCTCCAGGCCGGCGATGCGCCCCGCGTCCTTGGTCGCCTGGCGCTGGTTGTCGTTGAAGTAGGCCGGCACCGTGATCACGGCCTGCGTGACCTCGCAGCCGAGGCGCTGCTCCGCGATCTGCTTCATCTCCTTGAGCACGAAGGCGGAGATCTCGGGCAGGCTGAACTGCTCGTCGCGGATCTTGATGCGCACCGAGTGGCTGTCGCCCGCGATGATCTCGTAGCGGTAGATGGCGCGCGCCTTGCGCACCTCCTCGCTGAAGTAGTACCGCCCGATCAGCCGCTTGGCCGAGGATACGGTGTGCCTCGGGTCCAGGACGATCTCGGCCTTGGCCCGGTTGCCGACCAGGATGCCGCCGTCCTCGTGGAAGGCGACGACCGAGGCCGTGGTGCCCTCGTCAGCCGCGTTGGGCAGCACCTTCGGCTCGCCCCCCATGACCGTGGCGACGCACGAGGTGCTCGTGCCCAGGTCGATGCCGATCGTGACGTCCTTGCTCATCTCCGACTCCGGCGGGAGGGCGTGGGGCTCGCCGCCGTGTTTCCCATCGGCGGGTCGGGGCCCGGACTACAGCCCGCAGCTCGCGCCGGTAACGCGCGTCGCGGCTCGCCTAGCGCCCGGGCCGGGCCCGCAGCGTGCTAGAGGCGCTCGACGTTGTCGGCGTCGCGCCAGGCGGAGGTGGCGTTGCGCGTGTCCAGGATGCGGCGCGCGTGGGTCACGATGAGCTCGTAGTCCACCGTCTTGTGGTCGGTGGCGATCAGCACGAGATCCGCCTCGGCCACGGCTTCCTCGCTCAGCGGCGCCGACTCGAGCTTGAGGTCTCCGACCTGGATCGAGGGTACCAGCGGGTCGTGGTAGCTGAGCTCCGCGCCGTCCTTGAGCAGCAGCGCCATGATGTCCAGCGCCGGGGACTCGCGCAGGTCGGCGATCCCGGCCTTGTACGCCGCCCCCACCACGAGAATCCGCGACCCATTGACCGGTCGCCGGTCGCGGTTGAGGGATCGCGCACAGCGCGCCACCACCCACTGCGGCATGGCCCCGTTGATCTCGCTGGCCAGCTCGATGAAGCGCGGCGTGTAGTCGATGCTGCGCAGCTTCCAGGCCAGGTACTTCGGGTCCACCGGGATGCAGTGGCCGCCGAGCCCGGGGCCCGGGGTGAACTTCATGAAGCCGTAGGGCTTGGTCGCGGCGGCCTCGATGATCTCCCAGCTGTCCAGCCCGAGGCGGTCACAGATGATCGCGATCTCGTTCGCCAGCCCGATATTGATCATGCGGAAGGTGTTCTCGAGCAGCTTGACCATCTCCGCGGCCTGGGAGCTCGACACCGGGACCACCCGGTCGACGACACCGGCGAACATTCGCGTCGCCAGCTGCGTGCAGCGCTCGGTCTCGCCGCCGACGATCTTCGGCACGTTGCGGAAGCCGTAGGTCTCGTTGCCGGGATCGATGCGCTCGGGCGCGAACGCCAGGCAGAAGTCCTCCCCCACGCGCAGGCCGGAGCTCTCGAGGACCGGCAGGTAGAGGTCGTGCGTGGTGCCGGGGTAGGTGGTGCTGGTCAGCACGATCAGCTGGCCGGTGCGCAGGTGCCGCCGGAGCTCCTCGACGCAGGCCATGATGAACGAGAGGTCCGGGTCCCGCGTCTTCGAGAGAGGGGTCGGCACCGCGATCGAGATGCAGTCGGCCCGTCCCAGCTCGCGGGGGTCGGTCACCGCGGTGAAGCGGCCCGAACGGAGGGCCGCAGCCACCTGCTCGTCAGAGATGTCGTCCACGTAGGAACGCCCGCTCATGAGCTGCGCGGCGCGCTCCCCGCTGCGCTCCAGCCCGATCACGGTGTATCCGGCCTCCGCGAACGCCATGGCCATCGGCAGGCCGACGTAGCCGAGCCCCATCACGGCGATCACCGCCGTCCGGTCCTCGAGCCGCTGCTCCAGATCGCTCAGCCTGTCCGACATGTCTCTCCCGGGGCAGTCCGGCATCTGGCGACGAGGGCCGGGGCCGGAGTATACCCTGGGATCGGCTCCGGCCTGCTCGCGTTTGACCCCGGAAGAGGACGGCGCCGGATCCGCGTGGATCCGGGCCGGAGGGGGCGGCGCGGCACGGCCCAGCGCGCGGGAGGCGCCATGTCCGGTCATTCCAAGTGGTCGACCATCAAGCGGAAGAAGGCCGCCACCGACGCCAAGCGGGGCAAGCTGTTCACCCAGCTGATCCGCGAGGTCACCATGGCGGCACGCTCGGGCGGCGGCGATCCCGGCGGGAACCCCCGGCTGCGCCTGGCCATGGACAAGGCCCGGGGCCTGAACATGCCCAAGGACAACATCGAGCGCGCCATCAAGAAGGGCACGGGCGAGCTCGAGGGCGAGGCCTTCGAGGAGATCCTCTACGAGGGCTACGGGCCGGGCGGCACGGCGATCATGGTCGACACGCTCACGGACAACCGCAACCGGACCGCCGGTGAGGTGCGGCACCTGTTCGCGAAGTTCGGCGGCAACCTGGGCTCGAACGGCTGCGTCGCGTACCTCTTCGACACGGTGGGCACGCTCGAGTTCGACCGCGAGGGCGTCGATGCCGACGCCCTCATGGAGGCGGCCATCGAAGCCGACGCCTCGGACGTGATCGAGGACGAGGAGACGTTCACGGCGCAGACGCGACCCGAGGATTTCGAGCGGGTCAAGGACGCGCTCGCGGCCGCCGGCTTCGAGCCCGCCGTCGCCGAGATCCGGATGATCCCGCAGACCAGCATCAAGCTGACGGGCAAGGACGCGGAGACCATGCTCAAGCTCTACGAGGCGCTCGATGAGCACGAGGACGTCAAGCAGGTCAATGCGAACTTCGACATCTCCGACGAGGAGATGCTGCGGCTCAGCGGTTAGCGTGCCCCCGGCTCAGCCCGGCGGGTCGTAGGGGCCGCCGCGCAGTCGCTCGGCCAGGGCCTCGGGCGCGAGCGGGCGGCTGAACAGGAAGCCCTGGATCACGTCGCAGCCCTGCGCGAGCAGGTACTCGAACTGCTCGGGCACCTCGACGCCCTCGGCGATCACGCCGAGTCCGAGGATGTGCCCGAGGGCGACGATCGCGGAGACGATCGCCTCGTCCTCCTTCCGGGCGCCGAGCCCGTGGACGAACGAGCGGTCGATCTTCAGGTGGTTGACCGGCAGGTGCTTCAGGTAGCTCAGCGAGGAGTAGCCGGTGCCGAAGTCGTCGATCGAGAGCTTCAGGCCCAGGTCGCGCAGCTGCTGGAGGATCCCGATCGCCTCGTCGGTGCGCCGCATCAGCAGGCTCTCGGTGATCTCGAGCGTGACGCGACCGGGCTCGACGCCGTACTGCTCGATCAGCTCGCGCACGGTCTGCACGAAGTCCCGGTCCCGGAACTGCCGGGACGACACGTTCACCGAGATCGAGATCCCGGGCAGGCCCTGCTCGCTCCAGGCGCGCACCTGCCCGAGCGCGCTCTCCAGGATCCAGCGGCCCAGGGGCACGATCAGGCCGGTCTCCTCGGCGATCGGGATGAACTGCACCGGCGAGATCTCTCCGAGCTCCGCGTCGGTCCAGCGCGAGAGCACCTCGACGCCGCGGATCGTCCGCGTCTCCGCATCGACCAGCGGCTGGTACTCGAGCCGCAGCTCGCGGAGCTCGATGGCCTTGCGCAGTCGGTTCTCGATGGTGAGGCGCTCCTCGGCCTCGTCGTTCATGAACTCCCGGTAGAAGTGGAAGTCGTTGCGACCCTCCTGCTTGACGTGGCACATCGCGGTGTAGGCGTTCCGGAGCAGGGCATCCGCGTCGTCGCCGTCGTGGGGGAAGACCGCTACGCCGAGGCTGACGCTCAGGAAGACCTCGCGTCCGTCGCTCTGGAAGGGCTGCTCGAAGCCCTTGAAGATCCGCTTGCACACGCTGGCGGCGTTGTGGCCGTCGGACAGGTTCTCGATCACCGCGGCAAACTCGTCGCCGCCGATGCGCGCGAGGTCGGGCTCCGTGGCGGTACCGGGTCGGGACAGCGTGTCCTCTGCGCGGACGCACTCCGCGAGCCGCTGCGAGACCGCGCGGATCAGGTCGTCGCCCACGTCCTCGCCGAGGCTGTCGTTCACGCGCTTGAAGCTGTCGAGGTCGATCAGGAGCACGGCGACCATGCCACCGGAGCGACGCGCCCGGCCCAGCGCCTGGCTGATCCGCTCGGTGCAGAGCACGCGGTTGGGCAGGCCGGTCAGCTCGTCGTAGTAAGCGAAGAACTGGATCTCGTCGAGCATGCGCGCATTGGACAGGGCCACGGCGACGTGGTCGGCGAGCTGCCGCAGCGACGTGGGCAGCGATGCGCTCGCGCCCGAGGTGGTCCAGGGGGCCAGGCAGATCACGCCGAGAAGGTCGCGCTTGAAGAAGAGCGGGAAGGCGACCAGCCCGGCGCGCGCATCCTGCCGCGGATGGCGCAGCAGCTCGATGCGCGGGTCGCCCGGCGGAACGACCAGAGCGTCGGTCACGCCGCGGAACATGCGGCGCAGCGAGCGCAGGGCATCGGCGTCCATGCGGCAGGTCTGGATGGCGCCCTCGCTGCACACGCGCAGGTGGCGCTCGGCCTCGCGCTGGCCGCGGCGGCGCACGATCAGCTGGGCCGAGCTGCACGGCCAGGCCTGCGGGAGGCGCTGCAGCGCGGTGCGCACGATCTGTCCCGTGTCGAGTGTGGACAGGATCTCGTGCACGGCCTCGGCGTGCTCGGAGAGCGAGCCGAAGCGGGCCGCCACCTGGTCGGCCATGGCGTCGAACGCCGTCTCGAGCGGCGTGGCCTCCCGGCTCACCGGCGCGATTCGCGTCTCGAGGGCCCCGTCGCCCAGGCGCCCCATGCCCGCCCGCACGCGTGCGGAGGCGCTCAGCTGGCGCTCGCGCTGCCACATCGCCAGGCCGAGGAGCGCGGCTGCGAGCGCGCCGACGAGCCGCGCGGGGTCGGGCCGGAGCGCGAGCAGGATCAGCGCCGCGACCAGCAGCAGGCCGGCGCCGAGCACGGGCAGCGCAGGCCCTGCCTGCAGGCTCCAGAGCCCGAACCCGCCCCGATCTCGCGGGGCCACGGGAGCCGCCTGGGGGCCCGGGCTGGCCCGTTCGCTCCCGGGCTCAGTCATCGCCGCTGGCGGGCTTCTCGCGGTACGCCTGGAAGATCTCGGTGAGGGCCTCGTAGTCGATCGGCTTGGTCAGGAAATCGTCGCAGCCGGCCTGGAGGCAGCGCTCGCGGCTACCGCCCATGGCATGCGCGGTGACCGCGACGATCGGACCCTCGTAGCCGGCCTCGCGCAGCTGCGCCGTGGCGCCGTAGCCGTCGAGCTCCGGCATCTGGATGTCCATCAGGATCAGGTCGTAGGGCTCGCCGTGTTGCCAGGCCTCGACCGCCTTCTCCACGGCGATGCGGCCGTTGTCGGCCAGCTCGACCGCGTAGCCCAGCTCCGTGATCAGCAGCGAGATCAGCATCTGGCTGTCGGGCGTGTCCTCGGCGAGCAGCACGCGGCCCAGCACCGGCTGGTCGGGCGAGGACGCCTCCAGGCTGGCCAGCAGTGCCTCGGCCTGTGAGGGCGACTCGCCGCCGGCCCGGCTGCCGGCCGTGCGCGCCACCGGGGTGGTGACCGGCAGCGTGAGGCGCACGCAGGTCCCGCGCCCCGGCTCGCTCGTGACCGAGATGTCGCCGTCCATCAGCTGCGCGATCTGGCGCGAGATCGTGAGCCCGAGGCCGGAGCCACCGAACTTCCGCGTGTGCGACGTGTCGGCCTGCGTGAAGGGCTCGAACAGGCGCGTCAGCTGCTCCTGGGCGATCCCGATCCCGGTGTCGATCACGTCGAAGCAGAGCACCGGGCGCCCCGGCGCCTCGTCCTCCTCGCGCCGCAGCCGCAGCAGCACCCGGCCGTCATCGGTGAACTTGACTGCGTTGCCCACCAGGTTGAACAGGATCTGCTTGAGGCGGGTCGGATCCGAGCGCACCGAGGCGGGCAGGTCCGGAGCACACTGCAGGTTGAGCACCAGGTTCTTCTCGCGGGCGCGCCCGCGCAGCAGGCCGACGACCTCGCGCGCCACGTCGGCGGGATCGAACTCGATCTCCTCGATCTCCATGCGCCCGGCCTCGAGCTTCGACAGGTCGAGGATCGTGTTGATCAGGTCGAGCAGGTGCGTGCCGTTGCGGCGGATGACCTCGAGGAACGTGCGCTGCTGCTCGGGATCGCGGTCCCGCTGGAGCAGGGCCTCGACGAAGCCCAGGATGGCCGTCATCGGCGTGCGGATCTCGTGGCTCACGTTGGCGAGGAAGTGGCTCTTGGCCACGTTCGCCCGCTCCGCCTCGATGCGGATCAGGTTGAGCTCGCTGGTGCGCTCCTCGACCTTGCGCTCGAGCTGGCTCTGGTGCGCCGCGATCTCGCCCTGGGCGGCCTTGAGCTGGGCACTCATCTCGTTGAATGCCGAGCTCAGCTCGACGACCTCGCCGCTGCCGATCTCGGGCACGCGCACGTCGAGGTCCCCGCCGCCGATCTTGCGCACCGCCTGGCCGAGGGCGGAGATGCCGCGGATCGACTGCCGCGAGAGCGCCAGTGCCAGCCCCGCGCCGAGCACCAGCACCACCGCCATGGCGCCCGCGCTCCAGAGCAGCAGCATCCGGTACTCGGCCGCGGCCCGCTCGGCGGACATCACGAGCCGGATGTACCCCTGTGGCTTGCCGGCGCGGCGCTCGCGCGGCGCGGGCGTGGCGCCCATGAAGCCCAGCACCTCGCGGCCCGGCTCCTCGTCGGCGTACAGCACCCGCTGGTGCAGCTCGTGGAGCATCGAGCCCACCCGCCGGTAGCTCGGCGCGCTGTGCGTGTCGAGGAAGTCATCGGCGTAGAGTGGTGGGACCGCGTTGATCCCGTCGGAGGCCAGCATCTCGCCGCGTGGGTTGTACACGGCCACGTGGACGATGTCGGCGTCGGCGAGCGCGCGGCGCACGGGCTCCTCGAGCATCTCGGGCGCCTCGGTCAGCAGCCCCAGCTCGCAGGCATCGATCAGGAACGACGCCACGGTATCCAGCTTGGCGGTGACCCGCGCTCCCAGCTGGATGCGCGCGACCACCAGGTTGGTGACCAGCGCGCCCGCGCTCAGGATGATCAGCGGGACGAGTGCGGCGATCAGCAGGTCGGCACGCAGGCTGCGGGGGCGAGTGCGCATTCTCATCACCGGACGGGCCGCAGGCGCGTGAACCCGAGGCCGGGCAGGCGCACGCGCAGGTTCTCTGCGGTGCGCGGGTTGAAGACCACCTCGAGCTGCTCCGGGCGCTCCAGGGGGATCTGGCCGGCCTGCTCGCCGGCGGCGACCCGACGCACGATGTCCGCCGCCTGGCGGCCGTTCTCCTCGAACGACGTGACCAGGGCGTAGAGCGCGCCGGCGCGGACGTGCTGCTCCGACAGGCCCACCAGCGGGATCCGACGCCGGATGGTGTACAGCAGGATGCGCTGCGTGAGGCGCCGCGAGAAGACCACGGTGTCAGGGATCGACCAGAGGGCGTCGAATGAGCCGTCCACCTGGTGAAGTGCGCTCTCGAAGCTGGCGCGGCTCTCGACCGGGATCCCGACGAGCTCGATTCCGTGGGCGCGCGCCTGCCGCTTCGCCGACGCGATCAGCGCACCGCTGTGCTCCGGGTTGAAGAGCACCGCGATCCGCTTCGCGCGGAGCACCTCGCGGGCCATGCGGAACTGGTTGGACAGCGGCACGTCGAGCGCCGCGCCGCTGATGCGTCCGCTCGGCCGCTCGAACGACGCGACCAGGCCGCCGGAGACGGGATCGAGCACCATGGCGAAGACGATCGGGATGCCCTGTGTGACCTCCGAGACCCACACCGCTGCCTGCGTTCCGATGGGTACGAGGATGTCGGGCTCGAGGTCGTGCAGGCGTGCGCGCGCCTCCGGTGTGCCCGGCTCCACGTGGACGACGCGGATGTCCATGTCGGAGCTCAGCTCGGCGATCAGCGCCGCCTCCGCCCGCTGGAACGGCTCGAGCCGCAGGGTCTGCACCACCACCACGCGCGTGGACCCGTCCGCCAGCGCGGTCGGACTACCGACCGGCGTGAGCAGGAGCGCGACGACGAGGGCGGCGATGCGCATCCCCTACCTCAGAACTCCCACCGCACGGTGCCCATGACCTCGCTGCCGATCGCGTCGCCCAGCGGGAAGTGGGGGCGGACCTGGTGGAGGACGTTGCGGGCGTGGATCCCGAGCTCCAGACTCGGGCGGAGCTGGTACATCAGCGACGCGTCGACACCGAAGTGCGACGGAACTCCGGTGCTGAGCACGAAGCTGGCATCGATCGGATCGGTTTCGAAGTTGGTGTGGCCCACGTAGCGGCCGGCCAGCGAGTAGCGAAGGCGCGGCATCAGTTTGCCGCGCAGGCCCAGCGTGGCCTTGTGCCGCGGCGTGAGCCGCTCGAGGGGGCCGTGGGCCGACTGGAAGCTGTAGCTGGCGAAGCCCCGGGCCGAGGCGTTCAGCCCGAACTCCACGCTCAGCTCCGCGCCCCACGCCCGGGTGCGATCGTCACTCTCGATGCCGATGTCGAGCACGTCGGCCGGGTTGGGCAGGAAGAAGGAGTGGAAGTCCCGGAACGTGTTCAGGTAGAGCGTGGCGTCGAACGAGACCCGCTCGTCGTACACGCCCCGGTAGCCGAGCTCGTACGTGTCGAGCTCGACCGCGTCGAGCCGCTCGTTGCCGCTGAAGCGGAACGGCGGGATGAACGGGATGCCCGGCGCCAGCGCCGTGGGATCGGAGTTCGGGATCGTGACCGAGGCGTAGTTGGACAGGTGCGTCGGGGCGCGGAAGGAGCGCGCCCAGAGCAGGCGGAGCCGCTGCGAGTCGGTGAGCTTGTACACCAGGCTGGCGCGCGGCGAGACCTGGAAGCCCGACTTCGCGTGCTCGTCGAGGCGCACCCCGGCCAGGGCGAGCAGGCGGTCCCCGAGCGGGAACTCGTCCTGGATGAAGGCGCCGTAGTGTGTCTCGTGCTCGCGGCCGCCGAAGTACGCGCGCGAGGTGGTCGCGATCCGGCGCACGTTGAGGCCCCAGAGGAAGGTGTGGTCGCCGATCCAGTGGGTCCGCTGCAGCTCGACGTCCGAGGTGAGCGCCTGGATCCGGCTCTGGAAGGGCACCGCGGGCGGGAACGGGGGAGGGAAGACGGAGCCGGCGGTGTTGACGTCGAGATCGAGGTGGTTCACGAACGCCTGGACGCGCCAGAGGCCGCGCTCGATGTTGAGCTTGCCGAAGGACATCAGGCCGTCGATGTCGTAGTCGCCCAGCTGGGTGATGATGCCCTGGTCGAGGCGGGTCACCCCGGCGGACACCGAGAGATTGGTGCCGTCGTCGAGCAGGTACTCGAAGGTCGCGTTGCCCTGCTGCAGCCGCTGCGCCGTGGTGTGTCGCGTCGTCGGGCTCAGCTTGTACGGGCTGGTCTCGTTGCGGAAGTTGTCGAGCCACTGCCACTTCGCCGAGGCCTTGGCGGACGCGCGGTCGGTCGCCCGGGCGGTGGTCATCGCGGCGAACGCCGACTCGGCGCCCACGCCCAGGCGCGACGTGAATGCCGGCAGCTGGTGCGGGCGCTTGGTGATGATGTTGATGATGCCCATCAGGGCATTGGCGCCGTACAGGCCCGAGCCCGGGCCGCGGATCACCTCGATGCGGTCGATCTCGTGCAGTGCGACGTTGAGGCTCTCCCAGAGCACCGTGCCCGTGAAGTCGATGTTGACCGAGCGGCCGTCGATCATCGCCAGCATCCGCGACGAGACCAGGGGGTTGAAGCCGCGCGCCGACACGTTGACGTCGGAGCGCGAGACACGCATGACCTCGAGGCTGGGGACCATCTCGAGCAGCTCGACGAGAGAGGTCGCCCCGGAGGCGCGGATGTCGTCCGAGGTCATCACCGTGACCTCGTTGGGTACGTCCAGCGGGGAGCGCAGCGTCCGGGTCGCGCTCCAGACGTCTGGAAGATCCGAGAAGATCATCACTTCGGGCCCGGGCTTCGGATCGCCGCGATCGTCGGGCCGGGCCGGTCCACTCGCGGCTATCAGCGCGAGCGCGACGGCGACTGGGAGGCTGCGTCTCATCTTTCCCTCACTACTCCGGGTGGCACGAGCTGCAGTGCGTGCCCGGATGTTCCGGAGTGGGATCGGCCCTGGATGGGGCGCGCCTTAGCGCCGTCTGCGCCCGCGCGCGCGCGGGCGGCTCGACTGGCGGTGAACGACGCGCCTGTCCCGCGCCGCGGGCGCGCGCTCAGGCGGCCGCGAGACGCGCGCGCAGGAAGCTGCGGGCGGAGGTCAGCTCCACGCCCAGCCGCTCCGCGGTGGCGCGACCGTCCAGTCGCACCTCGTACGAGGACAGCGCCCAGAGGATGGCGAGCTGATTGGCTGCCGCGGCGGACACGGGCCCCAGCGCCAGGCTGGCGGCGCGCAGCACCGGGGCAGGCAGGGGCGCCAGGGTGCGCACTGGCCGTCCCCGGAGCTCGGCGTGCAGTGCCGCGACGTCGGACCAGCACAGAGACTCGGGCCCGCCCACGTCGAGCGTCGCGTCGAGCGCGGCCGGGTGACCGATCGAGCGCACGGCCAGCCCGCAGACGTCGTCGAGCGCGACGAAGTCGTGCCGCAGGTGCGGTGGTCGCAGCGCCAGGGCGACCCCCCGGCGCTCGACGAGGCCACCGGTCAGGGAGAGATAGGCGCGGGACAGCCAGAACGGGCGCCGCAGGCTGTGGGCCTCCGCGTCGGCGAGCGGCAGCGCGCTGCCCATGAGCGCGAAGTAGTCGTCCATGAACGGACCGGCGCGCAGGATCGTGGCCGGCACGGGGCTGGCCGCGAGCATCTCCTCGACCCGTCGCTTGTAGCGCAGCGTGGGTACGCTGCTCGCGTAGGGCTCCGGGAAGCGGGCGATCGACGTGAACACGATCTGGCCCACGCCCCGGTCCTCGCAGGCGCCGATCAGGTTGCGATAGCCCGTACCCTCATCGTGCTCGAAGGAGTACGCGCCGCGCGGGAAGACCACCGTGGCGGTCGCGATCACCGCGTCCACGCCGTCGCAGGCCTCGAGCAGCGCGGCCGGGTCCCGGAGATCGCCCGTGACGCGCTCGCACTTGGGATCGCCCACGAAGCGGCTCTCCGGCCGCACCAGGGCGCGCACCGCGTGGCCCGCGGTGAGCAGCCGGCGCACGACGGCGGTGCCGAGCTGACCCGTCGCGCCGACCACGAGGATCACGTCGGCTCCTCCCAGCCGGGCAGCACGCACAGGCTCTCGAGCGGGCGGCGGCGCGCCCGGACGGGCGGGCCCTGCACGCGGCCGAGCCGCAGCAGGGCCACCGCGTGTCCCGTGCCCGCGACGCCGAAGAGCTCCATGATCCGTGCGCGCGCGGTGTCGAGCGCGAGCGGGAAGTGCACCGGCTGAACACCGACACCCGCGCGCGTGGCGGCCAGCCAGGTCGACATCAGGCCGCGTCCGGCGCGCACGCGCTGCGCCCAGTCGCTGGCGTCGGGAGCGACCAGGAGCGCCAGCGCCCCGCTGGCGCGCAGCCCCGCAGCGGCCTGCCAGCCCAGCACCCGCGCGAGCCCCAGCCGCGATAGCGCGCGCCTCAGCACGGCGCTGCGCTTGAGCCAGAGCACGAGCCAGCGGCTGGCCGGGTCCAGGCAGAGCGTCTCGGGCGTGAAGCCGTCGTCCGCGGCCGGCGAGGGGCCGGGGACGACGTGCGTCCAGCAGAGCAGCTCCTCCAGGTAGCCGGGCTCCCCGAGGCAGTGGGCCGCGCCCTGCGCGGTCAGCGAGCCGGCGCGCCGGATCCGCGCGCGGTCGTCGAGCAGCGCCAGTCCGAGTCCGTGCCGGGCGGCCGCCCGCACCAGCGGCTCGAGATCCCGCGGCGCCGGCGGCGTGCGCTCGAAGGGACGGCGGTCGGTGCAGCGTCGTGCCAGCAGCGCCAGGCCCGCGTTCGCGGCGGGCTCGTTCCAGCGGGCGTGCACGACCCCGCCCGCGCTGCTGCCGGGGGCGGGCGTGCGCGGGCAGCGCTCGTGCTCGACGTCGGCGACCGTGGCGGCGGCCTCGACCGCGCAGCCGAGGCTGTACGCGAGCATCTCGCCGGCGGGATCCGATCCGGGCAGCCCGCGGCGCGGGTCGAGCTCCAGGTGCAGCGCGTCGTCGCTCGCGAGCACCAGACGCCACGGCTGTGTGTTGTGAGCCGATGGCGCGATGCGCACGGCCTCGAGCACCGGGCGCAGACTCTTGATGGCGGCCTCCAGGCGCGCCTGGCATGCAGCGGGATCCGGATCCATCTGCCCCAGCGGGGTGTCCTCCCTCCGCTGGGTCATCGGCAGGCAGGCCGGAGGACCGGAGGCGATCGGCGTCGCGAGGGCGGGGCCCCGCGTCAGGCGGGCGCCAGCTGCGCCAGGGAGCTGGCCAGACCGCTGCGGCGCAGCTGGCGCAGCAGCACGAAGCGCTTGATGCGCTGGAGCGGGTTGCGGTTGCCGCCCGGCAGGTAGCGCGACACCAGCCGGTGTCGGTAGATGTCGACCTGGAGGTAGTGCGGAGCGGGGCGCGGCGGCTCGCGCCGCAGCAGCAGGCGCAGCGCGGTGGCCCCGGCCACGCACGCGGCCAGCTGGCTGCCCACGATCGACGACGGGGCCCTGCCCGTGGAGGGATCCGCGGTCGAGATGTCGGTGTAGGGGGCGTGGAGGCCGGACGGAGCCAGCCCGATGATGAAGTTCGCGTACTGCTCCAGGGCGTCCTGACCCGAGCGCAGGTCGAAGTAGTCGTCGAAGCTCATCCCGCCGCTCGCGAAGACGTGGAGGGTCGCCGAGAAGCCCAGAGGGCCGGCGATCAGGACCGGGATGTCGCGCTTCCACGCAGCTGCCAGCAGGGCACGCCGCGCCGGCAGCTCGAAGAAGTCGACGCCGTCGACCACCAGATCCACGTCCTCGAGGAAGGCGGCGAGGTTGCCCGCGCCGACGCCGGCGTCGATCGCCTCGACTTCGGCCTCGGGGTTGATCGCGTGGATCATCTCCGCGGTCACGTCGACCTTCGAGCGTCCCAGCGTGTCCATGCGGGCGCCGATCTGCCGGTTGAAGTTGGCCAGCGAGAACGTGTCGGGGTCGGCGAGGCGGAAGTGCCCGACGCCGAGCCGCGCCAGCGTGTGCGCGTGCACGCCGCCGACGCCGCCGCAGCCCGCCAGGGCCACGCGCCGCTCGGCCAGCTCGCGCTGCTCCCAGGTGCTGATCAGGCCCCGGTTGCGCTCGAAGGCCTCGGCGCTGCGGAATGGCTCGCTCAAAGCCGGATCCGCCCGCCGTCGGTCATGGCGTCCCAGACCTCCGGGCAGAGACCGGGGACCGCGCGCAGGATCTCCTCGACCGGGCCGTAGCACGGCTGGCGAAGCCCGTGGTAGCTCACCGGGTCGCCGAAGTGCCGGAACTGGATCCCCATCTCCGCGAACGACTCCAGCAGGCTCGCCTGCATGACCGCGCACCAGTGGGTGATGCCCTCGTCCGCGGTCATCGAGACCACCGCCTGCATCAGGGTCAGCTTGGCCTGGCGCGTGATCGCGGCCCCCAGTGTCGAGGGGTTGAGGCCCTCGCCGAGCAACTCGGGCGGGGTCCGGGCGATCTCGTCGCGCAGCGCCCGCACCAGGCAGAAGCGCGAGACCTCCGCGGTCGAGGCGAAGGGCAGGAGCTTCTGCTCGTACAGCGGAGCGGAGTCGCAGACGTGGTCGAAGGGGAACGAGCCGGTGCCGTCGAGCTCGGCCTGCGGCAGGATCAGCCGCACCGTGCCCACTGCGACGCTGGTCGGGCGGTAGTACACCAGGCTCTGCACGGAGTGGTCGTCGAAGCCGTCGCTCTCCTCGCCATCCTTGAAGAGATCGGCATCGAAGTAGCCCGCATCGTGGCAGTACACCTGATGCCGGAGCCGGTAGGCCTCGTGCCGCTGCGCGGGCGTGCGCGCGCGGCGTACCTCGAACAGTCTGTCTCGCAGGCTCACCTTGTCTCGCATCGTCGACCGTTGGGGGGCTCTGTCGGGGAAGCGCACCCTGTCTCGCAGCGTCGCCCGGGTGGCCAGCCTTCCCCTGATGGGGGCTCTCTTCGACCCCCGGACGCCTCAGGTTGACCCCGATCACGCTTTCCGGGTCCGCTGCGCACGCCTGCGCCGGAAGGCCGGATGCAGCGCGGCGGCGCGCGAGGCGGACAAGGTCGCGGCTCTACAGCGAAGCCCTCGCCGGGCCGAAATCGCACCCGACGGCCGGAGCGGTGGAAGGATTTGCGTGTGATGGAGCGCGGGAGGAGGGCGTGTGGGCTCATCGCCGCCCTGCTGACGCTCGCCCCGGGGACTCCCGGCCGCGCCGATCCGGACGCGGCTGCGCAGCCGGCGCGGAGCGTGCGGACGGCGCGGGTCGAGCTACGCGACCCCGGCCGCGAGCTGCGGCTCTCGGGCACGATCCGCGCCGCGCGCCGCTCCGAGCTCGCGTTCGCACTCGGCGGGCGGCTGATGTCGCGCTCCGAGCGCGGCCGCCGCGTGCGCAGTGGTGAGGTGATCGCGCAGATCGACCCCTTCGAGTACGAGAACGCCGTGCTCGAGGCCGACGCGGAGGTGCAGCGCTCGAAGCTGCTCTGGCGCCGGGCGCGACGCGAGGGCCAGCGCATCGCGCAGCTGTTCGCGGTGGGCGGGCGGACGGAGCGGGACCTCGACGAGGCGCGCGCGAGCGAGGACGCGGCGCGGGTTCGGGTGAGCGCGGCCGAGGCGCGGCTGCGCGAGGCGGAGCGGAGGCTCGACGAGACCTCGCTGCGCGCCCCGTTCGCCGGCGTGGTCAGCGAGATCCTGCGCGAGGCCGGTGAGCACGCCGGCCCGGGCGAGGCGGTGGCCGTGGTGTCGGCCGACTCCGACCTCGAGGTCGCGTTCCAGCTGCCCGAGGGGCTGGTGCACCGGGTCCGGCTGGGCGACGAGGTGGCGGTGCTCTTCCCGCTGGCGGACACGGCACCGCTGCGGGCCCGCGTGAGCTCCGTGACCTACGTGGCGCCAGAGCCCGGAGCGCTGTTCCCGGCGCTCGCACGCCTGGGCCCGGGCAGCGGCGCGGCACCGGGGATGTCGGCCGAGATCGTGATCCGCACGCGCGAGCAGCCGGGCCTGCTGGTGCCCCTCGATGCCATCGTCGATCCGACCGGAGACGCGCCGGCGGTCTTCCGGGTGGCAGCGGGCCGGGCGCAGCGCGTCGCGGTCGAGGTCGGCGCGCTCGTGAACGGGCGGGTGGTGGTGCGCGGCGCGCTCGAGCCCGGCGACGCCGTGGTGGTCGGCGGCAGCGTGGGGCTCCTGGACGGCGAGCCGGTCGAGCCGCCGCCGCCCGCGGCCCCCGAGTGATGCGCGTGCTCGGCTGGCTGCTGGCGCGACCGCGGCTGGTCCTGGCGCTGCCCGTGCTGCTGGCCGCCTGGGGTGCGCTGGCCTGGGTCAGCATGCCGCGGCGCGAGGATCCCCAGCTGCCCCCGCGCTGGGCCTTCCTCACGCTGCCGTACCCGGGCGCCTCGGTGGCGGAGGTCGAGCGCCTGGTGGTCGAGCCGGTCGAGCGCGAGCTCTGGCGCGTCGCCGAGGTGGTGCGCGTCGAGTCGGCCGCGCGCGCCGGGATCGCCGTGGCCGAGATCGAGCTCGGACCGGAGACCTCCGATCCCCGGGCCGTCTGGGACGAGGTGCGCCGGGCCCTCGCCGATGCGCGGCGGGCGTTTCCCCCGGGCGTGGGCCGCGCACGGCTCGACGACGACGTGGTCACGCCGGATGCCGTGGTGCTGGCGCTGCGGGCCGGGGAGCCGCTCGCCGCGCTCGAGGCGGCGCGCGCCCTGGAGTCGGAGCTGCTGGTGCTGCCCGAGGTCGCGCGCGTGCGGCTCTTCGGCGACCCGGGCGAGCAGATCGCGATCGAGATCGACGGCGCGGCCGCGCGCCGCCTCGGCCTCGATGCCCCGGCCCTGGCCGCGCAGCTGGCGCTGCGCACCGACGTGGGAGCGGCGGGCAGCCTGCACGCCGCAGGCCGCACGATCGCGCTCCAGGTGCCCCCGGCCTTCCGGACGCTCGAGGACCTGCGCGAGGCACCGGTGCTGCTCCCCGGCGGTGCCGCGGTTCCGCTGCACAGCCTCGCCCGGGTGACTCGCGGACCGCGGCATCCGGCGAGCGAGCGCGCGCGCCTCGACGGCGAGCCCGTGATCGCGGTGGCGGTGGGCCCGCGCGCCGACGCGGACCTGCCGCGCTTCGGGCGGCGGGTGCGCGCCCACGTCCAGGACTTCCGCGCCCGTCATCCCCGCGTCGTCGTGCGCGAGTCCCTCTACCAGCCGGAGCACGTCGAGCGGCGACTGGCGCAGCTCGGACGCAGTGTCTGGCTCGCGACCGCGCTGGTGGCCGGCGTCCTGCTGGCGCTGCTCGGCGGCCGCGCGGCGCTCACCGTGGCGCTGACGATCCCGCTGGTGACCCTGTCGAGCGTCGCGCTGTACGCGGTCAGCGGCGGCGTCCTGCACCAGCTCTCGATCGCGGCGCTGATCATTGCCATGGGCCTGATCGTCGACAACGCCATCGTCGTGACCGAGGCGATCGGCCGCCGGATCGACGCCGGCGAGCGCCCGGACCGGGCCGCGCTGCACGCGGTGGTGGGTCTGGCGGGGCCACTGGCGGCCACTGCGGGCACCACCATCGCGGCGTTCATTCCGATCTGGCTGGCGAGTGGAACCGCGGCCGAGTTCGTGCGCGCGATCCCCGTCGTCAGCGTCGTGGGCATCGCGCTGGGCTGGGTCGTCGCCGTCGCGGTGACGCCGGTCGTCGCCGCGCGCCTGCTGCGGCCCGGCGAGCCCGGCGCGCGATCGGCGGCGACGCTGGCGGGCGCGCGCGCGCTGGCGGGCTGGCTCGCGGGCAGCGGCGCGCGCCGCCCGCACGCCGTGCTCGCGATCGCCGGCGGGGTGCTGCTGCTGTCCCTGGTGGGGCTGACCCGGCTCGAGCGCAGCTTCTTCCCGCTGGCCGACCGCAGCCAGCTCGTGCTGACGCTGGACTTCGGCGAGGGCGCACACCTGAGCCGCTGCGATCGCGGCGCGCTCCGGCTCGAGCGCGCGCTGCTCGAGCACCCCGGGGTGGACTCGGTATCGGCATTCGTCGGCCGCGCTGCGCCGCTGTTCTACTACAACCTCAACCGCCGTCCGGGCAGCCCGCACCTGGCCCAGCTCGTGGTCGACGCCGCGGGCGGCGGCGATCTCGATCGCCTCTCCGAGGAGATCCGCGAGCTGGCGCGGCGGCGGCTGCCGGGCGCGTCGCTGGGGATCGCGCGCCTGCGCCAGGGTGTGCCCGTCGACGCGCCGATCGAGGTGCGCCTGTACGGCTCCGGCCTGGGCGAGCTGGCGGCCGCCGCCGACCGCGTGACCGAGCGGCTGCGCGCGCTGCCCGGCACGCGCGCGGTCCGCTCCGATCTCGGGCCGGGCACGCCGCTGGTCGCGCTCCAGGTCGACGACGCCAGTGCCGGTCGCGCCGGCCTCACGCGCAGTGATCTGGCGCGCACGGTTCGCGGCCGCTCGCACGGACTGCTGGTGGGGCACTTCCGCGCCGCGCGCGAGCCGGTACCCATCGTGCTGCGCTCGCCGGAGGGCGAGAGCCTCGCCGTGGATCGGCTGCACGGGCTCGACGTCGGTGCCCCGGGCGCGATGTCGGTCCCGCTCGCGCAGGTGGCGGAGCTCGCGCTGGAGTGGGAGCCGGCGGTGCTGCGCCGGCGCAACGGCCGGCGCGTGGTCAGCGTGCTGGCCGACCTGGCACCGGGGGCGACGGCTGCAGCCGTGGCGCGTGAGCTCGATCTGGACGCGTTCGCCCCCCGGCTCGGCGGGGTCCGGGCGGAGCTGGGCGGCGAGCTCGAGGGCGCGCGCATCGCGAACGCGCGGCTGCTGCGACACGTGCCGCTGGCGGCGCTGCTGCTCGTGCTCTGCCTGCTGGCGCAGTTCGACTCGGTCCGGGTCGTGCTGCTGGTGCTCGCACCGCTGCCGCTGATCGCGCCCGGGGTGGTCGCCGGGCTCTGGCTGGGCGGCCAGGCCCTGGGCTTCATGGCCAGCCTGGGTGCCGTGGCCCTGTGCGGGATCGTGGTGAACAGCGGCATCCTGCTGATCGACGAGGTCGAGCGGCGTCGCGCCGCCGGCGAGGCGCTCGACAGCGCGCTGCGCGAGGCGGCCCGGGTGCGTGCGCGACCCATCGCGGTGACGACGGCCACCACGCTCTGCGGTCTGCTCCCGCTGGCGCTGTCGGGGGCGCAGCTCTGGCCCCCGATGGCCTGGGCCATGATCGGCGGCCTGGCGCTCGCCACGCCGCTGTCGCTGGCGGTCATTCCCGCGCTCTACCGGCTGCTCTTCCCCGCGGGTAGCGCGCAGCCGGGGCCGGTGCGCTTGACCTGACCGACCTGCCCGCCGGGGCCGGGTCTGGTATGCAGGGGCCATGGATGTGTTCGAGGCCATGGAGACGTGTCGGGCGATCCGGTACCTGAAGCCGGACCCGGTCCCCGAGGCGCTGATCGAGAAGGTGATCCACGGGGCCACGCGGGCGTCGAGCCCCGGGAACAGTCAGGGCTGGGACTTCGTCGTGGTGACCGATCGCGACGTGAAGCAGCGCCTGGCCGACGCGATCGCCCCGGTGGTCGGCATGAACGCCGCCGCCCTCGACAGCCCCGGCGTGTCCGAGGGCGAGCGGCGGATGATCCGCGGCGCCCTGCACCTGGCGAGTCACCTCGCCGACGTGCCCGTGCTGATCGTTTGCTGCGCACGGAAGATCTACCCGCCGCAGGACCCGCAGGAGCTCTTCGTCTGGAGCGCCGTGTACCCGGCCTCGCAGAACCTGATCGTGGCGGCGCGCGCGCTCGGGCTGGGCACCACCTTCACGACCTTCCACGCCGTGGCCGAGGAGGCGTTCCGCAGCATCCTGGGAATCCCCGACGAGGTGTTCATCGGCACGACCGTCGCACTGGGCTACCCCGATCGACCCTTCGGTCCGGTCCGGCGCCGGCCCGTCGCCGAGGTGATCCACCGGGATCGCTGGTAGGGCGCGCTCGCCGGACCGGCTCGCGGCGCCGCGATGTATGCTGCGCGCGTGGAGCACGCGAGCAAGCGGCCGGACTGGCTGGTCGGGCTGGCCGAGGTGGGGGAGGACCTGCTGGCCGACGGCCCGAACCTGGTGCCGCTGGATCCGGAGTCCCTGCTGAGCGCCGCGCGGGCCGACACGGGTCTCGGGGACTTCGGCAGCGGAGACGACTTCCGCGAGCCACTGGCGATCCTGCTGGACTCGCTCGATCGCGAGGCGAACCTGACGCTGCTCGGTCGCATCCTGGTGCGCGCCGAGGTGCTCAACCTGCTGGTCAACCGGCTGCGGATCACCGAGCTGGTCGGGCGCCATCCGGAGATCGAGCAGGAGCGCATCGAACGACCGCTGCACATCGTCGGTCTCTCGCGCTCGGGCACGTCGATCCTGCACGAGCTGCTGGCGCAGGACCCGCGCATGCGGGCACCGCTGAGCTGGGAGGCGCGCTTCCCGTGCCCGCCCCCGACCGCGGCGACCTGGCGCACGGATCCGCGGATCGCGCGCGCCGACCGGATCTTCCGGCACTGGAACGAGCTGGTGCCCGACTACGCGGCGATGCACGAGATGGGCGGCGAGGTCCCGTGCGAGTGCATCTGGCTCTCGCAGCACTCCTTCCGTGCGGAGGAGTTCCTGGGCCGCCAGCAGGCGCCGGCCTACGGCGCGTGGCTGGCCGACGCCGACCTGGGCCCGGCCTTCGCCTGGCACCGGCGCATGCTGCAGATGTTCCAGTGGGCGCTGCCGACACCGCGCTGGGTGCTCAAGGCGCCCTCCCACATGCTGGCGCTGCCGGCGCTCTTCGCGACGTACCCGGACGCGTGCGTCGTGCAGACGCACCGCGATCCGCTGCAGTCGATGGGCTCGACGGCCAGCGTGCTCTCGGCGCTGGCCTGGATGCGCCAGTCGCGCGTCGACGTCGAGCTGATCAAGGCGGGGTTCGCCGGCGAGGGCCTGGCCGGGCGGCTCGGGGCCATGCTGGCGGCGCGCGACGCGGGGGTGGCGCCGCCGGAGCAGTTCTTCGACGTGCGCTTCTCGGACCTGATGGCGGATCCCTTCGAGACCATCCGCGGCGTGTACGCGCACTTCGACATCGAGTACACCGCCGGGGCCGAGCGCTGCATGCGGGAGTACCTGGCCGCGAAGCCGCGCGCCAAGCACGGCCGCCACGAGTACTCCTTCGACGAGCTCGGCCTCGACCTCGAGACCGAGCGCGCACGCTTCGCCGACTACCAGCGGCGCTTCGACATTCCATCGGAGGTCACTTGAGCAGCCGACAGACCGATCCCGCGACGTCACTGATGAGCGGCGAGCTCTGGCAGGACTTCTGCCGTCGTCTCGGCGCGCTCGGCCGCGAGGTGCAGCGCGACGACGTGCCCGGCGATCCGCTGAGCCGGGCCGAGGGCTATCGCCACCTGGCGCGGATGCTGACCTACGCGGTCGACCTGGTGGTGGATCACTCCGACCCGGACCGGCCGATCTTCCACCCGCACCCCCGGCTCACGGCGAAGTGGGGCGGTGACAACCCCGACAACCTGTACCAGCACGCTGCAATCGACGGACGCTGCAGCTACCGCATCGAGGGCGAGCGCGGCAGCGCCCACGACCTGATCTTCCAGGTGTCCTCGTGCCACGAGATGGAGTCGCCGGGCACCGGTGCGCGCAAGGGCCGGCGGACTCCGATCTTGAACGAGCTCTGCCTGCGCGATCTCGAGATCGGAGCGGACGGCCACTTCGAGATCGCCGTCGGTCCCGAGCCGCGGCCCGGGAACTGGCTGCGCACCGATCCCGATGCCGGCTTCGTGCTGGTGCGGCAGTACTTCCTGGACTGGGACCACGAGGTACCGGCCCGGATGTTCATCACGCGCGAGGACGGGGCGGGGATCGCTCCGGCCCCGCTCGATCCGGGCGAGCTCGGCGCGCGGCTGCTGGATGCTCTGGAGTGGGTCGAGCACGGCATGCCGTACTGGACGCGCTGGGTCCACGATCAGCATCTCTGCTACCCGCCCAACACTGTGATGCCGCTGACGAGTGTCGAGGAGGGCGTGCGCGCGATCTGCTACGGCTGCGGGCGCTTCGACGTCGGCGAGAACGAGGCGGTCATCCTGGAGTGCGACGTGCCCGAGGCCAGCTACTGGCAGGTCTGCCTGCTCAACTTCTGGTTCGAGACCCTCGACCACGCCCACCACCAGACCAGTCTGAACGCGGCCCAGATCCGGCCCGACGCCGACGGCCGCTTCCGCCTGGTGATCGCCGATCGCGATCCGGGCGTGCCGAACTGGCTCGACGCCGCGGGCCGTCGCCAGGGACTGGTACAGTACCGCTGGGTCCACTCGAGGACGCAGCCGCGGCCGACGTGTCGCGTCGTCGAGCTGGACCGGGTGCGCGAGGAGCTGCCCGCGGACACGCCGCGGGTCACGCCCGAGCAGCGTCGCGCGGTGCTCGAGCGCCGCCGCCGCCACGTGCTGCGGCGCTACGGGCTCTGCTGAGCGCTCTTCTCCAGCAGGGCGTCGAGCGTCTCCCGGAGCGCCTCGCGATCGATCGGCTCGGTCAGGAAGGCGTCGCACCCCGCCGCGAGGCAGCGCTCGCGGTCCCCCTGCATGGCGTGCGCCGTGATCGCGACGATCGGGCCGGCGTGGCCGGCGTGGCCGGCGGCGGCGTCCGCCGATCGATCCTATACTCGGGCCCGTCGCCGGAGGGGGGCCGTGCGGATTCTCGGTATCGATCCCGGATCGATCGCGACGGGCTACGGGATCGTCGATCTCGATGGCTCGAGCATGCGCCATGTGCGCAGCGGTGTGTTGCGTCCCCCGAGCGGTGAGATGGCCGTCCGCCTCGCCTGGATCCAGCAGCGGCTGACCCGCATCGTCGGCGACCTCGCCCCCCAGTCCGCGGCGCTCGAGGCGGTCTTCGTCTCGCGCAATCCCCGGTCCGCGCTGAAGCTCGGACAGGCGCGCGGCGTGGCGCTGGCCGTCTGCGGCATCGCCGGCCTGCCGACGGCCGAGTACAGCCCGTCGCGCGTCAAGGGCGCGGTCGCCGGGTCCGGGCGCGCCGACAAGCCCCAGGTGCAGGCCATGGTGCAGCGCCTGCTGGGTCTGGAGCGCGCGCCGGCCAGCGACGCCGCCGACGCCCTGGCGGTGGCGATCTGCCACGGTGCCGAGGCGCGCCGCGCGCTGGCGCTGGCCCGTCGCGCGCTGCCGGGAGGCCTGCGGCCGTGATCGCCATGCTCGAGGGGGCGCTGGCCGAGAAGAGCCCGGACGAGGTGGTGCTCGACGTCGGTGGCGTCGGCTACGAGGTGCGCGTGCCGCTGACCACCTTCGTCGCGCTGCCCGACGCGGGCAAGACCGTGCGCCTGCGCATCCACACCCACGTGCGCGAGGAGGCCCTGCAGCTCTACGGCTTCCTGCGTGACGACGAGCGGGCGCTCTTCCGCCAGCTGCTCGGCATCAGCGGAGTGGGCCCGAGGGTCGCCCTGGCGATCCTCTCCGGGCTGCCCGTGGAGCAGCTGATGGGCGCGATCCGCGACGGCGACGTGCGCCGGCTCACCGGCATCCCGGGTGTGGGCAAGAAGACCGCCGAGCGGATCCTGATCGACCTGCGCGATCGCGTCGACGCGATCGCCGCGGCCAGCGGCGAGCCGGCTGCGGGTCCGGGCGACGGGGACGTATCGGCCGCGACCGTCGGGGCGCTGCTGAACCTGGGCTATCCGCAGGCGCACGCCGAGCGCGCCGTCCGCGCGGCGCTCGAGGAGCTCGGCCGCGACGTCACGCTCGAGAACGCGATCCGGGAGGCGCTGCGTGTCGCCGCGGGATGACGAGCTGAGCTCCGAGACGCTCGAGGGCGAGGTCCGGGTCGACAATCGCCTGCGGCCCACCTGCTTCGACGAGTTCGTCGGCCAGTCCGAGGTCGTGGACAACCTGCGGGTCTTCGTCGCCGCGGCGAGCGCCCGCGGCGAGCCCATGGACCACGCCCTGTTCTACGGGCCCCCGGGGCTGGGCAAGACCGCCCTGGCGCACGTGCTGGCGCGCGAGATGGGCGCGCCGCTGCGCGTGACCGCGGGCCCCGTCATCGAGCGCGCCGGTGACCTCGCGGCGATCGTCACGAACATCGAGCCCGGCGGGGTGCTCTTCATCGACGAGATCCACCGCCTGAACCCGGCCGTCGAGGAGATCCTCTATCCGGCGATGGAGGACTTCAAGCTCGATCTGGTGATCGGGCAGGGGCCCTCGGCGCAGACCGTGCAGATCTCGCTGCCGCGTTTCACCTTGATCGGTGCCACCACGCGGGCCGGCCTGCTGACCGGGCCGCTCCGCGATCGCTTCGGTGTGATCGCGAGGCTGCGCTACTACCCGCCGGGCGACCTGGTGAGGATCCTGGAGCGCAGCGCGAGCATCCTGGGGGTCTCGACCGATCCCGAGGGCGCGGCCGAGATCGCGCGCCGCTCGCGCGGCACGCCGCGCATCGCCAACCGGCTGCTGCGCCGCGTGCGTGACTTCGCCGAGGTGGAGGGCGAGGGCAAGATCACGCACGCCATGGCCCGGCACGCGCTCGATCGTCTCGAGGTCGACGAGGCCGGATTCGACCGCATGGACCGCGACCTGCTGCTGGCGCTGATCGAGAAGTACGACGGCGGCCCCGTCGGCGTCGACACGCTGGCGGCGGCGACCGGCGAGGACCGCGGCACGATCGAGGAGATCTACGAGCCCTTCCTGATCCAGGAAGGCTACCTGGAGCGCACGCCGCGCGGCCGCGTCGCGACGCTGCTTGCCTGGCAGCACTTCGGGATCGAGCCGGGCGCCCGGACGCCGCGCGCCGACGGTGCTCAGGGGCGGCTTCTCTGAGCCTGCCGTCGCCCGAGCACATCGCCTGGCTGCTCGCCGGCGGTGCGGCTGCGGGCTTCGTCAACGCGCTCGCCGGCGGGGGCTCCTTCCTGACCGTGCCGATCCTGGTGCTCGCGGGTCTCGACGCGGGGGTGGCCAACGGCACCAATCGCGTGCAGGTGGTGGCGCAGAGCGCGACCTCGGTTCTGGGCTTTCGCCGCGAGGGTGTCAGCGAGCTCGACGTGGCCCGGCGCTTCCTGCCGGCGACGCTGGTCGGATCGCTGCTCGGCGCGCTGATCGCGTCGCACGTCCCGGACGCGCTGTTCCAGCGCGCCTTCGGCGTGCTGATGCTGGTCTTCCTGCCGCTGCTGCTGCGGGCGCCAGATCCCGGAGGCGGGGAATCGGCGGGACGCCGCTGGCCCGCGTCCGTCCAGCACGCCGTGTTCGGCGCGCTGGGCCTGTACGGCGGCCTCGTGCAGGCCGGGCTGGGCATCCCCCTGCTGCTCGCCCTGGTGGGCGTGGCGGGTCTCGACCTGGTGCGCGGGAACGCCGCGAAGGTCGCGATCAACGCCGTGCAGCAGGCGCTGGCGCTGGCGGTGTTCGCGGCCCTGGGCAAGGTCGTCTGGGGCCACGGGCTGATCCTGGCCGCCGGCTCCGCGGCCGGCGGCTATGCCGCCTCGCGCGCGGGTGCCCGGGTGGGGCCGGCGCTGATCCGGCCGGTGCTGGCGCTGGCGGTGCTGGCGCTCGCGGCGCGGATGCTGCTCGGCTAGCAGGCTGCTGAAGAACCCCGGACCGAGCGGGCTGGGCCGTCCCGGCGGGCCCGGGGAGCGCGGCCCCGACCGGAGCCAGTAGGGGACTCAAGACGGCCGGGGCCACCGGTCGATGAGACCCGACGTGCGCGTCTTTCTCCGCTTCCTCGCACTGCTGCTGGCCCTGCCCCTGCTCGTCGTGGCCGGGGCGGGCGCCGTGGCGCATTTCAAGCACGGCGAGGAGGGCTTCGAGGGCCTGAGCCGGGAGCTCAGCGCCCGGATGCGCCAGGAGGGCGCGCGGCCCGACGAGATCGAGCAGGTGACCGCGGCGCTGGCCAGCGTGCAGGAGCTGACCGCGAGCCTGGCCCGCCCCCCGGTCTTCGGCGGCCTCGCCGCCGGCGCCGTCGGGCTGGTGGTCTTCTCCGCCTGGCCCTCGGGGCGCCGGCGCCGGCGCGGCAAGACGGCGGAGCCCGCCGAGGCGGAGCCGGTGGCCTTCGACGCCGACGTCGACGAGCCCCAGACGTCGCGCAAGCTGGCGAAGAAGCACCTGAAGACCGCGCGCCAGATGCTCGACGACGATGGCCCCGAGGCGGCCGGCGAGTACCTGCTCGGCCGCGGACTGAAGGACGAGGCCGCCGAGCTGTTCATCGACGCCGAGCTCTTCGACCGCGCCGCCGAGGTCCGGCACGACCAGAATCGCTTCCAGGACGCCGCCGAGCTGCACAGCCGCGCCGGCCGGCACGAGGCCGCGGGCGCGATCTACGCGCAGATCGACGCCTACGCGGATGCGGCGCGCTGCTACGTGGCGGCCGAGAAGCACTCCGTTGCGGGGGAGATGTACGAGCGCGCCGAGAACTTCGCCGACGCGGGATCCTGCTACCGCGAGATCGGCTTCCATCGGCACGCAGCGCAGTCCTTCCTGCGCGCCGGACGCGAGGGAGACGCCGCCGCCTGCCTGGTCGACGCGTTCACGGAGGAGGGCGGGGGCAATAACCAGGTCACCGACGAGAAGGCCCGCGAGCTCAAGGCGCTGGCGCGCAAGGCCGCCGAGCTGCTGTGCAAGCTCGAGCGCTTCGACGAGGCCGAGAACATCCTCGTTCGCGCCGCGGAGTATGGCCGGGCGGCCAAGGTCGCCTACCAGACGGGCGCCTACGATCGCGCGGCGGACCTCTTCCTGCGGGTCGGCCGCGGCGACCTGGCCGCGAAGGCGCTGACGCGGGCGGGCGACGAGACGGCCGCGGCACGCGTGCTCGGCGAGTTCCTGCGCGACAAGGGCGACGACGCCGAGGCCATCGGCCACCTGTCCAAGGCCGGCGACCACGTCAGTGCCGCCGATCTCTGCCGCAAGCTCGGACGCTTCGAGGACGCCGCCGAGAACTACGTGCGCGCCAACGACCACGCTGCTGCCGCGGAGATGTATCGCGCCGCGGACCTGATCGAGAAGGCCTCGAGCGCCTACGAGGCCTGCGGTCAGTACGAGCAGGCGGCGGACTGCCTCGAGGCCGACGGCAACGAGCTGCGACGCGCCGAGCTGCTCGAGAGGGCCGGGCGCCTGTTCGACGCCGGCCGCATCTACATCGAGATCGAGCAGGCAGACCAGGCCATCCGCCTGCTGCAGCAGGTGGGCGCCGACGATCCGAGCTACGCCGAGGCCTGCTCGCTGCTGGGGCGCCTGTTCAACGACAAGGGCATGCTCACGCTCTCGTTCAAGAAGCTCGACGAGGCGGCGGGCGTCGGCGGGGTCGCACGCGGCAACATCGACGCGTTCTACGACCTGGCGGTCGCGCTGGAGCACCGCCAGGACTGGACGCGCGCGGTCGAGATCTACGACAAGATCCTGAGCTTCGACTACCACCACCGCGACGTCGCGGAGCGGCACGAGCGCGCCAAGGCCGCTGCCGAGCAGCAGGCTGCCCAGGGCGCGAGCCAGCCGCCGACGGTGACCGGCCTGGCGGCGCAGCCGAACCGCTACGAGATCACGCGCGAGCTGGGGCGCGGGGGCATGGGCGTCGTCTACCTGGCGCGCGACACCGTGCTCGAGCGCGATGTCGCCTACAAGGTCCTGCCCGAGGGGCTGCGCAACAACCCCAACGCGCTCAAGAACTTCCTGCGCGAGGCCAAGGCCGCCGCGCAGCTCAACCATCCCCACATCGTCACGGTGTACGACGCCGGCGAGTCGGAGCACGGCTTCTACCTGGCCATGGAGTACGTCGAGGGCACCACGCTCAAGGAGGTGCTGCGTCACCGCGGTGCGGTCGCGCCCGGCGGCGTGATCTACATCCTGCGTCAGATGGCGGAGGCCCTGGCGTACGCGCACGGCAAGAAGGTGGTGCACCGCGACATCAAGACGGCGAACACCATGTGGACCACCGAGAAGCAGGTGAAGATCATGGACTTCGGCCTGGCCAAGCTCATGGAGGAGGTGCGCAACGCCACCACCATGATCTCGGGCACGCCCTTCTACATGTCGCCCGAGCAGACCCTCGGTCGCAACGTGGATCACCGCACGGACCTCTACTCGCTCGGGGTCACGCTGTTCGAGCTCGCGACCGGACAGCTGCCGTTCCGCAAGGGCAACGTGCCCTACCACCACGTGCACACGGCGCCGCCCGACCCGCGGGAGCTGCGCGAGGATCTACCGGCGGCCCTGGCCGCCCTGATCCTGAAGTGCCTGGAGAAGGACCCGGAGGCCCGGTACGCGTCCGCACGAGAGCTGGTCGACGAGATCGACCGCCTGAGCGGGAGCTAGCTGGCCGGCTGCACCCGGGACCCGGGACGACCCGGGACCCGGGTCCCACGTCCCATGGGCTTCCCGGGGTCCCCTCCAGCGGGGCCCGGGCTTGCCCTGGTGGCGTCGGCGAGCCGGCGACGTGACGGGAATCCGTCGTGATGCGGGTGTCACGCCGTAATCGAAACGTCACTACAGGGGCGCGGGCAGGCCCCCTCAGTGATGCGCATCACAGTCTGCCGCCGCGGCCGACGCTGACGCGAAAGTCTGCGTGGTGACAGTGCTTTACCCTCTCCGCGCGCATTCGCAGGCCAGCGGCAGCGAGCTGGCACGCAAGTTGCTCTGTCTCCCCAGCGCCGGTCGGGCCCAGTCCTCCCAGGCCCGGTCGGTGGGGGGTGCTCAGCGTGCGGGAGACCAGAGGGATCGAAGTGCTCGGAGGGGTGGAACAAACGCTGGCGAACCCGGTTCACTGCCGGGGCATCGGCCTGCACAGCGGTCGCCCCGTGGACCTGGTGCTGCGTCCCGCCGCCGCCGGAACGGGCGTGCTCTTCGTGCGCACGGACACCGGCACGGAGGTGCGCTTCCCGGCGCGGGCCGAGTGGGTCGTGAACACGACCCTGGCGACCACCCTGGGCAGCCAGGGAGAGACCCTGGCCACCATCGAGCACCTGCTGGCCGCTCTGCGTGGCATGGGCGTCGACAACTGCACCATCGAGGTCGACGGGCCCGAGGTGCCGATCATGGACGGGAGCGCGGCCCCGTTCGTCTACCTGATCACCCAGGCTGGCCTGCGGCCGCAGCGGCGCATGCGCCGCCGCCTGGTCATCCGCAAGCCCATCGAGGTACGCGACGGGAACCGCTGGGCCCGGGTGACGCCGTCGCGCGACTTCAAGCTCTCGGTCGAGATCGACTATCCCCACCCGGCGATCGGACGCCAGGTGCTGGGGGGGATCCGCGTCACGCCGCGGATGTTCGCGCGCGAGATCGCGCCGGCGCGCACCTTCGGCTTCCTGAAGGACGTGCAGCAGCTGCAGTCGGTGGGGCTGGCGCTGGGCGGCTCGCTGCACAACGCGATCGTGCTCGACGACGAGCGCATCATGAACCGCGAGGGACTGCGCTTCCCCGACGAGTTCGGCCGCCACAAGCTGGTTGATCTGATCGGCGACCTGGCGCTGCTGGGGCTTCCGCTGCAGGGGCATGTGAAGGCCGTGCGCAGCGGCCACGCCCTGCATCACGCGCTGGTCGCGGAGATCCGGGCGAACCCCGGCTGCTGGACCGTCGAGGTGCCCGGCGAGTCCGTCGCCGTGCCCGGCGAGCCGCTCCGCGCCCGCCTGCCGGGTCTGCGGCCCGCGGGCTGAGCTGCGCCGCGGCGCGCGCGCCGCGCTACGGATCCAGCTGAGCCGGCCCGGCCGGCCCTCTCCCCGTGCGACGGTCCGGCGCTGCGCCGCGCTCAGGTCAGGCCGAGGGCCTGGATGGTCCCGTCGACCACGCGCAGCATCAGGGCGCGGGCCGGGGCACAGGCCTGGATCGCGGCCGCGAGCTCGCCACCGTTGCGCAGGTCGAGCTGGCGAGTATCGGGCCAGCAGCCGAGCAGGGCCAGCAGCAGCTCGCGCAGCTCCACCTCGCCGCTCGCGAGCACCTGGGCCGCGGCGCGCCCCGCCACGTCGGCGCGCCAGTCTGCCGGCGCGAGCGCCGCGAGCTGCTCGGCGTCGGCGGCGTCGATCGCGCGCCGCACGCGCCGGCGCGCGCGGCGCTGCAGGGTCTCGTCGGCGCTGCGGTCGATCGCGCCGCGCCAGACGGCGCGCACGTCGTCGTCATCGAGGTCCCAGGCCGCCCCGGCCAGGGCGATGATCTCGCGACGCAGCGGTCCCGGCGCGTCCTCGAAGCGGCGCTCGGGTCCGGGGCTCGGCAGCTGGTCGGCCTCGGCCAGGGCGCGCAGGATCTCGTCGGCAGCCAGCAGCGCAGGGCTCGAGGCCGGGGCGGTATCCACCGGCATGGGCCCCGAAGCGGGTGTGTTGCTGGGGTCGAGGTCGGCCCCGAGCGCCTCGAGCACGCGCGAACAGCCGCGGATCGCCGCCTCGCGGCTCCAGTGGTCCGCGATGCGGGCCAGCGATCGCCACGAGCCGGGCCGCGCGGGGAAGTCCTCGAGCAGGCTGCGGTGAAGCTCGATCGCCTCGGCGTGGTGGCCGGGATCGAACGCCGCGATGTCGGCGAGGGCCTCGCGCGCGGACGAGCGGCGGGGGTTCGCGTCCAGCGCGCGCCGGTAGCAGCGCTGCGCCCGCTCGATGTCCTCGAGCGGACCCGCGTACGCCCGACCCAGCGACTCCCAGAGCTCGGCCTCGATGGCGGGCTCGGGCCGCGACACTTCGAGCGCGCGCTCGATCTGCTCGGCGGCGGCTGCCCAGTCGTCGACGTGTCCGAGGTTCGCGGCGAGCATGCGGGCGGCCTCGATGCGCGCGGGATCGAGACCGAGGGCCTCGCGCGCGGCGGCCGTCGCGTCGCGCGTGCGCCCCATCTCGACCAGCGCCCGCGACCGCATCCAGGCCAGGGCGGCGGCGTCGGGGCCGGACACGCCGGCCTCGCGCGCGCGGTCCAGGACGTGCAGCACTTCGGTCGCGTCGCCGTCTCCCAGCACCAGCTCCGCGAGCTCGCACCAGGCCGCACCCGGAGCATCGGAGTGCTGCGTCGTCTGCTCCAGCCGGCGCCGCGCGTCCTCTCGATCTCCCGCGTCGAGCGCCATGCGCGCGGCCCGGACCTGGAGCCGCGCCACGTCCTCGTGCGGCGCGAACGCCATCCACGCGTCCAGCTGCTCGAGCGCGCGCGCGGGTTCGCCCTTGCGCTCGAGCAGGTCGACCAGGCGCGCGCGGCGGACCTCGTCGTCGGGCACCAGCTCCAGCGCCTCGATCAGTGCCGCGCTCGCCCGCTCGAGCTGCGCGTCGCCCTCGGTGGCCTGGGCCAGGCGCACCAGGATCTCGGCACGCGCTGCGCCGACCAGGGAGGCGTCCTCGAGGCGTCGCTCCAGGCACTCGATCGCGCGCCCGTGTGCGCCCGTGCGCAGCGCGAGCGTGGCCAGGGCCTCGAGCAGCTCGGGGTCGTGGGGATCGCCGCTCAGGCCCCGCTCGAGGTGAGTGAACGCCTCGCTGTTGCGGCCCCCTGCCTCGGCCGCGCGCGCCGCCTCGTGCGCGACGCGCGACAGCGCGTCGGGGCCGTCCGCGGGCAGCCGCGCGCAGGCAGCACCGAGCAGCTCCTCGGCCTCCGCCCAGTCCCCGCGCTCGAGCGCGATCCGCCCGGCGCCCAGCAGCGAGGGCACCCAGTCCGCGCACGCCTTGAGCGCGCTGCGGTGCAGCATCCAGGCGCGCGCGGCGTCGCCGAGCGCGTGCTGTGCGAGCTCGGCCGCGCGCGACCAGGCGCGCGCGCTGGGCTCGCCGCTCGCGTGCATCTCGGCGATCCGGAGCCGGTCCTCGAGCTCGGACCCGGGGGCATCGAGCTCCGCGAGCAGGTCGGCGCGCAGCTCGAGCGCCTCGAGACAGCCGGGGTCGATCGACACCGCGCGATCACAGGCCTCGCGCGCCGTGGCCAGCTCGTCGTCGTCGATGGCGTCGGTCCGGGTGGAGGTCAGGGCCCGGGCCAGCGCGAGCCATTCGGTGGCGGGTGCGGCGCTGCCCGCGCTCTCGAGGGCAGCGCGACGCTCGCGCAGCGCTCCGCCGGTATCGCCGAGGGCGTCGCGCACCTCTGCCCAGCGCGCGTGGTCGGAGCCGTCTAGCGCATCGATCTCGGCCAGCGCCTCCAGCGCCTCGTCGGCGGCGCTCGCGTCGTGGCACTCGTCCCACGCGATCTCGGAGATCCGCCGCAGCAGCTCCGGCAGCTGCTCGTCGCCGGCGCTCGCGGCGCGCTCGTGCAGCAGCTCGAGTGCCTCGGCCCACGCGGCCGCAGCCTCCAGGATCGGCGCGGCCTCGCGCTCCAGCTCCGGATCGGCCGGCGCCAGGCGGCGCGCTCGCCGTGCCAGCGCCAGCGCCTCGTCGGCGCGACCGTCGATCTCGAGGGTGAGCCGGGCCAGGCGCATCCACTGCCGCGCGGCGTGCGGCCCGGCCGGGTCGGCCCCGAGCAGGCTGCGCAGGGAGGCCGCCTCGTCGACGGGGCGACCCGCGCGCCAGCACAGCTCGGCGCGCAGGTCGTGCGCGCCGCGAAGCTCGGGATCCAGCTCGAGCGCGCGATCCACGTCGTCGAGGGCCGCGGCCGCGTCACCCAGCGAATTCCAGCGCACCCGGGCCGCCTCGAGCCAGGCGGCCGCGGCGTCGGCGCCCGCACTCGCGGTGGCGCGCAGCTCGAGCACCTCGGAAAGGCGCGGCTCGCGGCCCGGTGCCCTCAGCAGCTCCGAGAGTGCGGCGAGTGCCTCCGCGTCGCCCGGGGCACCGGCCAGCACGCGCTCCCAGCTCTGGATCGCGGCGGGCCGGTCCGCCAGGGGACGCGTCTGACGCCGCGCGAGCGCGCGCTCCAGTGCGGCGCGCTGCGGGAGGTCCTCGCGGGCCAGCCGGCGCTCGGCCACCTGACACCACTCGGTGTCGCGCCCGAGCTCGAGGTAGAGATCCATCAGGTGGCGCTCGCGCGCGTCCTGCTCGGGGTCGAGCGGATCGTCGGAGTCCCCCAGCAGCCGTGCGAGCTCGAGGGCGGCCTCCTCGCGACAGGCCGGGTCGGAGGCGAGCAGCTCGATGGCCCGCTCGGCGTGGGCCTCGCGCTCGGCCAGCGGCAGCTCGACGCGGCTCGCGAGCTCGCGCAGCAGGTCGATGCGCTCGCTGCGGGCGCCGAGCCGGTCGCAGAGCTGCTCCAGCACGCCGAGCCACTCGACAGGCGGGCGCGGCGAGGCCTCGATCGCCGCGCGCCAGGCGTCGGCGGCGAGCGCGGTCTGCCCGGCGGCCGAGAGCACGTCGGCGCGCTCGGCCAGCCAGTCCGCGCGTGCCGGCGCGTCGGGGAAGCGCTCGACGTGTGCCAGGGCCGCGAGGCGGCCCGCGCGATCGCCGCGCGCGCGCTCCAGGTCGATCCAGCGACCCAGGGTCTGCGCGTCGTGAGCGTCGACCTCGCCCAGGCGGCGCAGCCAGCTCAGGCGGGCGTCGGCCTGCTCGAGACCATCGGCGAGCTCGCAGGCCTCGCGCGCAAGACCGGGCCGGGCCGCCGCGTCCGCGGCCGACCAGCGCGCCTCGAGCAGCCCCAGGAGGGCTCCGCGATCCTCGCGCGCGCGCACCCGGGGCTCGAGCGCGTCGAGCAGCGCGGCGTCGCCCGGCGCGTGCTCCAGGGCGCGCCAGAGCAGGGGCTCGGCCTCGTCCTCGCGTCCGCCCCGAAGCAGTGCCTCGGCGCAGCGGCGCACATGGCGGGCGGGCGCGTCGGCCGGCAGCGCCAGCGGCCGCAGCAGGTCGGCCTCGCGATCGGCGTCGCCCAGCCGGGCCGCCAGGCCGGCACCGCGCAGCGTCAGCTCGGCATCGTCGGCGGCGAGCATCTCGATCCGCCGCAGGGCGAGCTCGGGCCGGTCCAGGGGGCCCGCGAGCAGATCGATGAGCTCGCGCGTCCACGCCGCGCTTCGCGCACCGCCGGCATCGGCCTCGAGGGCCACCTCGAGGGCCTCGACCCGCGCGTGGGGATCGTCACCGGCGCGCACCAGAGCGACGCGCTCGGCGTGCAGCGCGGGGTCGCTCCGGTCGTGGCGCAGCAGGGTCTCGAGCGCGCGCAGGCGATCGGTCGTGGACGCACCCGCGTCGTGCAGCGCCGCCAGCCAGCGGCGTGCCCACAGCGAGGAGCCGCTGCCCGGGTCGGTGCTGGCGCGGGTCTCGCAGAGCTCGCGCAGTGCGTCATGCTCGCCGGCCCTGCGCAGCGCCTGGTGGCGCAGCTCGTCGACCGGCTCGTCGGGTGCGCTCGACGGGAGCCAGCGGTCGAGAAGCCCGAGTGCCTGTCGCGGCTCGCCGGCCGCAAGGTGCATCCGCGCGAGGCGCAGCGCCAGGGCGCGCTGCTCCGCGGGGCGCTCGTCGCTGGCCTCCAGGCGCGTGCGGAGCAGCTCGATCAGCGCTCCGGGGTGCTGCCCGTCGGCGAGCAGCGCGGCCAGCCGGTCGAAGGCCTCGCCGTCGTCGGGATCGCGCTCCAGCAGGTGCTGCAGCACCTCGATGGCGGCCGCGGTGTCGCGGACCTCCGCGTCCCCGTCACAGAAGAGGGTGACGAGCTCGAGGCGCGCGAGCCGCGCCTCGGCGGCGTTCTCGGTGCGCTCGGCGAGCTGCTGCAGGGCCTGCACGCGCCTCTGGCCGGCACCGGTGCGGGCGGCGAGCGAGGCGACGAGGTGCAGCTCCGCGGGCCCGACCGGTGCGTCTCGCTGCGCGCGCTCGAGATCGTCGAGCGCGTCCTGCGGCCGGTCCAGATCCTCGGCGAGGAGCCGCGCGCGCTCGATGCGCAACGCCGCGCGCGCACCCGGCGCCAGCGCCTGCTGCTCGAGTACCTGGTCGAGGTACGCGACCTGCTGGGCGGGGTCGCCGTGGCGGCGCAGCAGGTCGAGCAGGCGCGTGCGGATCGCCTCCACGTCGCGCGGTCCCGCGTCGCGCTGGGCGCGCTGGAGCGCGTCGATCGCACCGGACGGGTCGCCGGCCGCGTCGCGCAGGCGCGCCAGCTCGAGCAGCAGGGCCACGCGGCGCGGGCCCTCCAGGTGCACCTCGCAGCTCGCCAGCCAGGAGATGCGCTCGGCCCCCATGTCGGCGGCGGACAGCGCCAGATCGAAGAGCTTCTCGAGCGAGTCGTCGCGGCTCGGATCCGCCAGCTCGCGCAGCACGCTCACGGCGTCGTCGGGCCGGTCCAGGCGGTCCAGGAGCAGCTCGGCCAGGCGCTCGGCGAGGGCGCGCCGCGCGTCGGTCTCGCGCTCCCGGGCCAGTCGGGTGCCCAGCAGCTCGGCGCGCGCCTCCGCGTCGCCGCTGCGGGTCAGCAGCTCCTCCAGGGCGTCGCCGATCTCCGCGTCGCCCGGGTCGGCGTCCAGGGCGGGTCGCAGCGCCTCGACCGCCTCGTCGCAGCGGCCGAGGTCCGACAGCGTGCGCGCCAGCTCGAGCCGCAGGGGGCGCTGCTCGGGGCCGGCTGCCGGTGCCTCGAGGCGCGCCCGCAGCGCGTCGACGAGCTCGGCGGTGCGGTCGCTGCGACGGTACAGGTCGGCCAGGCGATCCCAGAGGGCGTCGCTGGTCGCCAGTGCTGCTGCGCCCGACCAGGCCTCGATGGCGGCGTCGATCGGGTCGTCGTCCGCCCCCTCGAGGGCCACCTCGCCGCGGCGCACCAGCACCAGTGCGCGCCGCGCCGGCGCGTCGCCCAGGACCTCGGCCAGGCGGTCGAGAGCCGATGCCTCCCCGCGCGCATCGCCCGCCGCGCGCGCGAGCTCGGCGCACGCGATCCAGGCCGCCGGTAGCTCCGGCTCCAGGTCCGCGCGCTCGCGCAGGGCGGCCCGGGCCCGCGGCAGGTCGCCCGCGGCGCGCGCCGTCTCGCCCAGCTCGGCCAGCAGGGCACCGCGCGCGGCCGGCTCGTGCGTCAGCCGGAGCCGGCGCTCGCAGACCTCGATCCGCAGCGCGGCGTCGCCGGTGCTCTGCGCGACCCGCTGCAGCCCGGCGAGCGCGTCTGCGGCGGTGGGGTCGCTGTCGAGCGCCAGGCGGAAGGCCGCGGCCGCTGCCGCGGCGTCCCCGAGCGCGTCGAGGTGCAGGTCGCCGAGCTGGCAGGCGAGCTGGATGCGAGCGTCGCCCTGCAGCGTGGCCAGGCGCGTGTCCAGCAGCTCCGCGAGCTCGGCGTCGCGTCCGGCCGCACGCAGCAGGGCGGCCAGGGACTCTCCGGCCGGCCCGTGCTCCGGCGCCAGCTCGAGCGCGCGTCGGTAGGCCTGCTCGGCGGCATCCGGGTCATCGAGATGCTCGGCGTGCAGCGCGCCCAGGTCGGCCAGGATGTCCACACGGGCGCTGCCCGAGGTCAGTGCGGCGCGCCGCTCCAGCACCTGCGCTCGCTCCGGGTGGGCCGCGCTGCGCGCCAGGCAGCGGTCGAGCAGGGCCAGCGCCTCCTCGTCGTCGGGCAGCACCGCCAGCCGCTGGCGCAGCCAGTCCGCGGCCTCGTCGCTGCGTCCCGCGCGATCGTGCAGCGCGGCGATCTCGAGCATGTGCAGTCCGGCGTCGGCTGCCGAGGAGAGTCGCACCAGGCGCTCGAGTGCGTCGAGCAGCCCCTCGCTCTGTCCGGCCCGCCGGCACACGCGCGCGCGCAGCTCCTGCACCCGCAGCGAGTCGGGTCGCAGCTCGTGTGCCTGCTGGATCCAGTGCAGCGCCGCCTCGGCGTCGCCGCCGTCCGCGAGCTGGCCGGTCGCCGCCTCGAGGGCGAGCTGCATGCGCTCCTCGTCGTCGCGCAGGCAGCGCCAGAGCGTGCGCTGCAGGCCGTCCACGCGCTTGGACTCGCCGGCGTCGCGCTCCAGCCCGATCAGTCGCTCGAGCGCCGGGCGCCGCTCCGGGAACTCGCGCACCACCGCGTGCAGCAGCTCGCGGGCGCGTCCGGGCGCCTCGTCCTCGACCAGCTGGGCCACGTGCTCGAGCACGTCGGCGCGCGCACTGCCTGCGAGCTCGCGGGCGCGCCGCTCGTGGATCGCGACGGCCTCGGCCACGCGCCCGTCCGCCTCGGCCAGCGCGGCGAAGCCGCGGGCCGCGGCGTCGCAGCGCGGATCCAGCTCGACGCCCTCGCGGAAGCGCCGCTCGGCCTCCTCGCGATCGCCGAGCTCGAGCCAGAGCGCCCCCGTCTCCGCCAGGAGCGCCGCGCGCTCGGCGGAGCCGAGCTGCAGGGCCTCCTCCATCTCGGAGATCTGGAGCGCGCCTCCGGCGTCGCCCCCGGCGGCCAGCAGGCGGCGCAGCGCCGCCAGCGCGCGCGGCGAGCGCGGCTCGATCTGCAGCACCTCCTCGAGGCGGCGCCGGGCGGCCGGCGGGTCCTCCAGGCGGGTCATCAGCACCTCTGCCAGACGCAGCCGCACGTCGAGGGCGTGGGGATCGGCCTCGGGGAAGGCCGAGAGCCGGCACTCGTACACGCCGGCGAGCCGGCTCCAGGCGCCCGAGAGGAACAGGTGCTCCTCGAGGGTCTCGAACGCCGGGGTATCAGCCGGGTCCACGGCGAACTGGTCCAGCAGGCGCTGGATGCGCTTGTCCTGTACGGGATCCGAGAGGAGCACCGGCACGTCTTGGCTCATCGGCACCCGGGCGGATCGCTTGATGGCCCGGGCGGGCCAAAGTGGCGGCTTTCCAGCGCCTTAGCCGGAACCGACGCATCTTCGTGAGCTTGAAGCTCCCCCGGGGTGCGCGGTAGCTTTCCCGGTCCTTGGCTACGCCGACCAATCCCGGGCGCCGGCCGACGCTGCCCGCGGCCGAGAGGCGGCGGAGGCGCCGGGACTGGCTGATCGCAGCCGTCATCGGATCGCTGCTGGTGGCGCTCGTGACGCTGCAGCCCCAGCTGCTGGTCTCCTCGCGGGCGCTCCCGGTCGGGAGCGACGCCGTCTTCCTGGCGCTGCTCTACGCCAACGTGGTGCTGATCGGCCTGCTGGTCTTCCTGCTGGGACGCAACGCGGTCAAGCTGGTGGTCGAGCGGCGGAGGGGAATGTTCGGGGCGCGCCTGAACACCCGCTTCGTGCTGGCCTTCCTCTTCGTGACGGTCGCGTCGTCCACCAGCCTGTTCGTGCTCTCGTGGCTGCTGGTGACGCGCGCCATCGATCTGTGGTTCGAGCTCGAGCTCGGCGACAGCCTGGAGCAGTCGGTGGCGCTGGCCGAGGACTACTACGCCACCCAGGAGGACACGGCGCTGTTCTTCGCGCGGCGCATGGCCGGGCGCATCAGCGAGGCGCGGCTGCTCAACGGCGACCGGGCCGAGGCGCTGGTCGCATTCGCGCGGGACCGGCAGGTGGAGTACGACCTGGCCGGCGTGCAGGTCTTCAGCTCGCAGCTCGAGGAGCTGGCCAGCGCGACCCACCCGGAGCGCACGGTCGTGTCGCTGGAGTCCGCGGAGTCCGAGCTGATCGCGGGCGGCCTCGAGGGCGTGGAGCGCACCCGCATCAGCGGCGCGGCCGGCGGCGAGCTGGTGCGCGCCGTCGTGCCCGTCTACTCGACGTTCAACGCGCAGGACGTCGTGGGCGTGGTGGTCGTCAACCGCTTCGTGCCCCACGCGATCGGAGCGCGCGCCGCGGCGGTGCGCGGCGCGGCCGAGGCCTACCGGCGCCTGCAGCCGCGAGAGGGCGCCTTCCAGAGCTACATGACGCTGCTGCTGGCGATGCTCTGGCTGGTCAGCGTGCTCTTCGCCGCCTGGATCGGCTTCCGCCTGGCCAAGCAGATCAGCGAGCCGATCCAGCGCCTGGCGGCCGCCGCCACGCAGCTCGCGGCGGGCAATCTCGACGTGCAGGTGGAGCAGGTCGGCCACGATGAGATCGGCATGCTGGTGGCCGAGTTCAACCGCATGGCCACCGACCTGCGCACCAGCCGCGAGGATCTCGAGGCGCGTCGCGGGCAGATGGAGATCATCCTGCGCAGCGTCGCGGCCGGCGTGATCGCGCTGGACCGCGACGCGGTGATTCGCTCGATCAACCCGTCCGCGGAGCGCCTGCTCAGCGTGGGGCGCGGCGAGGGCATCGGCGGGAAGCTCCATGAGGTGCTCGAGGGCGAGGCCCTGGCGACGATCTCGGACCTGATGCGGCGGCTGTCCGGCGGTCCGTACCAGACCCTGCGCCGCCAGGCCCAGGTCAGCACCGGTGGCGAGCTGCGCACCCTGAACTGGACCGCGTCGCGCCTGCACGACGCCGATGGCGAGGCCACGGGCTTCGTGGTCGTGCTCGACGACGTCTCCGAGATCCTCAAGGCACAGCGCATGGCCGCGTGGCGCGACGTGGCGCGCCGCATGGCCCACGAGATCAAGAACCCGCTCACGCCGATCCAGCTCTCGGCGCAGCGCCTGCGGCGCCGGCTGCTCGGGCGGGTGGACAACGAGGAGGCGCGCCAGCTGCTCGACGATTCGACCTCGGCAATCGAGCGCGAGGTCGACGCGCTCAAGGACCTGCTCTCGGAGTTCTCGAACTTCGCGCGACTGCCCGCCACCGACCCCACGCCGCGCGACCTGAACGCCCTGGTGACGGAGGTGCTCGACCTGTACCGCGCCAGCACCAGCATCGACCTGCACGTCGAGCTGGACCCCGAGGTGCCCACGCTCGACCTCGACGGCGAGCAGATCAAGCGCGTGGTCCTCAACCTGCTCGACAACGCCATCGTCGCCGTCGGGGCAGCGGGGCCGGGTCCGCGCGAGGTCCGGGTCGAGACTCGGTACCAGCGCGAGGTCGCCAGCGTGGCGCTCGAGGTGGCGGACACCGGCGTCGGCGTGCCCGAGGGCGACCGCGCGCGGCTGTTCGAGCCGTACTTCTCGACCAAGCGCCAGGGCTCGGGCCTGGGGCTGGCGATCGTGAGCCGCATCGTCTCGGATCACTCGGGCTACGTGCGCGTGCGCGAGAATCGCCCGCGCGGCACGCGATTCATCGTCGAGCTCCCGGCGCGGACGTGAGGGACCCATGACCGACACCGTGCTGATCGTCGACGACGAGGAGGGGATCCTGAGGGCCGTGGCCGAGATCCTCTCCGACGAGGGCCTGGGTGCCGAGACCGCGGACGACGGCGACCGCGCGCTGGCGGTGGTCGACGACGAGCGGCCGGACCTGGTGCTGCTCGACGTGGCCATGCCCGGGCGCGACGGGCTCTCGGTGCTCGAGGAGCTCAAGCGCCGCCGGCCGGAGCTGCCCGTGATCATGATGTCGGGCCACGGGACCATCGACACGGCGGTGCGCGCGACCAAGCTCGGGGCCTACGACTTCCTCGAAAAGCCCCTGTCGTACGACAACCTGCTGCTCTGCGTGCGGCGCGGCCTCGAGTCCGCGCGTCTCGAGCGCGAGAACCGCCTGCTGCGCGAGCAGGTCATGGGCGACAGCGAGATCATCGGTAGCTCGGCGGCCATCGTGAAGCTCAAGCACGAGATCGCCGTGGCTGCTCCGACCGACGGCTGGGTGCTGATCACCGGCGACAACGGTACTGGCAAGGAGCTGGTCGCGCGCCAGACCCACCTGCAGTCGCGCCGCCGCGACCGGCCGTTCGTGGCGGTGAACTGCGCCGCGATCCCCGAGGAGCTGATCGAGAGCGAGCTCTTCGGTCACGAGAAGGGTGCGTTCACCGGGGCGATCCAGACCAAGCGGGGTCGCTTCGAGGTGGCCGACGGCGGCACGATCTTCCTCGACGAGATCGGCGACATGAGCATGATGACGCAGGCCAAGATCCTGCGGATCCTGCAGGAGCAGCACTTCGAGCGCGTGGGGGGCACCGAGACCATCCGCGTGGACGTGCGCGTGATCGCCGCGACCAACAAGGACCTGGACCAGGCCGTCGCGGCCGGTGTGTTCCGCGAGGACCTGTACTACCGGCTCAACGTAATCCCGTTCCACGTACCTGCGCTGCGAGAGCGGCGCGAGGACATCCCCGAGCTGGTGGGGCGCTTCGCCGCGCGTTTCGCCGCCGAGGCCGGCAAGCCCCGCCCGGAGCTCTCCGCGGAGGCGCTCACGCGCCTGGCCGCGTACCCCTGGCCGGGGAACGTGCGCGAGCTGCAGAACATCGTCGAGCGGATGGTGCTGATGACGCCGGGACCGGCGATCGGGGTCGCGGACCTGCCGCCGCAGATCGCGGCGCCCGACCGCGGCGCGGGGCGGGTGGCCCCGGTCGGCACGCTGGCCGATGCGCGCGCGTCGTTCGAGCGCGAGTTCCTGCGCGGGCGGCTGCGCCAGAACGACTGGAACATCTCGCGCACCGCCGAGGCAGTCGGGATGGCCCGCGAGAGCCTGTCGCGGAAGCTGCGCAGCCTGGGCGTCGAGGTCGAGCTCGAGCGAGAGCGCGATGCTGGCTGAGCCCCCCGAGCTGCGCCCCGCCCGGATCGCAGACGCTGCGGCGCTGGCGCGGATCGCGGCCGCGTCGCTGCCCGAGGCATGGAGCCCCGGGGGCTTCCGCGCGGCGCTCGAGGCGCCGACGGGCGTGGGCCTGGTCGCCGTCGACCGCGCGGGCGAGCCGCTGGGCTTCGCGCTCGGCTCGTGTGTGGCCGGCGAGCTGGAGATCGCCACGGTCGCCGTGGAGCCGTCGCGCCGCCGCCGCGGACTCGGACGCGCGCTGGTCGGCGAGCTGCTGGCGCGCGGGAGGGCCGGCGGGGCGCGCCGGGCGTCGCTCGAGGTGCGCGCGACCAACGCGGCCGCCCGCGCACTGTACGCAGGCCTGGGCTTCCGCACGCTGGGCGAGCGCGCCCGCTACTACCGCGACGGCGAGGGCGCCACGCTGCTGGGTCGCGCGCTTTGAGGCGGGTGGTCGGCGAGGTGGTCGATGCGGGACCCGGGGGGCTGTGCGTGCGCGCGCCCGGGCTGCCGGCGCACCGGCCCGGGCAGTTCGCCATGCTGCAGCTCACCCCGGGCTTCGCGCGCACCGACCCGCTCCTGCCGCGCCCCATGGCGATCTACCGGCGCGAGGCCGACGTGCTGGAGTTCCGCTTCAAGGTCGTCGGTCGCGGAACGCGCGCGCTGGCCGAGCTGCGCCCGGGCCAGCCCCTGGCGCTGGTGGGTCCGCTGGGCAATGGCTTCGAGCTGCCGCGGGGGCCCGCGCTGCTGGTCGGCGGCGGCACGGGGATCGCGTCGCTGCTCGAGGTGGCGCGCGACGCGCCGGGCCCGGTGACGGTGGCGCTGGGTGGTCGCAGCCGGGACGACGTGCTGGGCCTGGCCGACTTCGAGGCCCTCGACGTCGAGCTGCGGGTTGCGACCGACGACGGCTCGGCGGGCCGGCGCGGCCTCGTGACCGATCTGGTCGACCCGGGGGCCGGGCAGGAGCTGCTGGCCTGCGGGCCCCACGGCATGCTGGCACGCTGTGCACAGCTGGCCCGCGAGGCGGGCGCGCGCTGCCGGGTCTCGCTGGAGAGCCCCATGGCCTGCGGCTTCGGCATCTGCCTGGGCTGCGTCGTGCGCGTGCGCGGCGGGCTGCGCTACGTGTGCACCGAGGGGCCGGTCTTCGATGCCGAGCTGCTGGACTGGGAGGCCCTGGCGTGAGCGGCGTCGACCTGCGCACCGACCTGGCGGGCATGGCGCTGCCCAACCCCGTGCTGCTCGCCAGCGGCACCTGCGGCTACGGCACGGAGCTCGAGCCCTTCGTCGACCTGACCGGCCTGGGCGGGATCGTCGCCAAGAGCCTCACGCTCGAGCCGCGCACGGGCAATCCGCCGCAGCGCATCACCGAGACCCCCTCGGGCATGCTCAACGCCATCAGTCTCGAGAACGTCGGCGTCGAGGCCTTCCTGCGCGAGAAGCTGCCGGCGCTGCCCGCCATCCTGCCGGTGATCGCCAGCTGCTTCGGGACCGAGATCGAGCAGTACGGTGAGGTCTGCAAGCGCCTCGATGCGAGCCGGGTCGCGGGCATCGAGATCAACGCGAGCTGTCCCCACGTGAAGGCGGGCGGCATCGAGTTCGGCCAGGACCCGCAGCTGCTCGGTGGCCTGGTGCGCGCGTGCCGCGCGGCGACGCGCAAGCCGCTGCTGATCAAGCTCTCGCCCAACGTGACGTCGATCGCGGAGATGGCGCGGGTGTGCGAGGCCGAGGGCGCCGACGGGGTCGCCCTGATCAACGCGGTGCAGGCCATGTGGGTCGACGTCGAGGCGCGGCGCCCGGTGCTCCACAACGTGCTCGGCGGCCTGTCGGGACCGGCGATCGCCCCGATCGCGTTGCGCATGGTCTGGCAGGTGGCGCAGGCGGTGCGGATCCCGGTCTGCGGCATTGGCGGCATCCACGGAGCCCGCGAGGCCATCGCGTTCCTGCTCTGCGGCGCCAGCGCGGTCCAGGTGGGAACGGCCAGCTACGCGCACCCGGGCATCGCCGCGGAGATCCGCGACGGGATCGCGGCCTACTGCGCGGCGCACGGCTTCGCGGCCGCGCGCGACCTGGTGGGAGCGCTCGAGGCGCCCGCCTAGCCGCCGGGGGGTCAGCCCGCAGCGTCGCCCGATCCGCGATTTCCTCACCGGAATCAGGCACCTAGGTTGCCGGGCCGCGGGCTTTGTGATACTGGTACGCCTGTTCAGCAGGCACCGGAATCGGGTGAAAGTGGGCCGGAGCGTCCGCTTTTTTTTGTGCCTTCTCCGAGCCGATCCGGAGGCTGCTGAGCGATCTGAACCAGGAGCTACGCGATCAACGCCAACCCCGCGATGTACCAGGACATTCCCGAGACCCTGTTGCGGATCGTGGAGCCCGTCGTCCAGGATCACGGGCTCGAGCTGGTCGACGCGGACATCTCCCGCGGCCAGGGGCGGGCCCATGTGCGCGTGGTGGTCGACACGCCGCAGGGGGACGGGCGCGTTCTCCTGGACACCTGCGCCGAGGTCTCGCGCGAGCTGGGGCACGGTCTCGACGCCCAGGACGCCGTCCGGGGCTCCTACATGCTCGAGGTCACCTCGCCCGGCATCGACCGGGTGCTCGGCCGGGCCGTCGACTTCGAGCGCGCGATCGGACGCCGGGTCGCGCTCGAGACG
>JAJDAJ010000108.1 GCA_029261925.1 Deltaproteobacteria bacterium | reverse complement strand
GGCGGTCGCGCGGCACGCCGGCGAGCTCGAGGCCGACCCCCACGTTGCGCTCGACGTCCCAGTGCGGGAAGAGCCCGACCTCCTGGAAGCAGTACCCGATGCCGCGGCGCAGCTCGTGCGGCTCGCGCTCGCGCACGTCGGCGCCGTCGATCCGCACCTGCCCGCAGCTGGGCTCGACCAGGCGATTGATCATCTTCAGGGTGGTGGTCTTGCCGCAGCCCGAGCCGCCCACCAGCATCAGCAGCTCGCCCCGGGCGACCTCGAGGCTCAGGTCACGGACCGCCCAGCGCCCGTCGTACTCGCGGCCCACGCCCTCGAGGAGGATCATCGGGGGGCATCGTGCCACGTCGGGGACGGCTACGCTGGGGGCGTGACGAGCACGACACTGGAGCCGCTTCGAGAGCTGCCGGACCGGGCGCGCGCCGATGAGCAGGCGCTGGTGCTCGTGTCATCGGGCATCTCCTGCGCGACGCAGCGCCACGGCGGGCGCTGGTGGCTGCTGGTCGCGCCCGACGCGCACGCGCGCGCCCGGGCCGTGCTCGAGGCGTGGGAGCGCGAGAACCAGGACCGTGGGGCGGCGCCCCTCTCGGGACCCGACCGCGGACCGACGTGGGCAGGGGTCGGGGCCGCGCTCGCGCTGCTGGGGGCGTACGTGTGGACGGGACCCGCGGGGCCCGGCGCGCTCACGCGTGCGGGCGGCGGCCGCGCCGCCGCGCTGCTCGGCGGCGACTGGTGGCGCGCGCTCACCGCGCTCACGCTCCACGTGGACCTGCCGCACGTGGCCGGCAATGCGCTGGCCGCCGCGGTCTTCGTGACCTACCTCGCGCGCCGCATCGGCGGCGGCGCCGCGCTGGCGCTCTGCGTGGCGTCGGGCGCGCTGGGCAACGTGGCCAACGCCGTCTACCACGACGGTGCCCATCGCTGGGTGGGTGCGTCCACGGCGCTCTTCGGCGCGATCGGCGTGCTGGCCGGGCTCGAGGCGGTCGCGCGCTGGCGGCGCGGCGCCGTGACGCGACGTCGCGCCTGGATGCCGCTCGCCGCCGGCCTGGCGCTGCTCGCGATGCTGGGTACCGGCCGCGGCTCGGACTTCGGTGCGCACCTCTGCGGGATCGCGGCGGGCGCGCTTCTGGGAGCGGCGTACGAGGCGCGGATACCCGGTGGACCCGGACGCGCCGGACAGATCGCCGCGGGCACTGCGGCCGTGCTGGCCCTGGCCGTCGCCTGGCTGCGCGCGCTGGCCTAGCAGGCTGCTAGCGGACCGGGGCTCCTCGGCAACCCGCTAGGCGCTGTCGTCGGGCAGGTAGCGGCAGGTGCAGGGCGCGAGTGCGCCCCCGGGCCCGCGTCGCGCGCAGTCGGCGCGGGGAAGCGGGCTCCCGGAGATGGCCCGCTGCAGCGGCAGGCGCACGCCCACGTCGCGCGCGCACGCGCTGCAGCCGCCGCCCTCGACGCGCACGTACTCCGCTCCGAGCCCGCGCAGCTCCACCAGCTCGAGCGCGCGGGCGCGCGCGAGGTCGCCGATGAACGCGGCTCCGCACTCGGCGTCGAGGCGCGCGCGGCGCTCGTACAGCGCGGCCAGCTCGCCGTGGTCGCGCTTGTGCTCGATCAGGGTGTCGATCAGGCTGCGCAGCCCCGCGGCGTCGTCGAGCTCCGGCCGGGCGCGCTGCACGCGCTCGAGGTCGGCCGGCAGCACGCCGTGGGCCTGCTCGAGCTCCGCCAGCCAGCGCTCGCGCAGGTCGGTGCGCTCGCCGGCGGCGCTGCGCGCGTCCTCCGCGCGCAGCGCGTCGGCCTGCTCCTTGGTCAGCAGGAAGCGTCCGCCGGTCTCGCGATCGCGCATCACGCGCACGTGCTCGCCGCAGTGCGGGCAGTCGCTGTCCACCACGGGCGACACGGGGAAGCGGTGCAGGCAGTAGGGACAGGTGCGCGGATGCGTGATCACCGGGACCGCGGGCGCGGGCCTCCGCGCGCCGCGGCGCGCGCGGCGCGGCGAGAGCCGGGTCGGGATCCACTGCTCGAGCACGGGGCCTCCGGGGGAGGGAGACGGCGACATCAGACCTTAGCCGGTCTCGCCACGGATTCGAACCCTTCGGATCGATTCATCGAGCGACACTCGAGGCCTGCCGCGCTCCTGCACGTCCATTCGTGGTAAACAGGGGGCATGTGGGCCACGTGGCTGGGCTGGATCCTGGGCGCCTTCGGCATGGCCGTCGCCGGCTACGCCCTCTCGCGCCTGCGCAGCACCGAGGCCCGCCTCGAGGCGGAGACGGGCGCTCGCGAGCAGGCGCTGCGCGAGCGCGACGACACCCTGGCGCAGGCCGCACGCAAGTCCGAGGAGCACCGGCGCCGCGGCGAGGAGATCGCCGAGCTGCGCCGCAGGCTCGACAAGACCCGCAAGCGCAGTCAGCGCGCAGTCGAGGAGCAGCGCACCGGGCCGGAGCGCCTGGCCGCGCTCGAAGGAGACCTCGCGCGCACGCGTGCCGAGCTCGACGGCGTGCGGCGCGAGCGCGACGCGGCGCAGGAGGCCCTCGACGCCGAGCAGGCGCGCGCCCGCGGCGAGTGCGAGCGCCTGGAGGCGGAGCTCCACGAGGCCCGCGGGGGCGACGCGGTGGCCGCGAGCGAGCTGCGAGCACAGCAGGCGCTCGAGCAGGTCGGGGAGAGCGCCGCGGAGGCGGCGGCGGCGCAGGAGAAGGCCGAGGCGTTCGAGAAACGCTGGAAGCGCGTGGACCGCGCCTACCTGGTGCTGCGCAGCGAGAAGGAGGCGCTCGCCGACGAGCTGCGCTCCAAGAACGAGCGCATCGCCCGCCTCGAGGCGCTACAGGTGGCGCTGGTCCCCGACCTCCCCGACGACCCCGGCGACACGGCCCCGGACGAGTCCGCGGCCGCGCCCGGCGTCGTGGCCGCGGCTCCGGCTCCAGCGCCCGCAGATCCCGAGATCTGAGCCCGAGCAGCCTGCTAGCGGTACTTGACGCTGCAGCCGTACGGCTTCGAGGTGCTCGGGTCGACGGTCGCGCCGCGCAGCAGCGACGTCAGGCCCGCGTCGACGTAGTTGCGCGGATCGTCGTTGCGCCCGCGCGGATCGTCGTCGATCGCGCCCGCGTAGCGCAGCACGCCCTTGCCGTCGATCACGAACATGTGGGGCGTGGTGCGCGCGCCGAACCTGCGACCCAGCGTGCCCTCGGGATCCTGGAGCGTCACGTACTCGAAGCCCTCCGAGCGGCGCCACTCGCGCGTCTGCTCGGGCTTGTTGTAGTGGGTCGAGTTCACCGCCAGCCAGACCACGCCCTGGGTTCCGTAGCGCGCCGCGAGCTTCTTCATGGTGCCCGAGCGGTAGTGGCGTTGCACGTAGGGACAGTCGGGGTTGGTCCACTCCAGCACCACCGTCTTGCCGCGATACTGCGAGAGCCGGTGCTCGTCGCCGTTCTCGTCGAGCGCGGTGAACTCGCCGACGGGCTCGCCGAGCGGCAGCGCGGACGAGGCCGCGCCGGTGGAGGGCGCGGCCAGCAGCAGGGACGCGGCGAGCAGCAGGGTGCGGACCGGCAGGGCGGTGGGGAACGGGATCATGTCGGCTCCTCTTCGGTGAGCTGGGCGCGCTGCGCGGGTGCGGCGCGGTTCAGGGCGTCGACGACCACGTCGACGGTCAGGATCTCGGGAAGCAGCGCGGGTCGCTCCGGGGCGGAGGGCGCGTAGACCAGGTACATGGGTACGCCGGCCTTGCCGTGTCGCGCCAGCTCGAGGCGGATGGTCTCGTCGCGCCGCGTCCAGTCCGCCTTGAACAGCACCACGTCGAGGCGCTCGACGGCCTGGCGCACGCGCCGGTCCGTGAGCACCAGGCGCTCGTTCACCTTGCAGGTGAGGCACCAGTCGGCGGTGTAGTCCACGAACGCCGGGCGCCCGCTCGCCAGCGTGTCGCGCAGCGCCTCGGGCGAGTAGGCGCGCCACGCTCCACTGGCCGGGGCCAGCTTCGCGGCGCTCGCCGGCTCCGGGTCGAGCGGCAGGCTGGCGGCCCCCAGCAGCGCGGCCGCCAGCACGCCGAGCGCCGTGACCCGCGCGGCGACGCCGTGCTGCGCCTGCTGGAGCGCGCCCAGCAGCCAGGCGCCGAACGAGAGCGCGATCAGGAACGCGAGCAAGGTCACGACCGCGTCGGGACTGACCAGACCCGCGATCACCGAGAGCAGCCAGACCACCGTCGCCAGGAGCGCGAAGCCCAGCACCCGGCGCAGGTACAGCATCCAGGCGCCGCCCCGCGGCAGCCAGCGTGACCAGGCCGGCACGTGGCTCACGAGCAGGTAGGGCAGGGCGAGCCCGAGGCCGATCGCAGCGAACACCGCGACGATCACCGCGGCGGAGCTGGCGAAGGCGAAGCCGACGGCCGTGCCCATGAACGGCGCGGAGCACGGCGTGGCGACGACCACGGCGAGCAGGCCCTCGAAGAAGCTGCGCCGCGCGCCGCTGGCCTCGCGCGACAGCTGCGCCAGCCTGCCGGTGCCCAGCTCGATCTCGAAGACGCCGAACAGGTTCAGCGCGAAGAGCGTCAGCACCGACGCGATGGCCACGACGAACAGCGGCTCCTGGAACTGGAAGCCCCAGCCCACCGAGGTGCCCGCCGCGCGCAGCCCGACCACGAGACCCGCCAGCGCGAGCATGGTCGTGAGGATGCCCAGGGTGTAGGCCCGGCCCGAGGCGCGCAGCGCGGCGCGGCCGCGTTGCGAGGTCTCGGCGATCCCGAAGACCTTGATCGCGAGCACCGGAAGCACGCAGGGCATCAGGTTGAGGATCAGGCCCCCGAGCAGCGCCAGCCCGAGCGCCGAGAGCAGCGGCAGACCCGCGTTTGCGGGCAGCGGCTCGGCATCGAGCCAGGGCGAGCCCAGCTGCGCCACGGGCGCGCCCGACGCCGCGCGCGGCAGCGGCAGATCCACCTCGACGTGCCGCTTCTCGCCGTCGACGCGCAGCGCGAGCACGCCGCGCAGCCGCTCGTCGCCGGCCACCGCGTCGGGGCTCGCGCGTCCGCGCAGGGCCAGCAGCGCACCGGGGGCGGTCGGGTGGCGCCGAGCGCCGAGCGTCTCGAGCTCGATCGTCGCGGGCGGGTCGGGTACGAAGGCCTCGTCGGCCGCGGCCGCCAGCGAGACCGGCGTGCAGTGCTCCGCGGAATCACAGGACGTGGCGGCGATCGCCGCCTCGAAGCTGTCTCCGGGGCGGATCGCGCTCTGCGACCAGAGCGCCTCGACGCGCACCCCCGCCTGCTGCGGATCGAGCGGCACGCGCGCCGCCCAGCGCTCGAAGAGCGCGTGCACCGCTGGCGGGGAGGGCCGCGTCTCCGCGGCCACCGGCACGCTGCGCGCCAGGTCGATGCGGCCCGGGATGCACTGCACCTTGCAGACCAGGAAGTCGGCGGCGACCTCGAGCTCGAGCACGCCATGGGCAGGGGCGGGGACCTCGATCTCGGTCGCGAGCAGCACCTCGCGCGCGTAGCCGTAGGTCGTGATCATGCCCCCGGCCTCGCGGAAGACCGACGGCGCCGGCCAGGCGAGCGCGCCGATCTCGGCGCCGGGCACGTCCCAGTCGAGCCGCGTCGGAAGGCCCGAGTCGCCGGAGTTGCGCCAGTACACGTGCCAGCCCCGATCGAGCTCCAGCAGGACCCCGGCGCGGACGCGCGCTCCGGGGGCGACGGCATCGGCGTCCACGTACAGGCGTGCCTCGACCCGGGCCCGCTCGCCGTCGTCGGCGCCCCTGCCACGGGCCGTGTCCGGGACCGGCGGCAGGGCGAGCGCGGCCGCCGGCAGCAACGCCAGCAGGGCGAGCGGCAGCAGGGGGCGGCGCGAGCGGGGTGGTCTCATTGCGTGGGCTCCTGGCACCGGAGGCTCCAGGCCGGCGACCGGATCGGCGATCCGGGCCGGCCCGAGTGTAGGCCATTACGAACCCGGGCCGGCCTCGGTTTCCGGCTTGCCGGAGGCTGCCGGATGCGCAGAATGCGCAGCACATGCCCCCTTCCCGCCGGGACGCGTATCGCGGCTACGTTCTCGCCGCGCTGACGCTGATGTACGTCCTGAACTACCTGGACCGCTACGTGCTGACCATCCTGGTCGAGCCCATCAAGGCGGATCTGGGCACCTCGGACACCGTGATGGGCTTCCTGCTGGGGCCCGCCTTCGCGCTGCTGTACACCAGCATGGGGATCCCGATCGCGCGCCTGGCGGATCGACGCTCGCGCGTGGCGATCGTCTCGGTGGGTCTGGTGGCGTGGTCGGCCTTCACCGCGCTCTCGGGCCTGGCCCGCTCCACCGCGCAGCTCGCGCTGCTGCGGCTGGGCGTCGGCGTGGGCGAGGCGGCCGGAGCGGCGCCCGCCCACTCGCTGATCGCCGACTACTTCCCGCCGGAGTCGCGCGCGCGTGCGCTGGGCGTGTTCCAGCTCGGCGTGTACATCGGTCAGGTGCTCGGTCTGGTCGCGGGCGGAGCGCTGGCCGAGGCGGTGGGCTGGCGCAGGACGTTCCTGGTCGTGGGCCTGCCGGGGATCGCCTTCGCGCTGGTGCTCCGCGCCACCGTGCGCGAGCCGCGGCGCCCGGGTACGGCCGCGGATGCGCCAGGCCTGCGCGAGGTCTTCACGCACCTCTGGCGCCTGCGGACCTTCCGCAGGGTGGCGCTCGGCACCGGGCTGGCCTCGTTCGCGGGCACCGGCTTCGGCTTCTGGGTGCCCACTCTCTTCGTGCGCGCGCACGGCATGACCCTGACGGAGGTCGGCTGGAAGTTCGGACTGATCAACGGCGTGAGCGCGGGCCTCGGGGCGCTGCTCGCGGGCACGCTGGGCGACCTGCTCGCGCGCCTCGACGTGCGCTGGCGGCTCTGGATCCCGGCGCTGAGCGTGGGCCTGTCGCTGCCGCTGCTCGTCGGCATCTCGCTGTGGCCCACGCCCGGTGTCGCGCTGCTGCTGGCCGTACCCTCGGGGATCATCGGCGGGGGCTACGCGCCGGTGTGCTACGCCCTGGTGCAGGACATGGCCCCGCCGCGCATGCGTGCGGTCGCCGCGTCGGTGCTCATCTTCTTCGTGACGCTGCTGGGCATGGGACTCGGGCCGCAGGCCGTGGGCGTGCTCAACGACCTGCTCGCGCCCCGCCACGGCCAGGAGGCGGTCCGCTGGTCCCTGGTGATCGTGCTCTCCTTCAGCGCGATCGGGGCGCTGGTGCTGGCGGCGGGAGCGCGCAGCGTGCGCGAGGACCTGGCTCGCTGACACCGGCGCGTACAACGCATCGGGCCGCGATGCGGCTAGAATGCGGGCATGCAGGTTCGACCGCTCTCCACGGCCCTCGGGGTCGAGATCCGCGACGCGAGCGCCGGCGAGCTCCTGCGCTCGCACCGGCGCGAGATCCGCGCGCTGGTGGACGCGCACCACCTGGTCTGCGTGCGCGCCTCCGGTGCCAGCGCGGCCGAGCAGGTCGGCCTGTGCCGCGCCATCGGGCCGGTCGTCGCCGAGAGCGGGGACGGCTCCGGCACCATGCTGGTCTCGAACACCCGCGAGGACGCGATCATTCGCGAGGGGGCGCTGCTCTTCCACTCCGATCTGGCCTTCACCGCCGAGCCGATGCTGGGCATCGGCCTGCAGGCGATCGAGCTGCCGCCGTCGGGCACGGTCACGCGCTTCGCGAACGCCGCGCGGGCACTCGAGCGCCTCCCGGGTGACCTGCGTGCGCGGATCGAGGGCCTGCACGCGCTGCACCTGTTCAGCCTGACCACGCAGCGCGGCGACGCGCGCTACCGGGATGCCGAGACCCCGGCCGGGGAGCCCCGGGCAGTGCACCCGGTCGTGCTGCGCAACCCGCGCAAGGGCTCCCACGTGCTCTACGTGAGCCGCATGCAGACCGACCGCATCGTGGAGCTCGACCCGGACGAGAGCGAGACCCTGCTCGCCGAGCTGCTCGAGGGGCTGTACGCGCCGGACAATGTGTACGCACATCACTGGGAGCCCGGCGACCTGCTGATCTGGGACAACCACGACCTGCAGCACGCGCGCGACGTGCCGGGCGAGCTGCCGCGCACGCTGCGCCGCGTCGCGATCGCTCACCGGGGAATGGAGGCGCTGGTCCCCGGGTTCCAGGCGCCGCGCTTCGACTCCGTCGCACCGGCGTAGCGGGCGGCTCAGCTCCCGTCGTCCGGCAGCACGACGCCGTCGCGCAGCCGGTGCTTCTGCACCTTGCCCAGCGCGTTGCGCGGCAGCGCCTCGACCGCGTGGAGCGCGCGCGGGTGCTTGTAAGGCGCCAGGTGCTGCGCCGCGAAGTCGCGCAGTCCGGCGACGTCGAGCGGCGCGCGCGCGACCACGTAGGCCACGACGCGCTCGCCCCACTCCGGATCCGGCTCGCCGACCACGGCCAGGTCCTCGATTGCCGGATGGGCGCGCAGCGCGTCCTCGACCTCGCGCGGATACACGTTGTAGCCGCCGCTGATCACGAGCTCGCGCGCACGACCCTCGATGCGCAGGTAGCCGTCGGCGTCCAGCGCACCGAGGTCGCCGGTGCGGAACCAGCCGTCGCGGGTGAATGCCGCGGCGTTGGCCTCGGGGCGCTCCCAGTAGCCCGCGAAGACGTTCGGGCCGCGCACCTGGATCTCGGGTGGCTCGCCCTGCAGCCGCACCTCGACGCCGGGCAGCGGCCAGCCGACCGTGCCCGGCCGGCGCTCGGCGTCGTGCGGGTTCGAGACCAGCATCGCCGTCTCCGTCATCCCGTAGCGCTCGAGCACGCGCTGGCCGCAGGCCGCCTCGATGCGGGCGTGCAGGTCCGCCGGCAGCGCGGCCGAGCCGCTGATGCACAGGCGCAGTGGCTCCAGCTCCGCCACCCGCGGGTGGGCGGCGAGCCGGTGGTACATGGTCGGGACCCCGAACAGCAGCGTCGCCGCGTGCTCGCGCGCGGCGTCGAGCAGCGAGTCGGGCTCGAAGCGGGGCAGTAGCACGGCCGAGGCCCCTGCGTGCAGCGTGCCGTGCAGGCCCACGCCGAGGCCGTGCATGTGGAACAGCGGCAGGGCCAGCAGCAGGCGGTCGGCGGGCGTCCAGCGCCAGGCCAGGCGCAGTGCCTCGCAGCTCGCCAGCAGGTTGGCATGCGAGAGCACGGCACCCTTGGGGCGGCCGGTCGTGCCCGATGTGTACCCGATCAGCGCGGGCGCCCCCGGCTCGAGCGCGTCGAGCGCCGGTGGCCCGGCGTCGGGCAGATCGAGCTCCGGGCCCAGGACGCGCACGTCCGGATCGGCGCGCGCGATCCAGCGCCCGCGCCCGGCGTCGTCCACGATCGCCGCGCACGGGCGCGCGTCGCCTACCACGTGCGCGATCTCGGCGGCGCGGTACGCCGTGTTGGTCGGCACCACGACCAGGCCCAGGCGCAGGCAGGCGACGTGTGCGATCACCAGGTCGGCGGAGCTCGCGGCGGACAGCAGCACGCGATCGCCCGCGCGCAGGCCGGCGCCGGCCAGCCGACCGGCCGCGCGAGCCGAGGCGCCCTCGAGCTCGCCGCGCGAGATCCAGCCGCGACCAGGATCGTGCAGCTGTGGCCGCTCCGGGTCCTGCCGCCAGTGCCGGAGCCACGCCGCCGGCAGGCTGCCCGCACCCCCCGCGCTCGCGTCCCAGACCGCGCCGGCGGGCAGATGGACCTCGGAGCGGGGAGCGGGCGTCGTCACGGACGCCTGCGTAGCACAGATCGGCGGCGCGCGGCCCCCGTCCGGGACCGGCTCGGCGTACCATCGGGCGCGAGGAGGGCATGATGAGCGGACCCGGGGTGCTCGAGGACCTGCGCGTGATCGACGCGACCACCGGCCCCGTCGGTGGCCTGGCGACCATGGTGCTGGCCGACTTCGGCGCCGACGTCGTCAAGGTCGAGCCGCCGGGCGGGGATCGCTTCCGCGCGCTGCCCGGGAGCTCGCTCTGGCTGCGCGGCAAGCGCAGCGTCGAGCTCGACCTGAGCGCGGCTCCGGGTCGCGAGCGTGTGCGCGAGCTGGTGGCCGGCGCCGACGTGCTCGTGGTCTCCGGGCCGCCGGGCCGCGCGGCGCGGCTGGGGATCGACGCCGCGAGCGCCGAGTCCGCCCAGCCCGCGATCGTGCACTGCTCGATCACGCCCTGGGGGCCGCGGGGTCCGTACGCGGACCTCCCCGGCTACGACGGCATCGTGGCGGCCCGCGGCGGGCGCATGCGGGCGTTCGAGCGCCAGCTTCGCCGCGACGGTCCGGTCTACTCCGCGGTTCCGGTGGCGATGCACGCGGCGTCGCAGGGTGCGGTGCAGGGCATCGTCGCAGCACTGATCGCGCGCGAGCGCGGCGCCGGGGCGCAGCGCGTCGAGACCAGCCTGCTGCAGGGCCTGATTCCCTACGACCTGATCGAGCTGCTCGCCACCCAGCTCGCGGAGCGCCGTGGCGAGGCGCCGACCACGCTCTCGCACATGGGCGGTGACCTGCCCACGCTGAACTACCACCCCGTCATGGCCTCGGACGGGCGCTGGCTGCAGTGCGGCAACCTCATGGAGCACCTCTTCCTCTCCTTCCTCGACGCGCTCGAGCTGCTGGGCGAGATGCTCGTGCAGCCGCGCTTCGCCGAACCGCCCGATCGCTGGGACGAGTCCACGGTGGACGCGGCGCGTGACCTGATCCTGCAGCGCGTGGCCGAGCGGCCCGCAGACGACTGGATGGAGGCCTTCCGGCGCAATGGCAACGTCGCCATCGAGCCGTACCTGGACACGCGCGGGGCGCTGGCGCATCGCGACCTGCTCGCGAACGACAGTGTCTGGGCGGTCGACGACCCCGAGCGCGGGCGGGTTGTGCAGATCGGGCCGATCGCGGAGCTTCGCGTCACGCCGGCGCGGCCCGGTCGCCGCCCGCCGCGTCCCGGCGAGCACACGCGCGAGGTGCTGGCCGAACGCCGCCCGCCGCGTCCCGTGGCCGCCGCGGCCGGAGCACCGCCTCCGCCCGGCCGCCCGCTCGAGGGCGTGACCGTGCTCGAGATCGCGACGATCATCGCGGCACCGCTGTCCACCACGTTCCTGGCGGACCTCGGCGCGCGCGTGATCAAGATCGAGGCGCTCGCGGGCGATCCCTACCGCAACCTGGTGCCCGGAGGCACGCCAGGCGTGAAGACCAATGCGGCCAAGGAGTCGATCTGCATCGACCTCAAGTCGCGCGAGGGGCTCGAGATCGCGCACGAGCTGGCGGCGCGTGCGGACGTGCTCATGCACAACTTCCGCCCGCAGGTGGCGGCGCGCTACGGACTCGACGAGCGCCTGCTCGAGCGCAACGCCGGTCTGGTGGTGGTCGCGGCCAATGGCTACGGGGCCCACGGCCCCGATGCGCCGCGACCCTCGACGCACCCCGTACCCGGCGCCGCGATGAGCGGGGCGGGCTACCAGGCGGCGGGCGCGCTCGACGTGCGTTGCCAGGGGCTCGAGGAGATCCGCGAGATCTCGCGTCAGCTCATGCGTGCCAACGAGTCGAACCCCGACCCGAACACCTCGGTGGTGATCGCGTCGACCATGCTGCTGGGCCTGCTCGCGCGCCAGCGCCACGGGGTGGGGCAGACGGCCCAGGTCAGCATGCTCGTCGCCAACGCGTACGCGAACGCCGATGATTTTCTCGACTACCCGGGCAAGCCGCAGCGGCCGCCCATCGACCGCGATGGCCGCGGGCCCGGCGCCTGCTACCGCCTGTATCGCGCGCGCGATGGCTGGGTCTTCCTGGCCGTCACCACCGACGCGGAGTGGGCCCGTCTCTGCGATACTCTGGGGCGCGCCGACCTGCGCGACGACCCGCGCTTCGCAAAGCTCGAGGCACGGCGCGGCAACGACGCCGCGCTCATCGAGCTGCTCGAGCCGCTGCTCGCGGCAGGCGCGGCCGACGAGTGGGAGCGCCGCCTGCTGGAGCAGGGCGTGGCCTGCGTGCGCGCCGACGGCCCCAGCCCCGGCCAGTTCCTGGCCCACGACCCCCACGTGCTCGGCAACGGGTTCTCACCGACGAGCACGCATGCGCGCTTCGGGGAGTACCGGCGCTGGGGTCCGCTGGTCACGGTGGGCGGACCCGCGCCCGCGTACGCTCCGGGCTGCCTGGCGGGGGATCACACGGATGCGCTGCTGCTCGAGCTCGGATACACCCGTGACGACGTCGCGCGCCTGCGCACGGAGCGCGTGGTGGCGTCGGAGCCGGTGGAGGCCGCCTGGTGATGCACGGCCCGGCGCGACGGCGTTTGCTCGCCGCCGCGCTCGCGGGGTAGGGTGACCCATGCACGGCCCGACGCGCTTCGGTGTGTTCATGGCGCCGTTCCACCCGGTGGGACAGAGCCCGACGCTCGCGCTCGAGAAGGATCTCGAGCTGCTCGAGCACATGGACCGTCTCGGCTACGACGAGGCCTGGATCGGCGAGCACCACTCCGGCGGCTACGAGCTGATCGCGTCGCCGGAGCTCTTCATCGCCCACGCCGCGGCACGCACCCGGCGCATCCGTCTGGGCACCGGCGTGAGCTCGCTGCCCTACCACCACCCCCTGCTCCTGACCGACCGCATGGTCCTGCTCGATCACCTGACGCGCGGGCGCATCATGCTCGGCGTGGGCCCGGGCCAGCTCGTGTCCGACGCGCGCATGCTCGGCATCGATCCCACCCAGCAGCGGCGGATGATGGAGGAGAGCCTCGAGGTGATCCTGGCGCTGCTGGCCGGCGAGACGGTCACCCGGCACGCGGACTGGTTCACGCTGCACGAGGCGCGGCTCCAGCTGCGGCCGTTCACGCAGCCGCGCTTCGAGATCGCGGTGGCCGCGACGGTCTCGCCGGCGAGCCCCACGCTGGTGGGGCGTCACGGGCTGGGCATGCTCTCGGTCGCGGCGAGCAACCCGGGCGGCTTCGCGGTGCTCGATCGCCACTGGCAGATCGTCGAGGAGCAGGCGGCGCTGAGCGGGGCCCGTGTGGACCGCTCGAGCTGGCGGCTGATGTGCCCGATGCACCTGGCAGACACGGAGGCGCGGGCGCGAGAGAACGCGCGCTACGGCCTGCGCAAGGTCTTCGACTACCTGCGCGAGGTCGTCGTCATGCCGCCGACCGAGGCGACCAGCACCGACGAGGCCATCGACGAGCTGCACGAGAACGGCATCGCGGTGGTCGGCACGGCCGACCGGGCGATCGCGCAGATCGAGCGCCTGATCAAGCGCTCGGGCGGATTCGGCACCCTGCTGCTGCTCGGCGGGGATCTGGCCGATCGCGAGGCGACCCTGCGCTCGTTCGAGATCTTCGCGAACGAGGTCATGCCGCACTTCCAGGGGCAGCTCGACTGGCCGCGCCGCTCGCACGGGTGGATCTCGAGTGCCCGGACCCAGGATGGCGCCTCGACCGCATGGCTGGACGAGACCCGGCGCGCCATGGAGCGGGCCGAGACGGACTACGCCGGGCGCGGCGGGGGTGTGGCACCGCCGCCGGATCCCGAGTCCTGACCGCGGAGCGCGACGCGATCGCGTTCGCAGGAGTAGACTCGACACGCGGCTCGTCGCCGCCGGAGAACGCAGATGGCCGACCGCGCACCTCGCCTCCTGTCCGCCGACTCCCACGTGCTCGAGCCGCGTGATCTGTGGACGTCGCGCATCGAGCGGCGCTTCCGCGATCGCGCACCGCGCATCGTCGATGAGGCCGGGGGCCTGAGCGGCGACATCTTCGTCTGCGAGGAGCTGCGGCCCTTCGCCGTGGCGGGCCTCGGCGTCGCAGGGGTCGATCCCTCGGAGTATCCCGAGCGCATGCTCGGCGGGTACGACGGGGTGCGTCCGAGTGGCTGGGATCCGGCGGCGCGCCTGGAGGACCAGGACCGCGATGGGGTCTCGGGGGAGGTGCTCTACACGAGCCTGGGCATGGCGCTGTACGGCCTCAAGGACGGTGAGCTGCGCGCCGCCAGCTTCCGCGCGTACAACGACTGGCTCGCCGAGTACTGCGGCCACGCACCGGCCCGGCTCGCGGGCGTCGGGCTGATCCCGATGGACGACGTGCCCACGGCGGTCGCCGAGCTCGAGCGCTGCGCGCGCATGGGCCTGCGCGGCGGGATGATCTGGGGCGTGCCGCCGCAAGACCGGCGCTACCACGATCGCAGCTGGGATCCGCTCTGGGCGGCTGCCCAGGCTCACGACCTGCCGCTGTCGCTGCACATCCTGACCGGTGCCGACGGCCCGGGCGTGGGTGACAGCATCATGTGGGACTACCCGTTCCTGCCGCACGCGCTCGAGCGCTCGTTCGCCGACCTGATCTTCGGCGGCGTGCTCCAGCGCTTCGAGGGCCTCAGGCTCGTCTCCGCGGAGAACGACGTCGGCTGGATCGCGCACTTCCTGCAGCGCATGGACCACTCGTACGAGAAGTACCGCTCGCTGGAAGCCGATCCGATCCCCGAGCCGCCGGGCTTCTACTTCAGGCGCCAGGTCTTCGCGACCTTCCAGGAGGACCGGGTCGGCATCCAGTCGCGGGCGGACATCGGCGTCGGCAACATCATGTGGGCGTCGGACTTCCCGCACTCGGACTCGACGTGGCCGCGCTCGCTCCAGGTGGTGGAACGGGACTTCGCCGACGTGCCGTCTGCGGAGCGCGACGCGATCGTCTGGGACAACTGCGCCGGGGTCTACGGTCTGGGCTGAGCGGCGGCGGCCGGGAGTGACCCGGGCCGGACCTAGGAGTTGCCGTCGTCGGAGTCGACGACTCCGTAGGCCTCGAGCTCCTCGCGGCTGGCGACGGCATCGCCGCCGCCGGTGCGCTCGCGCGCTTCCTCGCGCCGCTGCTGCTTGCGGTCGCGCTTGATCGAGGCCTTCTCGGTCTTCTTGCGCTCGCGCTGGCGCTTGATCGCCGACATCTTGCTCGAGCGTCCCATGAAGTCCTCCCCAGACGGCGGGTGAACGACCGGGGGAGGCGGCGTACCGGGCTAGGGGGCCCGCGGGAGTGGGCCATTGCGGTACGGCGCGGCGATCGTGCTGGAGGTGCCCGCCAAGCAGGGGACACCGTAGCAGACATGGCGTGGTGCGCTAGTTGCCTCCCGCGGGGCGATCGGGCCCGGGCCGGGGCGGCATCCGTGCGACACTCCGCGTTGCATGTGCGCCAGCATCGCCCGCCCGGGCGCCCTCGTCGTCGGCACCAGCTTCGGCTGCCTCACCCACGTTCGCGCGCTGCGCCGTGCGGGCTTCGACGTCCACGCGCTGGTCGGTCGCGACCCCGCGCGCACGCGGGAGCGCGCGGCTCGCTTCGACGTGGCGCACGCGTTCACCTCGCTCGACGACGCCCTGGAGCTTCCCGGCGTCGTTCTGGTCAGCGTCGCGACCCCGCCGGCCAGCCACCACGAGCTGGTGCTGCGCGCCCTGGACGCTGGCCGGCACGTGCTCTGCGAGAAGCCCTTCGCCCTCGACGCGGCCCAGGCGCGCGAGATGCTGCAGCGCGCCGGCGACGCGGGCGTGGTCCACGCGATCAGCCACGAGTTCCGCTTCGGCAGCGCGCAGGCTCACCTGCGCCGGCTGGTGGCCTCGGGCGCGATCGGCGAGCCGCGCCAGGGCAGCTTCGTCTTCGACCACTCGCTGGTCGCCGATCCCGCCTCCGAGGTTCCCGACTGGTGGCGCGACGGGGCGAGCGGCGGTGGCTGGCTGGGCGCGTACGGCTCTCACGCGATCGACCAGATCCGCTCGACCCTGGGCGAGTTCCGCTCGGTCTCGGGGCAGCTGCAGGTGGATCGTGAGCGCGGCTGGAGCGCGGACGACGGCTACAGCGTCGCCTTCGAGCTCGAGGGTGGCTTCCAGGGCGTGATGGAGGCGACCTGCCGCGCACGCGACGTGCACGCCGTCTGTCGCGTGGTCGGCAGCGAGGCCACCGCGAGCATCGAGGGCGAGGCCGTCTGGCTGGCCGATGCCTCGGGTCGCCGGCGGCTCGACACGCCCCGCGACCTGCTCCTGCCCAAGGGCGAGCCCCCGCCGACCGCGGGCCTGTCCAGCGCCTACGAGCTCGTGCACGCGACCGGGACCGAGCTGCCGCCGTCGGTCCGCCAGGCCGAGCGCATCCGCGCGGCGATCGTCGGGGACGAGCCCGGCGGCGACCCGGCCGTCGCCAGCTTCCGGGACGGCCTGGCTCACATGCAGGTGCTCGACGCGATCCGCGCGTCGGCGAGCCGCGGCGAGCGCGTGCGCGTGCCGGCGCTGGAGGAGAGTGGATGAGGGTCCGCATGCGCGTCGACTATCCGGCACAGACCGACGAGATCGAGGTCGAGCACGACGATCTGCCCCGGGGCGCGGTGATCGCCGGCCTGTTCATCGGCGTCGACTTCGAGGACGACCGGGCGCGCCTCGACCTGCCGGAGGGGCCGCTCGAGGTCTCGCGCGGGGCCCCGGTGCGCTTCGAGGTCGCCGGCCTGAACGTGGCGGCGAGCCTCGAGTGAGCGCCGTCGGGCCGCTGCCGGAGCTCTCGTTCGACGAGACGTTCCTGCGCGCGCCCCAGCAGACGCTGCGGCCGCTGCTGGATGCCGGCGTCCGGGCCGCGCGCATTCGCGAGATGGGCACGACCCTGCTGCTGGGCTGGGCCGACGTGCACGCGGCGCTGCTCGATCGCGAGCTGGGCGCGATGGGAGCGGCCTACTACGCGAAGCAGGGCTGGACCCGCGGTCCGTACATCGACTGGGTGAACCGCACGGTGGTCTTCCTCGACCCGCCCGACCACGACCGGCTGCGCGGCCTGCTGGGCCGGGCGTTCACGCCGCGGCAGGTCGCGCGCGTCCGCCCGATCACCGAGCGCATCGCGGGCGAGCTGGCCGACGCCGCCGCGGCGCGCGGCGAGGTCGACCTGTACGACGCCTTCGCGCAGCGCCTGCCGCTGCAGGTGATCTGCGAGGTCATCGGCATCCCCGGGGTCGACGCGGCGCGCATGGGCGCGTGGACGGCGGCGCTGAGCCTGGCCACGGCGTATCCGGACCCGGCGGCGCGCGCGGGCGCCGACGCCGCCATGTGCGAGCTGAGCGACTACGCGCGCGCGCTGATCCGCGAGCGCCGCCGCGCGCCCGGCGACGATCTCCTGTCGGCCCTGATCGGCGTCGAGGAGGCGGGTGACCGACTGTCGTCCGACGAGCTCGTGGCCATGATCGCGCAGATGCTCTACGCGGGGCACGAGACCACCCGCAACCTGATCGGCAACGGCCTGTTCAGCCTGCTCCGGCACCCCGGGGAGCTGGCGCGGCTGCGCGCGGAGCCCGCCGGCATCGACGCCGCCGTGGAGGAGATGCTGCGCTACGAGCCGCCGATCATCTTCGTGTCCCGGGTGGTGCGGGGCGCGCGCGAGCTCGGCGGCGTGCCGCTGCGCGACGGCGACGTGATCCACCTGAGCATCGCGTCGGCCAACCGCGACCCCGCGCGTTTCAGCGAGCCGGATCGCTTCGATCCGCGCCGCGCCGACGCCGGGCACCTGAGCTTCGGCTTCGGCGGACACTTCTGCCTGGGTGCGAGCGTCGCGCGCATGGAGGGGCGCGTCGCCTTCGAGACGCTGCTGCGGCGCTTCCGTCGCATCGAGTGGTGCGGCGCCGAGCCGAGCTGGGCCGGCGACACCGCGCTGCGCACGCTCGAGCGCTTTCCGGTGCGCCTGGTGGCGGCCTGATCGGGAGCGGGTAGCCCCCTCGAGGCCCGTCCCCGCGCCCGGGCCGCTGCGGCGCCTCTCTCCGGGGTCAGCGCCCCAGCGCGGTGCGCGCCGCGCCCTGGACGCGGGTGCCGTCGAAGAAGTCCGGACGCTGCGCGGTCCACAGCGCCAGCGGGTGGCCGAAGACGAAGTCGCGGAAGTCGTCGGCGTCGATCAGGCCGCGCTCGACCAGCTCCCAGGCCTCGCCGCAGACGCGGTCCATCTCGGGCACGTCCCAGTGGCCGATGTCCGAGCTGAACACGGCGCGCAGCCGCGTACCCAGCGGGTTCACGCGCCGGTCGAAGGCCCAGGCGTTGATCGGGTCGTCGGCCTCGCAGCCGAAGTAGAAGCGCTGCGCGAACAGACTCACCAGGTCCTCGGGCCGCTCGATCTCGCAGCGCGCGAACTCGTCGATCATGTCGGCGGGCTCGTCGGTCACGTGCAGGCCGATCGTGCCGAGCAGGGGCTCGGCCAGTCGCTCGCGGTAGCGGGGCTCGCCGTGGCTGTCGAACAGGCGCTGCAGCTCGGCGGCGTCGATGCGGCGCGGGTCGAGGTCCCCGATCGCGTCGCGGCCGCGCTTCTCCCAGTGGCCGAGGAGGTCCGAGAGCAGCGTGCAGGCCCAGCCGACCCCGCCCTCGAGGAACGCGAAGCGCAGCTCCGGGAAGCGCCGCGTCACCCCGTCGAGGAAGAGCGAGCGGCAGGTCGCCTCGCCCGCGGCCGCGAACTGCCCCAGGTGGTTGTGCACGTAGCTCGTGGTCGAGGCGCGCGAGGCCCAGCCCGCGGCGGAGGAGTGGAAGGTGGGCGCGATGCGGAGCTCCGCGCAGGCGCGCCACACCGGGTCGTAGTCGTGCGCGGCGTCCACGCCCAGGTTGTCGACCCAGTGGCGCTCCGGGGCGCCGTCGACGGGCCGGCGCACGTGGCCGGCGAGCATGCCGACGCGCAGGCCCAGCTCGCCCACCGCGAAGCGCAGCTCCTCGATCGCCTCGGCCGGGGTGTGCATCGGGATGACGGCCGCCGGGGTCATCCGGTCGGCGTAGGGCGCGTGCAGCTCGGCGTGGTAGGCGTTCAGACCGCGGCAGGCCGCGCGGCGCAGCTCCTCGTCGTCGATCGCGAAGAGCAGCAGGCCGACGCTGGGGTACAGCACGCTGAAGTCGATGCCCAGGTCGTCCATGCGCTCGTGCAGCAGCCGGGGCAGGCTGGCGGTCGCGCGGTCGAGCGTGTTGCGCGCCGGTGTCGCCCACCAGGCGGGGCGCAGGGCACCCCGGCGCAGCCGCTCGGAGGGAGAGAGTGCGTACCAGCCCAGCACGACCTCGTCGAGCAGCGCCGCGAGCCGGTCGCGCAGCTCGCGTCCGGCCACCTCGCCCACGACGTCGAGCCAGGCCGGCGTGAACTCGAGCGTGTGGCCGTCCGAGTCGATGATCGGGTGATCCAGCCGCTCCCGCAGCTCGGCCCCGCGCAGCGCTTCCATACCGACATCGTAGCGGGACGGCGGCCGGCGCCGCCCGGGGCGGCCCCGCTCACGCCTCCGCGGCGGACTTCAAGTCTTCCTTGAGGGTCCGGGCCGCGAGCACGTTGAAGATCGCCGCCAGGGAATGGGGGACGGCGGCGAACATCAGCGAGTACTTGACCGCTTGGTCGCCGAGCGCGGGGGCCAGCAGGTCGTTCAGGCCGCCGACGATCAGCGGCCCGAGGCCGAGCCCGATCAGGTTGAGCATGAAGACCAGGATGGCGGCCGCGAGCGCGCGCATATGCGGCGGCGCGACGCTCTGCGCGGTGGCGTAGGTGGGACCCGTCCACGCCGACGAGATGGCCGCGGCCACGATGTACAGCCAGAGCGCCGACGTGAAGTCCCAGGAGAACAGGAAGGCCAGCACGAACGGCAGCGACAGGATCGAGGTGATGGCCGGCTGCCACATCAGCCAGCGCACGTCCCGGCGGGCGAGACGGTCGGCGACGCGCCCGGCAACGATCTGGCCGATGCTCGCGCCGATCCCGCTGCCGAGGCCCAGCACGATCCCGACCTGCATGATCTCGAGGCCGTGCACGCGCACGAGGAACGCGGAGGTCCAGCTCGACGAGCCGTAGCTGCTGAACCCGTGCATCGAGGCCGAGATGGCCAGGAAGAAGAAGGCGCGACGGCTCATCAGCTCGCGCACCACCTGCAGGGGAGACTGCTCTGTGGTGCTGCGCGCGTGCACCTCCCGGAGCGGCTCGCGGACGGTCGCCCAGAACAGCAGCGCGATCGGCACGCCCGCCAGCCCGAGCACGAGGAAGGGCATGCGCCAGCCGTAGGCCTCGGCGATGCGCGCTCCACCGACGAAGCCGAGAATCGTGCCGACGCTGGCCCCGGCGGAGAAGATGGCCAGCGCCGATGCCCGCCGCTCGGTCGGGAAGTAGTCGCTGATCAGCGAGTGCGCCGCAGGCGTGAAGCCGGCCTCCCCCACGCCCACGCCAATGCGGGCGAGCATCAGGTGCGAGAAGCTGACCGCCCGGCCCGTGATCGCGGTCATGCCGCTCCAGACGATCATCGAGATCGTGATCAGCCTGGTTCGCGAGCGGCGGTCGGCCCAGCGCGCCAGCGGGAAGCCCGCCAGCGTGTACATGGCCGCGAAGGCCAGGCCCGTCAGCAGCCCCATCATCGTGTCCGAGACCTGCAGCTCCTCGGCGATCTGCGGGACGAAGAGGCTGAGCAGCTGGCGGTCGAGGAAGTTGAAGATGTAGACGACGAAGAGCGCCCCCAGCACGTAGCGGGAGTAGCCGAGCGAGGCGCGGGCCGGGGCCGGACTCTCCGGCGCGGGCGCGGCGCCCTCCGGTGGCGTGACCGGGATGCTCAACTCACGCTTCCCCGTCGAACCAGTCCCACTGCCAGGGCGTGATCGTCTCGAGGGGCGCGGCGAAGCGCAGCGTCGAGGTGTCCGAGAAGTCGGGCATGCGGCCCTCGCGCTTCCAGGCAGGCGCGCGGGCGCTCATCTCGCCGACCACGTCGATCGGGTCGCCGTCCAGGTAATAGACCGCGATGCGCCGGCCCGGCGGGGTCTCGCGCTCGAAGGCCGGCGAGCTCGACTCGCTCTTGCTGAAGAAGGTCCACAGACCGGCGATGCCGTCGATCCCGAGCATATCGGGGTAGTGTACGCGGTCGAGCCAGGTGGCGAAGGCGTCCCCGCGCGGGCCTGGCTTCACGTCCTGCACCACGACGAAGATGCCGCGGTGCGGACGGTGCGGCAGGCAGTCGGCCGAGACCTCGATGCGCGGGGACACGTACTTCTTGAGCAGCAGGAACGGACCGCCCATCAGCCCGCGGCGCTGGCGGTGGAAGCGGCCGAGTGCCGAGAGATTGGCGCCCAGGTCGAGGAAGTCGCGCAGCGTCTGCTCGAGCGGCTCCCCCATCAGGTACAGGGTCATGTAGTGCGCGGGGTCGAGCTCCGCGTCGACGTGCATGCGCGCGTCGCGGCAGCGGGGCGAGTGTACCCAGCGCTGGCCGTGGGCGAGCCCCTCGAGCGGGAACTGCTCGGGCATGTGGTCGAGCATGTGCCACTCGTTGTAGGACCGGTGCTCGGCGGGATCGGTGATCTCCGTGAACGAGAAGAATCCGAGCTTGACCTTGCCCAAGTCGCCTCCGCCGGCCCGCGCCGTCCGCCGTACCATGCGTGACCGGCATGCCTGCTGTCCACCTGAGCGGATCCGCGGCGTGCCGGTCGTCCCGCAGCGGCCACCGGCCGATGCGCCGCCTGATCGAGCAGCGCGACGGCCGGACGCCGATGCGGGGCGATCTCGTCGAGCAGCGCGACGATGCGCGCTGGGTGCGTGAGCGGGTGGCGGCGAGTGGCCGCAGCCCGGAGGGCTCGACGTCGAGGCGCCCACGGACCCCCCGAGGCGTCTCGAGCGGCTGGCCAGAGCGCTTGCTCGCCAGGGTGATGGGCCGCACAAAGCCCCGGCCCTCCCGGGGCGATGCACACCTCCGGGGCCCGGCGCTGCTGGCGGGCCCGTCACCCGGAGGGAGGCCCCGTGGCCCGGACGGCAAGCCGGCGCGGTCTGCGCCGCCTCGCGATCGGCTCGGCCGCTCTGATGGCGGCGCTGGCCCTGCTGGCCGGCCTGCTCTGGAGCGGCGCGGCACGGCGCAGCGACGATCTGGACCGCCTCGCACGCGAGGGCGGCGCCGCGGGGGATCGCCCGCTCGCCATGGTGCTGCGGGTCGAGCTCGATGCGCTGCTCGACCTGCTGGAGGCCGCGGGCCACCCGCGGCCCGCGGGTGCCGACCTGGCCCGCGCGCTGCCCGCGGAGCTGCCCCTGGACGGCGTGGACCTGGCGCGCGAGGTCGACACCGCGCTGCTGCTGGTTCCCGACGGTGCGAGCCTCGACGGGGCCGCCCTGGTGCTCCGCGGACGCTTCGACCCGGAGCGCATCCGGGCCGCCATGCTCGCCGGGGAGACGCCGACCCCCGGGGGCCCGGTGCTGCGCGTGCGCCGTCAGCGCGCGAGCGACTGCCGCGAGACGCTCTGGGGCGTCGCCGTCGATGCCGGGCGCGTGCTGGTGGCGCCCGACGCCTGGTTCGACGCGCTGCTCGCCGAGCTGGATCCGCTGCTCGCCTCCGGCCCGCCCCGCGGCGCGCTGACGGCCCTGCGCGACCGCGCGGCCGGGCGCCGCCTGCTGCGTGCCTCGGTCTCCCGGCTACCCGACCCGGGAGCTGCCGCGGCAGATCCCGCCGTGCCCGCACTGCTCGGGCTGCTCGGTCGCGGGCTCGCCGGCGCGCGTCAGCTGCGCGTCGGCCTCGATCGAGGTGCGCTCGCCGGTGCGCTCGAGCTGCACGCCGAGCTCGAGCTGTCCGACGCCGGCAGCGCGCGGGCGCGCGCCGCGGCCCTCGACGCCGCCGGCCGCACGCAGGGCGCGGAGCTGGCCGCGCTGCACCCCGAGCTCGCCGCCTGGAACGAGGCCCTGGGCGTGCGCTCGCGCGGGTCCCGCGTGCAGCTGGCGGCGCGGCGCAGCCGCGATGCCGCCGCGCGGCTGCCGGAGCTCCCGGTCGCGGCGCTGCTCCTGGCCGCGGCGAGCGGCATCGCCGCGGCCGGGGACACGAGCGCGGGCGACGCCGAGATCGACCCGTGGCCGCTGAGCTTCGTCGAGCGCTACGCGCTCGAGGACGAGCCCGGCTACGAGGCCGGCATGCCGCTCGGCGGCACCGTGGACGCGACGGCCGGGCCGTTCGGCGTGCGGGTGGAGCGCGTGGCCCGGGCCGGCGAGGCGCTCGAGCTCACGCTGCGCGCGGTCGGACCGGACCTTTCGAACCTGCCGGGCGGCGCGTACGCACCGCGGCTGGGCGTCGACGCGCTCGAGGATCGCGACGGGGCGGAGCTGCGCGCGTCGCGGCGCTGCGGGCCGGGCCGCCCCGGGGCCACCGCGCTGCTCGAGCGGCAGCCGCTGGCGGGGATCCGCGAGGCGCACCAGACGCTGCGGCTGCGCGCGGATGCCGGCATCGACGAGGTCGCGCGCGTGAGCGGCCGCGTATCTCTCGAGCTGCCGACGCGTGTCGAGCGACGGCGCATCGCGGGACCGCACACCGGGCAGCGGCTGGCGCAGGACGACGCCGCCGTCGATCTGATCGCGGTGCGCGGGTCCGGCCTGGCCTACCGCGCGCGCGATGGCGCCACGCGGGTGATCGACGTGCGCGGGCTCGACGCGCGCGGGCGGCCGCTGCTGCCGCGCGACACCTGGGAGCGCGAGCTTCCCGGCGCCGGCGCGCGCGTGGGCACGCGCGTGTACGCGGGCGGGCTCGCCTACGTGGAGGCGGTCTTCGCGCTCGAGACCGCGGCCGCGAGCTTCCCGTTCACGCTCGCCTCCGCCCGCCCTGGCAGCGACGGCGAGGCGCTGCACGTGGAGTCGTCGTCGTTCGTGCGCTACTCGCCCGAGCAGTTCGACGCCGAGTTCGGGCATGACGCTGCGGAGCGCTGGCCCGGCGAGCGGCGCTTCCTGCGCACCACCCGTGCAGGTCCGTTCGGTGTCGCGCTGGTGGCCACGACCGCGGAGGAGCGTATCGCGCCGGGCCTGCGGGTGCTGGCGCCCGACGTGCCCAACCTGACCTACGACGCCGGTGGCCTCGAGGTGGCCGTGCACCGCATCCGCCTCGCCGATGGCCGCGTGCTCACGCCGCCGGCCGGCGGCCCGGCCTGGAGTCGCCGCGTGGTGCCGGGCTACGCACGCCACGGGCGGGGTCTCGAGGGGGCGGTGCAGCTCGACACCGGCATCCCGGAAGGGGTGGCGGTCGCACGCATCGAGGGCGAGATCGTGCTGCGCCTGGCCCATGACGTCGCCAGTGCCGAGCTGCCGGCCGTCGAGCCGGGGCAGGCAGCGAGCGCCGCCGGGGTCGAGCTGACGCTGATCGAGCTGGGCCGGGACCGCCTGCGGGTGCGCCTGGCCGGCCCGCTCGAGCGCCTGTTCAGCCTGCGTGCCTTCGGCGCGGATGGCCGCGAGCTGGCCCTGGCCGACATCGAGCTCGAGCCCGGCGCCCGCGCGCCGCTGGAGCTCGAGGTCGCGACCCACGGCCAGCCGCATCGTCTCAGCGTGCAGAGCGCGACCTCGCGCGCGCGCCTGCGTCGGTCGTTCGCCCTCGACCTGCCGGTCGAGGCGCCGGCCGCCGCGGCTCCCTGACGCCGCGGCCGCACCCCCGCAACAGACCGGCCGGGCCCGCGCGTGCCGGGGCGCCCCCGCGGCGACGGGAGTGGGTGCTCCGGCTGCCCTCTAGGCGCTCCCGGACGCCGGCGCGAGCCCCTCGAGCAGCGGCCAGTCCGGCTCGCGCCGCTCGCCCGCGCCCAGAGGGTGCACACACACGTGGCTGGCGCCCGCGGCGTAGTGCTCGCGCACGCGCGCGGCGATCGCGTCGAGGTCGCCGCAGGCGACCACGGCGTCGATCAGCGCGTCGCTGAGGCCGTCGGCGAAGTCGGCGTCGCCAAAGCCCAGCCGGCGCAGGCTGCGCTGGTAGTTCGGCAGCTGGAGGCCGAAGGCGATCGCCGGGTTCGCGCGCGCGATCTCGCGGGCGCGCGCAACGTCGGGCTCGAGCACGACCTTCTGCTCGACGCAGAGCAGGGCATCGGGACCCAGGATCTTGCGCGCGCGGGCGGTGTGCTCGGGCGGGACCATGTACGGGTGCGCGCCGTCGGCGCGATCGCGCGCCAGCTCGAGCATCCGCGGGCCCAGCGCCGCCAGCAGCGTCGGTGGCCGGTCGGCCGGGGGGGCCGCGCCGTACTGCGCCGCGTCGAGGCGGTCGAGGTAGCTCCGCATGGTCTCCAGCGGCCGCCCGTAGCGATGACCGCGCAGGTCCTCGACCAGCGGGCGGTGCGAGACGCCGATGCCCAGCAGGAATCGGCCCGCGGACTGCTCGGCGAGCGCGTACTGCGCGGAGCGCATGGCCAGCGCGTCGCGCGCGTAGATGTTCGCGACCCCGGTCGCCAGCACCAGGCGCTCGGTGCCGCCCAGCAGCCAGGACGCCGCCACGAAGGGGTCGCGGCCACCGACCTCGGGCAGCCAGAGTGCGGAGTAGCCCAGGGCCTCGATGCGCCGGGCGAAGTCCAGCGCTGCGGCCGCGGGCAGGTCGTCGGGGTACCACCAGACGCCGGGTCGGGACAGGTCCATGCTCGCTCCTCGGTGCGCGAGTATGGCCCAGCAACCCGCCGCAGGGGGGTAGACTGGCCGGGTCCCCCATGCCCCCGTCCTTCGACTTCGATCCGTTCGACCCGCGCTTCTTCGACGACCCGTACCCCTGCTACCGGACGCTGCGGCGCGAGCACCCGGTCTACCGGCGAGAGATCGCCGCGCCCCGCGTGTGGCCCCACTACTGGATCCTGAGCCGGGCCCGCGACGTGAACGCGGCCCTGGCCGACTGGCGCACCTTCTCCTCGGCGAGGGGCACGCTGATCGACACCGACATCCGGCTGATCCCGCCGAACATCTTCAACATGGATCCGCCGCGCCACGACGAGCTGCGCGCGATCCTGGCGCGCGTGCTCACGCCGGTGCGCGTCGCGGGCCTGGAGCCGCAGCTGCGCCGCTGCACGCGCGAGCTGATCGCCGGCTTCGCCCCCCGGGGCAGCTTCGACGCGGCCGGCGACTACGGCCAGCTGATCCCGACGCTCACGATGTGCGAGCTGCTCGACCTGCCGACCTCCGACCGGCAGCAGTTCCTCGACTGGAACCTCGCGACGCTGGCCGGAGACGACTTCACCAGCGAGGCCGCGCTGCGGGCGTACGCCGAGATGGGCGAGTACTGGACCGATCTCGCCCGCGACCGGCGAAGGCGTCCCGGCGACGACCTGATCTCGCAGATCCTGCATCACCCGGTCCAGGGCGCCGCGCTCAGCGACGCGGAGATCGGGGGCTTCTGCTCGCTGCTCCACGACGCCTCGCAGAACACGACCATGAACATGATCAGCGGCGCGGTGATCACGCTGGCGCGGTATCCCGACGCTCGCCGCACGCTGGCCGCGCAGCCGGCGCGCTGGCCGCACGCGCTCGAGGAGCTGCTGCGCTACGAGTCGCCGGTGCAGGGGCTGGCGCGCACGACCACCCGGGACGTCGAGGTCGCGGGGCGGACCCTGCCGGCGGGCGATCAGGTGCTGCTGCTCTACGGCTCGGCCAACCACGACGAGACCGTCTTCCCCGATCCCGACCTGCTCGACCTGGACCGGGATCCCGGGTCCCACTGGGCGTTCGGGCACGGGATCCATTTCTGCCTGGGGAACGCGGTGGCCCGGCTCGAGGTTCGAGTGGCGCTCGAGGTCCTGGTCGGAGCCCTGTGCGACTGGGAGGTCGACGAGGCCGGAATCGTGCGCGACCAGCTCGTGCCCACCCGGGGCGTGGCCCGGGCGCCGGTCCGCTTCGAGCCCGGGCCGGGGTGACGGAGATTTCTCGCGCGGGTGTCCTGATCGGGGACCCTCGCACGTCGTAGGCATGAAACCACCCATGGAGGCCCAGATGCCCATCGTTCACGGAACCCCGATCTCCCCCTTCGTCCGCAAGGTCTGCGCCTTCCTCGGCGAGAAGGGGGTCGCCTACGAGCTGCGCGAGCTGGTCCCGTTCCCCAAGACGCCCGAGCTGCTGGAGATCTCGCCGCTCGGCAAGATTCCCGTCTTCGAGGACGGTGCTTTCGTCACGCCCGACTCGTCGGTGATCTGCGCCTACGCCGAGCGGCGCTGGCGCGAGCCGGCCCTGTATCCCGACGACCCGGAGGCCATGGCCCGCGCGCTCTGGCTCGAGGAGTACGCCGACACGCACCTCAGCGAGATCCTGACCACGGTCTTCTTCCAGCGCTTCGTGCGGCCCAACGTCTTCGGCGAGTCGCCCGACGAGGAGCGGATCGCCCGCGTGCACGCCGACGATCTCCCGCCGGTCTTCGACTACCTGGAGCGTCAGGCGGACCCCGACGGCCTCGTCGGGGGCCGGATCAGCATCGCGGACGTCGCGATCGCCAGTCCCTTCGGCACCTGGCGGGGGATGGGGCAGGAGATCGACGCGGCGCGCTGGCCGCGCCTCGCGGGCTACGTGGATGCCATGTACGCGCGGCCGGCGTTCAAGGACGCGGCCGCACCGCTGGCCGCCATGCTGGGAGGGAGCTGAGCCTTGGAGTACGTGCTGCTGATCTACGCGAACGAGCCGGAGATGCAGGCCCGCAGCGAGGCGGAGTGGGAGGAGCTGTACGCGGGCTACCGCGCCTTCAACGCGGCCGTGCGCGAGGCCGGCGTGTTTCGCGAGGCGCGGCGCCTCGACTACACGCACAGCGCCACCACGCAGCGCGTGCGCGACGGCCAGGTGCTCACGACGGACGGTCCGTTCGCCGAGACCAAGGAGCAGCTCGCCGGCTTCTACCTGATCGACTGCGAGGATCTCGATGCGGCCCTGGAGTGGGGCGCGCGGCTGCCGGGCGCGCGGGTCGGCTCCGTCGAGGTGCGACCTGTCGCATACTGAGGTCGTCGAGCGGGTCTTTCGCGAGGAGCGGGGCAGGGTGCTCGCCGCGCTCATCCGCGAGACCGGTGACTTCGAGCTGGCCGAGGACGCGCTCCAGGAGGCCTGCGCGGCCGCCCTCGAGCGCTGGCGGGAGGGCGTGCCGCGCCGGCCCGCGGGCTGGCTGCTGACCACGGCGCGGCGCCGCGC
>JAJDAJ010000107.1 GCA_029261925.1 Deltaproteobacteria bacterium | reverse complement strand
TCGCACACGCTCGGCTCGCCGCTGCACGTGAACCCGGCCTCCACAGCGCACACCGCGTCGCAGCCGTCGCCCGCGGCCGTACCGCCGTCGTCGCACGTCTCCGCGCCCTCGACCAGGCCTTTGCCGCAGCTCTCGCACACGCTCGGCTCGCCGCTGCACGTGAACCCGGCCTCCACAGTGCACACCGCATCGCAGCCATCGCCTGCGGCCGTGCCGCCGTCGTCGCAGGTCTCCGCGCCCTCGATCAGGCCATTGCCGCAGCTCTCGCAAACGCTCGGCTCGCCGCTGCACGTGAAGCCCGCCTCCACCGCGCACACCGCATCGCAGCCATCGCCCGCGGCCGTACCGCCGTCGTCGCAGGTCTCCGCGCCCTCGATCAGGCCGTTGCCGCAGCTCTCGCACACGCTCGGCTCGCCGCTGCACGTGAACCCGGCCTCCACCGCGCACACCGCGTCGCAGCCGTCGCCCGCGGCCGTGCCGCCGTCGTCGCAGACCTCGGCGCCGCCGATCGCACCGTCCCCACACAGACTGCAGTCGCTCGGGGCCCCGGCGCAGGTGAACCCGGCCTCGACCTGGCAGACCGCGTCACAGCCGTCGCCCGCGGCCGTGCCGCCGTCGTCGCAGGTCTCCGTGCCCTCGATCAGGCCGTTCCCGCAGCTCTCGCAGACGCTCGGCTCGCCGCTGCACGTGAACCCGGCCTCCACCGCGCAGGTCGCGCTGCAGCCGTCCCCCGCCGCCGTGCCGGCGTCATCGCAGGTCTCCGTGCCCTCGACCAGGCCGTTGCCGCAGCTCTGACACACGCTCGGCTGACCGGTGCAGGTGAAGCCGGGCTCCAGCTGGCAGCTCGAGCTGCAGCCGTCCCCGGAGACGGTGCCGCCGTCGTCGCAGGCCTCGCCCGCCTCGATGGCCCCGTTGCCGCAGACCATCGGGTCCTCTTCGCAGACGCTCGGCTGACCGGTGCAGGTAAAGCCCGGCTCGATGCGACAGATGTCGCTGCAGCCGTCGCCGGAGACGGCGCCACCGTCGTCGCAGGCCTCTCCGGTCTCGATGGCTCCGTTGCCGCAGACGGGATCCTGGGTACACACGCTGGGCTCGCCGCTGCAGCTGAAGCCGGCCTCGACCTGGCAGGTCGCGTCACAGCCGTCGCCCGCCGCCGTACCAGCGTCGTCACAGGTCTCGCCGCCCTGGACCAGCCCGTCGCCGCAGAGCACGCAGACACTGGGCTGGCCCGTGCAGCTGAAGTCCGGCTCGACCTGGCAGGTCGCATCGCAGCCGTCGCCGGGGACGGTCCCGCCGTCGTCGCAGATCTCGGCGCCGCCGATCGCGCCGTCGCCACAGGCACTGCAGTCGCTGGGCGCGCCCGCGCAGGTGAAGCCGGGCTCGATCTGGCAGGTGGCGTCGCAGCCGTCACCGGCCGCGGCTCCGCCATCGTCACAGGTCTCCGCGCCGCCGATCGCGCCGTCTCCACAGAGGTTGCAGCTGCTCGGCTCGCCGGCACAGCTGAAGCCGGCCTCGACCTGGCAGCTGTCGCTGCAGCCGTCGCCCGGGGCCCCGTTGCCGTCGTCACAGGCCTCGGTGCCCTCGATCACGCCGTTGCCACACGTCACACACACGCTCGGAGATCCGGAGCAGGTGAAGCCGGGCTCGACCGCGCACACGTCGCTGCAGCCGTCCCCCGGGGCCGTGCCGCCGTCGTCGCAGGCCTCGGCACCGCCCACACTGCCATCGCCACACTGGCTACAGGTGCTCGGCTCGCCGCCGCAGGTGAAGCCCGGCTCCACCTGGCAGGTGGCGTCGCAGCCGTCCCCCGGGGCCGTGCCGCCGTCGTCGCAGGCCTCGGTGCCGCCGACGTCGCTGTCCCCGCACTGGCTGCAGTCGCTGGGCTCGCCGGCGCAGGTGAAGCCCGGCTCCACCTGGCAGACCGCGCTGCAGCCGTCCCCGGCGACCGCGCCGCCGTCGTCACAGGTCTCGGCGCCGTCGATGATGCCGTTGCCACAGGGCGCGCAGACGCTCGGCTGACCGATGCAGATGAAGCCCGGCTCGACCCGACAGGTCGCGTCGCAGCCGTCGCCGGGCACGCTGCCGCCGTCGTCGCAGGTCTCGGTGCCCTCGATCAGGCCGTTGCCGCAGGGCACGCAGAGGCTCGGGGCACCGCTGCAGGTGAAGCCCGGCTCGATCTGGCAGACGTCGTCGCAGCCGTCGCCCGCCACCGCGCCGCCGTCGTCGCAGGTCTCGGTGCCCTGGAGTGCGCCGTCGCCGCAACTCTCGCAGACGCTCGGCTCGCCGGTGCACGTGAACCCGGGCTCCGCCTGGCAGGTCGCGTCGCAGCCATCGCCCGCCACCGCGCCGCCGTCGTCGCAGGTCTCGGGCCCGCCGATCGCGCCGTTGCCGCAGAGGTCGCAGCTGCTCGGCGCGCCCGTGCAGGAGAAGCCCGGCTCGATCATGCAGACGTCGTCACAGCCGTCGCCCGGCGCGGTGCCTCCGTCGTCGCAGGTCTCCCCGAGCTCGATGATGGAGTTCGAGCAGACGGGCGGGTTGACCTCGGCGCAGTTCATCAGCGGGCCGGGGCCGCCGGCCGGCGTCTCCAGGTGACGCCGCCCCACGACCACATCGGCGACGTCACAGCCGTCGGGGGCGCCGATCAGGCTGCAGCGATCCTCTCCGCCGGCCGGGATCGGGCTACCGGCCGGGTCGGCCAGGTGCTGGCGGTAGATGCCGACGTCGACCCGGTTCATCCTCCCGTCGGAGTTGAGATCGCCGCAGGGGCCGGGGATCGACTCCACCAGGAAGTGTCCCGTGCCCGCGGTCATGGCCGAACCCGGCATCTGGTCGACCTGGACCCCGCTGATCGAGAACAGCCCGACCCCGGGGATGTTGACCAGCGACACGGTGGCCTCACCCAGCAGCCCGGGGTCGCTGCCCTCCGTCGAGTCGTCCACGAGGCCGAGCAGCGTCTCCTGCGTTCCACCGGGCTGGTCCAGGAGGTCGCGCAGGAAGGCGTTGACGGTACCCGAGACGACGGCAGTGTCGGGCCCCGGGCAGGGCGTGGGCGCGAGGGCGTAGCGCTCGAGCAGCTCGCACATCTCCGTCACCGTGGCGTGCCGCATGCCGCGCGGCACCCAGTCACCCGATCCCGCCGCGACGTCGTCGGCCGAGAGCCCCTCGGTCGGCGGCATGTCGTTCCAGTCGATCCCGTTGAGCCAGTCGCGGGTGATCAGGCCGTCGTCGAGGTCGAGCAGGTCGAGCTCCATCAGCGTGCCGCAGTCGCTCGGCTCGCCGATGCAGGCGAACTCGGCCTCCACCAGGCACGCCGCGCTGCAGCCGTCTCCCGGAGTGTTGTTCGCGTCGTCGCACTCCTCGCTCGCATCGAGCAGGCCGTTGCCGCACTCGCACAGGGGGATGGGGTCGTTCAGGCAGCCGAGCACGACGTCGCAGCTGTCGGCGGTGCACTCGGCCTGGTCGTCACAGTCCGGCGGCGCCCCCCCCACGCAGGCGCCCGCCGAGCAGGTATCGGCGGTAGTGCAGGCGTCGGCATCGTCGCAGCTGGCGCTGTTCGCGACGAACATGCAGCCCAGCTGGGCATCACAGCTGTCGTCCGTGCAGACGTTGATGTCGTCGCAGACCACCGAGCTGCCGGTGCAGATCCCGGCCTGGCAGACGTCGTCCATGGTGCAGGCGTCGCCGTCGCTACAGACGTCGCTGTTGGGTGTGAACTCGCAGCCTCCCAGCGCGTCGCAGCTGTCATCGGTGCAGCCGTTCAGGTCGTCGCAGACGAGCGGACCGCCGGAGACGCAGAAGCCGGCACCGTCGCAGCTGTCGAGCTCCGTGCAGGCGTTGCCGTCGGTGCAGAAGCTCCCGGCACCCTCGAACGCACAGCCGATGCCGCAGCAGTCCCCCGCGACGTTATTGCCGTCGTCGCAGTCCTCGCCCGGGTCCAGCACGCCGTCCCCGCAGCCCGGCGGGATCTCGATCTGGCAGGTCGCGCCGCAGCCATCCGCCGGGGTGGTGTTGCCGTCGTCGCACTCCTCGCCGAAGTGCAACACGCCGTCGCCGCAGGGGAAGATCGCCGCGCCCGGATCGACCGAGATCGCCTCGAGGAACGTCGTGATGTCGGTGACGTCCTGCTCCGTGAGCAGCACGAGATCGGGCAGCAGCTGGCCCGCCGCCGAGAGGTTGAACTCGACGGAGTCGTAGAAGCGCACCGCCTCCTCGAGCGTGGCCGCCGAGTTGTCGTGGAAGAAGGGCCCCGTCCGCGCGACACCCACGAGCGCCGGCGTGTTGAACTCGCGCGTGCCACCCTCCTCCGCGGGCAGTGCCGGATCCGGGTCGCCTGGCCCACCGGCGCAGCCGTCGTCGTCGTTGGCGGAGACCGCCTGCACACCCGTGTCGAAGTTGAGATTGCCCACACCCGTCCCGAGCGTGCCGTCGGCGGTGGCCAGGACCGGGCCGCTGTGGCAGCGCGAGCACTGGGCCGTGCCCTGCACGCCGAAGAACAGGTCGAAACCGCGCGAGATCGACGCTGCATCCGCCCCGTTGTTCTGGATGTGGAAGTTGATCATGCGATTGAGATCGAGATTCCCGTCCGCGGGGAAGACGATGGTGTTCTGGAACGTCTCGAGCGCCTGCAGCTCGAAGGCCGTCGGTGCGCGGAAGTCGACCGGTCCCAGGGTCGGGTCGGCGTTGCGCGCGAGGGTCCGGGGCGCGTGCTGCTCCACTGCGCCGCCGGAGAAGGTCTGCAGGTCGGGCACGTGCCCGCTCAGCCCGTACGGGGCCGTCAGCGCCACGTTGAGCAGATGGGGCGGGCTCCGGAACACCGGTGGCTGCGCGAAGCCGTCGATGTTCTCGAGAATCAGCCCGCGCAGGTTCCCCTGTCGCATCAGGCAGACGTTCTCGAGCTGGGAGAGCGCCGGGTCGTTCTCGGCGACGAACAGGGGGTCGGCGGGGTCGAGCAGGAAGAGGTTCGCGATGGTCGCCGGCGTCAGCCCGAACTCGTCGCCCGGGCGATGGCAGCTCCCGCAGCTCCGGCCGTTGCCGTTGAAGTGAGCCAGGTCGAACAGGTTGCGCCCCTGATCCACCTCGGGAACCGCCGTGATCACCGCCGTGTCCCCCGCGGAATTCCGCGGTGCAGGGGCCTGCAGCTCGAAGTCGGCGTTGGCGTGCACGCAGCCGAACGCCTGCGTCGGGCCGTCGTTCTGGAAGCGGTTGAGGCTCACCGGCGCCACCCCGGCGATCGCCAGTGCGGGGGCCGGCGAACCGCTGGGGTTCAGGCAGTCGTCGACCTCCTGCGGGCCCTGGTAGTTCCCGTAGGAGAGGCAGAGATTCAGGTGGAAGCTGTTCTGGTTCGCGGGATTGCCGCGGACGCAGACCATCCCGTCCTGCGTCGGCAGCAGGGGCGGGATCAGGATGTCGGCCGCGAGCCCCGTGAGATCGACGAACGCCTGCGTCGCGATCAGTACCGAGTGGCCCCCGTTGTCGGGGTCGACGGGCCCCACCGGCGGGTCCGAGGGGAAGCCGAAGCGATCGATCTCGGCTCCGCTCGCGTCGTGGACGGTGATGAGGGAGCGGGGCTCGGGGAAGTCCGGATCGCCGGGCTGCGGACCCCAGGTGTTCTGGTTCGTCAGCCCCATCTTCATCTCGATGAACTGGACGTTCGGGTCGCCGTTGGCGCCGGCCATCACCTGCTCGATGCGAACCTCGTGGTTCGTGGCGAGCGCGGCGCTCCCGACTGCCCAGACGAGCAGCGGCAAGAGCAGCCGTGACGCGAAGCTGCACCACGCTCGTGCGTGGCCGCGGCCGCGTCGCGGGGACTCCATGCTTCCCTCCATCACCGTGTCAGCACCCGGGCCTATCTTGCGGCCTGGTGAGGGTTAAAAGCAATCGGGACGCAGGGCTCCCCGGGACCGGGGAATCCACGGCCCGGGCTCGCCCCGCGCCCGCACGCGGGGCCCGGCGGACCCGGATCAGCAGCGGGACCGGACGTCCGGCGGGCCCTCAGGCGCGCCGGAAGGCCATGGTGTGGCTCGACTCCGGGAACTCCTCGTCGCGCAGCGGCACGGAGAGCTCCGCCGGCGTGGGTCCGCACTTCTCCGCGAGACCGGCCAGCTTGCCCAGGTCAAAGCCGTACAGCTCCGCCGCGTTCTCGCCCAGGATCAGGCGTCGCTCGCGCTCGTCGATGTCGCAGAAGGCATGCCGCAGCGCGAGCCGCGTGTGTGGATACGTGCCCTCGTAGTGGGGGTAGTCGCTGCCCCACAGGATCCGCTCCACGCCGATCTGGTCGCGGTCCCGGAGCTCCATCGGTGACGGTGAGCTCGCACCGTAGAAGCAGTTGCGCTTCGCATAGAAGCTCGGGGGCTCCGGCGTGTACGTGCCCTCGACGAACTGGAACTCGCCCGCACCGCCGGAGCGCATGCGCTCCCAGTTCTGGTCGAGCTTCTCGAGCATGTCCGGGGCCCAGGCACAGCCCGCCTCGGTGATGATGTACCGCAGCTTCGGGTAGCGCTCGAAGACGCCGGCGAGCAGCAGGTGCGCGTAGGAGCGGGTCGAGAACCACGGCGTCTCGAACAGGCGGATCGGCAGCGAGATCGGATACGTGCCGTAGTCCGGCGATCCGGTCCCGCCGTGGTGGTTCAGCACGAGATCGAGATCCTGCACCAGTGCCCAGAACGGCTCGTAGTCGGGCGCGAAGAGCGGCTTGATGAAGCTCGTGCAGTCGTCTGGGACGTGGGGCAGCAGGATCCCGCCGCGCAGGCCGTGCTCGGCAATCCAGCGCGCGTCCTCCATCGCGTCGTCGATGTTGTTGAGGTACACGAGGCCGATGCCCGCGCGCTGATCGGGGTACTCCGAGCACCAGTCGGCCAGCCAGCGGTTGTGCGCGCGGATGCCCTGGAGCCGCAGCTCGTAGTCCTCGGGCCCGGGATTGCCGCAGATCAGTACGCTGGTGCGGAAGAACGGCGGCACGGTGTTCGGGAAGATGATCTCCCCGACCACCCCGTCGTTCTGCATGTCGCCCATGCGCTCCTCGTCGTCCCAGTTCTTGTGCTTCTTCGAACCGATGTGCTTGCGCTGCGGGTTCTTGTACGTGCCGCGCCAGTCGTCGAAGAGCTCGCGGTACTTCGGGTCGAGGTAGTCGCGATAGGTCTGGACGCTGGCCCCGGCGTGCGTGTCCGCGGAGATGACGACGTAGGGACTTCCGGCAGCGGCTGACATCTGTGGCCTCCTTCTCGGGCCGGCAAAGATACTGGATCGGGTCGCACCCGCTGCGGCCGGCGCGCGGGGCCGGACACGCCGTGTGCACGCCGGCGGCAGCCCGCGCGCAGGCGCCGCGAGCCCGATCCGGGCCCCGGGGACGCATTTCCCGCCTCGCTCTTCCCCTGTCCGTCAGGCCGTGCCACAATTCCGCGGACCCCGGATGACCGGGGCCGATCACGGAGGTCACGCCCATGGCGATGCATCCCGAGATCGCTCGCTTCCGCGCCGGGTTCAACACCAGCTGGGTCCCCGAGGGCGTCGAGTTCGAGTCCGGGGATCAGGTGATCCGCGGGGAGCGCCGGAACCATGACTGGAGCCGGCTGGGCCTGACGGCGGGCGCGTTCCTCGCGCTCGCGCTCTGCGGGGCGGGGCTGATCTACATCCCCGTGTTCAACCTCGCATGGGCCGCGGCCATGCTCACCCTGCTGCTGGTGGCGCCCTACCTCGGCGCGCGCGCAGCGCTGTTCCGGTACCGCAAGGGGCGCAAGCGCTGGTTCGAGCTGGACTTCGGCGGCGACTCGCCACGGTGGCGCTCGAACGACGACGCGTTCTGGCAGCCGGTCCGCGACTTCTTCAAGCTCTAGCAGCCTGCCAGCGACCCGCCCGGGGCGCGATGCGGCGACCGGACTGGTAGTCTCTGCGGCCGGTGAGTGAGACCACGCTCGAGTTCGACCCGCTGTCCGCGGAGTTCCGCGCGGATCCGTTCCCGCTGTACCAGCGCCTGCGTGACGAGGCGCCGGCGTACTACTCGCGCAAGTACGATACCTGGTTCCTCTCGCGCTTCGACGACATCTGGGCCGCCGAGCGGGACTTCCGGCACTTCACGATCGAGGCCGGGCAGATGCCCAACCAGGTTCTCGGCGTGGCCGACGAGCCCCCGCCCGAGGCGTCCGGAGCGCTGGGTGCCGCGATCGCCGGGCTGGATCCGCCCCGGCACACGAAGGTGCGCGCGCTCCTGGCACCGCACTTCAAGCCGGCCGCGGCGCGGCGCCTGGCGCCACTCACCCGCAGCCTGGTGCGCGGATTCCTCGACGAGATGGCCGGCCGCGGCGAGGCGGACGTCGTGCTCGACCTGGCGATGCGCACGAGCGTCCGGATCGCCTGCACCATCATCGGCCTGCCGCTGGAGATGTCCGACTTCTTCGTCGAGCGCATCAACACCATGTTCCAGCGGGACGAGACCGGCTACCGGCAGACCGAGGCCGGGATGCAGGGCGTGGTCGAGATGTTCGGCTACCTCACCGAGCTGATCGCCGAGCAGCGGCGCCGCGGAAACGCCGGCGACACCGCCATGGGCGCGCTGCTGGACTCCGAGATCGACGGTGAGCGCCTCAGCGAGGCCGATATCCGCGCCAACGTCTCGCTGATGCTGATCGGGGGCACCGAGACGCTTCCCAAGGTGCTCTCCGCGGCCGTCTACCGGCTCGGCCAGCATCCCGATCAGCGCGCGGCCTGCGTCGCCGATCCCGGGCTGGTGCCGGCCGCCTTCCAGGAGGCGCTGCGCTACGACATGCCCACCCAGATGCTGGGCCGCCGGGTCGCCTCGACCTGGGAGATCCACGGCGAGAGCCTGGAGCCGGGACAGGGCGTGCTCTACCTGTGGGCCTCGGCCAACCGCGACGAGCGCGAGTTCCCGGACGCGGCGCGCTTCGACGTGCAGCGGCGTGCGCCCCGGATCCTCACGTTCGGGGCCGGCCCGCACATGTGCCTCGGCGCCCACGTCGCGCGCATGGAGGGCGAGATCCTGCTGGGCGAGTTCCTGGCCCGCATTCCCGAGTACGAGGTGCTCGAGGACCGCGGGGTGCGCCTGTGCAGCGAGCTCTTCCGCGGCTGGGTCTCGCTGCCGATCCGCTTCCCGCCGTCCTGACGCTCCGGGTCCGGGCCCCCCTCGGCCCGACCCCTCAGGAACCCGCGGCGCGGCTCCGATGATCCACGGCAATGGTCAGCCGCAACCGCAACGATCCCGGCTACGGTGAGGGGCACGTCGAGCTCGACGGCGACGACGAGATCTTCGTCGACGAGGCCGAGCTCTCCGCCCGGCTGCTCTCGACCTTCAAGGATCCCGCGTACGAGCCGCCCCGCCTGCCGGCAGTGGCGACGCAGCTGCTCGAGGTCTCGGCCCGGCCCGACGTGGACTTCGGCCAGATCGTGGATCTGCTCGAGCAGGACGCGCTGCTGGCCGGGCAGGTGATCCAGGTGGCGCAGTCGCCGATGTACACCACGCAGAAGGCGATCCCGTCGCTCAAGGGCGCCGTGTCGCGCCTCGGCCTCAAGACGCTGCGCGACATCGTGGTGCAGGTCTCGATGAACATGCGCGTGTTCCGCTGCGAGCCCTACGCGGAGACCATGGACCGGCTGCGCACCCACAGCGCCGCGACCGCCCACCTGGCGCGCCTGATCTGCAAGTACAGCAGCTACGAGGGCGAGTACGCGTTCCTCTGCGGGCTGCTGCACGACTCCGGGATCGCGGGAACGCTGATCGGGCTGGCCGAGGACAGCAGCGGCGTGCCGCCCGATCTCATCGCCCTCTGGCCCGCCCTGGACGGCATGCACGCCGCGGCGTCGGAGGTGATGACGGGCCTCTGGGAGCTGCCGGCCGAGATCCGCATGGTCGTCGGCGCCCACCAGCAGGTGCTGATCGAGGGCTACGCCCACCCGCTGGCCGCGATCGTCTGTGTCGCCAACGAGCTCGCCCACGACCTGGGCTTCGGACTGCTGCCCGAGGGCGGCGACGTGCTCGAGTCGGCGTGCCTGAGCAGCCACGTCAACGCGGACCGGGCCACCCCCGGGACGCTGGCGCGCGCCCACGAGGCGATCGGTCTCGACGAGCGGCAGCTCGAGCTGATCCGCGGCGAGGCCGAGACCCTGGCCGAGCAGCTCCGGGGCGCCTGAGGTCACGGGCGCCGCGAGGCGTCGCACCCGGACCCGGCGAGACCTCAAGTCCCGGGGCAGCCCGGCCGCAGAGCGCAGCATGCCCGGTCTGCTCTCCCGCTGGTTCGGTCGCGCGCAGCGCACCGAGGCGCGCCCCGCGCGCGGTCCGCTGTTCCGGGAGGGCGCCGACGACCCGCAGGGGCCCGTGGAGCTCGGAGGCGAGCTGGAGCTGACCGCGGGCGATCTGGCCGACGTGGACGAGGTCCGGGCACTGCTGCGCGAGCGGCGCCCCGCCAGCGGCGCCGGGGCCGACGCCCTCTGGGCCGAGATCGAGGCGGCCCTGGAGCACGAGGGGCTGCGCCTGCCGCCCGCCCCCGAGTCGATCCTGCGCGCCCAGAAGCTGCTCGACCAGCCCGACGTGGCGATCCCGGAGATCGCGCGCCTGCTCGAGAGCGATCCGGCGCTGGCGACCAAGCTCGTCGGCGTCGCCAACAGCCCCTTCTTCGCCGGGCTGGGTGAGGTGCGCAGCGCCACCGACGCGATCGTTCGCATGGGTGTGCGCCAGACGCGCCACCTGCTGCTGACCGTGGCGCTCCGCGGCCGCGTGCTGCGCGTGCGCGTGCCCGGCTTCGAGGACGCGCCGGGCGCCCTGTGGCACCGGGCCACCTCGACGGGGGCGGCCGCCCAGCTGCTCGGCGCCAGTGCCCAGCTCGATCCCGACGCCGCCTTCCTCGCGGGCCTGGTCCAGGACATGGGCCAGGTGGCGGTGCTGATGGCGGCGAGCGAGGCGCAGCGCGAGCTGGGGCCGGGCCAGACGCTGGACCGGCACGTCGTCGAGGCGGCCATGCAGCAGCTGCACGAGCCGCTCGGCGGCCTGCTCTGTCGCTCCTGGCACCTGCCGCCCGAGATCTCCGCGGCGGTCGCGCACCATCACTCGCCCGAGTCCGCGCCCGCGGCTGCCGAGCCGCTGGCCCGCACCCTGCGCGCGGCCGACGCGCTGGCCAGCCACCTCGACGGCGACGCCGATCCCGATCAGGTCACCGAGTCGGCTGCGATGCTGGGTGTGGGCGCCGATGAGGTCGAGGTGCTGATCGAGGAGACGCGCGAGGCGCTCGCCGAGCTGCGCAAGCAGCTCTAGGGAAGCGACTCCGGAACACTCGCGGCGGGATCGACCGCCAGCACGAGCTTGCCGCGCACGCCCCCCGCCACGAGGCGCTCCAGCGCCGCCGGCAGGGCCTCGAAGGGGACGAACTCGTCGATCCGCGTGGACAGCCGGCCCTCGCGCCACCAGGTGACCAGCTGCGCCTGCGTGCGTTCCTTGAAGGCTCGGTCGTAGTGGGTGGGGATCACGCCGACCACCGAGAAGTTCCCGAAGGCGAGCTGACCGGCGTCCACCTGGCCCCAGCTCCCGCTGGCGAAGCCGATCGCCAGGATCCGGCCCTCCGGAGCCACGCAGCGGGTGGCGCTGGCGAACGCCTCGCCCCCGACCGGGTCGTAGATCGCGTCGGCACCGCGCCCCCCGGTCGCCGCCTTCACGCCGTCCGCGATGTCCCCGGCGCGGTAGTCGATCACGTGGTCCGCGCCCAGCTCGCGGCAGAAGGCCGCCTTCTCCGGACCGCCCGCCGTGGCGATGACGCGCGCGCCCAGCGCCTTGCCGATCTGGATCGCGGCCTGGCCGGTGCCCCCGGCCCCCCCGAGGACCACCAGCGTCTCGCCCGGCTCGACCCGCCCCCGCGTCACGATCCCGATGTACGCGGTGTGGAAGGGAATCAGGAAGCCCGCGGCCTCCACATCGCTCATGCCCTCGGGCACCGGCATGCAGAAGCCGTCGAGGGCCAGGCAGCGCTGGGCGAACGATCCGTGCCCGCTGAAGAAGCCCGTCACCGCCATCACGCGCTGGCCGTCGGGCCGGCCCTCGACGCCCTCTCCGCGGCCCACGACGCGACCGACCCCCTCCTGCCCCTGAGTGAACGGCAGATTCGCCGGCGTGAGCGGGTAGCTGCCCCGACACATGAGTGCGTCGGGAAGTCCGATGCCCGCGGCGATCACCTCGAGCAGCACCGTCCCCGGGGCGGGGTCGGGCACGGGCGCGTCGGGGTTCAGGTACAGGGCCTCGGTCGGCCCCCCGTGCTTGCGCGTCTGCCAGGCTCGCATCGGCCGATCCTAGGCGATCCCGGCGTCGGCGGAGCTGATAGGCTGCCGGGCCTCGCGGCTGCACGCGAGCACGGGAGGCCCCATGAGCGATCCGCGCACCCTGCACGAGCGCGCCCTCGAGGTCTCGGCGACCCTCGCCGGCTCCGACGACGGCGGCCAGGCCCTGGTCGAGTACTGCGAGAGCCGCGGAGCTCTCGGCGCCATCGCCCTGTACACCGGAGCCGGCGAGATCTGGGCCCGCACCGAGCTCTCGCGGCGCGACCGCAGCCTGGTCGTGATCTCGGCGCTCACCGCGCTCGGCCGCGAGCGCGAGCTGCGCACGCACATCGCCGGCGGCCTGAACCACGGCCTGAGCGCAGACGAGATCGACGAGATCTTCCTGCAAGTCAGCGCCTACGCCGGTGTTCCCTTCGGACTCGCGGCGGGCGAGATCGCCGACGAGGTGATCGCCGCGCGCGAGGGCACCCCCCGGCGCCGCACGCCCCCGGCGCCGCTCGAGCTCAAGGACGGACCGAAGCGTCGTGCCGACGGCATGGACGTGCTGCGCACCCTGCTCGGCCAGCCCGACCTCGACATCGATGCGATGGAAGCGCGGATCCAGAAGTCGCAGGGGTTCATGGGTGACCTGGTCATGGACTGCGCCTTCGGGGATGTCTGGGCGCGACCGCAGCTCTCGCGGCGCGACCGGAGCCTCGCGGTCATCTCGACGCTGACCGCGCTCAACCTCAAGCACGAGCTCGAGATCCACCTGCAGGGCGCGCTCCATCACGGGGTCACGCGCGCGGAGATCGAGGAGATGCTGGTCACCATGATCCTGTACGGCGGCTTCCCGCGCGCCATCGACGGCATGATCCTGGCGCGCAAGGTCTTTGCCGAGGCCGACGCCGGCTCCTGAGCGCCGCGCACGCGGCCGGGTGAAGTCGTTCACACACCCGGCCCCGGACCCTGGGAACTCTCCTTTCGTGACGCGCGATCCAGCGCGAGAGGAGAACGAAATGGTGCGCAAGCAAACCCTCGGAACGTTCACGGCCCTGGTGCTCGCCCTCGCGAGCCCCGCCCTCGCCCAGGAGTTCCAGATCAAGGAGCCCCTCCCCGTCGAGGTGGAGGTCGAGGTCATGATCAACTTCGAGTGCCGGGACGGCTTCCGGATCACGCAGGAGCGACAGCTCAGCTTCACGCGCTGCCACGGCGCCCTGCCCGCGACCTGCACGGAAACGCGCTACGAGCTGCTGGAGTGCATCGACGGGCGCTTCGAGAAGGTCGCCGAGTGGAGCGGCGGCACGGACTGCAGCTACGACTTCGACGGCACGACCTGCGTCGAGGTGCTCGAGCTCGGCGAGCGCGACTTCATGCCGCTCGGCCCCGGGCCGTACGAAGGCGACCCCTCGGGCCTCGCCGGGCGCAGACCGTAGGGGCTTCCCGGGGCGGACGCGGCAGGGCGCGTCCGCCCCGGGGACATCCGCGCCGGGCGCGGCCGGAACCCGGGACCATCCGGCGTTCCCCGGCCGCCTGCTAGCCGGCCTGGACCGCGATCGTCCGCGGCTGGTGCTCGGCCGCCTTGGGAAGATGCAGCTCGAGCACGCCGTCGCGCATCCTCGCGGAGACGGCCGCGGCATCGATGTCCTCGGAGATGCGGAACTCGCGATGGAACGAGCCGAACCGGTACTCGCTGTGCAGCGGCCTCCAGTCGCTCTCCGGAGTCGTCGCGAGCTGCGCGTCCAGCGTCAGACTGCCGCGGTCGAGCCGCACGTCGATCGACCCCTCGTCGACCCCGGGCAGGTCCGCGTACACCACGTACGCATCGCCGTGCTCCCAGATGTCGACGTCGGGCCGGAAGACCGGGCCCGGCCGGGTGCTCTCGCCCTGGACCTCCTGCTTCTCACGCGCCTGAAGTGCATGGGTGTCGGTCATCTTAGTTTCCTCCTCGGCTCGCCTGCACGGGAATCTGGCGAGGCTGGCCCTCGGCACTCCTGGGCAGGCGCAGCTTCAGCACGCCATTGCGGTGAACCGCCTCGACGCCGTCGGCGTCGATGGCCGCGGGGAGCTCGAATGCGCGACGGAAGCTGCCCGCCTGCCGCTCGCGGCGGTGCAGGCTGACGTCCTCGCGCGTCCCGTAGTCGATCTTCCGCTGTCCCTCCACGGTGACCGTCGAGCCCTCGAGCGACACGTGAATGTCGCCGGGATCGACGCCCGGGAGCTCGGCCATGAGCATGTAGGCCTCCGCGGTCTCGTAGAAGTTCACGGCCGGAAACACCCCCTGCCCGCCAGTCGCCGGCGCTGCGCCGCGGTAGCGGTGGAACAGGGCGTCCATCTCCTGCCGGAGCTGGTCGAACGAAGCACCCCAGGGCCCCGAGGCCCAGGGCCGATGCGTCGTGTACTGCGCCATGGTTTCCTCCTTCCTGAACTCCCGGCTTGCCGCCAGGCACCGTTTTCCTGCTCACGGCCCGGTGGCTGTCAAGAGCCCGGGGCGCGCATCCGCGGCAGGGGGCCCGGCTCCGGAGTACGCTCGCGAGTCGCAGCGGACGACGATCACCGGCCACCACGGGCCCGGCCGTTCCGAGGAGGAGTGGCGCCACACCCGTTGACAGCGGGGCGGAGCCGGGCGCGGTAGGCGCCGGAAACCGTGCCCGACGCCACCGAGCACGTCAGCTCGGCGCTGGAACCCGCAAGGCACCCGCGCCGGATCGGTGAGCTACCGATCCTCTATGCACCAGACGGATCGCGGGCTAGCGCACTGACCGTTACCCACTCTCCACTGCGACGTGTATTCCAGGTTGCTGTTCGGCGATTCATCGAGAATCCCGAACATTCCCTCCCCACTCGTGGTCGACCAGGCGAGGCAGTTGTCGAATCCCGCAGTTCCTGTGAGATTGTGCGCGTCGTCTCCGGTGCGGATCCAACCGCTTGCTGGCGCCCCCCTCGGGGGCCCGGAGCCCGTGTCTCCCAGCGGCGGGTAGGTGCTGGAGCGCGCCGAGTCGTAGACGAAGTTGGACTGATCGAAGAGCTCCGGCAGTGAGGCCATGTGGAAGCCGTCGTCACATGCCGACAGCGCGTTGGCGCCGTCGTGAGTGCCCGCCGTGAGATAGAAGCGACGAGATGGGGTACAGATGCCGCCGCCGCAGCTGTCCGGCTGACCGTTCGCATAGCTGACGCTGGTGAACCGGGAGGTATGGTCGAGGTTGTAGCCGCCGAAACCATTGCCGCGCGCGACCGTGTCCGACACGACAGCACCGGGGCCCTGGACCTTCACGCCATCGAACCCGTTTCCCTGAGCGGTGCTGCTGTCTACGACAGAGCCACTGCCCAGCTGGAAGCCGTCCTGGCCGTTTTGCTGCGAGATGGAGTTGCGAACGATCGAGTCGTCGCCCACGCCGATACCGTCCCGGCGGTTGTGGAAGGCAAGGATGTTCTCGACCGTTGCCGATCCGCCGTCTCCACCGACGCCCGTCGACGTCATGCCAATCACTCTGCCGTTACGCACGGTCGTGCCCCGAACCCCGCTGAAGAGCACTCCGGATCCAGATCCGGTGGGGCCACAGGAAATGGATGCGCCCGTCCCGGTGCAGCTAGAGGTGCCCTCGATCGTGAACCCTCCGAGATTGACGGTGACGAAGGACGCCCCCACGATGATCCCCGAGATGTTGTCGGGAACGCCAGCCAGGTTCAGATCACTCGTCAGACGGTAGTTGCGACCTGCGGCGCCCGTGATCGACACTGGAAAGCCGGGATCGTCGCCCGGGAAGCACCCCGTGTGCTCTGCACACGCCTGGTTGATCTCCAGAACCCCATCGAAGCGACCGCGGAGGTGCCGAGGAACAGCGAGACGAGAGCAACGACGAGCATGCGCATGAGTGCCTCCTTCGAAGTACAGCACCGCGATCCTGTGGATGCAGAGCCAACGAGTCCAATGAGCAGTCAGATTCACTACCACAGACAGCCGCTTCGATGCATCCGAGCGCGCCCGCGACAGCAAGATGCTGATCTCCCGGAAGCTTCGCGGCAGATCGTCGAGGTCGTGCGCCAGCAGCACGATCAGGCCGAGCACATCCGATACGTGCTCGGGGCGCGTCGTGGCCGGGGCGCCCAGCTGTACGCTCGCAGTCCCGACACGGCCCGGACGAGGGAAGCGGCTGTCCTGGAATGGTGGAGGCGCCGGGAATCGAACCCGGGTCCGCATGGCTTCTGTCGTTCGCGTCTACGAGCGTAGCCCCGTGTTGAGGTTTGACGGGCCGCCTGGTCCCGGGAGCTCACCGAGCGGTCCGCGAGTCGGGAGTTTTCTCGT
>JAJDAJ010000106.1 GCA_029261925.1 Deltaproteobacteria bacterium | reverse complement strand
CGCCCCCGCAGCTGGTACCTGCGGACGGCGGCGAGGTGGTCCTTCAGGTTCGTGGTGAACTCGTGCGTGCCGTCGTTGCGCGACACGAAGTACAGGTACCCGACCTGAGCGGGTGCGAGGACCGCGCGGATGGAGGCGATGCTCGTACTGGCGATCGGCCCGGGCGGCAGGCCGCCGCGCGTGTAGGTGTTGTAGGGCGTGTCGGTGGTCAGGTCGCTCTTGCGGATGTTGCCGTCGAAGTGCCCGCGCGTGACGAGGATCCCGTAGATCACCGTGGGGTCGGTCTGCAGGCGCATGCCGCGCCGCAGGCGATTGTGGAAGACCGCCGAGACGAGCCCGCGCTCGGCGGGAACCGAGGTCTCCTTCTCGACGATCGAGGCCAGCGTGACCACCTCGTGCAGGCTCATGCCCGAGGCTCGCTGCGCCTCGTGGTCGGCGGGGAGCCAGCGGTCGAGGTGCTCCGCGTACATTCGCTCGATCACCTCGTCGGGCTCGCTGGCGCGCCGGAAGCGGTAGGTCTCCGGGTACAGGTAGCCCTCGAAGCCGTCCGCCTCGAGCCCCAGCGAGCGCGCCAGGGCGGGGTCGCGCGCGCGCTCCAGGAACGCGTCGGCCCCGACGATGCCCGCCTCCTCGAGCCGCACGGCGATCTCGTCGAGTCGCAGCCCCTCGGGCAGCGTGACCGGATAGGTCTTCACGCGCCCCGAGACGAGGATGTCGAGGATCTCGACCGGCGTCCGCGCCGCCGTGAGCTCGTACTCCCCCGATTTCACGCTCCGGTCGACGCCGTGCCAGCGTGCCCAGGCGGTCAGCACCCGGGGCCCGAAGCCGGCCCGATCCGGCAGCAGTCCCTCGCGGTCCAGGCGCCGCGCCACGCTCCCGAGGGGCTCGCCGGCGTCGACCACGAAGGTCCGGGGCGGCGCGTCGGCGTCGGACGCCGGGGTGTGCAGCGCCGACACCAGCCAGCCGGCGGCGGCCGCCGCCGCGATCGCACCGGCGGCAAGCAGCGCTAGCGCGAGGCGCATCAGGCACCGCTCCGCTCGAGCCAGGCCCGCAGGATCAGCGCCGCGGCGATCGGGTCGACGCGCCCCTTGCGGTCGCGCGCGCGCACGCCCGCCTCGCTGAGAACGCGCTCCGCCTCGCGCGAGGTCCAGCGCTCGTCCACGTAGTCCACCGGCAGCCCGGTCCGCTCGCGCACCTGCTCGCCGAAGCGCCGCGTGCGGTCGGCCTGCTCTCCCGCCCGCCCGTCGAGCCCGAGCGGCAGGCCGACGACGATCCGGGAGACCTCGAGCTCGCTCACCAGCGCCTGGATCCGGTCGAGCGCGGCGGGCTCGGCCGGTCGCTTGCAGCGGATGGTCTCGAGCGGCTGCGCGAGCATGCCCAGCGTATCGGTCACGGCCACGCCGATGCGCGCGTCGCCGAAGTCCAGCCCCATGGTCCGCACGCGCCTACGGTAGCACCCGGACTGCCCGGCTCAGTCGCTCGCCAGACCCTGGATGGCGCGGCGGCAGGCGTCGCCGACCGACGTGTCCCCACGGCGCACGTTGCGCTCCAGGGCCTGGTACGCGTCGGGACCGCCGATGCGCCCCAGTGCCTGCGCCGCGGCGATGCGCCGCGGGCGCCAGCGGGCGCGACCCATCACGCCGCGGTGGTCGAGGATCTCGACGAGCACCGGCACCGCTGCGGGATCTCCCTGGCGGCCCAGGGAGCGGATCGCCTCGACGCTGACCTCGTCCGACATCTCCCGGCGCCCCGACGCCACCTCGCGCAGGGCGCGCAGGGCAGAAGGATGCCGGCTGCCGCCGAGGTTCGAGACGAGCAGCCGGGCCATCTCCTCGGGCGCGTCGTCGAGGCCCTCGACGAGCGCATGGACCGCGTGGCTGTTGCCGATGCGCGCCAGGCTCTTGGCCGACTCGGCGCGCACGCCGCGGTCGGTCGCGCCGAGTGCGGAGGCCAGCGCCTGGACCGCGCCGGGGTGCTGCAGGTCGCCGAGCAGCCGCGCCGCGCGCCGCGCGCGCCCGGCCTCGTCGCACTCGAGCTCGGCGACCAGCGGCGCGAGGCTGCGCTCGCCCAGCGTGACCACGATCGACGACGCCTGCTCGGCCACGCCCGGGTCGCTGTCGGCGAGCAGGGCGACCAGCCTCGGCATGGCCGTCTCGCCGACGGCGAGGAGTACCTGGGTGGCCTGGACCGACGCGAGTCCCGCGCTGCGACAGGCCTGGTCCACCGTGTACTCCATCAGGGCCTCGCCGAGCATCAGCCGGCGCAGGCGCTCGCCCGCCTCACGGTGGATCTGCGGCCCGCGGATCGCCGGATCGGTCGCGTGGCGCGTGTAGGCGAGCACGGCGCGGTACGCGTCGACGGGGTTCTTCTCGCGCAGCAGGCTGTCCATGGTGATCTCGATGCGGTTCGAGAGCAGGTTGTACGACGCCACGTCCTCGACCTGCTCGAGCTCGCCCAGCTCGCGGATCAGCTGCACGGTCAGGGTCGCGACGAGCTCCTGCGTGTCGATGCCGTCGTGCGGCGGCGGCGCGTCAGACCTCTCGCTCGCGGCGGGAGCCTCGCTCGCGGCTCCCGGGGGTGTGACCGAGATGCTGCGCGCGCCCGCCTCGCGCAGGCGCCGCTCGAACTCCTGGGCGCCCTCGCCGGGCTCCACGGGGGCCGTCAGCGCGCTGACCAGGATCACGATCTCGCGCGGGTCGAGCCCGCCGGCGATGCGGATCTGCGTCACCTCGCGGCGGCGCAGCTCGCCAATCAGGTCGCCGAGCGCGGGGTCGTCGAGCTCACCGCCGTCGGCCAGCCCGAAGCTCTCGTCCAGCACGAAGAGCTCGAGGACCGCGCCCGCGGGCAGGCCCGCGCGCCAGACGCGGGCGACGCGCCGCAGCGCCTCGCGCAGGCCCTCGTCGGCGGGCGCGTAGAACTGCCGCGAGCGCAGTGAGCGCGCCAGCTCCAGCACCAGCGGCGCGGCTGCCTCGCTGCTGAGCATCTGCGGGCCGGTGGCCATTCGAGCGGATCCCCGGGGACGCCGGTGTCCCGCAGCGCGAATCGGCCCGCAGCGCCCGCCGCTTGACCAGCAGGGCGGCGGCGCGCAGCAGGCAGGATATTCGCTATAGTTTCGCTTCCTTGACCCCGGCACCGCCCCTCACTAGGATGCGTTCCGGAAGCGGAAGTGCTTGATCTGAAATGAGAATTCTGGTTCTCGCGATCGCCACGGCGGGTGGCCTGGGGCTGGCGCCTTTCGCGCCGGGCACGTTCGGCTCGGCGCTCGGCGTGCTCCTCTGGCCGCCGCTGGCCGGTCTCGGCGCGGGCGCGCTGCTGGCCGCCATCGCCGCGCTGGTGCTCGTGGGCAGCTGGGCAGCCGGCCGCGCCGGACGTCACTGGCAGCGTGCCGACGACGGTCGGATTGTGATCGACGAGGTGGCCGGTCAGCTGGTCGCGCTGGCGTTCCTGCCGCTGCGTCTCGACGTCGCGATCTCGGGATTCCTGCTCTTCCGCCTCTTCGACATCTGGAAGCCGCCCCCGGTCGGTCGCGCAGAGGCGCTGCCCGGTGGGCCGGGCGTCATGGCCGACGACCTGGTGGCGGGTCTGTACGCGAACGTTGCCGGTCAGCTGCTCTGGCGCGTGGCGCTGCCGGGTGGTCTGGGATGAGCCGCACGGGCGCCTGGATCGTCACCGTCGGTGACGAGCTGCTGCGCGGCGAGATCGTCGACTCCAACAAGTCGTTCCTCTCGGAGCGCCTGCTCCAGCTGGATCTCGAGTCCACGCGCCACCTCACCGTTGCCGACGATCCCGAGGCCATCGCCGAGGTGCTGCGCGATGCGGCGCGCCGCGCGCGCGTGGTCCTGGTCTCGGGTGGCCTGGGACCCACGCGCGACGACATCACCACCGAGGTCGCGGCGAAGACCTTCGGCCGCGCCCTGCTGCGCGACGAGGCCGCCCTGGCCGAGATCCGTGGCTTCTTCGAGCGCCTCGGTCGCGAGATGTCGCCGAACAACGCCAAGCAGGCGGACTTCCCCGAGGGGGCCGACATCCTGCCCAACCCGATGGGCACGGCGCCGGGATTCATGCTCGACGTCGAGGGCAGCCTGCTCTTCTTCATGCCGGGCGTGCCGCGCGAGCTGTACCGGATGACCGACGAGGAGGTCCTGCCGCGGATCCGCGCGCGCCTGGGCGGCCGCGGCGTCGTGCGCGCCGCGCTCCTGCGCACCTTCGGCATGGGCGAGTCCACGCTCGACCGACACGTCGACGACCTGGTGCGCGACGATCCCGACGCGCAGCTCGGCTTTCGCACCCAGTTCCCCGACAACCTGCTGCGCGTCGTTGTGCGCGCGCCCGACGAGGCCGCCGCCGAGACGAAGCTCGCGGCCCTGGTCGCGCAGGTGCGCGAGCGCCTCGGCGAGCTGGTGATCGGCGATGGCGCCCAGGAGCTCGAGCAGATCGTGGGCGCCATGCTCCTGGAGCGCGGCGTGACCCTGGCGACCGCGGAGTCCTGCTCGGGCGGTCTGCTCGCCAGCCGCCTGACCGACGTTCCGGGCAGCTCGGCGTACCTGCTGGCCGGACTCGTGACCTACTCGAACGCGTCGAAGATCCGGGATCTCGGGGTCCCGGCGGCGCTGATCGAGGCGCATGGCGCGGTCTCCGAGGAGGTCGCGCGCGCCATGGCCGACGGCGTGCGGCGGCTGACCGGCGCCGCCATGGGCGTGGCCACCACGGGCGTGGCCGGTCCCGGAGGGGGGAGCGAGGACAAGCCCGTCGGGACCGTCTGCATCGGCCTGTCCGACGCGGCCGGCACGCTGGCATTCCGCTACCAGCTCATGGCCGAGCGCTGGCGCAACAAGCAGATGAGCTCTCACCTGGCACTCGACTGGATCCGCCGGCGCCTGCTCGGCCTCGAGATCACCGAGAACAGCTTCCCGCGGCTCCGGGGCGAGGAGCCTCGCCCGTGAGCGAGCTGCGCTGCTTCCTGGCGATCGAGCTGCCTTCCGCCGCGCGCGACACCCTGGTCGAGGCCCAGGCCGGCCTGCGCGAGGCCCTGGATCCGGGCGTGCGCTGGACCGATCCCGGCGCCCTGCACCTGACCCTGAAGTTCTGCGGCGAGGTCCCGGAGGACCGGCTGCCGGAGCTGGCGCGCCGCTGCCTGCCGCGCACGCTCCGCGTCGAGCCGTTCGACGTGAAGATCGCCGGTCTCGGTGCGTTCCCCACCGCGCGCGAGGCCCGGGTGCTCTGGGCCGGGGTGGCCGAGGGCAGTGCTCCGCTCGCGCGCCTGGCGCGCGGACTCGACGCTGCCGCCGCCCGCGTCGGCGTGGAGCGCGAGCGCCGTCCCTACCGCGCGCACCTGACCCTCGGCCGGCTGCGCGAGCCCCGGCCGGTCGCGATCGAGCGACTCGCGCCGCCGAAAGAGATCGCCTTTCGCGCCGCAGAAGTCGTACTCTTCTCGAGCCGCCTCTCCCCCCGGGGCGCTCAGCACACGGCCCTCGTTCGCCTGCCGCTCGGCGAGCCGGACGAAGGGCTGGAACTGGACCTCGGCCCCGACATCTAGGAGAGGACAAATGGCAAGAGCAGCGACGGATCCCCGGGAAGAGAAGAGCAAGGCGGTCGAGCTGACCGTCGCATCGATCGAGAAGCACTTCGGCAAGGGCGCCATCATGGTGATGGGCGAGGGCCATGTCGGCGTCGACATCCCGGTCGTCTCGACGGGCTCGCCCAGCCTCGACATCGCGCTGGGCATCGGCGGTCTTCCGCGCGGGCGCATCGTCGAGATCTACGGGCCGGAGTCGTCGGGCAAGACGACGCTCTCGCTGCACGCGGTCGCCGAGGCGCAGCGCGTGGGTGGCGTGGCGGCGTTCATCGACGCCGAGCACGCGCTCGACGTGAACTACGCGGCGAAGCTCGGTGTCAACATCGAGGAGCTACTGGTCTCGCAGCCCGACACGGGCGAGCAGGCGCTCGAGATCGCCGACATGCTGGTACGGTCCGGTGCGATCGACATCATCGTGATCGACTCGGTCGCCGCGCTGGTGCCGCGCGCCGAGATCGAGGGCGAGATGGGCGACACGCACGTCGGCCTGCAGGCGCGACTGATGAGCCAGGCGCTGCGCAAGCTGACCGGAACGATCGCGCGCTCACACGCGGTCATGATCTTCATCAACCAGGTGCGGATGAAGATCGGCGTCATGTTCGGCAACCCCGAGACCACGTCGGGAGGCAACGCGCTGAAGTTCTACGCCTCGGTCCGGCTCGACGTGCGGCGCATCGGCCAGATCAAGGACGGTACCGATTCGATCGGAAACCGGACGCGCGTCAAGGTGGTCAAGAACAAGTGCGCACCGCCGTTCCGCCAGGCCGAGTTCGACCTGATGTTCAACCAGGGCATCTCGCGCGAGGGCGACATTCTCGACATGGCGTCGGAGGCCGGGATCGTCGAGAAGAGTGGCACCTGGTACAGCTTCGAGGACACGCGGATCGGGCAGGGTCGAGAGAACGCCAAGCGCTTCCTGATCGAGAACCCTGACATCTACGAGCGGATCGCCGAGCTCGCCTACATCCACGCCGGCATCAAGAAGAAGGTCCCGGTCGCGGAGGCCGCAGAGGGGGCACCGTCGGAGGCTCCGGAGGCGGTCGAGGCGTAGCGCCCCGGCGACGCTGGCACCTGGCTTCCGTTCCGTCCGCGTCCTCGAGGCGCCGGGAGCGCAGGCCCCTGCCCGGGAGCTGCCACGAGCGCCACCCGCGCCACTAAAGGGCAGGAGCGGAAGCGTCGATGCTGCTCGCGGGATGGAACTCAACGACATCCTCCAGATCGCTATCAAGGGCAACGCCTCGGACATCCACCTGAAGGCGGGCCTGCCACCGCTGTTTCGGGTGGATGGCGCACTCGTTCCGCTGAAGAACGGTGAGCGCCTCACGCCCGAATCGCTGCATGCGATGGCCAGCCACATCATGACCCCGGGTCAGAAGAGCCACTTCGAGAAGAATCACGAGGTGGATCTGGCCTACTCGATCGCGGGTCTGGGGCGCTTCCGCGTCAATGCCTTCCTGCAGCGTGGCACCGTCGGCATCGTCTTCCGCGTGATCCCGTTCGGCGTCAAGACCGTGGAGCAGCTCAACCTGCCCAAGGTCGTCGAGCGGGTCGCCATGGAGCCCCGGGGTCTGGTGCTGGTGACCGGGACCACGGGCTCCGGCAAGTCGACCTCGCTCGCGGCGATGATCGACTACATCAACACGAACCGCACCTGCAACATCATCACGATCGAGGACCCGATCGAGTTCCTGATCCGCGACAAGCGCTCGATCGTGAACCAGCGCGAGATCGGCGTCGACACGAACACCTTCGCCACCGCCCTGCGCGCAGCCCTGCGCCAGGATCCCGACGTGATCCTCGTCGGTGAGATGCGCGACTTCGAGACCATCGAGACCGCGATCACCGCGGCCGAGACCGGCCACCTGGTCATGTCGACGCTGCACACGATCGACGCGGCCGAGACCATCACGCGAATCGTGTCCGCTTTCCCGCCGCACCAGCAGGGGCAGATCCGGCTACAGCTGGCGAGCATCATCAAGGGCATCATCAGTCAGCGCCTCGTGCCCCGCGCCGACGGCAAGGGGCGCGTGCCCGCGACGGAGGTACTGGTCTCGACGGCGCGCGTGCGTGAGTGCATCGCGGAGAAGGAAAAGCAGAAGGAGCTCAGCGACGCGATCGCGAAGGGCTTCACCACCTACGGGATGCAGACCTTCGACCAGTCGCTGATGCAGCACATCAAGAACGGCCTGGTCACGTACGACGAGGCCCTGCTGCACGTGTCGAACCCCGACGACTTCGCCCTGCGCTTCAAGGGCATCGCCTCGACCTCGGACAGCCAGTGGGATGACTTCGAGAAGGACGGCCGCGCCGACGATCTCGACCTGCTCCAGCCCGAGGACGACGACGATCTGAAGATCGACCGCTTCTAGCAGCCTAGCGCGCCTCGCCGCGCGCGGGCCCGCTGCCCGACTGCGTGATCTGCCGGTACACGGAGACGTAGGCGAAGCCGATCACCGCCGTCGCCGGGATCAGGCCGATCCCCAGCGCCGCGATGCCGAGGAGCGCCACGCCGACCGTGGCCAGCATGAACAGAATCAGGCGTCCCCACTGCCCCCGCGTGTACGTCCAGGACGCGCGCATCGCCCCGAGGGGTCCCATGTCGTGCTCGACCATGAAGAACCAGGCGGGTGTGAAGCGGATCGTGACGAAGCCCCAGGCGAAGCCCACCAGTCCCCCGAGGAGCACCGCGGCCGGTGAGTCCTGGCTCTCGATCGCCATCTGGCCCAGGATCCCGGGCGCGCTGGCCAGGTAGTACAGGACGATCAGGGCCAGCCCGTAGGCCACGGCCCGTCCGTAGATCGAGAATCCCGCGAACAGGTCGGAAAAGCGGCCGCGGCCGTCGAACATGGCCAGGCCAGCAACGAGCATGCCCCACGACAGGACCGGCACCAGCAGCACGATCCCGATGACCGTGACGACCGAGACCATGATGAGCAGGAAGCCGACCGCACCGATACCGAGCCAGAGGGGGAAGCTCGAGACCATGGCCCGCCAGCCATCGCCGAAGGCGGTCGCGATCGAGAACCCCGCGGGTGCGGCCAGGCGCGGCGCGTCGGGCTCTCGTCTCAGCTCGCTGCTCGGCGGCTGGTAGACGTCCTCGGGCATGGCGACTCTCCCCGGCCAGGCTGCCGGCCGGCGCGAGTCTACACCGGAGCGGTCGCCGCGCTGCTCTGCTGGTGGCTGCCGCTCAGCTGGCGGTAGGCCGAGACCCAGGCCAGGGCGATCACGACGCTGGCGGGAATCACGCCGACCAGAAGCGTGAGCATGCCCATCAGGCCCACCGCCATGCTCGCGATCATCAGCAGCAGGATCTTCAGGCCGTGGCCCCGGGTGCTCTCCCAGGAGGCGCGGAACGCGGCCACGGCGTCGAGCCTGCGGTCGACGAGGTACAGGAAGGCGAAGCTCAGGCGCAGCATCACCAGCGCGCTCCAGAGCAGCGAGAACAGCGCCCCCGCGAAGCTGAGCCAGGCGATGCCCGCGAGATCTCCGACGAGCTGAGGGGTCTGGCCAATCAGCGAGAGCCCCAGGTTGCACAGGTACCAGGCGACGCTGGCCACGAGCACCGAGCCGTAGTCCGTGAAGCCGGCGAACAGATCCGACAGGCGTCCGCCACCGTCGTGCATCTCGAGCAGAGCGCGCGCGCCGCCCCACGCCAGCACCGGAACCAGCAGGAGCAGCCCGATGCCCGTCAGCGCCGCGGCCAGGAACACGACGTGAAAGACCAGCCCGATGCCGAGCCAGCCCGGAAAGCAGCGCAGCATGCCGTTCCAGCCGTCGGCGAGGGCGAGGTGAACGTCGAGGCCGGCACCCGGATCCAGCCGCGCCTGCACGGGCGCCGTCAGCGCCGCGCGTGGAGGGCTGTAGACGCCTTCGACCATCCGGGGGCCATCGGCGACTCCCGGGCCGAACATGAGCCGGCAGGAGCCGTTCCCGCCGCTCGCACGGCCTCTGCGATAATCAGCGCCCGGGAGGACGCATGAAGCTCGGAATGATGGTGCCGTGGAACGGCCCGCGCATGGAGATCCCCGTCGACCTGATCCTCGAGGTCGAGCGTCTCGGCTACGATTCGTTGTGGAGCGCCGAGGCGTACGGCTCCGATGCGCTCACCCCGCTGGCGTACATCGCGTCGTTCACCCGCCACATCCGCCTCGGAACGAGCCTGATCCAGCTGGCCGCGCGAACGCCCGCGGCGACGGCCATGGCCATGGCGACCCTGGACCAGCTCGCGGGCGACGGGCGCGCCATCTGCGGCCTGGGTCTATCCGGTCCCCAGATCGTGGAGGGCTGGTACGGCCAGCCCTGGGGGCGCCCGTACTACCGCATGCGTGACTACGTGCAGATCATGCGCAAGGTGCTGCGCCGTGACGCGCCGGTCGCGCACGAGGGTCGCGAGATCTCGCTGCCGTACACGGGTCCGGGCTCGCACGGCATGGGCAAGCCGCTGCGCTCCATCCTGCACACCAATCCCGACATCCCGATCCTGCTGGGCACCGGGAGCGAGAGCATGGTTCGCCTGACCGCGGAGGTCGCGGACGGCTGGCTCACCTTCGGCTTCGGGCCCGGGATGATGGACGTGTATCGCCCGTGGCTCGAGGAGGGCTTCCGCCGCGCAGGTGGGGGCAAGAGCCTGGACGGCTTCGAGATCTACGCCGGCTGCAACGTGAACATCACCGACGACGTGCAGGCCGCGCTCGATGCGCAGAAGCCCATGACCGCGCTGTACGTCGGCGGCATGGGACATCCGGACATGAACTTCCACAAGGAGCGCATGATCCGCTGCGGCTTCGCCGACGCCGCCGAGCGGATCCAGGAGCTCTTCCTGGCGGACCGGCGCGCCGAGGCGATCGCGGCGGTGCCCGACGAGTTCCTCGATCACCACTCGCTGATCGGTCCCGAGCAGCGCATCCGTCAGCGCTGGAAGGGCTGGGAGGACTCGGGCGCCACGGGTCTGACGATCCATGCGCACCAGCCCGAGGCCTACCGGCTGATGGCCCGGCTGGCGGGGTGCGAGCCGCGCAGCTGAGCGGGCGGCGCCACGAGCTGCGGATCGCGCTCGCGCCGGGGCAGCGGCCGCATGGAAGAAGGGGCGGGTCGGAGGATCCGACCCGCCCCGTCTCGCCGGCTGGTGGCGCGGACTAGCGGCGCCCGGCTCCCTTGCCGCGGCGATCCATGCGCCGGTTGACGCGATCGCCCTTGTGGTCGAGGCGGCGGTCGATGCGATCGCCCTTGTGGTCGAGGCGCCGGTCGATGCGATCGCCCTTGCGATCGAGGCGCCGGTCGATGCGATCGCCCTTGTGGTCGAGGCGGCGGTCGATGCGATCGCCCTTGTGATCGAGCCTCCGATCGACCCGGTCGCCCTTGCGGTCGAGCCGGTCCTCGATGCGGTCGCCCTTGCGGTCCAGCCGCTCGGCGAGCCCGTCCTTGCCGGCGGCCGCCGCTCGATCGGACTTCTGGTCCAGGCGGTCGTTGATCCGCTCGCCCTTCGCATCGAGCCGGTCGTTCACGCGGTCGCCCTTGCGATCGAGGCGCTCGTCGATGCGGTCGCCCTTGCGATCGAGGCGGCGGTCGATGCGGTCGCCCTTGTGGTCGAGGCGATGATCGATGCGGTCGCCGCGCCGGTCGAGGTGCTCCTCGATCCGGTCGCCCTTCTCGTCGAGGTACTCCTCGGGGTCTGCCAGCGCCGGCCGGGCGCTCATTGCGAGTGCGGTGAGGCCCGCGAGGCCGAGGGTCGTGATCGTGCGCATCTGTTTCTCCTTCGGTGAATCCGCGAGGCCCCCGGGGCCTCTCTGGTCGCGTGGAACCGCCCATCGGTCCGCGGGTTGCGGGCCTGGAGCGCTGCCGCCGCGTGCGCAGGCAGCTCGCACCGGAAGCTCCCGCGAGCCCGCCGCGCGCCCTGGTCCGGGGATCGGACGCCCGGGGGCTGCGGCGGCTACAGGGGCCGGCTGGTATGCTCCGCGGCCATGACGGGGGCAGAGATCCGCCAGGCATTCCTGGACTACTTCGCCGAGCGCGGCCATCGCGTGGTGCCGTCCGCGCCCCTGGTCCCGCAGGGCGACGCCACCCTGATGTTCGTGAACGCCGGAATGGTGCAGTTCAAGCGCGTCTTCACCGGCGAGGAGACCCGCGAGTATACGCGGGCCACGTCGTCGCAGAAGTGCATGCGCGTGTCGGGCAAGCACAACGATCTGGAAGAGGTCGGGCGCTCGCCCCGGCATCACACCCTGTTCGAGATGCTCGGCAACTTCTCCTTCGGCGACTACTTCAAGAAGGAGGCGATCGAGTACGCCTGGGACCTGCTGGTCAACGTGTACGGGCTCGATCCCGATCGCCTCGTCGTGTCCGTCCACCAGGACGACGACGAGGCTCACGGGATGTGGCGCGACGCCATCGGTCTCGAGGATCGGCGCATCTTCCGCCTGGACGACAAGGAGAACTTCTGGCAGATGGGCGACACGGGACCGTGTGGCCCCTGCTCCGAGATCCACCTGATCACCGACCCCGCGGCCTTCGCAGCGGGCGCCGACCCGTCGCAGGACGGCTATCTCGAGCTGTACAACCTGGTGTTCATGCAGTTCGAGCAGCTGCCCGGCGGAGAGCGTCGGCCCCTGCCGCAGCCCAGCGTCGACACGGGGATGGGCCTGGAGCGCATCGCCTGCGCGCTCCAGGGGGTGGAGAGCAACTACGACACGGACCTGTTCCGGCCGCTGATCGAGCGCATCTGCGAGCTCTCGGGCCACCGCTACGGCAGCGATGCCGACCGCGACGTCTCGACGCGCGTGATCGCGGACCACGCCCGCGCCTGCGCCTTCCTGATCGGCGACGGCGTGCGCCCCTCGAACGAGGGGCGTGGCTACGTGCTGCGCAGGGTGCTGCGCCGCGCGGCGCGCCACGGCGTGCTGCTCGGGATGGAGGAGCCGTTCCTCTTCGAGGTGGCGGGCAGCGTCATCGACGGCATGGCCGGAGCCTATCCTGGCCTCGCCGAGCGCCGTGCCGCCGTGCAGGACGCGATTCACAAGGAGGAGGAGCGTTTCGGACGCACGCTGGGCCGCGGGCTCCAGCTTCTCGACGAGGAGATCGCCAGCGCCCGCAAGCGGCGCGTCGAGACGCTCGCGGGCGAGGTCGTCTTCAAGCTCTACGACACCTTCGGCTTCCCGACCGATCTCACCGGTGACATCCTGCACGGACACGGGCTGAGCTACGACCGCGGCGCGTTCGACGACTGCATGCGCGAGCAGGCCGAGCGCGCGCGCGCCGCCTGGAAGGGCTCCGGCGAGTCCGCACCGCCCGAGGCATACGGGCCGATCGCGGCGCGCACGCGCTGCACGTTCGGCGGCTACGATCAGCTCGAGGGGCGCAGCCGGGTCACCGCGCTGCTGCGCGACGGCGCCGAGGTCGAGACGGTGGGCGAGGGCGAGCGGGTCGAGGTCGTCGTCGAGCAGACGCCGTTCTACGCCGAGAGCGGGGGGCAGGTCGGCGACGTGGGCGTGATCTCGAACGAGGGTGTGCGCGTCGAGATCGAGGACACGCAGGGCCCCGTCGAGGGGCTCATCGTTCACCACGGCCGCGTGTCCATCGGCCAGCTCGCGGTGGGCGACGAGGTGGAGCTGCAGGTGGACGCCGCGGCGCGCGCGGCCACCGTGCGCAATCACTCCGGCACCCACCTGCTGCACTGGGCGCTGCGGGAGGTGCTCGGGCCGCAGGTCACGCAGGCCGGCTCGCTGGTGGGCCCGGACCGGCTGCGGTTCGACATCACCCACGACGAGCCGCTGGCCGACGAGCAGATCCGCGCGGTGGAGGATCGCGTCAACGAGCTGATCCTGAGCAACGTGAGCGGGGAGGTCGAGCAGAGCTCGTACGAGGCCGCGATCTCACGCGGCGCCATGGCGATGTTCTCGGAGAAGTACGGCGACACCGTCCGCGTGGTCAGCTTCGGTCCCTCGGTGGAGCTCTGCGGCGGCACGCACGCCCGCTCGACCGGCGACATCGGCCAGCTCAGGATCACGGGCCAGTCCGCGATCGGAGCCGGCGTGCGACGCCTCGAGGCGCAGACCGGGCACGGCGTCCTGGCGCACGTGCGGCGCGAGGAACGCCAGCTCCGCGAGGCGGCGGACCTGCTCCGCGCCGCTCCGGCCGACGTGCCCGAGCGGGTGGCGCGGCTCCTGGAGCGGCAGAAGGAGCTCGAGCGCGAGCTCCAGAAGGCGCGTGATCAGCTGCGCGGCGGCGGCGGTGGCGCCGACCCGATGCAGAGCCTGCAGGAGATCGGCGGCATCAAGCTCGTGGCCGCGGAGGTGCACGACGCCAGCCCCAAGGAGCTGCGCCCGCTCGTGGATCAGCTCAAGCAGCGCGTCGGTTCCGGCGTGATCCTGCTCGCGACCCGGGGCGAGGAGAAGGTCGCGCTCGCGCTCGGCGTCACCTCCGACCTGACCGACCGGCTGCGGGCGGGCGATCTGATCCGGGAGATCGCGGCGGTGGTGGGTGGCTCCGGCGGCGGACGGGCCGACTTCGCCCAGGCCGGAGGACCGGACCTCGACGCCCTGCCGCGAGCCCTGGAGCGCATCCGCGAGCTGGTCGCGCAGTAGCGCCGTACCGCGGTATCATCGCCGCATGAGCGCAACCCGTTTCGACAGCGACGTGAAGTGGATCCACGTGAGCGGTCCCGAAGGTCTTCCGTACCGGATCGACCACGAGTACGCCGTGCTCGGCGGCAATCCGGAGACGGGCGTGCTCGACATGCTCGTGCGCTTCGCGCCCGACGGGCACTGCCCGCGCCACCGCCACGTGGCTCCGACCAGCACCCTGGTGCTCGAGGGCGAGCAGCACCTGCGCGACACGCACGAGGGTCAGCCGCGCCACCGCGTGCGCCGCGCCGGCGACTACGCGCTGAGCGACGGGAACGACCTGCACCTCGAGAGCGGCGGTCCCGATGGCGGGCTGATCTACCTGAGCATGCACGCCCGCGAAGGGCACCTGTTCGACGTGGTCGACGAGGACCTGAACGTGGTCGAGCGCGTGACGATCGAGGGCCTGCTGCGCGGATAGATCCCCGGGACGCGCCGGCCCGCTGGCGAGCGGCGCCACCCGGGCGCGCGAGCACTCAGCCGGGCACCCGCCCGTCGACCCGGGGCGCCTGGAGTCCGGCGCGCGCGGGATCGATCCCGGCCTGCTCGAGCAGTGCGCGCATCGCGGCCCGTGGCCTGTCGTCGTCGGCAAGCATCGCTGCGAGCTCCGCGAGTCCGGCGAAGGCGTCGTAGAAGTAGCCGAGCTCCGCCCAGATGGCGGGTCGCGCGCCCGGGGCCGCATCGCGCGCGCGCGCCCGCGCCGCCGGGTCGAGCGGGACGTGGCGGATCCAGCCCTGCGAGAGCAGGTCGCGCGATGGACGCTCGAGGTCGGGCCGCACCGACACCGTCCACACGTACTCCACGCCCGGCTGCAGGCGCAGCTCGCCGGGCAGCGTCGTGCGCTGCAGACCGGGTCGCGCGGGCACGTCGATGCGCGTGTCGGCCAGGGGATCCGCCTGCTCGCCCTGCACGACGGTGAGCCAGATCTCCGCGCCCGGACCCGGCAGGGTGGGCAGGTACCAGTACAGCTCCGGCCGGTCGTGACTGGCGCGCGCCACGTGCTCGGGGCTGATGGCGAACGGCGCGGGCGCGTCCGGCGCGCTGCGCAGCGCGCTGTCGATCCGCGTCCGCGCACCCCCGGGCGGTGCGCTGTAGCCGGGCATGACCATCGCGACCAGGATCGGCGCGGGTGCGGCGGGCGCGGGCGACTCCGGCGGCGCGGGTGCCGGGTCGGGCCTGGACGGCGGCGCGGGTGCGGCCAGCGGATCCGGGGCCGGCGCGGGCTCCGCCTCGCGGGTCTCCGGAGCGGGCCCGGGCGTCGCACCGGGTGGCGTGGGTGCCGGCACGGACTCCGGCGAGGGCGGAGCGGGCTGCGGCGGACCGGCCGGAGCCCGGGCGATCCTCTCGCCGGGGTCGGGTGCGTCGCCCTCGAGCAGGAGCATCAGCGCCAGCGCGGCGGCGGCGGCCGCGGCCAGCCCGCCGAGGGCGCGCAGCGCGCGCCAGCCGCGCTGCCGGTCGGACCGCGGCGCGGCTCCCCGGGCGCGCCGCGGGGCCGCCTCGCTCTGGAGCGCCGCCCGCACGCCGTGCATGGCGGAGACCGCGTCGCGATGCGGCGCCTCGCCGAGCCAGGCCTCGACCTCGGCGCGCTCCGTCGCGCTGAGCGCGCCCGGCTCCTGCGCGTAGCGGACCACGAGCTCGGGGTCGCACGAGGGCGCCGTCAGCGCGTCCTCGAGCAGCGCCTCGAGATCTGGCCCCGATCCTTCCCGCGTCATCGTCGTCTCCTCACCCACCTGCTCCCGCTCCGGGGGTAGACCCCGTCGCGCGGGAATCGGTTCGCCCGGCCTCCGGCGGCTGCATCAGCGCCCTCAGGCGCCGCAGCCCCTTCCACTGGCGCCGTTTCAGGCTGCTCAGGGAGAGCCCGAGCTTCCGGGCCGCCTCCTCGTAGCTATGCCCCTCCAGGTAGATCGCGCTGATCGCCTCGCGCTCGCCGGGTGGCAGCGCGTCGACCGAGCGCTCGAGATCCACCAGCTCGGCGGGATCGCGCGCGAGCGGGGCGCTCCCCGGCGCCAGATCACCGGGAGAGAGCTCCTCGAGCTCCCTGTTCTCCTCGCGGGGCCCGCCCCGCGAGCGTGATTTCTGCAGGTTCAGCCAGCGGTTGCGCGCGACCGACCAGGCGTAGCCCACGAACGCCGAGCGCTCCCGGATCGCGTCGCGTCTCACGGCCTGGATCAGCGACAGGGTGATCTCCTGGATCAGGTCATCGTGCTCGGCGTCGCCGCGGTAGGCGCCGATCCGCACCAGCAGGCTGGAGACGAGCCCCGTCAGGCGCAGCAGGGCCGCGTCGTCGCCCGCCTCGATCTGCTCGACGACCGAGAACCAGTCGACCCTCGCTCTGGCCATACCGGGATTCTACGGGGGTTTGGACGCCGCCGTGCCCTGCGGCGGCGTCGGCGGGGCAGGAGCGAGGCGAACCGTTCCGCTCCCGGCGCTGTCCTCCCCTCCGGGCCCACACGGGATCGCGGAGGCGCTCGATGCACGGCAAGGTCGCGGCAGATCCGGGAGCGAATGACCTGCAGCCAGGCGGCGACGCGGCCGGCGCGCGCCCCTCGCCCGCGCGGGGCTGCGCAGGTGGGCGGGCGCACCGGCCGCGGCAGGCCGCGCGTATACTCGCGCGAACACCGGGAATCGCATCCATGCGTTCCAGCCTGCTGCTCCTGGCACTCCTGAGCCTGCTCCAGCCGCATCGCGCGACGGCCGCGATCTCCCTCGACCAGCTCGTCGTGTCGCCCTCCGCGGCGCTCGACCTCTGGGCGAGCGGTGCCGAGATCGTGGTCGGCGATGGCGACGTGCTGCGCTACTCGGACGTCGGTCCCGGCGTCGTGGCGCTCGGGCTGCCGGCCGGCGTCGGCGTGTCGGCACTGCACATCGAGCCCGACGGTGACGTGCTCTTCGCGATCGATACGCCCGCGCTGCTCGGCGGAGCCCTGTTCGAGCCCCGCGACGTGGTGCGCTTCGACGGCTCGACCTACACGCGGCACTTCCACGGAGCTGCCCGGGGCATCCCCACGTTCGTGGGCATCGACGGCTTCAGCCGCAGCGGTGGCGACGACCTGATCTCGTTCGACTTCGAGGTGCTGGCGGGAGCCCTGCTGGTCTTCCCGGAGGACGTGGTGCGCTGGACCCCGGGCCAGCCGCAGCTCGAGCTGGACGCGAGCCAGCTCGGTGTCCCGTTCGGTCTGAACCTCGACGCGGTCGCCGCCCTCGACGACGGCACCCTGATGGTCTCCTTCGCGCTGCCGCTGGTGCTGCAGGGGATGTTCTTCGAGCCGTCGTCGACGGCGCGGCTGGATCCGGCGACGGGTACCTGGTCGACCGGCGTGACCCTGAGCGATTTCGATCCGGACTGGGGAGCCCTGGGTCTCGACGCTCTGCACGCCGTCATCGGCGTGGCGCACGTCGACGCACCGCGACCCGCGGAGGTCGGCGTCATCGTCATCGAGCCGGAGCCGCCGCGCGCATACGAGCTCCGGCTCGACTGCGGCGCGCACGCCGTCGAGCGGATCTCCACCGGTCTGGTGCTGAACCCCGGCGTTCTCGCGTCGGGCGTCACGATCGGCGACTGCACGGTGTCCAGCTGTCCGGGGCAGGCCGGTTTCGGGCCCTCCGTGGATCCGGGCAGCGTGTCGATCGACTTTCCCCCGCACGCCGGAACGGAGCGCGCCGACACGATCTACGTCACGCTCGACGGAGTGCCCCGCCTCTGCACGCCCGGCCAGAGCGTTCTGCTCGCCCAGATCTCCGCCCGCGGGAGTGGCGCCGCAGCGCTCCCCGCGCCGCTGGCGACCGGCGAGAAGGCGGCCGACAGCCGCCGCGAGAACTCGGCCCTGCTCGAGCCCCGGCAGATTGCGCACTTCGCGGGGCAGGAAGCACCGGACTGGACCGTGCGCGTGCGGCCGGCGCTGGGGTCGACTTCGGGCCTGGACCACGAGGTCGTTCTCGACGGTCCGGTCGAGCTGCACCGGATCGGACTGGCGCTGCTGCTGCCCGGGTCGGTGAGTGCGGCGCAGGTCGACTTCGGGGGCTGCACGAAGTCCATCGGTCCCGACGAGGCGCGCGGCTGCGGCGATGCGGACGCGCTGGGCCCGTGGGTCGACGACCAGAGCTCGTCGACCCTGGGTCCCGCACCGGGCCTGCTGGCGCTCGGCGGGCACCCGGATGCGATCTACCTCGATCTGGTCGGGTCGCGCCCCGGCCCGGGGCTGCCGGCGCTGAGCTTCTCCACGCGGCGCGTGCTGCTGGGCCGGATCCGCTACGACGCATCGGTTCCCGCGGCCGACCGGCGGGTGCCGCTGCCGCTGATCGCCGGGACCGGATCCGGGGACGGCGCGATCGTCGTGAGCATCGACACGCTCGGGCTGCAGGTCCCGCCGATCGGCGGCGGCGGCGGCGTCGGCGATCCGGTGGAGGGCGGCTCGGTGGGGGACGACTCGGACCCCGAGGACATCGACCCGTGTCCGGGCAGCGCCGACGATACCGACTCCGGCGGTGTGGCGACGTCGGATCCCGACGGCATCGGCGACGACTGCCAGTGCGGTGATCTGACCTCCGCCGGCTTCGCGCTGCCCGGATTCCTCCCCGGACCCGACGGCATCATCGACGCGGCCGATGCGGACGGCCTTCGCTCGGCGCTCACCGGGAGCGACCAGGTGCTGCAGGGCGGCCAGATCAAGTGCAGCGTCAACGGTCCCGTGGATGCCGCGCAGGCGCCGGATCTGCCGCTCCGGGGCGACTGCGAGCTCTCCGACTCCGTGGTGCTGCGGCGAGTGCTCGCCGCCGCGGGGCCCGGGCCGGTGGCGTCGGAGCTGCAGCAGTGCGCTGCGCCCTGATCGCGTGCCTCCTGGCGCTGGCCGCGCCGGCACACGCGCAGATCTCGACCGACGGCAGCGTGGGCGAGATGGTGGACCTGCTGCCCGATGCGTCCGGTCGGCTCGAGATCCCCGAGGTGCTCGGCCAGCGCGCCGAGGGCAACCTGCTGCACAGCTTCGAGCGCTTCGGCGTGCCCGCGGGCGTCACCGCGGACTTCACCTCCGCGGCCCCGGGAATCGCGCGGGTGCTGGCGCGGGTCACGGGAGCGGAGTCGTCGCGGATCGACGGACTGCTGCGCTCGTCGATCCCGGGCGCGGATCTCTTCCTGATCAACCCCGCGGGGATCGTGTTCGGGAACGGAGGTGCGATCGACGTGCCGGGCAGCTTCCACGCCAGCACCGCGACCGCGCTGCACCTCGCCGACGGCACGCTCGTCGGCACCGACCCGACTGCTCCGGTGGTGCTGACCTGGGCGCTGCCCGCGGCCTGGGGCTTCGAGGGCACGCCGGCGCCCATCGGCCTGGAGGGGTCGCGGCTCGAGGTCGGCGCCGGCCAGCTGCTGGCCCTGACCGGCGGCGAGCTGTCGATCCGGGGTCGCCCCGGCGGCGCGTTCGGGGAGGGGGTCCTGGTCGCGCCCGCGGGACGCGTCGAGCTGACCTCCGTGGCGTCGGAGGGCCGGGTCACGCTGACGCCGCAGGGGGTCGACGTGTCGGCGGTCGAGGACCTCGGTGCGATCGACATCTCGCAGAATGCGCAGATCAGCACCGCGGGCGCGAGCAGTGGCGCGTTCCGGGTGCGTGCCCGGTCGCTTCTGCTCGATCGGGCGTTCGTGTTCTCCGACTCGGTCGGTCCCGGCGCGCCCGCGCCGCTGGCCATCGACATCGACGTGCGCGACTCGCTCACGCTGCGCGGACCCGCCGAGCTGACGGCCGAGCTTCTCGGCAGCGGCGACGTCGGCGACATCCGCATCCGCGCCGGGGTGCTCGACATGAGCGGCACGGGCGCGCTCGTCAACAGCTGGGTCTCCAGCGGCAGCGGGAGCGGCGGCGACGTGCGCATCGACGTGGGCACGCTGGAGCTCCGCGACGGCGCGCAGATCCGCGCGCAGACCAACGCCGCGGGCGCGGGCGGCCACCTGCAGGTTCGTGCCGACGTCCTGCGCATGGACGGCCGGGGCACGCAGCTCGCCACCGAGACGGTGGGCCGCGGTGGTGGGGGGCCCTTCGGCGCCGCCGGAGACCTCGATGTGGATGCCGGCCAGCTCGAGATCACCGATCTCGCACAGCTGTTCTCGCGCACCCGCACGGAGGGTGCGGGCGGTGACGTGCGGGTCGTGGCGGGTGACATCTACATCGAGGGCATCGAGCTCAGCGCCGACCAGGAGAACAGTATCCCGTCGGGGATCCTCGGCATCGAGGACCCGGACGGCGGTGCGGTCGGCGCGCGCGGGGCCGTGCACGTGCTGGCCGGGCAGATCGAGCTGCGTGACGGCGGCCAGATCCTCAGTCGCTCATTCGCGAGCTCTGATGACGGGGACCCGGGCAGCGCGGCCGCGTCGCTGGTCGTCGAGGCCGATCGCGTGACGCTGATCGGGGGCCCCGCGCCGGCGGGGATCCGCTCGCGCACGCTCGATCGCGACGGCGGCTTGCTGGAGCTGCGCGCCGGCGCACTCGAGCTGCGCGACGGGGGCGTGATCAGTGCGAGCACGAGCGGTCGTGGACGCGGCGGCGATGTCGCGATTCACGCGGAGACGATCCGCGCCGACGGCAAGGCCGGGGACGCGGAGCGGGCGGAGAGCGGGATCTTCTCGCAGTCGCTCGAGACGGCGGCCGGCGACGGGGGGAATGTGGCGATTGCCACGGGTCAGCTCACGCTGTCGGGCGGCGCACGCATCTCGGTGGCGACCCGCGGCCCGGGCGACGGCGGAAACCTGGGTATCAACGTGCCCGGCGCGGACCCCCGGACCGACATCTGGGCGACGCAGGCCTCGATCGACGTGACCGCCGCGGAGATTCGCTCGTCGGCGCTCTCGGGCGCCGGCGCCGTCGCTGCGCGCAGCGGTGGCGACATCGAGATCCACGCCGGCCGCGTGCGCCTGGGTCCCGGAGGTCGGGTGTCGGCGCTCAACGAGGTGCGCGGCGACGCCGGCGACGTCTCGCTGCGGGTGCGCGACGCGCTCGAGCTCGACGGGGGCGCGGTCACCACCGAGGCCGCCGACGGGCTCGGTGGCAGCGTGGTGATCCGGGCCGGGCGGCTCGTGCACCTGCGGCGCGCCGCGATCACCACGAGCGTGAGCAGCGGCGTCGGCGATGGCGGCAACATCGACATCGATCCCGATCTGGTCGTCGTGGACCGATCCCGTATCGAGGCGACCGCCGACGCCGGCAACGGGGGCGCGATCCGAATCGTCGCCGGCCAGATCCTGCTCTCGGGCGACTGCGCTGGAGCGTCGTGCATCGACGCGTCGTCCGAGCGCGGCATCGACGGCGAGATCACGCTGAGCTCGCCGGTCGAGGATGTTCTCGAGTCGACGCGTCCGGCCGATCCGCGCTTCAGCGACGCGTCGGACCGGCTCGACCGGGGCTGCGCCGCGCGCAGGACGCGCTCGGGCAGCCTGACGCTGGGTGCGCGCGTGATCCGCGTGGGTCCGCAGGGTGCGATCCCCCCCTCCGCCGGCGGAGCCTGCCGTGCGCCGTGAGCTGCTCGCCGGCGCGCTCGTGCTCGTGGCGACGGCCTCGCTCGCCGCGGAGCCCGAGGCGCTGCCGCCGATCGCCCCGCTGCCGCAGCACGGCTCGCCCGCACTTTCCTCGGGAGCGCTGCTGCACGTGCGCGAGCTGCGCCTGGTCGGCAGCAGCGTGCTGCCCGAGGCGCGCGTCGCCGAGGTGCTCCGGCCGTTCACCGGTCGCGCCGTGAGCACCGAGGACCTGATCGCCGCACGCGACGCGGTGACCGGGCTCTACCGCGAGCTGGGCTACGTCACCTCGGGGGTCGTCCTGCCCGACCAGACGCCCGCGGACGGGGTGGTGGAGCTGGTCGCCATCGAGGGCACGCTGGAGGGCGTCGAGGTCGAGCCCACGCGTCACTTCCGGCGCTCGCATCTGCGACGCCGCGTGCGCGGACCCCGGGGTGCACCCGTCCGCATCCAGGATCTCGAGCGGCGCCTGCAGCTGCTGCAGCGCGATCCGCTCGTGGAGCGCATCGACGCGCACCTGGCGCCCGGCTCGACCCGCGGCCGGAGCCGGCTGCGGCTCTCGGTCGAGGAGCGGTCTCCCTGGCGGCTAGAGGCGTCGCTGGCCAACGACGCGGCCGCCAGTCTCGGCGGTCTGCGGGGCGGCATGCGCCTCGGCCACGCCAACCTCACCGGGCGCGGCGACGCGCTGGCCGTCGAGCTGGCCCGCGTGCACGGTCTGGTCGACCTCGACGCGCGCTACCAGATGCCCCTCACGGCCGGCGACCTGCGGCTGATGCTCGGCTTTCGCCGCAGCCGCAGCCGGATCGTCGAGGCTCCGCTCCAGGACCTCGACATCCGCAGCGAGCAGACCACGTACTCCCTCGAGCTGACCCACCCGCTCTGGCGCGACCGGCAGGGCGACTGGGTCGCGGGGATCCGCGGGGAGCTGCGGCGCAGCGAGCTGCGCCTGCTCGGGGAGCGCTTCTCACTGCTCCCGGCCCAGGTGTCGCACCCCGGGCGCTCGCGCATCTCGGCGCTGCGCATCTTCAGCGACCTGCAGCTCCGCTCCGGCACGCGGGTGCTGGCGCTGCGTCTGCAGGCGAGCGTGGGCCTCGACGTACGCGGCGCGACGATCTACCCGTCGCGGCTGCCCGGCTCGGGCGTGGCCGACGGCCGCTTCCTGGCCTGGCGCGCGGATCTGCACTGGGCCTCGCGTCTCGACGGCTGGGTCGAGGGAGCCCAGCTGGTGGCGCGCGCCTCGGCCCAGCTCGCTCGCGACGCGCTGCTGCCGATGGAGCGGATCTCGGTCGGCGGCAGCGGATCCGTGCGCGGCTATCACCAGCACGAGCTCGTGCGCGACAGCGCGTTCGTCGCCTCGCTCGAGCTCCGGGTGCCCGTGCTGCGCGACCCCCTGGGCCGGACGCGCCTCGCGCTCGCGCCCTTCGTCGACCTGGGCAAGGCCTGGAACCGCGATCGCGCGCGCTCGCTGCACACGATCGCGAGCGTCGGTCTCGGCGTGCGCTGGCGGGTGGGGCGCCGGGCGTCGCTGAACGCGTACTGGGGCAGCCGGCTGCGGCAGGTGGACCGGCGCGACGGCGAGGGCCTCCAGGACGCCGGGGTGCACGTGGAGCTACGCGTGGCCGCCTTCTGAGCTGCCGGGCTCAGAGCCAGCTGTTGATGAGCAGGAACGGCGACCAGAAGGCGGGATGCGCGTAGGGCGTCTCGCGCAGCACGTGGAGCTTCGCCTGCTGCAGGGCACGCGACCTCGAGGTCCCGGCCTCGCGGAGCTGCGCGTAGAAACGGGCGACGAGCTCGGCGGCCGCGGCATCGTGCACCGCCCAGAGCGTCGCGAGCGCGCTGCGGGCACCGGAGCGCACGGCGATGCCCGCGAGCCCGAGCGCGGCGCGCTCGTCGCCCGCGGCCGTCTCGCACGCGCTGAGCGTCAGGAGCTCGAGTCCGCGGTCGCGAAACCGCGTGCCGCCGACCAGGCTCGCGAGCTCGTTCATGCCGATCCGCCGGTCGTGCGCGAGCACGAAGCTGTCCTGTGCACTCGCCGCGAACTCCCCGTGAGAGGCGATGTGCACGATGTCGAAGGCGCGTGTCTCGAGCTGGTGTCGCAGCGCGTCGGCCGAGAAGCCGGCGTCGATCAGCAGCGTGCCCGGGAACGCGTCCCGTACCGCGTCGAGCTCGCCGCGCACGCGTGACAGGGCGGGGAACCCGTCGCGCGCCTCGCTGATGCCGGCGGCGAGCAGCTCGGTGCGCGCCGGCGCCAGCGCGCGCGGCTCGATCAGGCGCAGACCCGGCGCGACCGCGACGGCGACGCGCTCGATCAGGTAGCGGCCGGACTCCGGGTCGCGGAGCGCGCCGATCGGGATCGTGCGCAGGATCCCGTCGGGGACCACGACCAGCGTGTCGACTCCCTCGTCGAGGTCGCCCGCGAGCGGACCGATCAGCCAGCCGTGGACGCGCTCGGCCAGCGGCCGGAAGCGGAAGGTCGCGCGCCGCTGCAGCGCGCGGCGCAGCTCGGTGACCGTCCGGCGGAGGGTCGCGCGATCCACGTCGACGCTGTGGCGCCAGAGCCGTGCGCCGCGCGCCACCAGCAGCTCCAGCCGGTCCTCGAGGATCACGGGATACAGGACCAGCGCCCCCGGTACGGTCTCGAGCGGGACCTCGCGACGGTCCGCCAGGCAGGGGTCGCGGAAGTAGTCGCGAAGCTCGGAGGCCTTGAGCGACTCCAGCGCGTCCCGCGTCTCGCGCAGGAGCGCCTCCTGCTCGTCGGGGTCCTCCGTCCGCTCCGCGCGCGCGAGCAGTGCGCTGGCCAGCTCGCGCAGCAGGGCCCCGGGCGATGCGTCGGGATCCGCGTCGGCGCCGGATGCGGCTCCGGGTGAACGCGCGGTGGCCACGGCCTGGCGCAGCGCCTCCAGTGCGCCGCCGGCGTTGCCGCGCCGCGCGTGGATCCGCGCGATCTGCCACTGCCAGCGGTACAGCAGCCGGGGTGCCTCGGCCTGGGCCGCGAGGAACAGCGCCCTGCGCGTCAACGCCTGCGCGTCGTCGAGGCGGCTCTCCTCCAGGTAGAGCGCGCCCGCCAGCCCCAGCGCGAGCGAGCCACGAGCCGCGTCTGCTCCGCTCGCCGCGAGCTCTGCCGCGTCGAGGTACGCGCGCGCCGCGCCGGCGCGCGAGCCCGCTCGCTCGTGCTCCGCCGCCCGCGCCAGCGCGAGCGCGATGGCGTCGGCCGGCGTCGCGGGCGCACCGGTGGGCGCGGCGTCCCCGCAGGCGGGCTCCTCAGATCGCGCGGGCGGGGACGCGAGCAGCGCCGCCGCCAGCGCGCCGGCGAAAAGCGCTCCCTGGATGCGCTGTGAGCTGGGGGCCGACATCAGGCGGGACCGTGCGCCAGGATAGGACCGGTGGCTGGCGCGTGCATGCGGCGCGTGGCGCGAACACGGGGGCTGGGCTGCGCGGTGGAGCTCGACGATCCCGGGCGGTAGCGGGCCTGGTCCTCGCCGATCCTCGTCACGCCGGCGGTGGCGTCAGGGACTCCGGAGGCGCGTGCGCCTCGTCGTCGGGTCGCCGCACGCGATCGACCGTGAGCGGCTCGCGCTTGGTGAACGGCTCGGCGCGGATCGGACACTCCGGCATGGTGCAGCTCGGGCAGTGTCGTGGCCGGCACGGATCGAAGTGGCTGATGATCTCGCCGCGGAGGTCCGAGTGCTGGAGAACGGCCTCCTCGAGCTTCTCGCCCAGGGTGTGCAGCTCGTCGACCTGGTAGTAGCGCGGCACGACCAGGTGCAGGTCGACCAGGTGCAGGTCGCCGGCCCGCCGCGCGCGCATGCTGTGCACGTCGACCCAGCTCTGCTGACGACACTCCTCGAGCGCGCTCGTCAGCCGCTCGAGCTCGCGCTCGTCGGCCTCGTCCATCAGCCCGCCCACGGCGCGGCGAACGAGATCACAGCCGACCCGTCCCAGGTGCGCGGCGACGCCGATCGCGATCAGCGGGTCGAGCCACATCCATCCGGTCCAGCGCGCCGCGGTCAGCCCGACCAGCACCCCTGCGGTGGTCAGCACATCGCTGCGCAGGTGCTCGCCGTCGGCCACCAGCGCCAGCGAGTCCGTGCGCCGGCCGGTGCGGATCATGTAGAAGCTCAGTGCGGCGTTGCCGAGCCCGCCCGTGAACAGCAGGGCCAGGCCCAGGTCGAGCTGGCGCAGCTCGGGACCGGTCCAGAGTGCGCGCAGCGACTCGAGCGCGATCAGCCCCGCCGCACCGGCGATCAGCGCGCCCTCGATCGCGGCCGAGAAGAGCTCCGCCTTGCCGTGCCCGTACGGGTGGTCGCGGTCGGCGGGACGGGCCGCCAGCGATACGCTGAACCAGAGCATTCCCGCCGCGGCGACGTTGATGCCCGACTCCGCGGCGTCGGACAGGATGGCCGTCGAGTCGGTCAGCAGCCAGGCGAGCGCCTTGATGCCCAGGATCGCGAGCCCGCCCGCCAGGGCGATTCGAGCCGCGCGCTGCTTCGCGTCGACGCGGCCGGGACTCGGGGTGAGCTCGGGCATGCGGGCCAGTATATCGACCAGTGGCGCAAGTCACTGGAATCGCGGGTGATTCTGATAGTCGTTCTCAACGCGCCCGCGGCGGGTCCTCGCGCTTCAGCGGGAAACGGTCGGTCCGGAAGCGGAAACGCTCGCGCAGGATCGACGCGTCGAGGTCGGCCAGGTCGTCGATGTGGATGTCTCCCGCGCTCATGGAGGCTCCGCCTCCCAGTACTTCCCGTCGAGCATGGACTCGAGCAGGCCCCGGACCATGATCAGGTCCTCCGGGTCGGCGGGGGGCTCGATCTGCCCGTACTCGATCCCGCGCAGGCCGATGCGGATCGAGATGATCCCGTAGCGCAGCCCCGCGAAGACCTCCCAGAACTCCATGTCGTGCACCTCGCGCCCGGACAGCTCCTGGTACTGCGCGATCAGATCGGCGCGGCGCATGAAGCCGGGGATGCCGGCGAGCCCCATCTTCTGCGCCATGTCCGCGAAGAAGCGGTGCATGAACGACATCCAGGCCAGATCGACCTCCGGAGCGCCGAGCGCCGCCATCTCCCAGTCGAGCACCGCGACCGGCTCGAAGTCGCGGTACAGCAGGTTGCCGATCCTGGAGTCGCCCCAGTTCAGGACGGGAGGCCGTGGCTTCCCGGGGCGGTGGGCGTCGAGCCAGTCGAAGCAGCGCTCCAGCGTCGCGAAGCGCTCCGGACCCCGTGCCCAGTCGTAATACCAGCGCTGGTAGCCCAGGTGCTGCTCGAGCGGCGTGGCGCCGTACTCCGGCCGGTCGAGGAAGGCGGCGTCTGCAGCGCTCAGGTCGATCGCGTGCAGGCGGGCCAGCACGTCGACCGAGGCCCGCTGGAGCCGCGCGCGCTGCTCGGGAGAGGCGTCCGCGACCCAGCCGCCGAAGACGTAGGGCGGGTTGTCGGTGGGAACGATCCCGTCGACGCGCTCCATCACCAGGAACGGCGAGCCGATGTGGCCGGGGTCGAGCTCGATCCACGGCGCCCCGGGGACCGGCACGTCGGAGTGCCGGGCGACCATGCGCAGGCAGGCGTGCTGGAGCTCGAGGTCGTACTGCGGGAACACCGGCCAGTCCGACATGTCGGGGCTCGTGCGCGCCACGTAGCGGCCCCCGCGCGACTCGCCGGCCTCGGTCCAGTGCGCGTCGAACATCAGGGTCTCGCTCGAGTTCCCGCTTCCTTCCGGGATCGAGATCTCGGAGATCCGCGGCCTCGCGTCGTCGGGCAGCCGTGCGGCGAGCCACTTGCCGAGCCGGGCGCGCAGCTCGTCGTAGTCTCGGCGAGATGGAAGGGGCATGGGACCTCCGCGGCGCGGATTCTATATTCTCCGGTGCTCGGGAGGAATCCGGTGAAGTTCGGCGTCTGCCTGCCCTACATGAAGCGCGAGATCGATCGCGACACGATCCTCGACTGGTGCCGCCTCGTCGACGCGGGCCCCTTCGAGACCCTGTCCTGCGGCGAGCGCATCGTCTCGTACACCCAGGACATGCGCGTGCTGCTGTCCGCAGCTGCCGCGCTGACCGGGCGCGTGCGCATCATGCCCTCGCTCTACGTCCTGCCCATGCACTCGGCGGTCCGTGCGGCGAAGGAGATCGCGACCCTCGACGTGCTCTCGGGCGGCCGGGTGGCAGTCACGGTCGGGATCGGGGGCCGCGAGCACGACTACCGCGCCGTCGGCGCGCCCTTCGAGCGCCGCTACGGGCGCCTCGACGAGGGCGTCGCCACCCTGCGTGACATCTGGTCCCAGAAGCCCCCGTTCGAGGGAGCGGAGCCCGTCGGGCCGGTTCCGGTCCAGCCCGGAGGCCCGCCCGTGTACTCCGGATCGATGGGACCGAAGGCGATCCGGCGCGCCGCGCGCTGGGCGGACGGCGTCTACGCCTTCAGCGTGAACGCCGACCCGGGAACCTTCGCCGCCCAGCGGCGGATGATCGACGAGGCCTGGGGGGAGTCGGGACGCGACGCCGCGCCCTATCGCGCCAACGGCTTCTGGTACTCGCTCGCCGATGACGCGGAGAGCAAGCTGCGCGGCTACGCGCAGGAGTACCTGAAGATCGCCGGCGAGGACGCGGCGCGCGCGGTCGCGGCGACCATGCAGGCGCACACGCCGGATGCCGTCGAGCGTGCGATCGACGCGGTCGAGGAGCAGGGCTACGACGAGTGCTTCCTGGTGTCGGCCACGGCGGAGCTCTCCGAGATCGAGCGCGTGGCCGCGCTCATCGAGAAGCGGGGCTGACGCCCCGCCGGTGTCCGAGCTCCCCGCAGCCCTGCAGCAGATCCTGCGCGACAGCTTCGTGATCCGTACCACCGTGCGGCTCCGCGACGGCCTGCCGCGCACGGTGGAGACCACGTACTGGTGGGACGGCGAGCGCCGCATCGTCCTGTCCGGGTTCCCGGGGCGCCGCGACTGGGTGGCGAGCATGCGGCGCAGCCCCCGGGTCGTGGTGCACAGCGTCGAGGGCGCTCCCTGGTTCGAGATCGACGGCACCGCCGAGGTCCTCCGGGACCGCGAGGCGCGGCTCCCCTTCCTGTACGCGTTCATCGAGCGCTGGACGTCCCGGCCGGGCTTCCCGCGGCGCCGCTTCGGTTTCGCGCTGGGAGCCGTGCGCCTCAATCGCCGCCTGCGTCTGCCCTGGTGGGGGCCCTTCTGGCTCGCGCGTCGCATCTTCGACGCGATGCCGTGCGTGGTGATCACGCTCGATGGCGAGCCGCGCGTGCGAGCCGCGCCGCCACCGGAACCGAGCCCGCCGCGCAGTCCACAATGAGCGAGCGCCCGGCGAGGTCAGGCGCGGGTGAAGCCGGGGCGAATTCCGGCTAGGGTGGGCCGGCATGCGTATCTCGGAGTTCATCGAGCGCCACTACCGGCACTTCAACGCCGCTGCCCTGCGCGACGCGGCCGACGCCTACAGCGCGCACCTCGAGGGCGGCGGGCGCATGCTCCTGGCCATGGCCGGTGCCATGAGCACCGCGGAGCTGGGCCTGTCCCTGGCCGAGATGATCCGGCGCGACAAGGTGCACGCGATCTGCTGCACCGGTGCCAACCTCGAGGAGGACGTATTCAACCTGGTCGCCCACGACCACTACCGGCGCATCCCTCACTACCGCAACCTGACGCCGCAGATGGAGAAGGACCTCGAGCGCAGGGGACTCAATCGCGTGACCGACACGTGCATCCCGGAGGCCGAGGCCTTCCGCGCGGTCGAGAAGCCGCTGCTCGAGATCTGGAAGCGCGCCGACGCGGCCGGCGAGCGCCTGTTCCCGCACGAGTTCCTGTTCCGGCTGCTCGGCGAGGGACACCTCGAGGCCAGCTACCAGATCGATCCCGCCGACTCCTGGCTGCTGGCCGCCGCCGAGCGCGAGCTGCCGGTCTTCGTGCCGGGCTGGGAGGACTCGACCCTCGGCAACGTGTTCACCTCGCACGTGCTCTCCGGCGACCTGTCGGGCTTCGGCGTGGCGCGCGGCGGGCTCGAGTACCTGGCCGAGCTGGCTCGCTGGTACGTGCGCACGACGCTCGAGAAGGACCTCGACGCACTGCCGGTCGTGCGGCCGCCCGTCGAGCCGCTCGGCGGCGGGCTGCACGCCATGGAGGTCGCCGACGCCGTGCGCACCGTCGGCTTCTTCCAGATCGGCGGCGGTATCGCCGGGGACTTTCCGATCTGCGTGGTACCGATGATCCACCAGGACCTGCAGCGATCCTGCCCGTACTGGGGCTACTTCTGCCAGATCAGCGACTCGACCACCAGCTACGGCTCCTACAGCGGTGCCATTCCCAGTGAGAAGATCACCTGGGGCAAGCTCGACCTGGAAACACCGTCGTTCGTGATCGAGTCCGACGCCACGATCGTCGCGCCGCTGATCTTCGCCCGGGTGCTCGGCTGGTGAGCGCGCCGCTCAGGGGCCGCCCTCGTAGTCCAGGATCTCCGTGGCCAGCGACGTGACGAGGCCCGGGTCGTCGAGCTGCAGGACCAGCAGCGGGGGATCCGACGCCTCGAGTCGCTGCATGACGCGACCGCTCCAGGTCACCTCACTCCACGGGGGCGGCAGCGCCACGCGGATCTGGACGCGCGAGCCCACCGCCTCCTTGCCGCGGTCCGGCGCCGCGAGCACGCCCTTGGAGACCTCTCCCTCGAGCGCGCTGCGCAGCGCCTCGAGGTCGGACAGGTCGAGTCGCAGGGGGCCGTCGTCGGGCAGCACCACCGTCGGGGTCGCCGTGGCGGGACCCGCGTCGGGGTTCAGCAGCTCCGTGGGCGGGAGCAGGCGCAGCCCCATCCCGGGGCGTGTCACGGAGCGCAGCCGCGGAGGCACCTGCTTGTGCCGCACGACCAGCGCCTCCGCCAGGAAGGGCGCGCCCTCGCGGTCGCGGATCTCGACGTGCACGCGGGTGCCGATCGGCACCTGGGTCTGCGCCTCGACGAAGAGCCCGTGCTCGGACACGTTCGAGGTGAAGCCGGTGACCTCGTGCTCATCCGACCAGATGCGCACCCGGAAGCGACCTCCCCGTCGCCTGTCCCGTCGTCTGTCCGCTGCCATGGCCCAGGTGGGGCATCGGCCGTCTCGCGACCAGCTTGATGCCGTCCGGCACGCGCGCTCGATGATCCGCGGCGCTGCATCCCCGGTGCGTGAGGACGTGACCGCGCTGGGCCGGACGCGGGCAAGCGTGTCCGCATGAGGCTGCGCGAGCGCGTGGCGATCGTGACGGGAGGGGGCGCGGGCGTCGGGCGCGCCGTGGCGCTGCGCTTCGCCCGCGAGGGCGCAGCCGTTGCGGTCGCCGACATCGACGCCGCGGCCGCTCAGGGGGTCGCGGAGGAGATCGAGGCCGCGGGCGGTGCCGCGCTGGCCCGCCGGGCGGACGCCGCGAGCCTCGAGGACGGCCGCGCCCTCGTCGAGGCCGTGCTGGGGAGATTCGGAGCGCTGCAGCTGCTGGTGAACAACGCGGGTCTGCCCTCGCAGTACCGCGCGGGCAGCGAGCTCGAGCGCTGGGACCTGGGCATCGAGCAGACGCTCTCGTCCGCGTACCGGATGACGACCCTCGCGCTGCCGGTGCTGGTCCGCGGCGGAGGCGGAGCGATCGTCAACGTCTGCTCGATCGCGGGCAACCGCGTGGGCGGCCCCGACTGGTACGCCAGCGCCAAGGCGGGGCTCACCGGGCTCACGCGCTCGATCGCGGCCAGCGAGGGACGCCACGGCGTGCGCGCGAACGCCCTGTGTCTGGGTGTGGTCGAGACCCAGCGCACGCGCTTCATCCGCGAGGACCCGGCGGCGCGCCGCGCGCTCGAGCGCCGCACCCCGCTGGGCCGGATCGGCAGCGCCGACGAGGCCGCCGCGGCGGCGCTCTTCCTGGCCTCGGATGACGCCTCGCTGATCACCGGCCAGGTGCTGATCGCCGACGGCGGCTTCACCATTGCCTGAGCGCCGGCTAGACTCGGTGCGGGAAGGGGAGACGGATGCCGGTCTACGTGGTGGCACAGGGGCGCATCGAGGATCGCGAGCAGCTCGACGAGTACGTGTCGCGAGCGCTGCCGACGATCAAGGCTTGCGGCGGGCGGGTGATCGGCTTCGACGAGGCCCCCGAGGTCGTCGAGGGCGAGATCGAGCACCCGCGCACGGTGATCGTCGAGTTCGCCTCGGAGGAGGCCTTCCGCGCCTGGTACGACTCGGCCGACTACCAGGCGATCCTGCCGCTGCGCACGGAGTCGGCGCCGGGCACGCTCATCGTCGTGCGCGGGATCGGCTGACGCCTGACCCGCGACCGGGCCTCAGGGATCGACGCGCGCCGTCGCGGAGCCCTTCACCACCTCGGCGCCGTCCTGGTTGCGCGTCGACACGGCCAGGTCCACGAGGTGCACGCCGTTCTCCTGGCGGAGGGCCTCGACGGTCGCGCTCGCGGTCAGCGTGTCGCCGGGCCAGACCTGCGAGCTGAAGCGCACACCGAAGCGGGTGAGTCGCCCGTCGCCGACGTAGTTCGTCAGCATCTTCCCGGTCAGGCCCATGGTCAGCATGCCGTGCGCGAAGATCCCGGGATAGCCCGCGACCTGGGTCGTGTAGACCTCGTCGTGGTGCAGCGGGTTGTAGTCCCCCGACGCACCCGCGTACTGCACGCACTGGGTCCGCGTCAGGTCGTCCACGACGATCTCCTCGTGGGTCGCGCCCACCGAGAGCTCGCTGGCTCGAAGCGCCATCTCAGTCCTCCTCGACGACGCGCTCGGTCTTCACGCCGACGCTTCGCGCGGTCACGACCAGCTCTCCGTCCTGGTCGCGGTACTCGGTGACCATCTCGCTGAAGAGCAGCTTGCCACCGCGGCGGCCCTGCTTTTCCCAGCTCTTTCCCGGGAGCGTCTCGGCGCTGAGCACGTCGCCCGGGCGAAGCACGCGGTGGTACTCGTAGTGCTGCTCCGCGTGCAGACCGCCCCCGCCCCCGCCGCCTGCGCTTCGCTCGACGCCGGTCGGGTTCCGGCCCGAGCCGGACCACGGCTCCCCGATGCGCGGGCGCAGCGGGTAGCTGTCATCGAACTGCGCGCTGGCCTGGACGAAGGTCGGCGGGGCGATGATCCCACCCGGCTCGGTCTTCCGCGCCGCGTCCTCGTCGTGGTAGATCGGGTTCGCGTCGCCGACCGCGCGCGCGAACATCATGATGTGTCCCGCCTCGATCGGGAACTTCTTGATCGCCATGCCTTCTCCTCGTGACCCGGCGCCCGCGGCCCTCGCGTCGCCGCACCGCGCGCGACAGGGTACCAGCTTACGGCCCGCACGATTCGCGGCGCTCCCGGGCCGCCGCATTCGCATCGCGTCCTGACAGCCGACGGGTCGTGCTCAGGTGGACGCCGCCGGCGGTCCCCCCGCGCGGCGCGTGCTCCGTGCCGGGGCGTCCAGCCGCACCGCCAGCGCCGGTGGGCCGCGGAAGGCGTGGCCCTCGATCCGCGGCGCGGGTCGGTCTGGGTCCAGGCGCAACGCGGGGAAGCGCTCGAGCAGGACCTCGAGCGCGACGCGGATCTCGAGCCGAGCCAGGTGCAGACCGGGACAGACGTGGGCTCCCGAGCCGAACGCCAGGTGCGGCAGCGGCGCTCGCTCGGGGTCCCAGCGGTCCGGCTCCAACCAGCGCGACTCGTCGCGGTTCGCGCTGGCGAGCAGCACCGTCACCGCGCTGCCCTCCGGGATCGCCACGCCGTCGAGCTCGAGGTCGTGCGCGGCGTGCCGGACCGTCATCGTGACCGAGGTCTCCCAGCGCAGCGTCTCCTCGACCGCTGCGGGAATTCGCCGGGGTGACGCGCGCAGCTGCTCGACCCTGTCGGGCTGCTCCAGGAGCGCGACCAGTGCGGATCCCAGCACCCGGTAGGTGGTCTCGGCGCCGGCGGGGAGCAGCAGGCGCAGGAAGCCGAGCAGGTGCGCCTCGTCGAGAGCCGCGCCCTCGACCTCCGCGCAGACCAGGGCGCTGAGCAGGTCGGCGCCGGGATCCGCGCGGCGCGCCTCGATCAGCGGTCGGAAGTACGCGGCCATCTGCTCCGCAGCCGCGCGGCCGGCCCCGGGGTCGAGCGGTCCGCTGTTGACCGCGTCGGACCAGGCGAGGAAGCGCGCGTGATCGACCTCCGGCAGACCGAGGATCTCGCAGATCACCTGCACGGGTAGCCGCGACGTGAAGGCCTCGACCAGCTCGACGCTCCCCGCCGCCTCGATCCGGTCGGCGAGTGCGTGCGCGACCGGGCGCACGATCTCCCGCTCCCAGCGCTCCAGCATCGAGGCCCGGAAGCTCGGCGCGATCAGCGCCCGGTGCCGGCGGTGCGGTGCGCCGTCCATCGAGCGCAGGTTGATTCCCTTGAAGGGGCCGTGCACCTGCGCGTAGCGCGCAGAGGAGAACGCGGTGGCGTCGCGGAGCACGCGCTCGGCGGCGTCGAAGCGCGTGACCGCGAAGGCCGCCGGGTCGCCGGGTGCGTCGAGGGGAACGACCGCGGCGAAGGCGCGCGCGGCCGCCCAGCCCGCGTGGGGCTGGGCGGTCTTCCAGGCCGCGGCCGGCGGCGAGGCGAGCCTCATGTCGCGAGCGGGCCGGCGCCGTCGCCGCCGGGCCGCCCGTCGTGAGATGATGCAGCCATGAGCGGAGCCCCCATTCTGCCAGGACTGGCCCACCGGGAGGCGGACGATCGCGTGCCGCTGCTCGAGACCAGCGTCGGTGACCTGCTGCGCGAGCGCGCCCGCACGCACCCCGACCGCGCGGCCCTGCGCTGGCCCGACGCCGGGGGCCTGGGCAGCATGAGCTACGCGGAGCTGCTGGAGCGCGCCGGGCGCGTCGCCGCGTCGCTGCTCGAGCTCGCCGACCCCGGCGACCGCGTCGCCGTCTGGGCGCCGAACAGCGTGCCCTGGGTCGAGCTGGAGTACGCCTGCGCGCTCTCGGGCGTCGTCATCGCCCCGTTCAACGGCGCGTGGGCCGACGCCGAGGTCCGCCACGCCGTGGCGCTGACCCGGCCGCGCGCCGTCCTCGCCGCCGCCGAGATGCGCGGATCGCCGCTGCTGGAGCGTGCGCGGGGGCTGGCGTCCGGAACGCCCGTCCACGACCTCGACGCGCTGCACGAGCTGCCGCGCGGCGCCGGGGGTGCGCTGCCGTCGGTCGCGTCCGACGCGCCCTTCCTCATCCAGTTCACCTCGGGCACCACGGGCGCCGCGAAGGGCGCGCTGCTCAGTCACCGCGCAGCGCTCAACAGCGCCAACCAGAACGTGCAGCGCAATGGTGTGGACGGCGACGTCTGGCTCAACCCCGTGCCGCTGCACCACATCGGCGGCTCGGTGCACCTGGTGCTCGGCGCGCTCTGCATGACCGGCACCTACGTGGTCATGTCGCGCTACGACCTCGACCTGCTCGCCGAGCTGCTCGGGCCGACGGGCGCGACGCGCACCGGCGGCGTACCGACCATCCTGCTGGGCATGCTCGATCACCCCGGCTTCCGCCCCCGCGAGGGGCAGCTGCGCGTGGTCGGCCTGGGCGGGACCACGGTGCCGGCCGCCCTGGTCGAGCGCATCGAGCGGGAGCTCGGCGCCTGGGTGTCGATCGCCTTCGGGCAGTCCGAGTGTCCGGCGATCTCGATCACCGAGCTGGAGGATCCCGCGGAGATCAAGGCCACCACCGTCGGCCGGCCGGTCTCGCACAGCGAGGTCAAGATCGTCTCGCCGGACGGCGAGATCCTGAAGCTCGGCGAGGTCGGCGAGATCTGCGTCCGCTCGCCGCTGCGCATGGACGGGTACATCGAGAACCCGGAGGCGACCGCGGAGACCATCGACCCCGACGGCTTCCTGCACACCGGGGATCTCGGCTCGATGGACGAGGCGGGCTACCTGCGCATCCAGGGCCGCAGCCGTGACGTGATCATCCGCGGCGGCGAGAACATCTACCCCGCCGAGGTCGAGGACGCGCTCCTGCGCCACCCCGACGTCGCGAACGCCGCGGTGGTGGGCATGGACGACGCGCGCTGGGGTCAGCAGGTCGCCGCCTTCGTCCTGCCGGAGCCCGGCAGCGAGCCGGACGCGGCGCAGCTGGAGGAGTTCGTCGCGGGGCGCGTGGCACACTTCAAGGTGCCGCGCGTCTGGCGCTTCGTCGGCGAGTTCCCGCTCACCGCATCGGGCAAGGTCCGCAAGGTCGAGCTCGAGCGGCGGCTCGCGACGGAGATGGGCGGTCCGGACGACGGATGAGCGCGCCACACTCCGGCCGCTCGCGGGTCGAGGGGCGGCGCTAGACTGCGCTCGGGAGGACCGGATGGCCGAAAAGCTCGACCTGCTCGACACGTTCCCGGAGCTGACGCTCTCGCTCGTCGGGGGCGGCACGCTGACGCTGCCCGATCAGATCGACACGCCGTACGCGATCGTCCTGTTCTACCGCGGACACTGGTGACCCTTCTGCCGCCGGCTGCTCGCCGGCTACGAAGAGCGCCGTGCCGCGCTCTCCGATTCAGGGGCCAGCATCATCGCCGCTTCCGCGGACTCCGAGGAGCACGCGAAGGAGGTCGCGGCCGACCTCGGCTTCCCCGTGGCGCACGGCGTGACGCACGAGATGGCCGGACGGATCGGCGCGTGGTGGGAGGAACGGCGGGACCACATCCAGCCCAGCGAGTTCATCCTGACGCAGAAGGGTCGCGTGCTGGCCTCGATGTACTCGAGCTCGCCGGTCGGACGCATGGACCCCGACGAGGCGCTCGCGCTGATCGAGATCCTGGCCAGCCGCTCGAGGTAGCGGGTCCGCTGCGGCACTGCGTCCCGACAGCGGCTCGGAAGCGAGGGCGACCCGGATCCGTCGAGCTCCTGGCGAGGGGAAGGAGAGTGCGATGACCGGCACCGCGAGCGGAGCTTCCGCGTTCAGCACGGCGGGGATCGCCGGGCAGGTTCAGTCCGTCCTGGACGAGGCGGTGCTGGGCTTCCTCGCGCTGCTCTCGCTGTTTCTCGGCATCGCGCCGGCGGTCTTCCCGCTCTCGACGGCCGCGCTGACCGGGCTCGTGATCGCGGAGTTCGTCGTGGTCGGTCTGTTCGCCCTGGAGTACCTCGCCGGGCTCGCGCGCGCCGATTCGAAGCGAGCCTTCGCGAGCGGACCGTGGCGCGTGCTCGACGCCCTGATCATCGCCGCCGCGCTCGTCTCCGCACTGCCGGCGGTGCACGGTGCTCTGCGCAGCTCGCCCGCACTGCGCCTGCTGCGTCTCGGTCGGCTGGCGCTGCTGGGTACGCGGTCGAGCGCCGCCGTCGCGGCTGCCCAGCAGGAGTCGATACTCCGCGAGCCCGAGCCGGTGTCGCGGCTGGAGGCGCAGGCCCTGGTGGACGGACCCCAGCCCCGCTTCGAGTCGATGGACTGGCAGACGGTGCTGGAGCGTGTGGCCTCCGCCGAGGAGGACTGGATCTTCGTGAGCGGCGTGGGACCGGAGCAGGTCGGGCCCCTGGCCGCCGCGCTCGGCGTTCCGGAGCCTGCGCTGCGTCGCAAGCTGCTCGAGGCCACCTTTCCGCGCCTCGACCGGCTCGAGGGCTTCGCGGCGCTGTTCGCACTGTATCCGGAGGTCGTCGACGGGCGCGTGCAGCGCACCCGGCTGCTGCTGGTGGGCTCGGCACAGAACGTCGTCGTGCTCACGCGGCGGTCGACGCCGCTGAGTGCGTCGGTCGCGCAGCGGCTCGAGGAGGTGGACGCCTCGCTGCCTCCGCTGGTCCGGGCCACGATGGCGCTGGTGACCGAGCTGCTGCGGGCCTACGGCCAGGTGGTGGATCACCTAGAGGCCAGGCTCCTGCGCATCGAGAGCGCGGAGGGCCGCACGCGCGATCAGGAGTTCCTCTCGCAGACGTTCCTGCTGCGCAGCGAGATCTCGCGCGTCCGCGGCAACCTGCGGCACCTCAAGGAGGTGGTCAGCGACCTGGCGCGGAACCGCCTGGCGATTCGCGGTTTCGAGACCCCGCACCGGCCGCTCTTCCAGCTGCTCTCGGACGACGCGGAGGACCTCTACGCGGCGATCGACGACGTCCGCGAGGGCCTCGCGGCGCTCGTGGATCTGCGGCTGAACGTGTCCTCGTTCCAGATGAACAAGGTGATGCGTCTGCTGGCGCTGCTGACGGCACTGGCCCTGATCCCGTCGGTCGCGGGCGGCCTGCTCGGCATGAACCTCGCCGGGAGTCCGTGGGAGGCCAGCCTTGCGCAGGTCGCGTTCGGCGTCGCGGCCGGGATGGCGCTCAGCCTCTACATCTTCGCGGTGAAGGGCTGGATGCGCTGACCGTGGCCGGCGCGAACGCGAGGGACCGCTGGCTCCCCGGGCAGGACTCGAACCTGCGACCTAGTGGTTAACAGCCACCCGCTCTACCAGCTGAGCTACCGAGGACCAAGGTCGCCCAGTCTACGGGGGGGCCGCCCCGGGTCAAGGGGATGCGGAGGCGGCGGATGCAGACCCTGCCCGGGGCCGCAGCTCGCCGTCCTCGATGGCCACGGCGACCGCGCAGGCGGGTGCCTCGTCGGGAGGCTGTCCCGTCTGTCCGGGCCGCTCCAGGACGATGCGCAGCTCGAGGTCCCCCTCCAGGTCGGCGGGCAAGCGGAAGCGGGGCTCGGGATCGGCCCAGCCGAGCACGCGGCGGGGCAGGCCGAAGCCGCGGTCCAGCTCGATGCGGGCGCGTGCCCAGCCGGTCGCGCGGTCTGCGCTCCAGCGCAGCTCTGGGCGGCCGTCCGCGGCGGTGCCCACGATCACGTCGAGGTCGAGGCCCTCGACCTCGAGCGGCGCGGAGAATGCGCTGACCAGCCCGTCGCGATCGCGTGCGCGCAGGCGGTAGCGCACGCGCTGGCCACAGCCGACGCCCGTGTCGCGCCACGCCAGCGCGTCGGGCGCGGGACCGACCTCGGCGATGCGCGTGGGCTCCGGCCAGCCGGAGTCCTGCTGCGCCACGCGCCAGACCTCGTACGCGACCAGGTCGTCCTCGACGTTGGCGCTCCAGCCGAGCTCGACGCGACCCACGTGCCGCTCCGCGACGTGGAGGCCGATGGGCGGCAGCGGGTCGGCCTTGGTGACCGCGCGGTTCGCCGAGGTCATGTCGCTCTCGCCGCCGAATCGATTGACCGCCGTGAGCCGGTAGTACATCACGCGCAGGTCGCCCTCGACGGGATCCTCATGGATCGTGTTCAGCCGTCCCTCGACCAGCCGCACGCGCTCCCACGGGCCGGCCTGCGTCGGGCTGCGATATACACCGTATCCGGTCACCGTGTGGCGCGGACTGGCGATCCAGCTGAGCACGACCTTGCGCGGCAGGTTCGAGTAGATGGTGAGTCCGCCCGGCGGCGCGGGCCGCGGCTCGGTCTGCGCGCGCAGCGCCGCATGACTGCGGCTGACGCGGCCCGCCAGGTCGTACGGGTGCACGCGGTAGAAGTAGGTCTGGCCGTCTCCCAGCGCGCCGGCCTCCTCTCCGCGGTCGCTGAAGAGCGTGCCGAAGCGCGAGGTCGTGCGACCGACGAGGCGGAAGGGGCCGGCGGCGTCGGGTGCGCGCATGATCGCGTAGCCGGCCACCTCGCCGACGAGCACCGGGCTCCAGGTCAAGACGATGGTGCGGTCGGCGCTCGACACCACGCTCAGGCTCTCGGGGGGAAGCAGGTCCACCTCGCGGTCGAAGGTGAGCGCGGCGGTGGCCGTGACAGCCTCCTCGCGCATGAGCTGCTCGAGCGTGGCGCAGCCGCCAAGGGCCACGCAGATGCAGGCGAGCGCGCCGCGGTACGACCGGCTACGAGCCACCCTGCTGGAGCTCCTCGAGGCGCGACAGGATGCGCTGCGCGCGCTGCAGGTTCTCGGCGGCCTGCGCGTGATCGGGCTGGATCAGCAGCACGTGCTCCCAGGAGCGCAGCGCGTTCTGCAGGTCCTCGTCGTTGAAATAGCGCTTGCCCTCGGCGTAAAGCGTGGGGATCCGCGGCATCAGCTCGCGGCGCAGTCGTGCCAGCGCGCTGCGCGCCTTGAGGTGGTGCGCGCTCTCGCGCAGCGCGCGCTCGTACTGGCGCAGCGCCTCGAACTTGCGCTCGGCCAGCTCGGCCTTGCGTCCGCGCCGGTAGTGCGACTCCGCGCTGATCTCGCGCGGCGAGACCTCGTCGAGCTTGAGCGAGCGGGCGACGATGCGATCGACCGGGCGACTGCGGCGGCGCTGCGCCTTGCGCTGCTCCTCCTCGATGAACCCGATCCAGCCGCCGGCCTCCTCGTGGCTGGGGTCGAGGCCCATCACGACCTCGAACCTCTCCCGGGCCTGGTCGAGATCGCCGCGCTGGAGCGAGCGCTTGCCGACCTCGAGGTTGCTCAGGACCTCGGCCCCGATCGCGTGCCGCACCTGACGCACCTCGATCTGGATCGCCGGGTCGTACGGGGTCAGGCGCTGCAGCTCGGAGGCGGCTGTCGAGGCCTCGGCCAGGTCACCGCCCCCGAGCGCGCGGAGCATGCGCTCGCGTTCCGCGGCCTTGCGCACCTCGAGCTCGCGCACCAGCGCCTGCACGTGCTCCAGGGTCGCGTCGCGGCCCGGATCCATCTTCAGCGCCAGGCGGTAGTAGAGGATCGCCTCGCCGAGCTGCCCGTTGGCCTCGAAGAAGGCGGCCTGCTTCTCGAAGCGCTTGAGCATGCGCTCGAGCTCACCCTGGACCAGCGCCAGGCGCTCCTCGGCGCGGGCCCGGTCGCGATGGTCGGACGGGACCGCGCGCCAGGCCTCCACCGCCTCGTGGAGCGCGCCCTGACGGTACAGCGCCTCCGCCCGGTCGAGCGGGCTCGCGCAGCCCCCCAGCGCCAACGCGCCCAGCCAGATCGCGACGACCCTCGTCCGCACCGGCCTAGTCTAGCTTCCCGCCGGTTCGCCGCCGGGACGGGCGCCCGTGGGGCCGGGGCCCCGCGCTCAGTACACGACCTCGAAGACCTCGATCTCGGTGTCGATTCCCTCGAGACGACGGGAGCCGGTCGAGCGGGTCTCGAGGGCCTGGCCCAGGCGCGCGTTGACCTCCTGGGTGACCAGGATCTGGCCGGCGCCGGCGATGTCCTGCAGGCGGCTGGCCACGTTCACCGGCTCGCCGATCGCCGTGTAGTCCATCTTGCGCTCCGATCCGATGTTGCCCAGGACCACGGATCCCGTGTGGATGCCGATCCCCACGCCCAGGCGCACGAACGGCGCGTTGGAGACCTCGAGCTTGCGATTGCGCTCGTCGATCGAGCGCTGGATCGCGATCGCCGCCGCGACTGCGCGGCGCGCGTGGTCGTCGCTGGCGATGGGGGCGCCCGCGTACGCCAGGATGGCGTCGCCGACGTACTTGTCCACGGTCACCCCGTGCTCGAGCAGGCGGCTGGTGATCAGGTCGAACGTCTCGTTCAGGAAGGCCACCAGCCGCTCGGGGCCGAGCCAGCTGGTGATGCGCGTGAACTGGCGGATGTCGACGAACATCACGGTGACCTCGCGGCGCTCGCCGGCGAGCTCGACGCTCGCGGGGTCGCTCACGATCTCGTTGAGCACGTGGTCGCTCACGTAGCGGCGGAACGCGCGCTCGATGCGGTCCTTCTGGCCCAGGCTCTCGATCATCTCGTTGAAGGCCCGGGCCAGCTCCCCCAGCTCGTCGTGCGTCTCGGCCTCGACGCGCGCGCTGGTATCGCCGTGGCCCAGCGCGTTGACCGCCAGGCGCAGGCGCCCCAGCGGGCGCGTGATGCGCTGGCTGAGCCCGATCGCGATCAGCAGCGCGACCACCAGCAGCGCTCCGGCGGCCATGCCGATCTCGCGCCGCGCGTCGGCGATCAGCGGCGCGGTGATGCCCTCGATGTCCATCACCACCTGTGCCTCGCCCAGGTCCACGTCCTTGAAGCTGAGCCGCGCGGCGATGATGAGCGTTCCGCCCAGGCGCTCGGTGCCCAGGTCGCGCGGCTCGTCCCCGCCGAGGGTGCGGCGCTCGCGCGCCGGGGGCTCGCTCTCGCGCGACGACTCCACGACCCGGCCCTCGCTGTCCAGGATGCGGGCCGCCAGGATGCCCGGCTCGGCCGCGATGCTCTTGACCAGCTGGCTCAGCTGCAGGTCGTCCTCGAGCAGCAGCCAGTCGCGCGCGCTGCGCGCCAGGGTCTCGGCGAGGACCTCGCCGCGCCGGGCCATCTCGTTCTCGAGTGCGCGCGTGGACTGGGCGAACATCACCCAGGATGTGACCCCGATCCCCGCGACGAGCAGCACGCTCGTCAGCAGGGCCAGCTTGTAGCGCAGCGAGAAGAACATGCAGAGCTCCGCGGCGGGGCTGACACGGATGTCGAGAAATACCTTGTTCTCGCCTGTACTTGCGCCCGTCGCGTGGTGTGGATCAGCGTACCACTGACCGCCTCCCGCACAACCCCGGCTGGCGGGCGGGCGGGCCGCGCGTACCCTCCGCCGACATGTCTGCCGGCCAGCGCCTGATCGTCTTCGACTTCGACGGCACGCTGGCCGACACCTGGCGCGACCTCGCCACGGCGGTCAACGAGACGCTGGCCGACGCGGGGCTGCCGGGGATCGAGGGACCCGAGGTCAAGGCCTGGATCGGGGAGGGCGCGCTGAAGCTGCTCACCCGGGCCCTGCCCCCGTCCGAGGCCGTCCGCGGCCGCATCGAGGCCCACATGGAGCGCTTCCGGGGCCATTACGAGCGCTGCTGCCTGGAGACGAGCGACCTGTACCCCGGCGTCGAGCGCTGCCTCGACGAGCTGGCGGGCGAGTCGCTGGCGGTGCTCTCGAACAAGCCGCAGCACTACCTGGACCGCATCGTGTCGGGGCTGGACCTGGGCAAGCGCTTCGTCTCGGTGCTCGGGGGCGACAGCCTGCCGGCCCCCAAGCCCGACCCCGCCGGTCTCGAGCGGCTGCGCGCGGGCCTCGACCGCGCGCCATGCGAGGTCTGGATGATCGGAGACAGCGCGATCGACGTGCACACCGGCCGCAACGCCGGCGCGCGCACCATCGGCTGTACCTGGGGTCTGCGCAGCGCCGCCGAGCTGCGCGAGGCCGGTGCCGGGGTCCTGGTCGATCGGCCGGATCAGATCCCGGCCCTGATCCTCGCGGACTGAGCCGGGGATCGGCGCGGGCGCCGGCCTACCAGGGATGCGAGCCCAGCGGCGCCAGCAGTGGCGGCGGGCGCCACGGCTCGGTGCGCAGCTCCGTGCGCACGCGCGCCAGCTCGGCCCAGACCTGCTCGCAGTCCTGCGGCGCGTCGGGGGGCTCGCGCCGGCAGAGCTCGTACTCGGCGACGATGAGCTCGAGGCTCATGCACAGGCTGGACTCGACGTACGCCCCGCGCTCGCAGTCGCGCAGCGTGTCGAGGCCCTGGCGCTGGAGCTCGGCCGCACGCTCGGGCGTGAGGGGTGCGTCGGAGGTCGCGCAGCCCTGCCCCGCCAGTGCGATCAGCCCGATCGTGACGAGGATGGCGCGCATGTCGCGAGTGTAACCCCGGCATGCTCCGTAGCGTGAGCCCGATCTGCGGTCCCGGGCGGCAGCTGGTGCGCAATTTCCGCCCGATCCGCCGCACCCGGTGCGCGTTCCGCGCGCCGCCCGGTACATTGCGCACATGATCCCCGGATCCAGCAGCATGCCGGGCGGCTGGCGCGCCCGCACGCACGAGATCATCTTCGAGGCCGACACGCCGCGCGGCAAGGTCTTCGACGTGGCGCTCTTCGTCGCGATCCTGATCAGCCTGCTGGCGGTCAGCCTGGAGAGCGTCGAGGAGATCCGCGCGACTCACGGGCCGGCGCTTCGCGCGCTCGAGTGGACGCTCACGGGAGCGTTCACCATCGAGTACTTGCTGCGACTCGCATCGGTGGGCTCGCCGCTGCGCTACGCGCGCAGCTTCTTCGGCATCGTGGACGTGCTCGCGATCCTGCCGACCTACCTCAGCCTGCTGATCCCCGGCGCCCAGTCGCTCCTGGTGATCCGCACGCTGCGCCTGTTGCGGGTGTTCCGCGTCTTCAAGCTCGCCCACTTCCTGGGCGAGGCCGACGTGCTCATGCGCGCGCTGCGCGCGAGCCGGGTCAAGATCGTGGTCTTCCTCGGTGCGGTGCTCAGCGTGGTCGTGATCGTCGGCGCGCTGATCTACCTGATCGAGGGCGGCCGCGACGCCGGTTTCACCAGCATCCCGCGCAGCATGTACTGGGCGATCGTCACGCTGACGACCGTGGGCTACGGCGACATCTCACCGCAGAGCGTGCCCGGCCAGATCCTCGCCTCGATCCTGATGATCGTCGGCTACGGGATCCTGGCCGTGCCCACCGGGATCTTCTCGGCCGAGCTGGTCCAGGCCGCTCGCGGGGTGCGCATCAGCACGCAGGCGTGTCCGAACTGCGCGCTCGAGGGGCACGCGTTCGACGCGCGCTACTGCAAGGCCTGCGGAACCGCGCTCTGAGCGGCATCGGACGGGGCACCCGCCGGGCTCGCGGGCCCGGCCGCAGTCAGCCCCGCCGCCTCGATCGCCGCCACGACCAGGTCCGCATCGGGCACCTCGCCCGCGAGCAGCTCCCCCGCCCGCCGCAGCGCCCGCAGTGAAGGCGCGCTGGCGGCCCGGATGCGCGGCGGCGCACCCCCGCTCCCGCGGGGCAGTGGCAGCGCGCCGAGCCCCGCCAGGTCGCGCATCACGAAGGCCCGTCCGCCGATCGCGAGCTCCACGTCGATCCCCTGGCGCGTGACCTCTGCGTGCCAGGGCAGGTGCAGATCTCCGGCGAGCGAGAGCAGCGCGAGACCCCGCTCCGACGGTGCCGTGGCCGGTGAGAGCGCGATCTCGACCTGACGCAGCAGCAGCTCCCCGGTCCCGATCTCCGCGAGGGCGTCGTGCAGCCAGCGCGCCGCGTGAACGCGCAGCGGGGGCGCGAGCGCCGCTCGTGCGCCGCTCTCCGCCGCCGCGCCGTCCCCGTCGCCCCCGGCCGTGTCCGCAGGCGCGTCGAGGTCCGCGCGGCGCGCGCGCTCGCGCACGGTCGCGACCAGTGCTGCGATCGCGGGATCGTCGCTGCTCTCCTCCGGGATCGCCCCGGCCAGGCGTCGCCAGAGTCCGGCGCGCGCACGCGCGACGTCGTCGAGGTGCGCGTCGATCTCGCGCCACGCCTCCTCCCAGCCCGCGCGTGCCTGCTCGTACGCGTCGTGTGGCGCGGCGAGCGCCTCGAGGCTCCGCGCCAGCTCCGCGGCCAGCGCGCGGTGCGGCGTCGCCGCGTCGTGGGCGAGCGCCGCGAGCTCGCGCTCGGTCGAGTCGAGTCGTGCGAGCAGCCGCGCCAGCTCCGCGTCGTCCAGCGGCGCGCCCAGACCGGCGGGCACCAGACGGTCGAGCAGCTCCCGCTGCGCGCGTGCCGCTTGCGCCGCGGGCTCGATCGCCAGGAGCAGGCGGTTGCGCCGGTCCAGCGCCGCGCCGAGCTCCACGCTCGCCGCGGCACGCCCGTGCACGGCCTCGCGCAGCTGCTCCTGGTACCGGATCCAGCGCTCGCGCAGCGCGGCACCCTCGTCGCCCTCGGACGGCGTGGCGAAGAGCAGCGCGTCGGGATCCAGCGAGCGGCGCAGCTCCCGCTCGCGCGCCAGGCGACCCAGCGTGCGCAGCGCCCGCTCGGCGCCCGGCCCCGGGGTGCCGCGCGCGAGCGCCTGGTCGATCGCCTCGGGCAGCGTCGGGTCGTCGTCCCCGGGCTCCGGGCGCAGCGCGGCCAGCGCGGCCCGCTCCGCTTCCAGCACGGCGTGCGCACGCGGATCGAAGCGGGTCTCGAGCGCGCGCAGCTGCGCGGCTCGCAGCGCGGCCAGCGCCGCGGCCAGCTGCTCGCCCTCGGCCGCGCGCGCGCGCGCGGCCAGGCGCTCGAGGCTGGCGTTCCCCTCCGTGCTCGCGCCCGGCTCCACGGCTTCCGCAGGCCTGGACGAGAGGATCGGCTCGAGCCGCAGCGGCGTGGTCAGCAGCAGAATCGCGGCCTCGCGCACCGCACCCGGCGCGGCGGCCAGCCCCGGCAGGGCGCCCAGCCTCCGGGCGAGCGAGGCCGCCGCATCCGGGGGCGCGGCGCCCGGCTCCTGCGCCGCTGGGGCCTCCACCGCGGCCGTCCCCGGAGCCTGTGCGCTGGCGTCCTCCTCGGAGGGGCCGGCGAGCGCCAGGCCCGCCGTGGCCAGGATCGCGCCCATTCCCACGAGCAGCCCGTTGTGACGCATGCGCGGCAGCCTAGCTCCCAATCGGGGTGCCGTCCCGCGGGCCAGCGCACCTGCTGCGCTGGCGCCGCGGCAGATTACGGCTAGTCTGCGGCGCCAGGATGGCTGAACGGCGCAAGGAGCTGCGCAACCTCGCCATCATCGCGCACGTCGACCACGGCAAGACGACCCTGCTCGACGGGCTCCTCCGGCAGACCGGCGTGTTCCGCCAGAACCAGCAGGTCGCCGAGCGCGTGATGGACAGCGAGGACCAGGAGCGCGAGCGCGGGATCACGATCCACGCGAAGAGCACCGCCGTCGAGTACGGCGGTGTGCGGATCCAGCTCGTCGACACTCCGGGCCACGCCGACTTCGGCGGCGAGGTGGAGCGCGTGCTCGGCATGGTCGACAGCGTGTTGCTGCTCGTGGACGCGGTCGAGGGCGTGATGCCCCAGACGCGCTTCGTGCTGGGCAAGGCGCTGTCCCACGGGCTGCGACCGCTGCTGGTCGTGAACAAGATCGACCGGCCCGAGCAGCGCGCCGGCGAGGTGCTCGACGAGGTCTTCGACCTGCTCGTGGAGCTGGGTGCCAGCGACGCCCAGCTCGACTTCCCGGTGGTCTACGCCTCGGCCAAGAACGGCGTGGCCGGGTCGGAGCCCGACGCGCTCGCCGCCGACCTGCGCCCGCTGCTCGACCTGATCCTCGAGCAGGCGCCGCCTCCCGAGGTCGATCCGGAGGGGCCGCTGCAGTTCCAGGCCGTGACGCTGGACTACGATGCGTTCCTCGGGCGGCTGGTCATCGGTCGGGTCGAGCGCGGCACGCTGCGGCGCGGTACGCAGGTCGCGCGGCTGGGCGCCGGTGGCGAGGTCGAGACCTTCCGCGTCACCAAGCTGCTGGGCATCGAGGGGCTGCAGCGCGTCGAGCGCGAGCACGCCGGGGCCGGCGAGATCGCGATCATCGCCGGGGTGGACTCGATCGAGATCGGCGACACGGTCTGCGACCCGGAGCACCTGGATCCGCTCGTTCGCATCGGCATCGACCCGCCCACGGTGCGCGTGCGCTTCAGCGTCAACACCTCGCCCTTCGTCGGGCAGGACGGCAAGTTCGTGACCAGCCGCCAGATCGCCGACCGGCTGCGGCGCGAGGCGCTCGGCTCGGTGTCGATCGAGGTCTCGGAGGGCGAGACGCCCGAGACGTTCGAGGTCGCCGGCCGCGGCGAGCTCCAGATCGCCGTGCTGATCGAGTCGATGCGCCGCGAGGGCTACGAGTTCAGCGTGTCGAGGCCCGAGATCATCGTGCGCGAGATCGAGGGTCGGCGCTGCGAGCCGGTCGAGGACGTCGTGGTCGAGGTGCCCGAGGCCTTCGCGGGCACCGTCATGGAGAAGCTCTCGGGCCGCAAGGGGCGCATGACGCAGATGGAGCAGCGCGAGGGCCGCACGCGCTTCGGCTGGATCGTCCCCAGCCGCGGGCTGTTCGGCTACCGCACCGAGTTCCTCACCGACACGCGCGGCGAGGGCGTGCTCTACCGCAGCGTGCGCGGCTACGAGCCGCTGGCGGGCGAGCTCCCGCGGCGCGGCGTCGGCGCGATCGTGGCCACCGAGAGCGGCAAGACCACGCCGTACGCGCTGTTCAGCATCCAGGAGCGCGCCAGCATGTTCGTCGGCGGCGGCGTGCCGGTGTACGAGGGCCAGATCGTCGGCGAGAGCCGCCGGCCCGGCGACCTGAACGTGAACGTGTGTCGCGCCAAGAAGCTCACCAACATCCGCGCGGCCGGGAAGGACGACGCCGTGATCCTCACGCCCCCGCGCCTGGTCACGATCGAAGGCGCCCTGGAGTGGATCGAGGACGACGAGCTGCTCGAGGTCACGCCTGTCTCGCTGCGCCTGCGCAAGCGGGTGCTCTCCGGCAGCGGCCGCAAGCGCTAGCAGGCTGCTGAAGAACCCCGGACCGAGGACGCCGCGGGGCGACGGGAGAGGGTTTCGGCACCCTGCCAGCAGGGCGCCCGCGGGCTAGAGGTTCGCGCGGATCACGCGCAGGATGTCGAGGCGGGTGATCGCGCCCACGAGCTTGCCGTCCTCGACCACGGGCAGGCGGCGGAACTCGCTCTTCAGGAAGAGCCCCGCGGCGAAGTACAGGTCGGTGTCGGGCGAGATCGCCGTGATCTCGGTGCTCATGAAGTCCTTGACCGTGCCCTGTGGCAGGTCGTGGTCCGCGCCCATGGTGATGAGCTTCAGACAGTCCTTCTCCGTGAGCATGCCGACCAGGTGCCCCTGGTCGTCCACCACGGGCGCGCCGGTCACGTGGTGTCGCAGCAGGAAGCCGATGGCGTCGAGCAGGTCGACGTCAGGGCGCAGCACGGGCACGCGCCGATCCATCGAGGTGCGCACCGTCGGCAGGCCACCCGCCAGCGTCCACGGCATCCTGGTCTTGCTGCCCGCCATCGCCTAACTCTGACAGAAGCGGGTGCTCCGGGGCAATGGTTCCGTGCGTCCTCGTCCGGCGCGCAGGGCCTGCCGGTGCGCTGCGCGTCGCCCCGGCCCCGCTCAGAGCTCCATGCGGGCGCGCGCCACCACGTCGTCGCGGCCCCGCTCGAGCCGGAAGCACAGGGCATCGCCGTCGCGCCAGGTTCGGGCCTCCAGGGCGTCGCCCGCGCGCATCTCCCGGTCGTGGGCGAGCGCGAAGCGGCGCAGCGGCCGCCCCCAGTCGCCCGGGCCGTAGCCGGCCGCGTCCACGCAGCGCCAGCGGACGTCCTCGATCAGGTCGCCGTAGCGGGCCTGGTTGACGTGCTGCTGGTTGTCGTGATCGCTGCGCCGCAGCTCGACGGGGCAGCGGAAGGCGCTGGTGGGGCCGGCGCTGCTGCCGGGTGGCTGCACCTCGGCGGTCGGGCGCTCGAGTACCTCGATGCGCTCCGCGTCGGGGTAGGGCGTCGGTCGCCGGGCCCCGTCGAGCGCGACGAGCGTCGCCGAGGCGCGTGCGATCAGCGCGCCGTCGTCCACGCGGACGATGTCGTGCGACATGGCGACGCTGGTGCGGCCCACGCGGCTGATCCAGGCCGAGAGCTCCAGCTCGACCTCCGGGCCCAGGCTCGCGTGCAGCTCGAGGCACTGCGCGCGCACGACGCCGTCGCCACCGCGGTCGTGCAGGCGCCCGCCCGTGCGCCAGCGCATGTGCTCCAGGTACCGCATGTAGGCCGAGAGCGGCAGAGTGGCGTCGTGCCCCAGCTCGTAGCCGCGTGTGACCACGCGCTCGATGACGATCCTCTCGAAGCTCACGTCGATCCCGTCCTCAGAACCGGAACATCCAGCTCACCTTGAGGCGCGGCTCGGACAGTCCGCGGTGCGGCTCGTTGTCCTCGTCGAGCACGACGCCCTGGTTCAGCACGGCGATCACCTCGCGCCCCGGCTCCACGATCCAGCGAAAGCGGCTCTGCAGGCCCACCTCGTCGCTCTGGTTGTCCCACTGCCCGATCAGGTTCCACGAGATGTCGGGGTTGTACTGCCAGAAGACGCGCAGGCGCGCGATCCGGATGGTGAAGTCGTCGTCGGAGCTCCCCGGCAGGTCCAGGTCGATGCGGTCCTGCACGAAGTCCACGCCGAGCAGCCAGTGCCTCGACGGGCGCCAGGCCACGTCGGCGCCCACGCGGGTTCCCTCTCCGTCGTAGAAGTTCCCGTAGTTGTAGGTCAGATCGACCGCCACGCGGCGGCTCTCGCTCGTGGCCAGCCGGCCGGTGAAGGCCAGCCAGTGGTACTCGCCCTCGGGGATGACGACGCCCGGGACGATCTCGAAGGGCGCGACCAGAACCTCCCGGCGCCGGAACGCCGCGACCTCGAGCCGATCGCCGCTGTGGTTCTCGATCCAGAACGGGCGCAGCCAGATGCGTCCGGAGCGAGGCTCGTTCGCCGTGTCGGTGATCCACTCGACCGCGATCTCGTTGTCGATCGTGCGCAGCCCTCCCACGGGCCGGATGCGATGCCGGGCCACCCCCTCGTAGCGGCGGATGTCCACGCGGTTGGCGAAGCCGAGCGCGGGCCGGAAGTTCGGCTGCAGCTCCGTGTAGCTCGCCCGGAGGTTCCAGGTGTCGTTGGGGTACTCGACCTTGCCGCCGAACGCGTACTCGTCGCCCTCTACGCCGCGGCTGCTGGACTGCTGGAACCAGGCGTTGGCGGCCAGCTCACGCTCGGCGATCAGCTGGCTGCTCTTCAGGTTCAGGTCCACCCCGAAGAGCGACGCGTCGTCGTTGGAGTTCGGGTCGCCCCGGGTGAAGATCATGCCCACGTTCGAGCGCTCGAGGATGTTCATGGAGACGCGGCCCACGGCCAGGTTCTTCTTGTCGAGCTCGTGCAGCTCCGCGGTCCGGACGCCCAGCAGGCCGATGTTGAAGCGGCCGACGCGCCCGGTGAGCTTGCCGCCCGCGCGGATGTCGACCTCGTCGCCAGTTTCGAGCAGGCCGATGCGGCGCGAGAAGAAGGGGCGCCCGTTCTCCGAGAGGTCGGCGAAGTCGAAGATGCCGAAGTCCTTGAGGAAGAAGCGCCGCTTCTCCGGGAAGAAGAGGTCGAAGCGGCTGATGTTCACGCGCCGCTCGTCCACCTCGGTATCGCCGAAGTCCGTGTTGGTGGTCAGCGACGCCGAGAGCGAGGGCGTGAGGCGGTAGAACACGTCCACGCCCGGATCGCCCTTGCTGAACGTGCGCCCCGTGGTGCCGTCGTCGTGCCGGCGGACGGCGGCGTTGACGACCACGTCGAGCCCCTGGCCCTGCTCGATGCCCTCCAGACCGTCCAGGTAGCCCAGCGCGGCCATGTTGAAGAAGGAGATGTTCTGGTAAGGGCTCGCCCACTGCGTCCACTCGGTGTTCCGCGCGATGCCGCGGAAGATCTGGAGCCCCCAGGTGGTCTGCTTCGGGTCCACGTTCAGGGACTTGAAGGGCAGCGCGATCTCGACCGTGAAGCCCTGATCGTCGATGTGTGCGCGGCCGTACCAGATCCCGTCCCAGTCGAACTTGGGAAGGCTGCTGTTCTCGATCAGCGCGTCGCGCCGCGCGCCGCTGGCGCCGACCTGGAACATGTAGCCGTTGCGCTCGTCGTGCAGCGGGTCGATGGTGATGTTGACGCGGTCGTCGTACTGCAGGCCCTCGTCATCGCGCGCCATGCGACGCGCCACGATCTTCTCGGGCTCCGAGTCCCAGCAGCGGATCCCCAGGTAGAGGAAGTCCGAGTCGTAGAGGATCCGGGCCTCGGTCCGCTGGCTCGGGGGGGCATCCTCGACCGGGATGATCTGGTGGAACGCGTCGATCACGGCGGCGTCGCGCCAGGCGGGATCGTCGAGCTGCCCGTCGATGCGCGGAGGCTCGGGGGTGCGCACGGCCGTGACGTGAGGTCGCAGCTCGCGCGCGAGCGACATCGGAGCCAGCAGGCAGATGCACGCTGCGACGAGCACGCCTCGCGGCGTGCACGTCACACGGCAGGCCAACGCCTGCCGGCTCTGGAATCTCTCGCGCGCACCGCGGCGATTTTACAGCCCCGGACTGGCCGCTGCAGATCGGTCCGCGTCGGTCGGCCCCGACGCACGGCCGCCCGGCGAGCGGCCGGAACGGGCCGGCGGGGATGCGCTGCGGGTCCGGGGCGGGCGGGCGAGGGTGCCCGCCGGCAAGGACGGGACCGGTCCGCTGTCCGCGCCTGCCATCCGCCCCGCTCCGGCCCGGATCGTGGGATCATGGCCGGCCGAACAGGAGGCCCCGTGATCACCGAGATGCCCCGGCGCTGGGACCGGATCGAGGACGTCGTCGTGGTCGGCTCGGGCGGTGCCGCACTCACCGCCGCCACGCTCGCGCACGACGGCGGCGCCTCGGTGGTCGTGGTCGAGAAGGCCGACATGATCGGCGGCACGACCGCGGTCTCGGGCGGGGTGGTCTGGCTCCCCTGCAACCCGCACATGGCGGCGGCGGGTCTCGAGGACTCGCGCGAGGACGCCCTGGCCTACATCGGGCGCCTGGCCCAGGGAGACGTGCCCGATCCCGAGCTGGTGGAGGCCTTCGTGGACACGGCGCCCGAGGTGCTGGCGTACCTCGAGGCCAGGACACCCGTGCGCATGGCCACGGTGCCGGACTTCCCGGACTACTTCTTCCCCTTCGACGTGCCCGGCAAGAAGGCCGCGGGGCGCTCGGTCGAGCCGGTCCCCTATCCGGTGGCGCGGGAGCTGCCCGACTGGCGCGATCGTCTCGCCACGCGCGGCACGCTGATGTCGCTGGGCGCGGTGACGACCCTCGCCGAGGACTTCGGCGCCAACCAGGAGGGCCTGGAGAGCGAGCTCGCGCGCCGCGAGGCGGAGGACATCCGCACCAAGGGCGCGGCGCTGATCGCCATGCTCTTCCGTGGCCTGCTCGACCGCGGGGTCGAGACTCTGCTCGAGACCCCCGCGCGCGACCTGGTCGTGGTCGACGAGGAGGTCGTCGGCGTGCGCTGTGAGCAGGCCGGCCGCGAGCTGCTGATCGGCGCGCGGCGCGGTGTGGTCCTCGCCTGCGGCGGCTACGAGTGGAACCGCGAGATGGTGCGCGCCTTCGTCGGCTACGAGGTCGAGCCGCTCACGCCCCCGAACAACGTGGGAGATGGCCTCGTCATGGCCATGCAGGCGGGGGCGCGACTGGGGAACATGAGCTCGTACTGGGGACAGCCAGCCATGTTCGACCCCACGGTCAGCCGGGACGGTGAGCTCGTGCCGCAGTTCGAGTGGGGCCGCGGCGAGCCCGGCTCGCTGATCGTGAACCGCAGCGCGCGGCGCTTCGCGAACGAGGCGCTGCCGTACAACGACTTCCCCAAGACCTTCGGCGACTTCGATCCCACCTCCCAGGCGTACCCCAACCAGGCGCCCGCCTGGATGGTCTTCGACCAGGGCGTGCGCGAGTCGGTGCAGATCCTGTCCATGCTCCCGGACGGCCCCGTGCCCGACTGGATGCCGCACGCGCCGACGATCCGCGATCTGGCCGGCAAGATCGGCCTCGATCCCGACGCGCTCGAGGCCACGGTCGAGCGCTTCAATCGCGACGCCAGCGAGGGCCGGGATCCGGACTTCGGGCGCACCGAGGTCGGGCTCATGGGTCCCGGCCAGGTCCGCCCGGTGGACCGCGCGCCGTTCTACGCGGTCGAGATCCACCCCGGGACCCTGGGCACCAACGGGGGGCCGCGACTCGACGCTGACGGCCGGGTCCGCAGCAGCCGGGGCGGCGTCGTGCCCGGCCTGTACGCCGCCGGGAACACGGCGGCCAGCGCCTTCGCGCGTGCCTACCCGGGTGGCGGGGCCACGCTCGGCAACGGCCTGGTCTTCGGCTTCCGCGCCGGGCGCCACGCGGCGGCGCAGCCATCGCGCAAGCTGGGGGAGTAGGACAATGGTCGGAAGCATCGACTATCACCCGATGTCCGAGGTGGTCCACGGCGACGACGTCTGGCCGGTCTTCCGGCGCATGCGGGACGAGGCGCCGGCGTACCTCATCGAGGAGTACGACTGCTACTTCCTGAGCCGCTTCCAGGACATCTGGGAGGTGCTGCAGCGCCCGGGACTGAGCGTGGCCAGCGGCCAGACGACCATCGACCTGCTGCTGGGTCAGGAGGTGTCCAACGGCGGGGGCGAGGCGCTCTCGGCGGCCGATCCCCCGTTCCAGACGGCCCTGCGCATGGGCATCATGAGACGCTTCTCGCCCGGCTCCGCGCGCCGCCTCGAGTCCCTGGCCCGCGACATCGTGCGCGATCTGCTGGAGCGGGCACGCGAGCGCGGCGGCGTGGACGCGATCGGCGAGCTGGGCATGCGGCTCAGCGTGCGCGTGGCCTGCACCATCATCGGCATCCCGCTCGAGGAGGCGGATCGCCTCGTCGACGACGTGAACGCCTTCTTCGACCGCAGCGACGAGGTGCTGGGCAGCACGGAGACGGGCATCGAGGCCCGCGATCGGCTGGTCGCGTTCATCGACGACCTGATCGCCTCGCGGCGGCGGCGCCCTGGCGACGACGACCTGGTCGATGCACTGCTGGCGATCGACGTGGACGGCCGCCGCATGACCGACGACGGTCTCCGGGGCACGCTGCAGACCGCCATCATCGGGGGAACCGAGACCCTGCCCAAGGTCTTTGCCGCCTGCGCCTACCGGCTCTGGCAGAATCCCGACCAGCGCGCACGCGTGGCGGAGCAGGGGGCGGAGCTCTCGGGCCACGCCTTCTGGGAGGCGCTGCGCTACGACATGCCCACGCAGATGCTCGGGCGCACGATCACGGGGGAGCAGGAGCTCCACGGCACGCGCATGAAGCCCGGCCAGAAGCTGATGTTCCTGTGGCCGTCGGCCAACCGCGACGAGCGCGAGTTCCCGGATCCCGACCGCTTCGACATCGACCGGCGCGCGCCGCGCATCCTGAGCTTCGGGCATGCGACCCACCGCTGCCTGGGGGCGAACGTGGCGCAGATGGAGGGACGCGTGCTGCTCGAGGAGCTGCTCGCGTTCGATCCGGACTACGAGATCGACGAGGCGGGGATCGTCCGCATCCGCTCCGAGTTCTTCCGCGGCTTCTCCGCCATGCCCGTCCGCTTCTCGAAGGCCTGACCCACCTGCCAGAGCCCGGCGCGGGGGCGGCCCGCGGGGTCCGGCTACGCGAAGCGCACCGGCTCCTGCTGCGTCAGGCAGTGGATGCTGCCGAGACCCCGGACCAGGGTGCGCGCCGGGACCGTGACCACCTCGCGCCCCGGGAAGAGCGGTCGCAGCACGTCGACCGCCGCGGTGTCGCGCGGACCGCCGAATCCCGGCACCAGCACGCAGCGGTTGGCGATGTAGAAGTTCGCGTAGCTCGCCGGGAGCCGCTCGCCGTCGGCGACCAGTGGCTCGGGCATGGGCAGGTCGATCACGCGGACGGGGCGGCCCGCCGCGTCGCGGATCCCGCGCAGGCGCGCCGCGGCGTCCTCGAGCGGCCCGTGATTCGGGTCCGAGGGGTCCGGCTCGCGCGCGCACACCAGGACGCCGGCGCGGGCGAAGCGGGCCACGTCGTCCACGTGGCCGTCGGTATCGTCACCGGCGATTCCGGCCTCGAGCCAGACGATCTGCGTGACCCCGATGAGCTCGCGCAGGCGCGCCCGCAGCTCGTCGATCCCGAGTCCGGGGTTGCGCGAGGGCCCCAGGAGCGTGGCGCGGCAGGCGATCAGCGTCCCCTCGCCGTCGACCTCGAGCGCGCCCCCCTCCGCGACCAGGCCCGCGCGCTCGCAGGGGATCCCGCGGAGCGCGGCGACCTGGGCGGCGACGGCGTCGTCGCGCTCCCACGGCGGGTACTTGCCGCCCCAGGCGTTGAATGTCCAGTCGATCGCCAGCCGCCCGCCGTCGTCCACCCGCACGAAGGTGGGGCCGATGTCGCGCAGCCACACGTCGTCGCTGGGCACGACGTGCACGCGGACGCTGTCGGCGCGCTCGAAGGACGCGATGCGCTTGCGGGCCTGCTCGGCCAGGTCCGCGTCGCAGGCGAGTAGCTCGACCGGCTCCGAGCGCGCCAGGACCTCGATCAGGTGCGCCATCTCCTCGCGCGCGGCCTCGAGGCAGCCGGGCCAGGTCTTCTCGGCGTGGGGCCAGGCGAGCCAGGTCGCGGCGTGCGGCTCCCACTCTGCGGGCATGCGGTACACGATCAGGTGCCTCGACTCAGCGGCATGCGGGCATGCGGTACAAGGGCGACGTTCCCCGGCTCAGCGGCGGAAACGCGTCAGCAGCTCTCCATAGGCGTCGATCCGGCGGTCCCGCAGGTAGGGCCAGCCGCGCCGCTGCGACTCGATCCGCGACAGATCGCAGTCTACGACCAGCACCTCGTCGGCGTCCACGGAAAGCTCGTCGAGCATGCGGCCCTGCGGGTCGCACGCGAAGGAGCTGCCCCAGAAGTGGATCGCCCCCTCGCGCCCGGCGCGGTTGGATACGGCCACGAAGACCCCGTTCGCGATCGCGTGCGAGCGCTGGATCGTTCGCCAGGCGTCGCGCTGGCCCGCCCGCTCCTCGCCGGACTCGCCGTCTCCCCAGCCGATCGCCGTCGGGTAGAACAGGATCTCGGCGCCGTCGAGGGCGAGCAGGCGCGCGGCCTCGGGGAACCACTGATCCCAGCAGATCAGCACGCCCACGCGGCCCACCGCGGTGTCGAAGGCGTGGAAGCCGAGGTCGCCGGGGGCGAAGTAGAACTTCTCGTAGAAGCCGGGATCGTCCGGGATGTGCATCTTCCGGTAGAACCCGGCGAGCGAGCCGTCCGCGTCCAGGACCAGGGCCGAGTTGTGGTACACGCCGGCCGCGCGGCGCTCGAAGATCGGGGCGATCACCACGACCCCGAGCTCGGCCGCGAGCTTCGAAAGGTGGCGCTGCGTGGGTCCGTCGGCCGGCTCGGCCAGGTCCATGCAGGCGGCGTCCTCGACCTGCGGGAAGTAGTGCGTGCGGTAGAGCTCCGGCAGGCAGACGATGCGCGCTCCCGCCCGGGCCGCGTCCCGCACGGCGTCCTCGGCTGCCGCGAGGTTCCGGTCGGGGTCGGCGTCCACTGCGCGCTGGACGAGTCCGACGCGCAGGCTCATCACTCCTCCGTGCGAGCGGACATCCGGGACGAGCCCTTTGCCGCGGCCTTCTTGCTCGCCTTCTTGCGCGTGGTCTTCTTCCGCGTCGTCTTCTTCCCGGCCTTCTTGGCGGTCTTCTTGCTCGCCTTCTTCGACGTGGCCTTCTTGGCCGCGGCGCGCGGCGCGAACTCGAAGCCGTGGCGCCCGTTCTCCTTGATGAAGAGCTTGGCGCTGAACGGGCGGCCGAAGCGCGACGTGAACTCCTCGAGCATCTCGGTCTTGGTCTCGCGGATGTACTGCAGCGCCTCGTCGCGGCGGATCTCGCGCTTGCACACGGTGCGCGGCAGGACGAAGGGGCAGGGCTTGTCCTCGTCGGGGACCTTGTAGCGGCGCCGGCGCTTGCCGGGCTCATTGTTCTCGTCCTCCCAGGCGCGCGCCTTCTCCGCGTTCTCCTCCTCCTTCGCGATCGCCTCGGCGCAGCGGTAGTGCGTCGGGGTCTCGATCACCTGGCTTCCGGGGTGCGGGCAGCCGGGGAAGGGGCAGGGCCCGAGCGGATCGGAGTCGACCTCGTACTCGACCTCCTCGCTGGCGTGGTCCGAGGTGCTGCCGCGGATGGCGTGCAGCACGACCTCGCCGTCCTCGAGCGTGAGCGTGCCCGAGTAGATGCGGCCGTCGCGCGCGGTGAAGCCCTCGAGCTCCGGGGTCTCGCCCTTGTCGAGCAGGGCACGCACGGTCTGGCGATCCATGTAGCGGCCGGACTTGTCCTTCCAGATGCGGAAGGGGCAGTCGTCGTCCTTCTCGACGCCGGGCACCTCGAGGCAGCGGTAGAACCAGCTGCGCTCGTACACCGGTCGCGCGCAGAGCGGGCAGTGTCCGAGCACCTCCTCGTCGGGATACATGTCGTCGTACTCGAAGGTCTTGGCCACGTCGACGATCTGGACCGTGTACTCGACGATCCCGCTCATGAACGCCTCGGCCGTGCGCTGGCCGCGCTCGACCTCGCTGAGCTGGTGCTCCAGCTCGCCGGTCAGGGCGGGCGACGCCAGTCGCTCGATGTGGATGCGTCGCAGGATGTCGACCAGGCGGATGCCCTTGACGGTCGGGCGCAGTGACTTGCCGCCGCGCACGATGTAGCCCTTGGCGATCAGGTTCTCGATGATGTCGGCGCGCGTGGCCGGCGTGCCGATGCCCTTGTCGCGCATGGCCTCGACCAGGTCCTCGTCCTCGAGGTCCTGACCCGCGCTCTCCATCAGCGAGAGCAGGCGCGCCTCCGTGATGCGCGCGGGCGGTCGCGTCTGCTCCTCGAGCAGCTCCACGTCGAGCGTGCTCGCCTCGACGCCGTCGGACTCGGTCTCCCCGGGTACCAGCGCGGGGAGCGCCTGCTCCTCCTGCTCCTCCTGGCCGAGCACCGCGCGCCAGCCCGGCTCCTCGAGAGTGCGCGAGCGCGAGCGGAAGCTCTGCCCGCCGACCTCGGTGATCCGCTCCACCCGGTTCCAGACGGCCGGCGGATAGAACGTGGCAAGGAAGCGGCGCACGACCAGGTCGAACAGTCGCCCGTCGTCGCCCGTCAGCGGCTCCTCGGGCAGCCGGCCGGTCGGGATGATCGCGAAGTGGTCGGAGATCTTGGAGTCGTCGAAGGTGCGCTTCAGGTTCTGGAGCCCGTCGGGCGCGTCGATCAGCGCCTGGGCCTCGGTCTGGTACGGGCCGTCGGCGGCGAAGGCCTCGAGCACGTCGTCGACCTTCTGGCGGTAGTCGGTCGGCAGCGCGCGCGAGTCGGTCCGCGGATAGGTCAGGACCTTGTGTCCCTCGTAGCAGCGCTGCGCGGCGTTGAGCGTGCGGCGCGCCGACCAGCCGAAGCGCCGGTTCCCCTCTCGCTGCAGGCTGGTCAGGTCGAAGAGCTGCGGCGCGGTCTCGCGGCTGGGCTTGCGCGTCTCGCGCGCCGCGCCGGCGCGCCCGCCGACGGCCTCGACCGCGGCGTTCGCGCGCTCGACCTCGAAGATGCGCTCGTCCTTCAGCTCGGGCTGGTCCTCGACGGCCCGGAACTCCGGGTCGAACCAGGTACCGGTGTACTCGTGGTCCGCGGCGTGGAAGCGGCCCTCGATGCGCCAGAAGGCGCGCGGCACGTGGGCGAGGATCTCGAGCTCGCGATCGACCAGCAGCGCCAGCGTGGGCGTCTGGACGCGCCCCGCCGACCAGGCACGCTTCTCCTTGCGAGCCTTGAGGCGCCGCGTCAGCGCGCGGGTGGCGTTCATGCCGATCAGCCAGTCGGAGCGCGAGCGGCAGCGCGCGGCGTCCCCGAGACCGTCGTAGCGCTGGCCCGGAGCGAGCCGCCCGAAGCCGTCGCGGATCGCGTCGGTCGTCATCGACTGCAGCCAGAGCCGCTGCGTGGGCTTGTCCACCTCGAGGAACTCGAGGATCTCGCGGAAGATCAGCTCGCCCTCGCGCCCCGCGTCGCAGGCGTTGATCACGCCGTCGACGTCGTCGCGGGTGATCAGCTTCTTGATCGTGCGGATGCGCTCGCTGGATCCCTCCTTCTTCCGGAGCTTGAACTGCTCCGGGAGGATGGGAAGCGTGTCCAGGGTCCAGCGCTTGTAGATCGGATCCACCTCCTCGGGGGGCAGGAGCTCGAGCAGGTGCCCCACCGAGAACGTGACGACGAGGTCGTCGCTCTCCCAGTAGCCATCGTGCTCGGTGAAGCCTCCCAGCGCCGCGACGATGTCCCGCGCCACGCTCGGCTTCTCCGTGATGACCAGCGACTTGCCCAACGGGCCTCCCCCCGGCCCCAGGTGGCCGGATCCGTACCAACCGGATTCGGAGTAGCGGGGCGCGGGGTCCGTGGCAAGCCGGGCCCTGCCCGGGGGCCCGGGCGGCGGCCCCCCGGCGCCGCGCCTGCACAGGAGCGCCGGGCGTCCGGCAGGGGCGCCCGGAGAGCCGGCGAAGCGCCTGGAAGACCAGGGGATTTCCACGGTCCCCGGGTGGGGATCGGGACCCGCCGGCGCCCGGCGGGCCCTCAAGTGAAGGCGCCGGAATGCCGCTGAGTTTCCATGCGAGCTGCACGCTCGAGAGGACGCAGAAGATGGCCGACCCGCTGATCGAGCTCCACGCCCGCACGCAGGGGGATCGCCCCACACTCGAGGCGCTCCGGGCGGCCCTCGAGGACTCCGCCGTGCGGATTCACCTGGCCGGTGAGCCGGGCGCGGGTGCCGGCGCCCCCGGCCCCTGTGACCTGCGGGTGCTCATCGCCCGGCCCGGAGCCGTCGCACCGGCAGCGCCCGCCGGCTGCCGCGTCGCCGTGCTCGACCAGCTCTCGGTGCCGGCCGACCCGGCATCGATCCCGGACCTGACCTCGGCCGACCTGATCCTCGTGCCCGGCGCGCGTCACGCGCGCGAGCTGGGACGGCTCGTCGAGGCGAGGATCGAGGCCTGCGGCCTGCCTCGCCTGGAGGCCGCGCGGCTCGACCCCGCGGGCACGCGCGACCGGGCGCGCCGGATGATCGGCATCCCGCTCGGCGCCCGGGTCGTGGCCTGCGAGCCCGCGGCCGCCCCCGGCGCCGACCCGGTGGTGCTCGAGATTCTCCAGCTCGCGGCGCGCGGGCCCCTGGTCCTGCTGCTGCCGGGCACCGCGCCCGCCACCTGGCTCGACGCCCAGCGGGGCCTGGCCGCGCGGACCCCCGGCCTGGCGCTGGTCGAGCACGTGGATCCGCACGTCGCCGTGGCCGCGGCCGACGTGGTCTACGCGGCCGACCCCGGGCTCCGCGCCGAGGCCGCGCTGCTGGGTCGTGCCCAGATCCCCCTCGACTGCGCGCCGACCGCGGAGGCGATCGGCGAGGCACTCGCGGGGGGGCCGCCGGCGCCTCCGGCCGATCTGGCCGACTGGCTGGCGACCTCGAGCGGCGCCGCCGCGGCGATGGCCGCGACGATCCTCCAGGCGCTCCCGGCGGCGAGCGACGGCGCGGCACGGCCCGCCGCCACCGGCAGCGGGTCGAGCCCGCCGGCCACGAGCACAGCGCGCGCGGACCGTGCGGAGGGCGATCCGGCTCCGGCCGATCCGGCCAGCCCGGCGACGCTGGAGGACATCGATGCCCTGATCGCCTTCGGCGACCACGGGGCGGCGCGGGAGGCGCTGCGGCGGAGGATCGGCGAGGGGCCGGCCCCGGAGCTGCGACGCCGGCTCGCGGCGCTCGAGCGCCGCGAGGGCCGGCTCGAGGCGGCCGCGTCCGAGATCGCCGCGGCCGAGACCGAGGCCCGCTGCGAGCTGTCGGCGGTGCTTGCCGAGCGCGCGCGCATCGCCGTCGAGACGGGTCGCCTCGAGGACGCGCCGGCCCTGTTCGAGCAGGCGCACCGCACGGATCCCGGGCGGGCGGAGCCCCTGGTCGGCCTCGGCTCGCTGGCGCTCACCCGCGGCGATGGCGCGGCGGCCGAGCAGCACTTCCGGCGCGCGCTCGAGTGCGAGAAGTCGCCCCGGACCCTCACGGGCATGGGCCTGTCGATGCACGTACTCGGCCGCCCGCGCGAGGCGGTCGACTGCTTCGAGCAGGCGCTCGACATCGAGGTCGATTACCTGTCGGCCGTCGCGGGTCTGGTGCAGTCGGCCTACGCGTCGGGCGAGCTGGCCGCCGCGGAGCGACGCGTGGCGGCGTACGTCGAGCTGCACATGGCCGATCTCGACATGGGCTTCACCCTGGCGGGGCTGCGCTGTGAGCTCGGCGACGCGTCGGGGGCGCTGCAGATCCTCGACGGCATCGCGCTCTTCGACGCCTCCTACCCCGGTCTGGCGGAGCTGCGCGACAAGCTGACCGGGGCGGTCTGAGGCCCCGGGGCGCCGCGGCGGGATAGACTGCCGGGGTGGAGGAGCGCGTGCGCATCGACCGCTGGCTCTGCGCGGCCCGTGTCTTCCGGTCGCGCACGCGCGCGCACGACGCCTGCGTGGGCGGCCTGGTCAAGCTGGACGGCGAGAGCGTCAAGCCCAACCAGCCGGTCCGTCCGGGCGACGAGATCCGCGTGCAGCTGCCCTCGGGGCCGCGCATCCTGGGCGTGATCGCGCTCGCCGAGAAGCGACAGTCCGCCCCGCTGGCGCGCGCGCTCTACGAGGACCGCACGCCCGCGCCCGATCCGCAGAAGGACGTGCAGCGCGATCGCGGTGCGGGCCGGCCGACCAAGCGCGATCGCCGGGCGATGATCCGCATCAAGCGCGGCCCGTGAGCTCAGTTGAGCATGCGCGCGCGGTCGCCGAGCAGCGCCAGCTGGCGGCGCACGGCGGCGGCGGTCGGATCCCGGGGCGCCAGCTCCACGAAGCGCTCCAGGTCGTCGAGGGCAGCGCGGAAGCACTCGAGCTTGGCGTAGATCAGGCCGCGGTCGCGCAGCTCGGCGGGATCGTCGGGGTGCAGCAGCAGCAGCCGATCGATCGCCGTCAGCGCGCGGTCGAACTCGCGGCGCGCCATGTGGATCTGCTTGAGGTTGCCCAGCACGCGCCCCAGGATCTGCCGGGGCGGCGTCGCGTGCAGCGCCCGCGGGTCGAAGGTCGCATCGTCGCCGAGCGCGGCGCGGTAGAGCTGCTCGCAGCCCAGCTGCGAGAGCACGTCGCCCGAGAACGGATCGACCACGACCTCGGGCGCCCCGAGGTGCTTGACCAGGAAGTGCCCCGGGAAGCCGACGCCCCGCACGTCGAGGCCCAGGCGCGTCGCCACGTCCATGTACACCAGCGCCAGCGTGATCGGGATCCCGGTGCGGCGCTCGAGGACCTGGTGCAGGTACGAGTTTCGCGGGTCGTAGTAGTCCGAGCGGTTGCCGCAGAACCCCTCGCGCCCGTACAGGAACTCGTTGAAGCGCAGCACACGCTCCAGGGCCGAGTCCCCGTCCACGAAGGCCGCCGCCCCCGCGGCCAGCTCGCCCAGCAGCTCGTGGTAGCGCTCCGGGTCGAGGTCGGGGTACTCGACCTCGGCGATCGCCAGCGCCGCCTGCGTGAGGTCGAGCGCGGCGTCGCCGACTCCGATCGCCTCGGCAAAACGGGGGTAGGTCTCCGCTCCGGCCATCTGCCCAGGCTAGCAGCACGCGGGGCACCGGGCCGGCGCGGCGGCGCCGGCTACCCTCGCGACGCGGCGCGATTCCCGCGACGCTCGCGGTGGCCCGGCTACGCGCTGGCGCGCCCGAACTGCTCGCGAAGGAAGGCGACGATGTCCAGCGACTCGTGCATCCAGCGCACCTGGCCGCCGGGCTCCTCGATGCGCAGGCAGGGGACCGTGCCGCGTCCCGTGGCCTCGACCAGCTCCCGGCGACGCTCCGGGTCGGCGCGGACGTCCCGGAGCTCGATCCCGAGCCCCAGATCGTCGATGGCGCCGAGCACGCGCTGGCAGTAGGGGCAGCTGTGGAACATGTACAGGGAGAGCTGATCGGGCTGCATGCGGGCTCCTCGGCCGGTCGCCCCGGCAGCGCGCCGCTCCGGGGACCTGGGCGGCGCAAGCGTAGCGCAGGCGTCTGGCTCGCCCTGGGCGTGCTGCTGGCCTGCGGCGCGGGCGGCGAGCCGGATCCCGCGCCGGTCGTGCGCGCCCCGCGGCCGCTCGACGGCGCCGTGCTGGCGCCGGGCCTCCCGGAGCGCCCGTACCTGGTCTCGCGCGAGGGTCGGCCGCACTGGGAGACGGCGTCGGGCAGCCACGAGGTGCTGCGCGGCATCGTGGGTCGCTGGCTGGAGGTCGCCACCCCGGACGGGACGCTGCGGGTGGACTGGGACCTGCTCGAGGCCTGGAACCCGCGGCCGCTGCGCGACCTGCCGCGGTTGCTGGGGCACGCGCGCGCCGCCGGACTGGAGCTGTCGAAGCTCACGCTCTACCCCGATCCACTCGCAGGCAGCTACCTGCAGGCCCGGGGCGTCTACGTGCTGCGCGAGGGCGTGCTGCGCCACGTCGCGCGTGCGGACCCCGAGCGCCCGGAGCCCGCGGAGCTCCTCGCGCGCCTGCAGCTCGCCGTTCGCGGTGCGCGCGAGGCGCTGGCCGACGTCGACGCCTCGCCCGCCACGCGCGTGGCCCTGTCGGCGATCCTGGCGCAGGTCGCGGTCGAGGACGAGGCGGGCAGCATCGAGTCGCTACCGCCGGCGTTCGCCCGGCGCCTGGTCCGCGCGGGCTGGCCCGCCGACCTGGGCCTGCCGCCGAGCGTGCTCGGCGAGCTGCGCGGCGCCGTCCAGGCGGCCACGGTCCTGCGCCCCGAGGCGCGCTTCGCGGGCGCCAGCAGCGCGCTGACCTGGTGGACCGACGCGCTCGGGAACGGCGTGTGGACGCTGTCGACGCCCGAGCGCGCCGGCTTCGCGCGCCCGGAACCGGGCCCCGCGTACTTCTACGACACGCGCCCCGCGACGCTGGTCGTGCGCTTGCCGCCCGGCGCGGACCCGCTGCGCGAGGCGAGCCGCTGGGAAGCCGCCGAGCTGTACCTGGGGCCCGCCCGGATCGCGGCCCACGACGCGGGCGGCTTCGCCGTCGACCGCGCCGGCTGGCGCCGCGCCTACCCGCTCAGTCCGGAGCTCGCCGATCCCGGCATGCTGCCCGACGCCCTGCCTCCCCACCTGCTCGTCGTCGCGCCCGACGGAGACGTCCTGGCACTGGTGACCGCGCACGGTGTGCTGCGGCCCGCGCGCGACGGGAGCCCGCAGGAGGTGGAGCGCTTCGTCGCCGACGCGGCCGCGGTCCTCCCCGACGCGGCGCACCTGGACCTGATCGGTCAGCACCTGGTCGTCTACGCCTACGACAGCCCCGACACGCGCCGCCCGGGTCTGGTGGGCACCGCGCAGATCGCCGGCGACATCCACCAGACGGCTCCCGAGACGCTCGCCACCCACGTCGGCGGGCGCTACCGGGGAGATTGCGACGACCTGTCCGAGCTGTACCTGGAGATCGCGCGGCGCCAGGGGCGCACGGCGCATCTGATCGGGCTGCCCGCGCACGCGGCGCTGGCCTGGGCCGAGCCCGACGACGCGGGCTGGCGGACGTACGTGCTGCACACGGGCCAGCCGCGCCTGTTCGCGGGATCGAGCCTGCGCGAGAGCCTCGAGCGCGCGTACAAGAGCTTCGGCAGCGGCGAGGTCCTCGACTTCACCAAGCTCGAGATCCTGCTGCGATTCTCCGGCGAGAACACGCGCTCGAGCTGGTACCTCAGCGATCGCGTCTTCGCCGACGCGCAGTACGCCCGGACCATGATCGACGTGCAGCGCGACTGGCACTTCCAGACCTACCAGCGTGCGATCGTCAAGATGCAGCGCATGCTCGGGGACGGCGACGTCGATGCGGGCAACCTCTCCGAGCTCGCCGGTCTGTACCACTACACCGGCCAGTACGCGCGCGCGGCCCGCACGCTGGAGCGCGGCGCGGAGCTCGCCGGCTCCGCGCAGACCCGGCTCTCGATGCAGGTCGACCGGCTGTCCGCGCTGCTGCGCTCCGGGCGCCGCGACGCCGCGCGCGAGCTGGTCGAGGCGCTGCGCCGCGCGGAGATCCCCGCGCTCGAGGCCGAGATGCAGCGCTCGCTGGTCGAGCCGTACCTGTCGCTGGCCGATGCGCTGCTCGATCGAGACGGCGATCCCGCGCTCGGCCTCGACGTGCTCGCCGACGACGTCACCCCACGCATCGACCCGCTGATCCGCGAGCTGGGACGCGTGCTGCGCGAGTCGGGCGGCTCGCTGGGCTGGAGCGGCGACGAGTCCGACGCGGTCCGCTACCAGATGCGCTGGTACGTCGCGACGGCCGTGCGCGCGCTCAACGTGACGCGGAGCGGCGAGCTGCGCGCGCACCCGGCGCGCGTGCTGCTCGCCGCGAGCACCGCGCGCTGGATCGACCAGGTCGCGTTCGGCGATCTCGACCCGTCGGAGAGCGTGCTGACGCGCTACGCGGTGGTCGGGCGCTGGCACCGCGGCGTGGACCCGGACTGGGACGAGCGCGTCGAGGCCGCCGGGCCGATCACCGACGGCGCCCCCGATCATCGCGACCGGACTCCCGGGGACGCGCTGCGGGAGCGCGATCTGCGCTGGACCGCGGCGTCGCCGGCGTACTGGAGCGGGCAGCTCGCGGAGCTCTTCTCGGAGCACGACGGGAGCGTCGACCTGTCACCCGTGCCGGGCCTGGTCGAGCGCGTGCTCGCGACCCGGGCCCGGGCGCAGGCGCTCGGGCTCGATCACCCCGGCTTCGACGAGAACGAGCGCGACGCGCTGCTGATGCGCGCCCTGGTGCAGCGCGACGCCGAGCTGCTGCGGCGCCTGCTGCGCGGCATCCGCTCGGCGGGCGACCGGCGCGAGCGGGTCGAGATCGCCAGCTGGCTGGCCGCGGCCGCCCGTGCACTGCCGCTCGACTGGTATCGCGAGGTCATGGGCATCTTCCGCGCCGAGCTGAACTACAAGCCGCTGTACTTCTGGATCGCCTGGAACGCGGCGCTGTCCGGGGCGCCGCAGCACGCCCTGCTGGTGGCGGACCTGGCGGCCCGGGAGTTCGCCGACGACCCCGCGTTCGCACAGGAGCGCGACTTCATGCGCGATCGCTTCGGGGCGGCGCCGGCCCGGTCCGTTGACCGGACCCGCCGTCGCGGGCAAGCTTCCGGCCCATGAGCGATCCCCGCCACGATCTCGAGCTCCTGGCGAACTGCGAGGAGGAGCTGGCGGGGCTGCGCAAGGCCTGCGCCCGGCTGCCGCGCGACATCGAGGCCCTCGAGGAGCAGGCTCGCAGCGCGCGCGCCCGGATCGACTTGGCGGAGGCCGAGCTGGCGGAGGCCGAGAAGGCGCGCCGTACCAAGGAGGCCGAGATCGAGGACAGCCGCGCCCAGCGCGGCAAGCTCGAGGCCCAGACCGCGATGGTCAAGACCAACGAGGAGTACCACGCGCTGCTCCGCGAGATCGACGGGGCAGGGGCCCGCATCTCGCAGCTCGAGGACGAGGTCCTGGAGCTGATGGAGCGCATCGAGGACCTGGGCACGCGCGCGGCCGAGGTCGGCAAGGAGCAGAGCGCGGCCGAGGCCGAGCTCCTGGGCCGGGCGGCCGGGGTGCGGGCCGAGCTCGAGCGCGCCGGTGCACGCGTCGACGAGGTGACCGGCGAGCGCGAGCTGATCATTCCGCGGCTCGGTGAAACGATCGCGCGCCAGTACCAGCGGGTGGCGGCCCGCGGCGGCCTCCCGGTCGCGAAGATCCTCGGTACGAGCTGCGGTGGCTGCCATCGCGAGGTGCCGCCCCAGCTCATCAACCAGGTGCAGGCGGGCGAGCTCCACCACTGCTCGTACTGCCTGGCGATTCTGGTCCCGGACCCCGACGCCGACACCCCCTGACGGTGCCCGGGCGGGCCCCCCGGCAGCCGGCAAGAGACCGGGGTCGAGGCCCCTCGGATCTGACTTTTTTCAGTAAAATCGGCAACTTCGACGCCTCGTGCGCCGCCGGCCCGCGCTGCATTCGCCATCGCGCTTTTGTTAGA
>JAJDAJ010000105.1 GCA_029261925.1 Deltaproteobacteria bacterium | reverse complement strand
CGAAGTGCGTCCTGTGACCGGCCCCCGCACCCGAACCGCCGCACAAACGCCCACCGAGGGCGGGCCCAGGGTCCGCGAATACCACCCGCTACCTGCCAGGAGCCCGCTCAGCGCTTCCTGTGCAGAGCTTCCCTAGGGCGCCGGGACCGGCGAGCCCCGGAAGGTCGGCCGGCGGATCAGAGCGAATCGAGCCAGGTCTCGATCTGCTCGATGCGCGGACCGAGCGACCAGTACTGCTCGGGCGCGGGCGCCGCGAGGCGGGCGCTGAGCTTCCAGTCGTGCTCGAGGGCTCGCAGCTGCGAGGGGTAGTGGCGCATCGCGGCATCGCGACGCGCGTAGCCGGCGGGCACCTCGGGGGAGGCGGGGGTCGCCCAGATGCCGCGCGCCCGCATCTCCGCGATGCGGTGGATCAGCACCCCGGGGATGCTCTTGTATCCGGTGTCCTCGTAGCAGAACCACGCGAGCTCTGGCAGCTGCTCGCGCGCAAGCATCGCCGCCCGGTGCGTGCAGACGTGATCCGGGTTCGCCAGGCCGAAGGGTGCGAACACCGCCGTCGCGCCGGCGTCGCGCAGCGCCGCGGCCAGCGTGCTCACGACATGCTCGGGCTGTACCCAGCGCGGGCGCTCCAGGTACTGGTACTCGACGAAGTCGAGCCACAGCGGACGGGCGCCCAGCTCGGCCAGCGCGTTGCGGTCCTCCTCGCGTCGCGCGGCGACCACGTCGTCGCCGCTGCGGAAGCCCGCAGTCGTGTCCCAGTCCGTCATCGGCTCCGGGTACGCGTCGGGAGTTCCGGCGAAGACCGTGATCACGAGCGTGCCCGGGTAGCCGTCGATGAGCTGGCTGCAGCCCAGTACCGCGTCGTCCATGTGGGGCGAGATCACGACCGGCCGGCGCAGCACCTCGGCCGGGACCATCCCGAAGCTCTGCATGTCGCTCGCGCCCATCGACCGCCGCGGTGTCGTCGTCGGCTCCGGCTCCGGGGCGGGCAGCCCGGCAGCGGCGCCGGCGCGGCCGGGGAGGGCCGCCGCGGCGCCCCCGGCAGCCAGCAGCTTGAGGAACCTGCGTCGTTCGAGCTCAGCGGTCATGCAGCTGTATTCTCAGGGCCCGCCGCGGCTGTCAAGCCGCAGCACAGTCACGGGAGCGAGGGCATGCGCGTGGGTCTCCAGATTCCGAGCTTCACCACCCCGGAGGGCCCCGGCGCGCTGCGGGGCCGCCTGGCCGATGTGGCGCGTCGCGCCGAGGAGGCGGGCTTCGAGAGCCTCTGGGTGATGGACCACTTCTTCCAGATCGAGTTCGTCGGGCCCGCCGAGCAGGAGATGCTCGAGGGCTACAGCACGCTGGCCTACCTCGCCGCGCTGACGGGGCGCGTGCAGCTCGGCACCCTCGTCACCGGCGTGACCTACCGGCATCCCGGGATCCTCGCCAAGACCGTGACGACGCTGGACGTTCTCTCGGGCGGTCGCGCGATCCTGGGCATCGGCGCGGCGTGGTACGAGCGCGAGCACCGCGGCCTGGGCGTCCCGTTCCCCTCGCTGGCCGAGCGCTTCGAGCGCCTGGACGAGACGCTGCAGATCGTCACCCAGATGTGGTCCGGCGAGTTGAAGCCGTTCGCGGGACGGCACTACCAGCTCGCCGAGCCGCTCTGCGTGCCCACGCCGCTCTCGCGCCCGCACCCGCCCATCATGATCGGCGGTCTCGGCGAGCGGAAGACCCTGCGGCTCGTCGCGCAGTACGCCGACGCCTGCAACCTGTTCGACCACGTCGGGCCGGACGTCATCCGCCACAAGCTCGAGGTCCTGCGCCGGCACTGTGACGAGCTGGGCCGCGCCTACGACGAGATCGAGCGCACGACGCTGTCCAGCATCGACCTGCGCGCCGGGGGGGCTGCTGCGGCGATCGCGCAGCTCGCGGGCCTGGCGGACGCCGGCATCCAGCACGCCATCGTGAACCTGCCGGACCTGTACGAGGGCGACCCGCTCGATGCCTTCGCGCGCGAGATCATCCCGGCGGTGGCGGGGGTCTAGCAGGCTAGCGCGCGGGCTCCGCGATCGCGGCCGAGAGGCCGGCGCGGCGCCCGAAGAAGGTGGCGTCGCCGACGCTCTGGCCGCTGCAGTATGTGGACGCGGAGCGCGTCAGACCGCTGGCGGTGGCGCCGGCCGCGTACAGCCCCGGGATCACCCCCCCGTCCTCGGTCAGGGCCTCGCCCCCCGGCAGGGTGCGCAGGCCCCCGAGCGTGAAGGCGATGTAGGGCGAGTGTCCGACCGAGCAGTCCAGCGCGGCGAAGGGCGGCCGGTCGAGCGGACGCAGCCAGCTCTGGTGCTTGTGGTGCAGCGGATCCTGCCCGCGCGCGGCGTTCGCGTTGTACACCGCGACCGTGTGCTGCAGCGTGGTCTCCGGCAGGCCGAGTGCGCGTTCCAGATCCTCGATGCTGCCCTCCGTCGCGGCGAGCTCGAGCTCGAAGCCCTCGGGGCGCCCGAAGCTCGCGTCGTCGGCGATCAGGTACACCCGGCCGTCCGGCTGCGCGAACGCGGCGTCGGCCACGCGTCCGTGGTAGCAGTCCTCGTTGATGAAGCGCTCGCCGCGGGCGTTGACCATGATGCCGTAGGTCAGGCTGGACGGCGGATACCACGGCGTGGTGATGAACATCTCCGACATGCGGATCGCCGCCGCGCCGGCCGAGATCCCGAGCCGGATCCCGGCCCCGTCATCGTGCGGGTTGCCGTGCGAGACGATGCTCTCCAGCCGCTCGTGCAGCAGCGGCAGGTGATTGCGGAGCATGCCCTCGTTCATGATGAAGCCGCCGGTGCTCAGCACCACGCCCCGGCGCGCGCCGAAGCGCAGCTCGCGCCCGTCCTGGCGCGCGACCACGCCCGTCACGCGGCCGCGGGTGTCGACGATCAGCCTGCACGCGGTGGTGTCGTACTCGACCGGTATGGCGAGCTCGTCGACCGCCGCGGACAGGTGCACCCAGAGCTCCGGTCCCGCCTCGCCCGGCCGCGCGACCTTGTGTCCGCGCGCCGCGGGGCTCGCCACCTCGCGAAACGGATGGGCCTTCTCGTTTCCCGACCAGATCAGGCACGCGTCGGTGGGCTGCAGCGTGGTGCGGTCCTCCCAGATGGCGTCGGTGAACGGCACGCCCAGCTCGACCAGCCAGTCGAAGTGCGCCACGCTCTCCTGCGCGTAGAGCCGCGCCTTGGCCTCGTCGGGTCCGTCGCCGCCCGCCATCAGGTAGCGGAACATGTTCTCGGGGGTGTCCTCGATGCCCACGGCCTTCTGCACCCGCGTTCCGCCGCCCAGGTACAGGTGTCCGCCCGAGATCGCGGTGGACCCGCCGCCGCCGCTGGCGATCTCGAGCACGCGCACCTGTGCGCCGGCGCGCGCCGCCTCGATCGCCGCGCAGGCGCCGGCCCCGCCGTAGCCGACGATCACCACGTCGTCCTCGTGGTCCCAGCGCTCCACCGACTCGGCCCGGAGCGGCTGCAGGGACGCCGGGCGCGGGGTCACGAGCTCACGACAGGCGGCGCGCCACGGGCAGCACGTCGCCGGCGATCTTCTCGAGCGCGGCGCTCACCTCGCGCTCGTCGTCGACGAAGCCCGAGCCCACCACGACGCGGTCGGCGCCGGCCTCGAGGTACGCGGCCACCACGTCGGGGTCGGGCGCCTTGCCGAAGACGGTGATCGGGATCGAGGCGGGATCGCGACCGGCCGCGCGGGCGAGCTCCGCGAGCTCCCGGCGGCGCTCGCGAACGTCGCCGGGCTCCACCTTCTCGGGTGCCCAGCCGTCGCCGTACTCGACCACGCGCTCGAGCACTCGTGGGGCGACGCCGCCGAGGTACACGGGCACGCCGGGGCGCTGCGCCGGCCGCGGAAGCGAGCGCACCGGCGGGAAGTCCCAGTAGCGCCCGTGGTGCTCGACGGGCTCGCCGGTCCACAGGGCCTTGAGCGCCCGCACGGCCTCGCCGACCTGCGTTCCCCGGTGCTCGAAGTCCACGCCCATCATCACCGCCTGCTCCTCGAGCCAGCCGCTGCCGACGCCGAGGATGATGCGTCCGTTCGCGGCGCGGTCGAGCGTGGCCAGCGCCTTGGCGAGCCGGATCGGGTGGTGCTCCGCCACCAGGATCACGCTGGTGCCGATCCGGATCCGCGACGTGGCCGACGATGCCCTCGTCATGGCGATCAGCGGATCGGCGAAGCCGGGCACCTGACCGTCCTTGAAGAACGGCGACACGCTGCGCGTGACCGAGACCGGGGCCACCACGTGCTCCGAGAACCAGACCGACTCGAAGCCGAGGCGCTCGGCCTCGGCGGCGAGGAAGCCCCCGTCGGTGATGCGGTCGGGATCGTCCGGGGCGGGCAGCGGGTTGGCGAGTCCGATGTGCTTGATGGCGGCCTCCGGGACGGTGCCGGCCGAGTGTAATCCAGGACGGCCCCCGCGCGCGGCGACGGCCTCAGCCCCGGTCCGGAGGCCCGCCGGGCAGGTGCTTGCGGAGGTAGTGCCGGAACTGGTCGTAGGTCAGATCCAGCCGCCGCGCCGCCTCGGCACCGTTGCCCCCCGAGGCCTGTAGCGCGCGCTCGATCAGCTGCCGGCTGAAGGCGGCGATCTGGGCCTTGAATCCGCCCGCACCCGGGACGGGGCCCGCCGGGGCCCCCAGCAGCCCGATGTCCTCCGGCGTGATCTCGTTGGTCGTGTCCCGGTAGGCCGCGCGCTCGATGATGTTCTTCAGCTCGCGCACGTTGCCCGGAAGCGCGTAGCCGCGCAGCTCCTCCAGCGCGGAGGCCGAGAGCCGCTTGCCGCGAAACGCGGGGATCTCGTCGGCGAACTGGTCGAGGAAGAGCTGCGCCAGGATCTCGATGTCCCCGGGCCGCTCGCGCAGCGGCGGCACGTCGATCGTCTCGAAGGTCAGCCGGTCGTACAGGTCACCCAGGAACTCGCCGCGCGCGATCCGGTCCTTCAGGTCGGCGTTGGTCGCGGCCACGATCCGGGCCGACGTCTTGCGCTCCGCGCTGCTCCCGACCGGACGGAACGTGCCGTACTCGACCACGCGCAGGATCTTCTGCTGGAAGGCCAGCGGCATGTTCCCGATCTCGTCCAGGAAGAGCGTCCCACCGTCGGCCTGATCGAACTGTCCGCGGCGCTTGCGGTCCGCCCCGGTGAAGGCGCCGCGCTCGTGGCCGAAGAGCTCGCTCTCGAGCAGCGACTCTCCGATCGCCGCGCAGTTGATGGTCACCAGCGAGCCGTCGCGCTGCTCGGAGGCGAAGTGGATCGCACGCGCGACCAGCTCCTTGCCCGTACCGCGCTCGCCGACGATCAGCACGGGGCGTGGGATGCGCGCGACGCGCTCGATCTGGATGACGAGCCGACGCACCTGGGGCGAGCTGCCGACGATGCGTGAGCGCGCCTGCATCGACCGGCTCAGGCGCTCGTTCTGCTCGCCGAGCCGGCGGCTGCGTGCGACCACCTCCAGCAGTCGATCGAGCTTGGCGACCAGCAGCTTCACCTGGTCCGCGAGATCGGGCCCCAGCACGAGCACGTCGGTCGCGCCGGCGTGGACGGCGCGCTGCATCTGCCCGGGATCGGCCTGCTCGGTCGCCAGGGCGATGACCGCTTCGGGAAAGCGCGCACGCACGGCCGCGATCAGGTCCGCACCCTCGGACGCGCCCTCGCGCGCGTCCTCGTGCACCACCACGAGCAGCTCGCCGGCCGCGTCGGCCGCGCCGCCGGCCTCGAGGGCAGCGAGGCTGTCGCCGTGGAGGACCCTCGCCTCCGGGTGCAAGGCGTCGGCGAGGCTCGCCGCGAGCTCGCCCGCCGGGCTGCCGGCGGGCTCCAGGATGGCGGCTCGGTCGAGCATGACGGGCTGATCGGATCCCGGGGAAATTCACTGGATCCTGGTGATTCCCACCGGGGTGCGGGGCGCCCCGGGCCGGCGTCGAATCATGTCTTTCCAGTGATCTGGGTGCGGCAGCTGCACATGGCACGTGGCTTGCCTTGATGGGGGTACCTGGTGAAAAAGGAGATGAGATGAATCGCAAGCTGTACATCGCCATCCTGGGACCGCTGCTGCTGAGCCTCGGGGCCCTGGGCTGCACCAACCCCTACACGCCCGCGGGCAACGAGGGCTACGTGTACGAGCGCCCGAGGGTCCTGGGGCAGGGGGGCTTCCAGGGCGTGATCGCCGGTCCCGGGAACTTCGGGGCCTCGCTGCTGCGCAACGAGGTGATCAACATCGACGTCCGGCCGCAGACCTACACCGAGGGCTTCAAGATCCTGGCCCGCGATGATCTGAACGTGGAGTTCCAGGTCCACGCGGTGCTGGCCATCGAGGCCGGGCACGTCGAGGAGATCGTGCTCGAGCACGGCGCCGGGGACTGGTACGTGCGCGTGGTCAAGGAGCCGTTTCGCACGCTGGTGCGCCGCAGCGTGCAGACCTACGAGAGCCGCGACATCAAGGCGCAGCGGCCGCAGATCGCCGCCGACGTGGAGGCCGGACTCCTCGCGTACCTGGCGGACACCCCGTTCCAGGTCCGGAGCCTGGTGGTCGGCAACATCGACTATCCGGAGATCGTCACCCGTGCGGTCGAGCAGAAGCTGGCCTCGCGGCAGCTCCTGGAGGAGAAGGAGACGCAGAAGGAGATCGCCCGGCGCGACGCCGAGATCCGCATCGAGGAGGCCCGGGGCATCGCCGAGGCGCAGCGCATCATCAACGCCACGCTCACGCCCAACTACCTGCAGCACGAGGCGATCGGCGCGCAGCGCGAGATGGCCGATGCGCCCAATCACACGACGGTGTACATCCCCGTCGGCACGAACGGGCTGCCGCTGGTTCACATGCCGGGCTCGTAGGGTCGTCCCGGGGTGGCGCGCGCTCCGCGCGCGCCCCCTTCCCGCCCGGGGCCCCGAACGCGAGCCTGCTAGCTGCCGGCGGGCGTGTACCAGATGGGGGACGTCCAGGCGCGCTCCTGGATCAGGGCAGGGACCGTCGGGTCGTCGCATCCGGGCGGGCGTCGATCCCGTGGGTACGCCAGGCAGAGCTGCGTGTGCCAGCGACAGCTCGGATTCTCCAGGACGCGCGCGTAGTACACCGCCCGCCGCGAGGGATCGAAATCCGGGTCGCGCCACACGCTGCACAGGCCGTCGGCGCCGGGTCCGCGCGGGGTGCACGTCGCGGGGTCCACGTCGGCGCCGCCGGCACTGCCCGCGACGTCGTGCACCACCTGGTGGAAGCTCCCCGCGTCGTCGACCCAGCCCTTGACGATCTGCAGACGCTCCAGCCGACCTCCGGGGTGCTGCGCCGTCCCGGGATCGCGGAGCGCCGAGGTCACGAAGACGGGGCCGCCGGCGTCGGCGGGGCGCTGCGGGAGCAGCTCGCCCATGGGCACGCCTCCCGCGTAGCCGCGAGCCACCAGCTCGCTCGAGTCGCACAGGTCCGCGGGGTAATCCCAGCTGCCGAAGAGCCGGGGCGTGATGCGCGTGCCGCTGGTGGCGAAGGTCTCGCGGCGACGCATGGCGTCGAAGAGCGCGTCGCGCGAGTTCTCCTCGGCCCAGACGCCCATGAGCCCGCCCGGGTTGCGCTGGATCGGCGCGGCGCCGGCGAACCCGGGCACGAGGCTGAGGCGCGCCTCGGCGCTTGCGTCCTCCTCGGCGGAGTCGTTTCCGACGTAGGAGAACTCCTCGACGTCGCCCGGCGTGGCGTTGTGCGTGTCGGTGCTGCCGATGAAGCCCAGCCGGTACGGGTTCACGCCGATCCGGTCCTCCTCGCGCAGGCCCTCGAGCAGCGCGTAGCGGGCGTAGTCCAGGCGCGAGACGCAGCCCTGGCCGCTCGTCGCACCGCCACTGATGCTCTCGCCGCAGTCCGGGGGCGGCGGCGCGAGCCCGCGGATCTTCTCGAAGTCGCAGAGCTCGTCGACGTCGCCCAGCACCTCGAACATGCCGTTGCGACACTCGGACTCGCCCTTGACCTGCATCATCTCGACCAGCGGCTCGAGCTCGGAGCGCAGCGAGGCGATCGCGCGCTGCTTCTCGAGCGGCTGGTCGCGATAGGTCACCCCGAACGTGCGGCCGTTCGACAGGTTGGGGTTGTGCGGGATGGACAGGGCGTCGCAGCCGCTCCCCGAGTCGATGCAGAGCTCCTTGAGGCGCCGCCACAGCCCGGTCACGTCGGGCTCGTCGAGCCACGAGACCGGAAGCTCGGGGACGATCTCGTTGCGCAGGATCACGTTGCGGTGGACCTTGCTCAGGGCGGGCGTCGCGCTGTACTCCCAGGCGTGGAACGTCGTGAAGCTGCACTCGGCGGAGCGGTCGTACCAGCGTTCCGCCGCCTCCTGCGTCTGCCGCCAGACCGATGCGATCTCGTCGCGGCACCAGGCGTCGCCGGGGCCGCAGATCGCGGGCGGGCGGCCGCGGCCTCCGACGTCGATGATCCCGAGCATCCGTCCCCCGAGCCCCTGCGCGCCGCCGGCCTGCTCGCCGCGGAAGATCCGGCAGCCGGGGGTGTCGTATGCGGGCGATCCACGGCGGCGACACAGGGAGGTCTCGGCGAGCCACTCGGCGTGATCGGTGACCGCCGCGAAGTCCAGGGGGCGCTCGAGCTGCGTGACCAGGCCCGGGCTCCCGTCCTTCCCCGGCGGGAGGAGCGGTAGAGGCTCTCCGCGCGCGAAGCGGTAGGCGTCGTCGGGGTGCGCGACCAGGTCACCCACGCCCACGTCCATCGAGAAGCTCGTGTGCACGTGCAGGTCGCCGAAGTAGGCGTTCCGGAGCTCGCTGCGCGCGGCGCATGCCTCGCGCGGAGCCTCGGCTCGATGCCGGGCGGCGTGCGGTGGCGGATCCCACGCGGTCTGGCGTGGGCCCGTCGGTGCGGGGCTGCAGGCGAGCAGGCCGATCAACGACACGATCGCGCCCCGGTGAGCTTGCGGCATGGGTCCCCCCGTCGCGCCGGCGGGGGCGCGCCGGGAGATTGTCGCATCCGGCCGGAGGCGAGGGCTGCCGGTCCCGGCTTGCGCGCTGCGCGCGTCCCGATCTAGGATGCGGCCGCTGCGATTCGAGCTTTCCCGTAGACGGAGGTTCGCAGGTGCCTTTCCAGCGACGCTGAAGCCATGCCGGTCCCCGACGGTGCGTCGGGGTCGAGCACCCGTCGCCGGCACGCTGAGACCGTCCTCCTCCGCGTCCGCACGGCGGCCCCGGAGGAGTTCCCAGATGACGGCCCGACTCGCCCTCGCGCTCGCACTCGCGAGCCTGCTCCCGTACCCCGCTGCGTTCGCCGGCGACGCGGCGCGAGTGTTCACGTTCCGCTACACCGCCACGGTCGGCCCCTTCGAGCCCGGCACCGGGCCCGTCCACGTCTGGGTCCCGCTGGCGGTCGAGAACCACGCCCAGCGCGTGCTCGCCGAGTCCGTCGAGGCGCCGATTCCCGGCGACGTCGAGCGCGAGGACGCGTACGGCAATCGCTTCTGGCACGGGCGCGTCGAGAGCGCGGGCCCGGGCCCGCTGACCATCGTGGTCGAGACGACCGTCGAGCGGCGCGTGAACCAGCGCCAGCCGCCGCGGAGCAGTGGGGCGCTGGCGCCCGACGAGGTCGCGGCCTACGAGCGCTTCCTGGGCCCGAACGAGCGGGTGGTGGTGGATCACCCGATGCTCGAGCCCATCCTCGCGGAGATCCGCGAGCGCGCCGGCAGTGACGACCGGGCCGCGATCGCGCGGGCGATCTACGACTGGGTCGTGGACAACGTGGAGTACAAGAAGGTCGGCACGGGCTGGGGCAACGGCGACACCTTCTGGGCGTGCAGCGAGCGCTACGGCAACTGCACCGACTTCCACGCCCTGTTCATCTCGCTGGCGCGAAGCGAGGGCATCCCGGCGCGCTTCGAGATCGGCTTCCCCGTGCCCGAGGATCGGGGGGCGGGCGAGATCGGGGGCTACCACTGCTGGGTGGAGTTCTACCTGCCCGAGACGGGCTGGTTCCCGATCGACGCCTCGGAGGCCTTCAAGCACCCGGAGCGGCGCGAGCTCTTCTACGGCACGCATCCCGCCGATCGCATCCACTTCTCGACCGGGCGCGACCTGCGACTGGGTCCCGCGCACGCGGACGCGCCGCTGAACTACTTCGTGTACCCGTACGTCGAGGTCGACGGGCGCGCCTGGGACGCGCGGGTCGGGCGGTCGTTCTCGTATCGCGACGCCGCCGCGCAGCTGAGCGAGCTCGCGGGCGACGGACGGTAGACGAAGCGGCGACGAAAACGCCGCCGGGACTCGAAAGAGCTTGAAGCTCTGGCTCCTGGAGTGCTATTCGGGTAGCGGGTGGCGAGGTTCGGACGATGGCGGGAGCGGCGGGCATGACGGCACGACGGGGATTCGGAACGGGAGCGGCACGGATGGCGCTGGTCGCGGGGCTCGCGCTCTCGGGGCCGGCACTCGCGATGGATTACGCGGCCGATCTCGCACCGGAGGCGGAGGGAGCCACCGGCAGCGGCACCACCCAGGTCGCGATCGATCTCGAGCTGCTCACGATGCGCATCCAGGCGGACTTCTCGGGCCTGTCCGGGACCGTGAGCGCGGCCCACATCCACTGCTGCACGCTGGAGCCAGGCACGGGGACGGCCGGGGTCGCGACCCAGACGCCCACGCTGAGCGGCTTCCCGTCCGGCGTCATGCAGGGCACCTACGACATGGTCTTCGATCTCATGGACACGGCGACGTTCAACGCCAGCTTCGTCGCCTCGAACGGAGGCACCGCCGCGGGCGCAACCGCCGCTCTGGTTGCCGGTCTCGACGCCGGTCTGGCCTACCTGAACATCCACACGAGCACCTTCGGTGGCGGCGAGATCCGCGGCTTCCCGACATCCGTGCCCGAGCCGGCCGCGGCCGCCCTGATCCTGCTCGCGGGCGCCGCGCTGCTGCG
>JAJDAJ010000104.1:140000-225173 GCA_029261925.1 Deltaproteobacteria bacterium | reverse complement strand
CGCTGATCGTGCGCGGTGGCCGCGTTCTCGCACGCGGCCACCACCGCCGCGCGGGGGCACCGCACGCCGAGGCGGTGGCCCTCGCCTCTGCCGGCGCGGCCGCGCGCGGCGCCACGCTCTACGTGAGCCTGGAGCCCTGCGCGCACCACGGCCGCACCCCGCCGTGCGTCGACAGCGTGATCGCGGCGGGCCTGCGCCGCGTCGTGGTCGGCATGCGGGACCCGGATCCGCGCACCGCCGGCCGCGGCCTGCGGCGCCTGCGCGCTGCCGGGATCGCCGTGGACGTGGGCGTGCACGGAGACGCCTGCCGCGAGCTGAACCGCGGCTTCGTGTCGCGCGTCGAGCGCGGGCGGCCCTTCACCTGGCTGAAGCTTGCGGCCTCGCTCGACGGACGCATCGCCACGCGCAGCGGCGAGTCCCGCTGGATCACCGGCCCCCCGGCGCGTGCCGCGGTGCACCGCCTGCGCGCCCGGGTCGACGTGATCGCCGTCGGGTCCGCCACGGTCCGCGCCGACGACCCCGAGCTGACCGCGCGTCGGGGCGAGCGGGTCGTGCACCGCCCGCGGCGCGTCGTGGTGGACTCGCGCCTGGTCACGCCGCCCCGCGCTCGCCTGCTCGACGCGGATGATCCGGGCTCGGCCTGGATCCTGACGACGCGCACCGCGCCGCTGCGGCGCCGGCGCGCCCTGGAGCGCGCGGGGGCGCGCGTGGTCGACGTGGCGGCGCGCGACGGCCGCGTGGACCTGCGTCGCGCCTGGGCGCGCCTGGGTGCCCTGGGCGCGAACGAGGTGCTCGTCGAGGGCGGCGCCGGGCTGGGCGCGGCGCTGCTGCGGGCGCGCCTGGTCGACCGGGTGCAGCTCTGGGTCGCCCCGCTTCTGATTGGCGGAGACGGCCGCCCCGTGCTGGAATCGCTGGGCGTCGCGGGCCTGGATGCGGCGCATCGCGCCCGGGGCGCGCGGGCGCGCCGCGTCGGCAGCGACTGGTGCTTCACCTGGGATCCGGAGAGCGAGTGATGTCCGTGCGCACGATCGAGACGGAGCTGGACGCTCGCGGCCTGCGCGTGGGGATCGTCGCGGCGCGCTTCAACCATCCGGTGACCTCGCGCCTCGTCGACGGCTGCAGCGCGCGCCTGCAGGCGCTGGGCTGCGAGAGCGTCGACCTGATGTGGGTAGCGGGTGCCTTCGAGATCCCGCTGGCGGCGCAGGCCGCCGCGCGCACCGGCAGCTACGACGCCCTCGTCGCGATCGGCGCGGTGATCCGCGGCGACACCCCGCACTTCGACTACGTCTGCCAGGGCGTGACCGACGGCGTGACGCGGGTCGGCCTGGAGACGGGCGTGCCGGTGGGCTTCTGCGTGCTGACCGTGGACAGCGTGGAGCAGGCGCTCGAGCGAGCGGCCGCCGACGGCGAGCCCGGTGGCAACAAGGGCGCCGAGGCGGCCGAGGTGGTGGTGGAGATGGCGCGCCTGCTCGGCGCGCTGGCCGGCGGCGCCGGTGGGTGAGGCCGCCAGCGCCCGGCGCAAGGCCCGCGAGGCCGCGCTGCAGGTGCTCTACGCCGCCGATGCCACGGGCCGCCTGGACGGTCCGGGCATCGCCGACGTCTTCGACGAGGTGAGCGACGAGTTCGCGCTGCCGCGACGCGCGCGCGAGCGCGCCGAGACGCTCTGCCGGGGGATCGCACGCGATCTCGAGCGCGTGGACGCCGCGATCGCTAGCGCGACCCGGGAGTGGAAGCTACACCGTCTTGCGAGCGTCGATCGCAACCTGCTGCGCATCGCGGCCTGGGAGCTGGTCTGCGAGGCGGAGACGCCGCCGGAGGTGATCATCGACGAGGCAGTCGAGATCGCGCGCCGCTTTGCCAGCGAGACCTCGCCGGCATTCGTCAACGGCGTGCTCGATGCGCTCTGGCACGGAGGCGGCGTGCGAGGAGAGGGAGCTTGAGTCGACTCCAGCTGTCGCTTTTTCCCGGCGGGGTGACCGAGGCGCCGGCCGACACGATCGTGGCGCTGGTGCCGGCCGACGAGCGGCCGCTGCGCGGCGACGCGGGCCGCGTCGACTGGCGGCTCTGCGGGCGGATCTCGGGCCAGCTCTCGAGCGGGTTCGTCTCGGGGGCGCCGGGCGAGGCGGTGCTGATCCCCGCGGGTCCGCCGCTGCACGCACACCGGGTGCTGCTGGTCGGCGTGGGTCGCTCGGCACGCCTGGAGCAGGGGCGACCGCTGCTGCGTGCGATGCGCGCCGCGGCCGAGAAGCTGGTGGCGCTCCAGTCCCCCGCGGGCCTGCTGGCCTGGCCCGGCGGCGTGGACTTCGCCGCCGACGCGACCTGCCTGCTGCGCGGCATGGTGCACGGCCTGCAGACCGCGCCCGAGGATGCCGTCCTGCACGTCATCCTGCCCTCGGCCGAGGCCTGCGAGAAGCCGCTGCTGGCGGCGCTGTCCGAGGTCGTCCCGGCCGCGCACGGCTGGGGCATCGAGGTCGACGTGAACTGGGTGGACGCGGCCGGGGTCTGATCCCGTCGGTCGCGGGCGCGCCGCGCCGCGCTTCAACTCCTCTGCCGCGGCGACCGATCCGGCACGCGTATGAGTCTGTCCGGGAGCCTGTCCGCCCTGAGCCTGCCCGAGCTGCTGCAGGTCGTCGCCCTGTCGCGGAAGACGGGACGCCTGGAGATCTGCTCGGACCTGGGCGTGGCGTGGCTGGGCCTCAGCGACGGCGGGATCGTGCGCGTGGCGCTCGAGGACGGTGCCCTGGACCGGGACGAGGTGCTCAAGCGCAGCGGTCTGGACCCGGCCGAGAGCTCCGAGCTGGTGGATGCTACGCTCTGGGACGCCGCGGTGCAGGCGCTGCTGTCGATCTTCGAGTGGACCGAGGGCGAGTTCACCTTCGAGCCCACCGCGGATCCCTCGGGATTGTGGCGCGGACCCCCCGGCGTGGTGCTGCCCACGCCGCTGTCCCCCGAGTTCCTGGCGCTGGAGGGAGCGCGGCTCGAGGACGAGGGCGGCGCCGGCCCGCGCGTGGCGCCACCCGAGTCGTTCGCGCCCGCGCGGCCGACCATCGCGCCGACGCTGGCCGTGCCCTCGCCCGAGCCCGAGCCGGAGCCCGAGCCCGTGCGCACGGTGCCGGTCGCGGTGATCTGCGTGGATCCCGACCTCGGCATCCTGGAGCGGATCAAGCGCCAGCTGAGCGGGGGCGTCGAGCGGGTACACATCTTCCAGGACGGGGGCAGCGCGCTGACCCGGCTCAAGCAGTACGTGCTGCGCGGCGAGTTCCCCGCGCTGATCATCGGCGTCGGGGTCCCTGACCCGCTCGACGCGCGGCGTGGCGAGGGCTGGAGGCGTTTCGTGGAGCGCGTGCGGGACCTGGCGCCGCAGGTACCGCTGACGGTCATCGGCGAGGGCAGCGTGCGCACGCCCGACGGCGTACAGTGGGTCGAGCGCCCGCGCCCGACGACCGCGACCGAGGACGACATCAGCGCCTTCCTGACGACCCTGGCGCACTCGCTCGGCATCGAGGCGTAAAGCGGTCCGCCGGCCCATCCGATGTGGAGGGTGCGTCTTTTCATGCCCGCCCCGACTGCGGAGACCCCGAGCCCCGTGATCGCCCGCTGCCCGAAGTGCCAGACCCGCTACCGCATCGCGCGGGAGAAGCTCGGCTCCCAGGGTGCGCGGATCCGCTGCGGCAGCTGCACGACGGTGTTCCGCGTCCAGGCTCCGCCCGACGAGGCGACCCCGGCCGCTCCGGTGGCCCCGGCGCCGCGCCCGCGGCCCGCCCCGGCGCTCCAGACCGCAGCCCCGAGACCCGCTCCGGCACCCGCGCGCCCGGCGCCGCCGGTGGCGCGCGCGCTGCTCGCGGAGCCCGACGCCGGCACCGCCAAGGCGGTCGCGGACCTGCTCGAGAAGCGCCGCATCGCCGTGGAGCTGGTGGGGGGCGGAGGCGAGGCGCTGCTGCGCATGTTCCGCGCCCGGCCCGACCTGGCGATCCTGGGCGGGCACCTGCCCGGGCTGGCGGGCCCCGCGGTGGCGGAGATCTGCCGTCGCTCGACGGAGCTACAGGAGGTGCCGCTGATCCGGGTGGCGCCCATGGACGAGCCCGGGGGCGCGCCGGAGTTCGACGCCGACGAGCGCATCGAGCCCGGTGACCTCCCCGAGGGTCTGATCGCGCTGCTCGACCGCATGGGCATCGGCGAGGCTCCGGTACCGGAGCCGGCCCCCGCGCCGCAGCGCCCCGCCGCTCCGACCCCGGCGCCGCGCGCCGCACCCGGCCCCGCCGCCCCGCTCGCCGGGCAGGAGGACGACACCGACACCGCCGTGAGCGTGGTCAGCGTGCCCGCCCCCGCGGCACCCCGGCCGGCGCCTGCTGCGCCTCCGGGCCGGCCCGTACCCTCGGACAACCCGGAGATCGCGAAGGCCGAGCGCCTGGCGCGGATCACGGTCTCGGACATCGTGCTCTACAACGAGGAGAAGTTCGCGGCGGCCGCGGCTGCGGGGAACGTGGCCGAGGCGCTGGCGTCGGAGCTCGACGAGGCGCGCCGCCACTTCGACTCCAAGGTCGACGAGTCCCTGCGCACAGGCCGCGACTTCCTGGTCGAGGAGCTCGAGCGCCGCGCCGAGCGCAAGCGCTCACGGGCCTGAGCGACCGAGGCCCTCCGCGGCCGCGAGGGCGCCGGGACGGGGCCGCGGCCGGACATCCGGGCTATTCTCCGGCCCCGTGAGCATCCCGATCCTCGCCACGGAGCGCGGCGCCCGCCGGCGCCCGGCCCGTCTGCTGCCCTGCGTGCTGGTCGCGGCGCTGCTCGCGGGCTGTGGCTACCGCTTCGTGGACGAGCGCGCCGCCTTCCCGGGCGCGGACACGCTGCGGGTCGAGGCCTTCACGAACCACAGCGTGGAGCCCGGCCTGGAGCACATGCTCGCCGACGCCATCGGCGAGGAGTTCACGCGGCGCGGCGCCCTGCGTCCCGTCTACGACCCCGGCCGCGGGGACCTCGTGCTCAGCGGGCAGATCCGCGAGGTGCGCATCCGCGCCAGCTCGTTCAGCTCCGTGGCGCTCAGCGTCGAGGACGCGATCGAGGTGGAGCTGGGCATCGAGGTGCGCCCCGCCGCGGGCGGCGAGCCGGTCTGGCGCCGCGAGAGCATCCGCTTCACCGAGCTCTTCCTCTCGAGCCCGGACCCGCAGACGAACGAGAGCAACAAGGAGCAGGCGCTCCGGCGCCTGTCGGCGCTGATCGCCGAGCGCATCCACGATGAGCTCTTCCAGCGTTTCTGACCTGGCCCCCGTCGTGCTCGTGGTCGGCGAGCACGTGACGCTGCGCGATGCCGCCGTGGCCGAGTGGCGCGAGCGCGTGCTGGCGGGTGCCCCGGCCGACTTCAACCTGGACCGCTTCGACTTCACGTCGGCCGGGGTCGATCCGGGCCGCATCGAGAGCGCGGCGCGGACCCACCCGGTGATGGCGGAGCGCCGGCTGGTGCACGTGCGCGGCCTGAGTGACCGGCGCGCGGCCCGCTTCCTCGAGGACACGCTGCCGGCCTACCTCGAGGACCCCGCACCCACGACCTGCCTGCTGCTCGAGGCCGCCAAGGTCGACCGCCGCCACCGCTGGGTGAAGCGCGTCGGGCAGATCGGCGAGCTGGTCGAGTGCCGGGGCCCGGGCAAGCCGGCGGAGGCGCGCAAGTGGATCGAGCGAGCACTGCGCGATCAGGGGCGGCGAGGGGCCGGGGGCACGGCCGAGGCGCTGCTCGACGCCGTGGGCAGCGACGTGGACCTGCTCCAGCGCGAGATCGACAAGCTCTGCCTGTACGCGGGCGAGCGCGAGGAGATCGAGCCCGAGGACGTCGCCGCCGTCACCGGACAGCTGCGGCCGCGCGCCGTCTACGACCTGACCGACCAGATCGGCGCGCGCCGGCTGGCGCCGGCGCTCGAGACCCTGGGGCACCTGCTCGACCAGGGCGAGCAGCCGCTGATGGTGCTCGGCGCCCTGGCCAGCCACTTCCGCCGCCTGATCCGGGCGCGCGAGTGCCGCCCGCTGGAGCCGAAGGTCGTACAGGAGAAGCTGTCGCTGCACCCGTTCGCGGCCCGGAAGATCGCCGAGCAGGCCCGCGGCTACGACCTCCGGCGCCTGCGGCGCAGCCTCGACGCCGTGCGGCGCACGGACGAGGCCCTCAAGGGCGCGGTGCCGATCACGCCGCGCCAGGCGATCGAGCGCCTGGTCCTGGCCGTCTGCTCGTGAGCGGCGAGCCGCTCAGGCCGGGGCGCTCGTCCCTTGCCGCAGCCGGGAGACCGTCCGCGAGACGGTGCGCGCGTGGTAGAGCCCCTTGGAGCCGGCCTTGCGCAGCAGGCGCTCGGCGCGGTCGCAGTCGGCCGCCGCCTCGGCCGATCCCGCGGCCACGGCCTGGCGCGCGCGTCGCACGGCATTGCGGACCGTCTTGCGCGCGTGCTGGTTGCGCTCCCGCCGCTTGTGGTCCTGGCGCAGGCGCTTCTTGGCCGAGTCGTGGTGGGGCATGAGCTCCTCCGGAGGGGGCGGTAGATACCCCGGGGGGCCCGGGCTGTCAACGCACGACGAGAGCCTCGACGCGGTGGCCGGTCACGCCGGGATCGTGGGCGGGGCCACGCTGGCCAGCCGGGTCCTGGGCATGCTGCGCGACATCGCGCTGGCCAACCTCTTCGCCCGCTCGGCCACCGACGCGTTCTTCATCGCCTTCATGATCCCGAACATCCTGAGGCGCCTGGTGGGGGAGGGCGCCCTCACGGTGGCCTTCGTGCCGGTGTTCACCGACTGGCTGAACCGCGGCCAGGAGGCCGCGAGGGAGCTGCTGCGGGCGGTCTGGTGGCTCGCCAGCGGCGTCGGGATCGTGCTCGCCCTGCTGGGCATCCTCGCCGCGGAGCCCCTCGTGCGCCTGTTCGCGCCGGGGTTCGCGCTCGAGCCGGGCAAGCTGGCGCTGACCGCGGACCTGCTGCGCCTGTGCTTCCCGTACATCGCCTTCATGATGCTGCTGGCGCTGTCGATGGGCGCTCTCAACGCCGTCGGGCACTTCCTGGCCCCCGCCGCGGCGCCGGTGCTGCTGAACGTGGGCCTGATCGCGGCGGCGTTCGCCGGCGTGCGCGGCTGGCTCGGCATCGATCCGCCGATCCTGGCGCTCGGGGTGGCGGCGCTCGCCGCGGGCGCGGCGCAGGTGCTGGTCCAGCTCCCGGTCCTGGCGCGCCGTGGCCTGGCGCCCTGGCCGCCCTCCGCGCCCACACATCCTGGTGTCGGGCGGCTGCTGCGCCTGATGGGGCCGGCGGTGCTCGGGGCCTCGGTCTTCCAGCTCAACCTGATCGTGAACCGCTTCCTGGCCTCCTTCGCGGGCGACGGCGCGGTCTCGTACCTGTACTACGCCGACCGCCTGCTCGAGCTGCCGCTGGGCGTGTTCGTCCTGGCGCTGGGCACGGCCGCACTGCCCTCGTTCTCGCGCCTGGCCCGCGCGGGGGACCGCGAGGCCGCGCGCGCGGCCTTCGCGCGCACGCTCAACCTGGCGCTCGCCCTGGCGGTGCCCTCGGCGGTGGGTCTGATCGCGCTGCGCACCGAGCTGATCACCGGCCTGTTCCGCTGGAGCCCCGAGCCGTTCACCGCCGGGGCCGTCACCGGCTGTGCCGCGGCGCTGGCGGCGTACGCGATCGGCCTGGTGCCGATCACGATCTCCCGGATCTACGTGAACCTCTGCGTGGCCAGCGAGAACACCCCCACCGGCGCGCGAGGCGCGGTCGTCAGCCTGGGGACCAACGCGCTGGCGTCGCTCGCCCTGATCGGTCCCCTGCCGCACGGTGCGCTGCCCGCGGCGCTCGTCGAGCTGCAGCACGCGATGGTGCTCGCGGAGCTGGGCTACGTGGGCCTGGCGCTCTCGAGCTCGATCGCCGCGGCGGCCAACGCCGCCTACGTCGCGGCGGGCGCCCACCGTCGCTACGGGACCATGCTGGTCGCGTCGGATCTGATCGGCGTCGCGCGCATCGTCGCGGCGGCGACGCTGATGGGGCTGGCCGTGCTCGCGCTGGCGAGCGCGTTCGCGTTCCCGGCGATCTCCGGACCGCGGGCGCTGGCCCTCCTGGCGCTGTACGTCGGCAGCGGCGCCGCCGTGTACTTCGGCGCTCTGGCCGCGCTGCGCGCGCCCGAGGCCCGCACCCTCGCGCACCTGCTGCGCAGGCCCTGACCGAGCGCGCCGGGATCACGAGCCTACAGGCGCGCCCGGACGATTCCGAAGGGGAGGCAGGATCCGTCCGACGAGGGGAGTGGCGTGCTGCGAAGCCGGACCTGGCGATGGGCCGGGGCCTTTCTGCCGGGCCTGCTGGCGCTGGCGCTCTGCGCCCCGGCGCTGGCGGAGCTCGAGCGCGCCGACCCGCTCGAGGTGCCCTCGGAGCCGGTGACCGATCCGGCGCGGGTGCGCGAGCTCGCGCCGACCGAGCGGCTCGACGTCGCGGTCGCGTCGTACCGCGACCACGGCTACGAGGAGCTTCCCTACGTCGCCTGGGGCCTGGTGCGCCTCGCCGCCGAGCTCGGCGACCCGCAGCTGGCCGAGCGGGCGCTCGAGATCGCTCCGGGCGTGCCGGCCATCTGGTTCCGCGCCGCGCTGGCGACACGCAACCCGGTGCACGCGCTGCGCGCCGCGGAGTCCTTCTCCGCGAGCCTTCCCGCCGCACTCTGGGCGCTCTCGACGGTTGGCGGCGTACTCGGTGCCGGCCTGCTCGCCGCGGCCTCGGCGCTGCTGGTGCTGGCCATGGTGCGCGGTGCGCCGCTGCACGCCTTCTCCTGGGCGCGCCGCTTCTCGCCCGACGCGCCGCTGGTCTGGCCCGGGGTGCTGCTCGCCATCACCGCGCTCTGCCTGCTGACGCTCGGCGGGATCGGCTGGCTGGCGGTGCTCTGCACCGGGGGGGCGCTGGCCTCGACGCGGCTGCGCCGGGGCGAGACCCTGGGCGTCGCGGCGGTCGTCGGGGTCGTGGCCCTCGTGGTGGGGCCCGGTCTCGATCTCTGGGCCCGCGTGGCCACCCACCTCGAGCACGACGCGGTGCTCACGGCTGCCTGGCGCGTGGAGCGGGGCCACGACCTTCCGGGAGACGCTGCCCTGGTCGAGGCGGCGCGCCTGGCCCGCCCGTCTGACGCGCTGCTCGCGGTGGCCGCGGCCACCCATCTGAGGCGCGGCGGGCAGGTCGACGAGGCGCTGGCCATCCTCCCCGACCCGGCCGGCGTGGCGCAGCCCCGCCTGCAGCTCGCGGTGCTGAACCTGCGCGCCACGCTCCAGCTCGCGGGCGGCGACGTGGTCGCAGCGATCGACGATCTCGAGCGTGCGCGCAGCGCCGACGAGTCGGCGCGGCTGCTCTTCAATCTCTCGCAGGCCTACGGCCGCGCGCTGCGCCTGATGGACAACAAGGCGGCGTTCAACGCGGCGCGGGAGCTGGATCCCGTGCTGGTGAGCGACTTCGAGCAGGGCCAGACCCTGCACCGCTTCCTGATGTCGTACCCGATCCCCATGCACACGTTCCTGCAGCGCGCGCTGCTGGCGACCGCCGAGTCCGCGGCCTACGCCCGCGAGATGCGCGCCCGGCTGCTCGGACGCGCGCTGCCCGACTTCGCCTGGCTGGTGCTTCCGGTCCTTTCCGTGGCGATCCTGCTGCTGCGCCGCTCGACGGTGCAGCGCTGCTCGCGCTGCGACCGGCTGATGGCGGCCCGCGGCCGCCGCCGCGGAGCACCCGTCACGACCTGCGTTCGCTGCGAGCGGCTCTTCGAGCGCAAGGACAGCATCGATGCGAGGGTGCGCAAGCGCCAGCTCGACCTGGATCGCCAGCAGCAGCGTGCCAACGCGCTGCGCGTCGCCGCGCTGGGCGCCTTCGTGCCGGGCGTGATCGCGGTTCATGAGGGGCAGATCGTGCGCGGTGTGGTGCAGATCGGTCTCGCGGCCACCGGCGTGGCGCTGCTGTTGATCGCGCGCACGGCCGCAGCCCCCTGGGAGGTCGGCGCGATCGCGATCTGGGGCATGACCTTCGCGGGCCTCGCGCTGGCCGTGCCGACGTGGGTCTCGGCGCTGCTCCGCGCGCTGCGTCTCGCAACGCGCAGCCGGAGGAACACGGCATGAGCCTCAAGGGAGTGCTCACCGACTTCCCGGTGTCCGACGTCTTCCAGCTGATCTCGCAGCAGCGAAAGACGGGAGTGCTCGAGGTCACCCACGGCTCGCGCGTGCTCGAGGTGCTCTTCCTCGAGGGCGAGGTGCTGCGGGCGCGGCCGGCCGAGAGCCGGCCCGACGGGGCGCTGGCCGGATACCTGCTGCGCACCGGTGTCGTGTCGGAGTCCGAGCTCTCTCGCGCGCGGCGCGAGCAGGAGGAGACGCTCGAGCCGCTCGGCAGCGTGCTGCTCGAGCAGGGCATCGCGGGGAACGAGGTGCTCGGCGAGATCAGTCGTCTGACCACCCACGAGACGATCTTCGAGCTCTTCCTCTGGGACGAGGGGCGCTTCGGATTCGGCCCGCAGGAGCTGCAGCGGGGTCCGTGGGACGAGCCGATCAACGCGGAGATGTTCCTGCTCGATGCGCTGCGCATGCGCGACGAGTGGGTCCACGTGTCGACGGACCTGCCCGACCTGGCGGTGATCGTGATCCCCGCGATCGAGCCCGACTCGTTCCGCTCGCAGCGCGGCAGCATCGCCGAGGCGGCGGGCGTCGCCGTCGAGGAGCTCGACAAGCTCTTCAAGCTGATCGACGGTCGCCTGTCGGCGCGGCGCATCATCGACCTGTCGCGGCTCGGTACCTTCAAGGGGGCGCGGGCTCTCGTCGAGCTCCGCCGCGCGAGCTGCGTGCGCCTCGTCGAGCCCGAGCGTTCCGCGGCGCCCGCCAGCGCGGGCTCGCAGCGTCGGGGCTCGCCGCTGCGCTGGGCCGCTCTGGGGATCGCGGCCGTGGTCGCGCTGCTGCTCAACCTGTGGCCGCGCGCGCAGCGCGACGACTACCCACTGCCGCCGCCGAGCGCCGCCGCCGCGGGTCAGCGGGTCGAGAGCGACCACCTGCGCGCGGCGCTCGAGGCTCATCGCTGGCTGAAGGGGGAATACCCCGCCACGCTGCCGGAGCTCGAGGGGACCACTCCGGGCATCTTGGCGGCTCTCCGGCTCGGTAGGTACAGTTACGCGCGTACCGGGGAAGGGTACGCGCTGCGGCTGCAGGTGCCGTAGCCTCGAAGGTCCGGGCATTGCCCGGGAGGTGTCCTTGGCCGAAGACGAGCTGGTTCTCGACGACAACGAGATCGCGCTGGTCCTCTTCGGCGACAACGACCGCAACCTGCGGGCCCTCGAGCAGGAGACCGGCGTGCGCGTCTCGTCGCGCGGCAACCGCGTGCGGCTGAACGGCGCGGCGCTCGAGCGCAAGGTGGCGCGCCGGGTGCTCCAGGACCTCTACGAGATGGCGACGTCGGGCATGCAGATCGACGAGCGCGACGTGCGCAGCGCGACCCACATGGCCAGCGAGGGCCTGGCCCCTGCGGGGCAGGCGATCGTGGAGGGCGAGGTGATCGAGGTCGGTCGTCGCAAGCGCATCGTGCCGCGCACGCGAACGCAGCGGGTGTACCTGCGCGCCATCCGCGACCAGGACCTGACGTTCGGCCTCGGACCCGCCGGCACGGGCAAGACGTACCTGGCCGTGGCCATGGCCGTGCAGGCGCTGCGGCGCCGCGAGGTCGCGCGCATCGTGCTCACGCGGCCGGCGGTCGAGGCGGGCGAGCGGCTCGGCTTCCTGCCCGGGACGTTCCAGGACAAGATCGATCCCTACCTGCGCCCGCTCACCGACGCCCTGCACGAGATGATGGAGCCCGACGAGGTGCGCCTGCGCATGGAGCGCGGCAGCATCGAGGTCGCGCCCCTGGCGTACATGCGCGGTCGCACCCTCAACGACGCCTTCATCATCCTCGACGAGGCGCAGAACACCACGATCGAGCAGATGCGCATGTTCCTCACGCGCCTCGGCTTCGATTCCAAGGCGGTGATCGACGGCGATATCACGCAGACCGACCTGCCGCGCGGGGCGAACTCCGGTCTCGTTCACGCCTGCGGCATCCTCGAGTCGGTTCCCGGGATCGCCATGGTGCGCTTCGACGAGAAGGACGTCGTCCGCCACCCGCTCGTGCAGGAGATCATCCGCGCGTACGAGCGCAGCGACGACGCGGACGGCCGGGACTAGTCGTGGCCCGGGGAGAGATCCGGGGCATCCCCGACAGCCCGCGCTCCGGGCGCGGCGATCCGGCGCAGCGGCGCGGCTGGCGGCTGCACGGGGTCGCGCTGCTCGGCAGCCTGGCGCTGGCAGGGCTGCTCATGCTGCCCACGTGGCTCGGGAGCGGGGCGCCCGCGCGCATCCCCACGGCGGGAGAGATCTCGGACCGCGACCACAAGGCGCCTCGCCAGGTCGACGTCGTCGACGAGAAGGCGACCGAGGCGCTGCGGCGCAAGGCTTCCGAGGCCGCGCCCGTGGTCTACGACTTCGATGCGCGTCGGGGCCCGGGCCTGCGCACGCGCGTGTACGCCGCGTTCAGCGCCGCGCGCACCGCCGCTCACGCGCAGCCGGGCGAGGACGCGCCGCCGCGGCGCGCGATCCTGGCGTTCCGCTCCGAGCTGGGCGAGGACGTGCGTATCGACGAGGAGGCGATCACACTGCTCGAGGCGCGCGGCTTCCGCGCCGAGGACGCGCAGGGCGTGGCGATGCTGCTGGCGCCGCTGGCGGACCGGATGATCGTGGACGACGCCGAGCAGCTCGCGCGGAACGTCGAGAAGCGACACGTGGTGCTCAGCGAGCTGGACTCCGACGCCGAGCCGCGCCAGCTGCGCGAGGCCGACGCTGTACTGGGTGCCGCAGCCGCGCGCGAGCTGGTCTCGGCCGCCGCCGAGACCGGGCTGGCGGATCTCGAGGAGGCCCAGCGCGACGCGCTCCGCTCGCTGGCGCTGGCCCTGGTGCGTCCGAACCTGGTCTTCAACCTGCGCGCATCCGACGCGCGGCGGCAGGCGGCGGAGCAGGGCGTCAAGCCAGTGGTCATCTCGCTGCGCCAGGGCGAGATCATCGTGCGCGACGGCGACCCCGTCACCGAGCGGCACGTCGTGCTGCTGCGCGGGATCCACCGGCAGGAGGTGCGCTCCAGCCGTCTCGAGGCCTTCGCGGGCACGACGGTGCTGCTGCTGATGCTCTTCCACGCGATCTGGCGCTTCGGCTCGACCAGCTTCCGGAAATTCCCGTCGAGCACGCACGACGCGGCGTTCCTGTTGCTGACGCTGATCGCGATGGCGGCGGGCTCGCAGCTGATGATCTACGTGCTCGACGTGCTCGCCGACACGCCCTCGTTCGCCCCGCTGGTCGAGCAGATGCCCTCGCTGCTGTACTTCGGGATCCCGGTCGCCGCCGCCACCATGCTGGTGCGGATCGTCCACAACGCCGAGACGGCGCTGCCGTTCGCGATGGCCGCCGCGCTGGTCGCGGGGCTGCAGGTGCAGCAGGACCTCGGCTACGCGGTCTTCACGCTCGCCGGCAGCCTGACCGCTGCGGTCGGGGCGGCGCGCGTCACGCAGCGCGGCACGCTGCTCCGGGCGGGCGGTCGCGTGGCGCTGGTCAACGTCGCGGTGGTGACGGCGCTCTGCCTCCTGAGCCGGGACGCCTCGGTGGCGGCCTACGGCACCGCCGTGCTGCTCGCCCTGCTCGCGGGCGCGGTCTCGGGCGTCATCGTCTCGGGCGTCGCCCCGGCGGTCGAGTGGCTGTTCAACTACACGACCGACATCAAGCTCCTCGAGCTGGCCAACCGCGAGAACTCGCTGCTGCGCGACCTGGAGATGCGCGCGCCGGGCACGTACCACCACAGCATGATGGTCGGGCACCTGGCCGAGCGCGCGGCGGAGGCCATCGGGGCCAACGCCCTCGAGGTCCGCGTCGCCGCCTACTACCACGACATCGGCAAGATCCGACGCCCGCAGTTCTTCGTCGAGAACGTCAGCATCCACGGCGGCGAGAACCGCCACGAGCGGCTCGCACCCTCGATGTCCGCCCGCATCATCCAGGCGCACGTGAAGGACGGCGCGGAGCTGGGCGAGGCCAACAAGCTCGCGGAGCCGATCCTGCGCGGCATCCGCCAGCACCACGGCACGAGCATCATCCGCTTCTTCTACGAGAAGGCCAAGGAGCTCGCCGATCCCGAGAAGGGCCAGAGCGTCAACGAGCACGACTACCGCTACCCGGGTCCGAAGCCGCAGACGCGCGAGGCGGGCATCCTGATGCTGGCCGACTCGGTCGAGGCCGCCTCGCGCACCCTGGCCGACACCAGCCCGGCGCGCGTGCAGCAGCTTGTCCAGCGAATCACCAACAACTACTTTCGCGACGGCCAGCTCGACGAGTGCAGCCTGACCCTGCGCGATCTTCACGCGATCGCGCGGACGTTCATCGACACCCTGAGCGCGATCCGGCACGAGCGCGTCGACTACCCCGAGGCAACGGACGAGAAGGGACGCAGGCTCGAGGACGCCGATGAAGGTGTGGTTGAACGGATCGACCCGCGGCCGAAGGATCGACCGGAGGGCGCTGCGGCGGCGCGCGAGGACGATCTGCGGCGCCTTGGGCTTCCCTGAGTCCGAGCTCTCCGTCAGCCTGGTCTCCGACGCCGAGATCGCGGCGATCGCGGGCCGCTTCGGTCGCCCGGCGCGCCCGACCGACGTGCTGGCGTTCTCCATGCTCGAGGGGCCCGGCGCCGAGCACCGCGGCGCCTGCCTGGGAGACGTGGTGATCTCGCTGGACACCGCGGAGCGTCAGGCGGCCGCGCGCGACGCGGCACTCGACGACGAGCTCCGCGACCTGCTGGTCCACGGCGTGCTGCACCTGGTCGGGATGGACCACGAGACCTCGCCGGGCGATGCGCGCCGCATGCGCGCGATGGAGGAGCAGCTGCGGTGGGAGATCGCGCGACTCGACTGATCGCCGCGGGGGGCTTCGCGCTGGCGCTGGCCGCCGCGTTCCCGTTCCGGGCCGGCGAGCTGCGGCTCGACGCGGGTCTGGTCGCGGGCTGGATCGCGCCCGTGGCCTTCGCGTTCATGCTGCGCGGACTGGCGCCCCGCGCCGCCTTCGCGCGCGCGACCCTGGCCGGCACCGCGGGCTTCTGCGCGATCCTGTTCTGGCTCTTCGTGGTGGTCACGGTCTTCGGGCGGGCGCACGCGGCGGTCGGCGTGCTGGCCGTCGTCGGCCTGGCGCTGTACGCGGGGCTGCACCTGGGCCTGACCGGCGTGCTGGTCGCCTGGCTGGCGCCGCCGGGGCGCGAGGCGCGCCTGCCCTGGGTGCTGCCCGCCGCCTGGGTGGTCGGCGAGCACCTGCGCAGCTTCGACCTCTTCGGCGGCTTCCCCTGGGCGTACCTGGGCTACTCCCAGCACGCGAACGGGCCGCTGCTGCAGCTCGCGGGCCTGGGCGGCGTCTGGGGCCTGAGCTTCCTGATGTGCGCCGTCGGCGGGCTGGCCGGAGCCGGGCGCTGGCGCGCCGCGCTGGGCGTGTGGGCGCTGGCGCACGGCGCGGGCTTCGGCATGGGCGCGCTCGGGGCGGCCTCGCGCCCCGCGGAGTCGCTCGCGACGCCGCGCGCCGTGCTCGTGCAGGCCAGCATCCCCCAGGATCTGAAGTGGGACCGCGACCTGGCGCGGCGCAACTTCGAGGCGCACCTGGAGCTGAGCCGGCTGGGCGCCGCCAGCGGTCCGGTCGATCTGATCGTCTGGTCCGAGAGCGCCGTGCCCGTGTTCCTCGAGGCAGACCCGGGCGCGCGCGAGGCCGTCGAGGCGCTGGCGCGCGAGACCGGGGCCACCCTGATCCTGGGCGCCACGGGGCTGCGCATGGCGCCGGGGCGGGAGCAGCCGGACTTCTTCAACAGCGTCTTCGTGGTCACTCCCGGGGGCATCGTCGACCGCTACGACAAGAGCCAGCTCGTGCCGTTCGGGGAGTACGTGCCGCTGCGCTCGCTGCTCGGCTTCCTGTCGGGAGTCGCCACGGGGCTGGCGGGCGTGGCGGACGTCACGCCCGGAGAGGGTCCGCGCACGCTGCGCCTGGAGCCGGGAGAGCCGCCCGGACGGCCCGGGTCCGTGGGCGCGGCTGCCCCGGCCGCACTCATCTGCTATGAAGTCATCTATCCGGGCCTGGTGCGCGAGGCCGTTCTGGACGGCGCGCAGCTGCTGCTCAACGTGACCAACGACGCCTGGTACGGCCGCACGAGCGCGCCCCACCAGTTCTTCGCGATCGCGGCGCTGCGCGCGGCCGAGCACGGCCTGCCGCTGCTGCGTGTGGCGAACACGGGGGTGAGCGGGGTGGTCGACCACGCGGGGCGGGTCCTCGAGCGAACGCCGATCTTCGAGCGCGAGGTTCGCGCGGTCCGGGTGCCGGCGGGTCGGGGCGCACCCACGCTCTACACGCGGCTGGGGGACTGGATCGTGGCGGCGAGCTGGGCGATCGTGCTCGCGCTGGGAGGATGGGGACTTGTCGGAAGAGCTCGGCGTCAGGATCAGGGAGATGCGTGATCGGCTCCGCGCGCTGCAGGAGCGCGAGGCGGAGCTGCGGAGGCATCTTTGACCTGCCGGCACGGCAGGCGAGACTCGAGGAGCTGGAGCAGGTCTCCGCGGACCCCGCGCTCTGGGAGGATCGCGAGCGGGCCGAGACGCTGCTGCGCGAGAAGGCCGGCCTGGAGCGCGACCTGCGCTTCTACGAGCAGACCGCGCGCATGCTCTCCGACGCCGAGACCCTGATCGAGCTGGCCGAGGAGGCCGAGGACGCCGAGCCGGTCGAGGAGGCCTCGACCACCTGTGAGCGCATCGAGCCCCTGCTCGAGGAGGCCGAGCTGCGCCGCAAGCTCGGCGGGGAGCATGACGCCTACGACGCGATCGTCTCGCTGAACTCGGGTGCGGGCGGGACCGACGCCTCGGACTGGTGTGAGATCCTGCTGCGCATGTACCTGCGCTGGTGCGAGGGGCACGGCTTCGAGACCGAGATCCTCGACGTGGCCGAGGGCGAGGAGGCCGGCCTCAAGGGCGTGACCTTCGTCGTGCGCGGGGACCACGCCTACGGCTGGCTGCGCAGCGAGATCGGCGTGCACCGGCTCGTGCGGATCTCCCCGTTCGACGCGCAGAAGCGCCGCCAGACGAGCTTCGCTTCGCTGTCGATGCTGCCCGACATCGGCGACGACGTGACCGTGGAGATCGACGAGAAGGATCTGCGCATCGACACCTACCGCGCGGGGGGCGCCGGCGGTCAGCACGTGAACCGGACCGACTCGGCGGTGCGCATCACGCACCTGCCGACGGGAATCGTGGTGCAGTGCCAGAACGAGCGCAGCCAGCACAAGAACAAGGCCTCGGCGATGAAGGTCCTCAAGGCGCGCCTGTACGACCGTGCGCGCCGGGAGCACGCCGAGGAGGTCGCCCGGCTCGGGGGCGAGAAGAAGGCGATCGACTTCGGCAGCCAGATCCGCTCGTACACGATCCACCCGTCGCAGCGCGTCAAGGACCACCGCACCGGCTGCGAGATCGGCAATGCGCAGGCCGTGCTCGAGGGCGAGCTCGACCCGTTCATCCACGCGTACCTCATGCAGGAAGCGGAGGCCTGATGGCGACCGAGACCGAGATCCTCGCCGCGCGGCGCGCGCGCGCCGGGAGGCTGCGCGAGGAGTGCGGCGTCGAGCTCTTCCCGGCCCGCGTGCCGCGGCCGCTCGACGCGATCGCCGACGTCCTGGCGCGATTCGGCGAGTCCGATGCCGCGGCGCTCGAGCGCGCCGCCGCCGCCGCGTGCGTCGCCGGGCGGATCACCGGCCTGCGCTCGTTCGGGAAGGCGGCCTTCGTCACGCTCCAGGGCGACGGCGAGCGCCTGCAGGTCTGGGTCAAGCGCGCCGAGGTCGGCGAGGAGCGCCACGCCGAGTTCAAGCTCTACGAGGCCGGCGACTTCATGTGGGCCCGGGGCCCGCTGGTGCGCACCAAGACCGGCGAGCTGACGGTCGAGGCGCGGGAGATCGGCTTCCTGGCCAAGTCCCTGCGGCCGCTGCCCGAGAAGTTCCACGGCCTTCAGGACGTGGAGATGCGCTACCGGCAGCGCTACCTCGACCTGCTGGTCAACCCGGAGTCGCGCCAGGTCGCCGTGGCCCGCGCGCGCATGGTGGCGGCGATCCGCGGCTTCCTCGACGAGCGCCGCTTCCTCGAGGTCGAGACCCCGATCCTCCAGCCGATCTACGGCGGCGCGGCGGCGCAGCCGTTCATGACCCACCACCGGGCCTACGACCAGAAGCTGTACCTGCGGATCTCGTTCGAGCTGTACCTGAAGCGACTGATCATCGGCGGCCTGGACCGCGTCTACGAGATCGGGCGCGACTTCCGCAACGAGGGCGTGTCCCGCAAGCACAACCCCGAGTTCTCGATGCTGGAGGTCTACCAGGCGTATGCGGACTACACCGACATGATGGAGCTGCTCGAGAGCCTGGTCGCCGACGTGGCGCTGCGCGTGATCGGCACCACGCAGGTCGAGCGCGACGGGGTCGAGATCGACCTGGCTCCGCCGTGGCCCCGGCGCTCGATGGCCGAGCTGATCCGCGAGGCCTGCGGCGTGGACATCGAGAGCGCGACGGAGCTGGAGACGCTGCGCGCGGCGCTGCGCTCCCGGAGCGTGCCGGGGGTGGATCCGGACGCGTCGAGCAGCTGGGCGAGCCTGGTGGACGCGATCTTCTCCGAGACCGTGGAGCCTGGCCTGTCCGGTCCGATCTTCGTGCTCGACTACCCGGTGGCGCTCTCGCCCCTGGCCAAGCGCGACGCCGAGCGCCCGCACCTGGTCGAGCGCTTCGAGGCGTTCATCGGCGGCATGGAGATCGCCAACGCCTTCTCCGAGCTCAACGATCCCGACGACCAGCGCGAGCGCTTCGTCGCGCAGGCCGAGGCGGCGCGCGGCGGCGACGCCGACGCCCACCCGGTCGACGACGACTTCCTGCTCGCGCTCGAGCACGGCATGCCGCCGACGGGGGGCCTGGGCCTGGGCATCGGCCGGCTGGCGATGGTCCTCACCGGCGCCGCCCACCTGCGCGAGGTCAAGCTCTTCCCCCACCTGCGACCGCGCGACTGATGCTGGAGACCTTCTCCCAGCTCCTGGGCTTCGCATCGGCCGGCGTGGTGGCCCTGATCGCGCTGGCCTTCGGGGCGATGTTCGTCTTCTTCGCAGGCTCCGCGGCGATCATCCTGGGCCATTTCGTGCGCTTCGTGCGCGATCCGCGGATCGGCCTGGGCGCGGTGGCCGCGGCCGCGGCGCTGGTGGCGGCGGTCTCGCTCGCGCGCGGCATCGACCCCTGGTGGGCGCTGCCGCTGGCGCAGGCGCTGCTGGGCGCGCTGGCCTGGGGCGTGGCGCGCGCGCGCGTGCTGCACCGCCCGCTGCTCTGGCTCGGCGGCGGACTGCTGGCCCTGGCGGCGCTGGGCCTGGTGGGCGCCATGGTCGCGCCGGGGCTCGACGTCGTGGCGTTCCCGCTGCTCGTGGCCGCCGGCGCGCTGCTGCGCGCGGCCCTGATCGGCTTCTGGCCCCTGGTGATCGGCGGCCTGATCGCGCACCGCGTCGAGCGCGTCTTCGAGTGGGGCATCTCCGTGCGCTACCTGCTCGCGCGCCGGCGGCAGACCGTGATCTCGATCATCAGCGGCATCTGCGTGGTCGGCGTCGCGCTGGGCGTGGCGGTGATCACCGTGGTGCTCTCGGTGATGAACGGCTTCTCGCGGATGTGGGAGGAGAAGATCATCGGGGCGCGCGCGCACTTCAGCGTGCACTCGCGCCTGGGCGAGTACCCCGACTACCGCGAGCTGCGCGGGCGCCTGCTCTCGCTGCCGGGCGTCGAGGGCGCCACGCCGACGCTCGAGGCCGACGCGATCCTGCGGGGGGACGCCGGCGAGATCCACTCGGTGATCCTCAAGGGCGTGGACCCGGAGACCGTGGCCGCGGCGACCGACCTGCTCGAGACGCTGCAGCGCGGCTCGCTCGACGACCTCGATCCGCCGCCCGGTGCCGAGGGAACCGCGGCGCTGCCGGGCGTGATCCTGGGCGAGTCGCTGGCCGATCGCTTCCTGCTGCGGATCGGCGATCCGCTCGTGCTGATCTCGCCGCTGGGGGGGCGTCCCACACCCCTGGGTCCGGCGCCGCGGATGGAGCGCTTCCGCGTCGCGGGGACGTTCCGCTCGGACTTCTTCCAGTTCGACGAGGGCTACGTCTACACCAGTCTCGGCGGCGCGCAGCGCTTCATGAAGCTCGACGACGTCGTCAGCGGGATCGAGGTGCGCACGCCCGACGCGTACAGCTCGCGTCGCGTGGCCGAGGTGGTCGAGCGCGAGCTCGGTGGCCTGTACTACGCGCGCGACTGGAAGGAGTTCTACCCGGGCTTCTTCCAGGCGCTGCGGACCGAACGCACCATGATGTTCGTGCTGCTGAGCTTCATCATGGTCGTCGCGGGCTTCATCATCGTCGCGACGCTGATCATGATGATCATGGAGAAGTCCCGTGACATCTCGATCCTGAAGACCATGGGCTGCGACGACGACGCCATCCTGCGCATCTTCGCGATCCAGGGCTTCCTGATCGGCGCCGTGGGCCTCGCGCTGGGCCTGGGCATGGGTCTGGTGATCACCGTGAACCTCGACGTGATCCAGCAGGTCGTCGAGGGGCTGCTCGGTATCGACGTGCTTCCGGCCAATGTCTACCAGCTCGCGGGCCTGCCCTATGACGTGGATCCGGGGGAGCTCGCGATCATCTCGGCCATCGCCATGACGCTCTCGGTCGGCGCGACCCTGCTGCCGTCCTGGCAGGCGGCGCGCCTCGATCCGGCGGAGGGGCTGCGGTATGAGTGAGCTGCGCGCCGAGGGGATCTTCAAGCGCTTCGTGCTGGGCGACCAGACCATCGAGGTGCTCGCCGGCGTGGACCTCAGCGTGTGCCCGGGCGAGTCCATCGGGATCCTGGGCGTCTCCGGGGCCGGCAAGTCCACCCTGCTGCACCTGCTGGGCGGGCTCGAGTCTCCCAGCGAGGGCCGGGTGCTCTTCGACGGCGTCGACATCGCCGCCATGAGCGGCTCCGAGAAGGCGGCCTTCCGGAACCGGACGATCGGCATCGTCTTCCAGTTCCACCACCTGCTGCCCGAGTTCGACGCCGAGGAGAACGTGATGATGCCGGCGCTGATCGCGGGCTGGCCCCGGCGCCGTGCCCGCGAGCGAGCCGCCGGCCTGCTCGAAAAGGTGGGCCTGTCGCACCGGCGCCGCCACGGGCCCGGCAAGCTCTCGGGCGGGGAGCGCCAGCGGGTGGCGATCGCACGGGCGCTGGTGCAGGAGCCGCCGGTCCTTCTGGCGGACGAGCCCACCGGCAACCTCGACCCCCACACGGCGGGAGAGGTCGAGGACCTCTTCCTCGAGCTCTGCGCCACCAGCGGCACGGCGCTGGTCCTGGTGACCCACAACGAGCGTCTGGCGGCGCGCCTGGGCCAGCGCGCGCGGCTGGTGGACGGGCGACTTGCCGGTGCCTGAAAACGCCTGGAAAAGGGACGCTTTCCGGCGTTTTCGGGGTAGAATCGCGGGCCCCGGAACTGGCGAGGTCGCCCCATGACTGCCCTTCGCGCTGCTGCTGCCCTGTGCGCCCTCGCGCTGCTGCTCCCCGCAGTCGGCGGGGCCACTCCGTCCCGGAGCCTGGTCGTGGCCGTCGAGATCGCCGACGGGCCGGCGGCGCCCGATCCCGACCGCATCCTGCTCTACTGGCTCGGCGAGCTCGAGCGTGCCGACTCCGGGCTTCCCCCGGTCGAGGTCCAGGTGGGCTCGGTGCTGCGCTCGGGCGTCCTGGAGCGCAGCGGCGTGGACGCCCGCGCCTGGCTGGAGCGCGCGAGGGCCAGCGACGCCGACTGGGCCGCCCTGGCCCGGGTGGGACACTCGGGCGGCCGCTACAGCCTCGACGTCGAGCTGCGCGGCACGGCGCGGCCGGACGCGGCGCCGCGGACGCGCTTCCTGCTGGTCGCCGAGGGCAGCGAGGGGCTCGACGGCGCCCTGGAGCTGGCGGCCCATCGCGTGCGTGCGGCGATCGCCGGCCTCTCCGCCGTCCCCGGCGATGCGCTGGCCCAGGCCGACGCGCCGCTGCTGCCGGCGGATCCCGGCGAGCCCGTGGACGTGCACGAGGGCGATGCGCCCGCCGAGCCGGACGACGACGCGACCGGCGAGGCGGAGGCTGCGCCGCCCGATGCCGCCCGGCTCCCGGCCGGCTCCCCGGTCGTCTCGGCCGTCGAGGTCTCGGGCAACCGGCGCATCGAGTCCGATGCGATCAAGGCCGTGCTGAGCACGAAGCCGGGCGGGCCGCTGCTCGCGCACCGGGTCTCGCGCGACGTGCGCCGCATCTACCAGCTCGGCTTCTTCCGCGACGTGCAGGTCCTGGCGGACGAGACGCTGGACGGGATCCGGCTGACGTTCGCGGTCGAGGAGCACCCGATCATCCGGCGCATCAGCCTGTCGGGCAACGAGAACGTCGACGAGGAGGACATCCGCGAGAAGCTGACGCTGACCGTGGGCTCGACGATCGACTACCCGCTGCTGCTCGAGAACCGCGAGATGGTCCAGGCGATCTACCAGACCAAGGGCTACTACCTGGCCGATGTGAAGTACGAGGTCGAGGAGCTCGGCCAGGGGATCGTCGGCGTGGTCTTCGACGTGACCGAGGGCGAGAAGCTGCGGCTGCGCAAGATCGAGTTCAGCGGCAACGAGAATGTCGATGCGGGTGACCTGATCGGCGTGATGCAGACCAAGCCGTGGCGCTGGTACTCGCACGTGAGCCGCTTCTGGGACCACTCGGGCCTGTACGCCGAGCCGATCTTCCTGGGCGACCTCGACCGGGTCTCCCGCCTCTACATGGACCGCGGCTTCATCCGCGTGGCGGTCGGCAAGCCCGAGGTCGAGATCGCCGACGGCGGCATCAAGGTCTCGGTGGGCATCGTCGAGGGCGACCAGTTCAAGGTCGGCCGCATCGACGTGCTCGGCGACGAGACCATGGACCGCGACCAGCTGGTGCGGCGCGTGGCGCTCCAGCCCGAGGCCGTGTTCAACCGCAGCATGCTCTCCGACGACGTCGAGCGGCTCCAGGGCTACTACCAGGACCGCGGCTTCTTCGACGCGCAGGTCAGCCCGCGCACGCACGTGAAGAACGAGGACCTGAGTGTCGACGTGACCTTCGAGGTCGCCAAGAACGAGCTCTTCTTCGTCGACTCGATCGAGGTCAACGGCAATACGCGCACCCGCGACGGCATCATCCGCCGGGAGCTCGGGCTGGCCGAGGGCGAGCTCTACTCCGGCTACGCCCTGCGCCGCAGCGAGCGGCGCGTGCAGCGGCTGGGCTTCTTCGAGGAGGTGGAGGTCGAGCCGCGTCGCATCGGGGACGGCAACCGCGTGGCGCTCGACGTCGACGTGGTCGAGCGGCCCACGGGCTCGTTCAGCTTCGGCGCCGGCGTCGGCTCGACGGACGGCTTCGTCATCACCGCCTCGATCCGCCAGGACAATCTGTTCGGACTGGGGCGCGCGGTCAACGCGAGCGCTGACCTGGGCTCGCGCAACTCGCGCGTCTTCCTGAGCTTCGTGGAGCCCTACATCTTCGGCACGGCGGCCAGCTTCAGCACCACCCTGTCGAGCCTGGAGCGCGAGTTCATCGACTTCGACGAGCAGATCTCGGCGCTGCAGCTGCTCGTCGAGTACCCGCTGGACGAGGGCGACACCACCACGGGCGCGGGCTACAGCTTCTCGAGTCGAGAGGTCGCCGAGTTCGACGACTTCCGCGCCGCCTCGCTGGTGCAGCGCGAGGACTTCCAGGGCGACGTGACGAGCTCCAAGATCGTGCTCTCGCTGCGCCGGGACACGCGCGACGACATCCGCTTCCCGCGGCGCGGCCACCGCACGGGGGTCTCGATGGAGTTCGCCGGGCTGGGCGGGCTCACCGAGTTCGTGCGCCTCGAGATCGGCACCACGCACTGGATCCCGCTGCGGCGCTGGCTCGGCTTCGAGTCCACCTTCGTCCTGAACACCCACGCGGGCTGGGCGGTGCCCTTCAACGACATCAGCGACTTCGACCTGCCCGCCTGCACGGGCGATGCCGGAGATCCCTCGACCTGCCTGGGCCTGATCTCGAGCTCGCCCGACATCGCGGCCCTGGACCAGATCGACGACGACCTGGAGCTGCCGCTGACCGAGCGCTACTTCCTGGGCGGCCTGGGCAGCTTCCAGCTCCGCGGCTACAAGCAGCGGGCCGTGGGCCCGCGCCGGTCGGTCCTGGACCAGCGGCGCTTTGCCAATGGCGAGCGGGCCTTCTTCCCGGACTTCTTCGACCCGGATGCCGGCTCGTGCATCGCCGGCGCCAGCTGCAACCGCCTGGCGGATACGGACGACGATGACTTCGAGGACCTGGACGACACGGACATCATCGGGGGCAACAAGTTCTTCCTGTTGAATCTCGAGCTGCAATTTCCCATCTCAGAGGAGCTCGGCCTGAGGGGCCTGGCCTTCCTGGACATGGGCAACGCCTTCGCGGAGAACGACTCGATCGATCCGGGAGCCTTCCGCTTCGGCACGGGGGCGGGCGTCCAGTGGTTCAGTCCCTTCGGTCCGATCACGATCATCCTGGGAGTTCCCATCAACAAGCTCGAGGACGAGGACGCCTCGGTCTTCGAGTTCTCGATGGGTGGCTCGTCGTTCTAGGCCCGAGCCATCACGAAGCCGCAGCCGCCCGTTCCGGGCGCGCCGGAGGGATCAAATGCAGCTGAGCAAGCCACGCATTCGCGTCGCGGCGCTGGTCGCCGCCGCCTTCTACCTGACGCCCACCGTCCTGGCCGCGGCCGATCTCAAGATCGGCCTGGTGGACCAGCGCCGCGGCGTGCTGTCCACCGACGAGGGCAAGGCGGCCCAGGCGAAGCTCGAGGCCATGATCGACAAGCGCCGCAAGGAGTTCGAGCCGCAGCAGCAGAGCCTGCTCGACACCAAGGAGGAGCTCGAGTCGCAGCGCTTCGTGCTCTCGCGTGAGGCCTTCGAGGAGCGCGCGATGGAGTGGGAGAAGACCAAGCGCGAGGTCGAGCGCGAGGCCTCGGCCATCCAGGACGAGCTCGCGGTCGAGGAGCGCAAGATGCTGCGGCCGATCGTCGAGCGCTGGGAGAAGGCGGTCAAGGATATCGGGGACGAGAAGAAGTTCGACCTGATCCTGGAGCGATCCATGCCGGGCATCCTCTACCAGAAGGACGCCCACGACATCACCGAGCTGGTCGTCCAGCGCATGAACAAGAACAAGGCCCCGGCCGCATCGGAGTGAGCAAGCCGTGAGCAAGGCGGTGCTGACGATCGATCGGATCCGCGAGATCCTGCCCCACCGCTATCCGATCCTGATGGTGGACCGCGTCCTCGAGGTGGGCGACAGCGAGATCGTCGCGAGCAAGCTCGTGGGCGCGAACGAGCCCTACCTCCAGGGCCACTTCCCCGATCACCCGATCATGCCCGGCGTGCTGATCCTCGAGGCCCTGGCGCAGACCGGGGGCATCTGGTGCATCCTCACGCACCCCGAGATGGCGCACATGACTCCGGCGCTGACGGGGGTCGACAAGGCGCGCTTCCGGCGCCCCGTGCGGCCGGGCGACACGCTGCAGCTCAACGTGCAGATCCTGCAGGCGCGCCGGCAGGCCATCCGCCTCGAGGGGCGCGCCACCGTCGACGGCGAGCTCGCCGCCAGCGCCAACCTGCTGGCGAGCTTCGTGCGCTGGGGACCGGAGCGTTGAGCGCCGCCATCCACCCCACCGCGGTGGTCGACCCGGGGGCGGAGATCGCCGCGGGCGTCGAGATCGGGCCGTACGCGACGGTGGGCGCCGGCGTGAAGCTCGGCGAGGGCGTGGTCCTGCACGCGCACGCCTGCGTGATGGGACACACCGAGATCGGGCCGGAGAGCGTGATCTTCCCCTTCGCGGTGATCGGGGCACCCCCGCAGGACATGAAGTTCTCGGGCGAGGACGCGCGCCTCCTGATCGGCGCCCGCAACCAGTTCCGCGAGCACACCACGATCCACCCCGGGACCAAGGGCGGCGGCGGGGTGACGTCGATCGGTCACGACAACCTGATCATGGTCGGCGCGCACATCGCGCACGACTGCCACGTGGGCCACGGCGTGATCCTGTCGAACCAGGCCATGCTCGCGGGTCACGTCACGGTCGAGGACCATGCGGTGATCCAGGCCTCGACAGGGATCCAGCAGTTCCTGCGCGTGGGTGAGGCGGCCTTCATCGGCGGGCTCAGCGGCCTGCTCCAGGACGCCCCGCCGTTCTGCTTCCTGCAGGGCTACCCGGCGCGTGTTCTCAAGCTGAATCGCGTGCGTCTCGAGCGGCTCGGCTGGGACCCCGAGCGCATCGAGGCCATCGAGAGCGCGTTCCGGATCGTGTTCCGCTCGAAGCTCCGGCCTGCCGAGGCCATCGCTCGGCTTCGCGAGGAGCTGGCGGACGCGCCCGACGTCCTGCGGATGGCCGCCTTCCTGGAGAAGTCGGAGCGCGGCTTCGCGCGCATGCGCTGATATCCTCTCCCGGACCATGCCCGTCCTGGGACTCATCGCCGGCAGCGGCCCGCTGCCCTTCGAGGTCGTGGCGGCCGCCGCGGCTCGCGGTCTCGAGGTCGCGATCGCCGCGATCGAGGACAACACCGATCCCGCGATCGGCGGCCTCGACGTGCACGCCCTGCGCTGGCTCAACGCGGGTCAGCTCGGGGCGCTGATCGGCTTCTTCCACGAGGTGGGGGCCGACGAGGTGATCCTGGCAGGCGCCATCTCCAAGCGGCGCATCCTGCAGAATCCGGCCGCGCTGCGGCCCGACGCGCGTGCCCAGGCGCTGCTGCTGAAGCTGGCCGGGAGCGGCGAGCGCGGGGACGACACCCTGCTGCGCGCCATCGCCGGGGAGCTCGAGTCCGACGGCCTGCGCGTCGTGGCGTCCACGCGCTACCTCGACGAGCGCATGACGCCCGAGGGGCTGCTGGCGGGCCCGGAGCTCTCGGCCGCCCTCCATGCCGACGTGGCGCTCGGTCTGCGCGTGATCGAGGCGCTCGGCCCTCACGACGTGGGCCAGGCGGTCGTGGTCCGGGAGGGCGTCGTGCTCGCCGTCGAGGCCGTCGAGGGCACCGACGCGGCGCTGCGGCGGGGCGCGGGCTTCGGCAAGGGCGCGGTGCTGGTCAAGGCCGCCAAGCCGGGCCAGGACATGCGCTTCGACGTGCCCGTGATCGGTGCGGGCACGCTCGAGCTGGCGGCCGCTGGCGGCCTCGGCGCGATCGCGCTCGAGGCGGACCGCACGCTGATCCTCGAGCGCGAGCAGGCGCTGGCCGCGGCGCAGAGCGCCGGCATCTCCGTGATCGGCGTGCGCCGCGCGGGAGCCCCTTGAGCGCGCCGCGGCTGGCCGTCGTGGGCGTGGGCTACATGGGTGGCCTGCACGCGCAGAAGCTCGTCGAGCTGCAGCGCGAGGGTGCACTCCAGCTGGTCGCGGTCTGCGACGCCGACGCGGAGCGCGCCTCGGAGCTCGCTGCTCGCCTGGGCGTGCGCGCGCTGACCGACCCGGGCGAGGTCGCGGCGCTCGCCGACGCCGCCGTGGTGGCGGTGCCGACCAGCGCGCACGCCGCGGTCGCGGGCCAGCTGCTCGCGGCCGGCGTCGACACCCTGGTCGAGAAGCCGCTGGCGACCAGCCGCGAGCAGGCGCGGCGCCTGATCGAGGTCGCGCGCGAGCACGGCCGCGTGCTGCAGGTCGGGCACGTCGAGCGCTTCTCGCGCGCGTTCCGCGAGATCCAGCCGGTTCTGACGCGCCCGCGCTTCATCGAGGCGCACCGCATCGGTCCCTATCCCGCCCGCGCGACCGACGTCGGGGTGGTGCTCGACCTGATGATCCACGACCTCGACATCGTCGCCATCCTCGCGGGCGCGGAGGTGGAGCGAGTCGAGGCCGTCGGCGTGCCCGTGCTCTCGGCCACCGAGGACATCGCCAACGCGCGCGTGCGCTTCGCGAACGGCTGCATCGTCAACCTCACGGCGAGCCGGGTGTCGACCGAGAAGCTGCGAAAGATCCGCGTCTTCCAGCCGGACGCGTACATCTCGATCGACTTCGGCGCGAGCAAGATCACCGTGGTACGTCGCGAGGGCGCCCTCGGCGACGGCGAGGGCCCCAAGATCCGGGCGGAGACCCTCGAGCTCGACGCCGGCGACGCCCTGCTCGCGCAGGATCGCGCCTTCGCCCACGCGGTCCGCACGCGCGGCGCGCCCGAGGTCAGCGGCGAGGACGGCTACAGGGCCCTCGACCTGGCGCTGCGCATCCAGGAGAGTCTGCCGCCCGCCGAGGAGCTCGCTTGAGGCTCTTCCTGTCCACCGCCGACGCGTCGGGCGACATGCACGCGGCCGCGCTCGTCGAGGCGCTCCGGCGCCGCGTGGACGGGCTCGAGGTCTTCGGGCTCGGGGGCGAGCGACTGATCGCCGCCGGCCTCGAGCCGGTGGTGGAGCAGTCGGAGCTGGCCATCGCCGGGCTCGTCGAGGTGCTGGGCAGCGCCCGCCGCGTGCTGCGTGGCTACACCGGACTGCGTCGAGCGCTGCTCGCGCGCCGGCCCGACGCGGCGCTGCTGGTGGACTCGCCGGACCTGAACCTGCCGCTGGCCGCCGTGGCGCGCCGCGCGGACATCCCGGCGCTGTACTACATCGCGCCGCAGGTCTGGGCGTGGCGGCGCGGCCGCGTCCGCCAGCTCCGCGAGCGGGTCCGGGACGTGGGCGTGATCTTCCCGTTCGAGGAGCCGCTGCTCCGCGAGGCAGGCGTACCGACGACGTTCGTCGGACATCCGCTGGTCGACCGCATGGCGCGCCTGCGAGACGGGCTCGACGCCAAGCAGACCACGCGCGAGCTGGGCCTCGATCCGGCGCGTCCGGTGGTCGGCCTGCTCCCCGGCAGCCGCCGGAACGAGCTGGCCTGCAACGGCCCGACCTTCGTCGAGACGGCGCGCGCGCTGCAGCGCACGCACCCGGAGGCGCAGCTGGTCTGGATCGTCGCGCCCACGCTCGCGGACGCGCCGCTGGAGCTGCCCGCGGGGATCCTCGTGGTGCGAGGGCGCACACACGAGGCCATGGCGATCTCCACCTGCCTGCTGGTCTCGCCGGGGACGGTCACCATCGAGGCCGCGCTCCTCGGTGTGCCGATGCTCGTGGCGCACCGCTCGCACCCGCTGAGCTTCGAGCTCGCGCGCCGTCTGGCGAACGTCGCCTCGAGCTGCATGGTCAACCTGATCGCGGGCGAGTCCGCGGTGCCCGAGCGCATCCAGGCACAGGCCCGCCCGCTGGCGCTGGCGGCCGAGCTCGGGCGCTGGATCCGGGACTCCGACGCGCGGGCCGCCAGCCGCGCCGCGCTGGAGCGCGCGGTCTCGCGCCTGGGCCCGCCCGGGGCCTCGGAGCGCGCCGCGGACTGGGTCGTCGAGCGCCTGCGGTGAACGTGCTGTACAACACGGCGCTGCTGGCCGGGCTCGCGCTCGCGTCTCCGGCGCTGCTCGCGACCCTGGCGGTCTCGCCGCGGCTGCGGGTCAGCCTGCGCGAGCGCGCGCGGGCGCTGGCGGCGCGCGAGGATCCCTGCACCTGGGTGCATGCGGCCAGTGTGGGCGAGGTCGAGGGGGCCGCGCCGCTGATCGACGCGCTGGCCGCGAAGGGTCGCGCGATCCAGGCGACGACCCTGACGCCGACCGGGCGTGCTCGCCTGGGCTCGCTCTGCCCGGAGTCGAGTCCACGGCTCGCGCCGCTCGACCTGCCGTGGCTGGCGCGGCGCAGCGTCGCGCGCGCGCGTGTCGAGGCGCTCGTGCTGATCGAGACCGAGATCTGGCCGAACCTCATCGGCGCGGCCCACGCAGCGGGCGCTCCGGTGGTCATCGTCGGGGCACGGCTGTCGGATCGCGGCTTCCGCCGCTACCGGCGCGCCCGGGCGCTTTTTCGCGGCGTGCTGCGCCGCGTCGACGCGATCGGCGCGCGCAGCGATCTCGATCGCGAGCGCTTCCTGGCGCTCGGCGCGGAGCCCGGACGCGTCTGCGTGACCGGCGAGCTCAAGCTGGCGCGCAGTGCGCCGCCGGAGCCCGGCCCGGCGCTGCGCGCCGCGCTCGGCGAGGGCCCCTGGCTGGTCGCCGGCAGCACACACCCGGGCGAGGAGAAGCTGCTGCTCGAGGCGTGGGCACGCCTCCGGGCCGACCTCGCACCGGATCTGCGCCTGCTGCTGGCGCCGCGACACCCGCAGCGCGCGGCCGAGGTGCTGCGGCTGGCGGGCAGTGCCGGGGTGGCGACCGGGCTCCGGTCGCGCTCGGCTTCCGGGGCGCCGGTGGTCGTGCTCGACACGGTCGGCGAGCTGGCCTCGCTGTATCACCTGGCCGATCTCGTCTTCGTCGGGGGCAGCCTCGTGGACGTCGGCGGGCACAACATGCTCGAGGCGGTGCACGCCGGCCGCGTGGTCGTGCACGGGCCGCACGTGTACAACCAGCGCGCCCAGACGGAGATCCTGGAGCCGCTGGGGGTGCTCCGCCGCGCGGAAGACGGGCCCTCGCTCGAGGCGACGCTGCGCTCCCTCTGGGCCGACCCGGGGCGCCACGCGCCCGCGCGCGCGGCGCGCGGGCCGCTCGAGGTCCACGCCCGCGCCGTGAGCGCGGCGGCCGGGCTGATCGAGTCCGTGACGGGCGATGCGCGCTGACTGGCTCTGGCGGCTCGAGGACTCGCCCGCCCAGCGCCTGGCGCTGGCGCCGCTGCTGCCGCTCGAGGGGCTGTACCGGCTCGGGGCGTGGCTGCACCGGAGCGCCTACGCGCGCGGTCTGCGCGCGCGCGCCGTCGCGCCGTGTGCGGTGGTCTCCGTGGGCAACCCCGGCGTCGGGGGCTCGGGCAAGACGCCGCTGGTCGGCTGGCTCGCCGGGCTGCTGCGCGACGCCGGGGTGCGCGTGGCGATCCTGAGCCGCGGCGTCGGCGGCAGCGTCGGCGCGCGCACGCAGGTGGTCTCGGACGGCGAGCGCATCCTGGTCTCGCCCACCGTCGCCGGCGACGAGCCGGTGCTGCTGGCGCGGCGCACCCCCGGCGTGCCGGTCCTGGCGGGGCGCAACCGCACGGCCCTGGCCCTGCGCGCGGTGGCGCAGTTCGGCGTCGACGCCGTCCTGCTCGACGACGGCTTCCAGCACCACCGCCTGGCGCGCGATCTGGACCTGGTCTGCATCGATGCGGGCTCGGGTCTGGGGAACGGACACGTGCTGCCGCGGGGACCGCTGCGCGAGGGCCCCGCCGCGCTGCGGCACGCCGACGCGATCCTCTGGACCCGCGCGCGCGGGGACCTGGAGCCGCGGGACCGGGGCGTTCCCGCCGGGCCTGCCCGCTTCCGGGTCGAGATCTCGACGTCGGGGCTGCGGGCGCTCGACGGCACCGCGCTCGATCCCGCGGAGCTGCGCGGTCGCGACGTGGGTCTGCTGGCGTCGATCGCGCGGCCGGACCGGCTGGAGGCCGACCTGTGTCGCCTGGGGGCGCGCGTCGTCGACAGATGTATCTTCCCCGACCACCACATGTATTCTGCCCGGGACGTCGCCGCACTCGGCGGCGGTCATCCCTGGGTCACGACGGAGAAGGACGCCGTGAAGCTGGTGCCGGACTGGCTGAACGACAGGGAGCTCTGGGTCGTCGAGCAGACGGTTCACTCGCCCGATCGCGAGCTCCTGCTCGACCTGGTGGTCCGGAGCATCCGCGGGGTGCGCCGTTGAGCCTGCGCCACGCGGTCGAGCTCGCCGGTGTCGAGATGCTGGTCCGCAGCGCGCGCTGCCTCCCCTTCGAGCCGGCCCGCTCGCTCGCCGCCTCGCTCGCGGGCCGGATGTTCGACCGCGGCGGGCGCCGCGCGGACTTCGCGCTCAAGAACCTGCGCGTGGCCTACCCGGAGCTCGACGAGGAGCAGCGTCGCCGGATCGCGCGCGAGAGCTACGTGCACGCCGCCTGGAACCTGCTCGACTGGGCGCGGGCGACGGCCTGGGACGACGACGACATCCTGGCCCGCGTCGAGTTCCGCGGGCTCGAGCACGTGCACGAGGCGCTGTCGAAGGGCCGCGGAGCGCTGGGCCTCGCGCTCCACCTGGGCGCCTTCGAGCTGGCGGTCAAGGCGGTTCCCCTCGCGGGCGTCCCGCTCAGCGCGGTTGGCCGGCCGATGGCCAACCAGCGCCTGTACGAGCGCGTGATCGCCGAGCGCTCGCGCACCGGCGCCGAGCCGATCGACCGGCGCCGCGCCGCGCCGCAGATGCTGCGGGCGCTGCGCGCGAACCGCGTCGTCGCGGTGCTCAACGACCAGTACTCGCGTCGCACGCGCGGGGTCTTCGTGCCGTTCTTCGGCGCGCGCTGCTCCACGTCCGCCGGCGTCGCGACCCTGGCCCTGCGGGCCGATGCCCCGGTGATCACCATCCACACCTGGCGCGACGCTCCCGACCACCACCAGGTGGTCTTCGGGCCGGCGGTCGAGACGCCTCGCAGCGGCGACCGCTCGGCCGACATCGAGGCGGCGACCGCGCGCTACAACGAGGTGCTCGAGCAGATCATCCGGACGCATCCGGAGCAGTGGGTCTGGGCGCACCGACGTTTCCGGCACAGTCCCGATCTTCCGGATCTCCATTACTAGCAGTCCGGTCGGAGCGGCTGGCAGGAGGTGACGACGTGGCGCCCTCGCGGACCCGGGAGATCGTGGCCTGGGTGGCCTGCGTGGCCCTGGCACTGCTGTTCACGAGCTCCGGCGTCCCCAAGGCGTCGGGCGCCTCCGACGCGCTGGCGAGCTTCGAGCGCTGGGGATTCACGGCGAGCTTCGCGCGGCTGATCGGCGGTCTCGAGATCGCCGGCGGACTGGGCCTGATCTTCCCGGCCAGCGCGACCTGGGCCGCCCTGGGCCTGGTCGGGGTGATGGGCGGTGCGCTGGTCACGCACCTCCAGCACGATCCGCCCGCGACTGCGGCGGTGCCCGCGGTCCTGATCGTGCTGCTCCTGGGCGTCGCCTGGCTGCGCCGCGGCCGTGCGCTCCCCCGCGTCGGGCACGGCGCGCCGGAGGTCCGGGACACGGGGGGTGACCCCGGAGGCCTGTGATAACCTCCGCCGGCGATGGAAACAGCCCTGGCACGGCGCAGCCTGCACGGCCCGCCGCTGGACGAAGACGCGCTCCTGGACGTGCTCGACCCGGAGCGACCGCTGCTCCCCCTGCTCCACGAGGCCTGGGAGGTGCGCTCGCACCACTTCGGCAACCGCGTGCAGGTGCACGTGCTGAACAACGCGCAGAACGCGCGCTGTCCCGAGGACTGCGGCTACTGCTCACAGTCGCTCGGGAGCGACGCGCCGCTCAAGCCTTACCCGTGGAAGCGTCACGAGGAGCTCCTGGCCGAGGCGCGACAGGCCCACGAGGCGGGCGCCTTCCGCTACTGCATGGTGGCCAGCGGTCGCGGTCCGACCGACCGCCAGGTGGACTACCTCTGCGAGGCCGTGCGGCGCATCAAGGGTGAGGTGCCGGTCCAGGTCTGCGTCTCGGTCGGGCTGCTCGACGAGCCCAAGGCGCGGCGCCTCAAGGCCGCCGGCGTGGATCGCCTGAACCACAACCTGAACACCAGCGAGCGTCGCTACCCCGAGATCTGCACCACGCATACCTGGCGGGATCGCGTCGACACCATCCTGGCCGCGCGCGCCGCCGGGCTGGAGCAGTGCAGCGGCATGATCGTCGGCATGGGCGAGGACGACGCGGACGTGGTCGAGGTGGCGCTGAAGCTGCGCGAGCTCGAGGTTCCCTCGATCCCCGTGAACTTCCTGATCCCCATCGAGGGCAACCCGGTGCAGTCGGACGGCTCCATCACCCCGCAGCGCGCGCTTCGCGTGCTCGCGATGATGCGCCTGGCGAATCCGTCGGCGGAGGTGCGCGTCGCGGCCGGACGCGAGGGACATCTGCGCAGCCTCGAGCCGCTGGCGCTGTACGCCGCCAACTCGCTCTTCGTGGAGGGCTACCTGACCACGAAGGGCGAGTCTGCCCGCGCCACGTACCAGATGATCCGCGATGCGGGCTTCGTGGTGGAGCGGGCCGATGGCTCCCTCGCCGACTGGGCGGAGCTGGGCCTGGACGACGCCTATCGCGTCGAGGGGTCCGCCGAGATCCTCAAGCCGGCCGTCCTGGGCCTGGGCTGATCCGGCCCTCAGGGGCTCCGGTGCGCCCCGGCGCCGGATGCGATACCCGTCTTGGAGCGATGACGCGAGACGAGATGCACACCGTGGAGATCGGCGGCGACGGCGTCGCCTCGGTGCGTCTGGGCAGCGGCCTGCCGCTGGCGTGGATCACCGGGCCCTGCGTCGTCGAGGACCGCGCGCTGATGGCAAACGCCGCGGAGCGGCTGAAGAAGCTCTCCGAGAAGCTCCACGTTCCCATCGTGTTCAAGTCGTCGTACGAGAAGGACAACCGCAGCACCGAGCTCTCGTACCAGGGGCCCGGGCTGCACGAGGGCCTCGAGACGCTGGCCTGGATCCGTCGCGAGTTCGAGCTGCCGGTGCTCTCGGACGTGCACCGGGTCGAGGACGTGGCCGCCGCGGCCGACGTGCTCGACGTGATCCAGATCCCGGCGTTCCTCTGCCAGCAGACCAGCCTGGTGGTCGCGGCGGGGCGCTCTGGCAAGCCGGTGAACCTCAAGAAGGGCCAGTTCCTCTCGCCCGACGGGATGTTCAGCTCGGTGGGCAAGGTCGAGCGCACCGGTAACCGCCGGATCCTGATGACCGAGCGCGGCGTCTCGTTCGGGTACAACGATCTGATCGCCGACATGACCGCGATCCCGGTGATGAAGCAGCTCGGTTACCCCGTCGTCTTCGACGCGGGCCACCAGGTGCGTCGCTACGGGATCCCCAGCGAGCACCCCGACGGCGGTCGCTCGTCCGACCTGATCCCGGTTCTGATGCGCGCCGCGATCGCGGCGGGCGCCAACGGCATCTTCCTGGAGACGCACCCGAGCCCGCCCGAGGCGCTCTGCGACGCCGCGAGCCAGTACCCGCTCGACCAGCTCGAGGAGCTGATGACCGGTGCCCTGCAGCTCTCCGAGCTGATCCGCGCCCAGGGCCACGCCTAGCCGCCAGCCGCACGCCACCGGTGGAGCGGCCCCGGTCCCGGTCCCGGATCAGACCGCCCGGTAGCGCCAGCGGTGAATCCGGATCTTCCAGCGCTCCCGGACGACCCAGCCCCGCAGGTCGGCGCGCAGCCCCTCGTTGCCCGCGGTATAGGCGTCGATGAAGGCGGCGGCCTCGCGCTCGCCGACGCGGTCGTCCCAGAGTCCGTTCTTGATCACGCTGCGGAGCAGGCGTCCGAGGTTCGCGGCCCGTGTGCGTACGGGGATCTCACCGCGTGGGTGGTACACGGCGCGGTCGAGGTCGACGACGACGATGCGGCGCTGACCGTCGGCAGCGGTGGTCACCAGCACGTTGCGCAGCTGCAGGTCGCGGTGGTCCACGCCCGCGTCGTGCAGGCGGCGCACGGCGGTCGCGACCTCGCGCGCCAGCTGCACGCGCTGGCTGGCCGGCTCGATCGAGCGCGCCACCTCCAGCAGGTCCCGCGCGCCCCGCTCCTCGCGGGTCCCGATGATCGCCGACCAGAACGGGCCGACGACCGGCCAGAGCACCAGGCAGACCACGTGCGGCACCGGAGCCCCCTGCGCCTCGGCATCCGCGGTCACGCGCAGCTCGCGCAGCGCCCGGTGCGGTCCCCAGTACAGCGAGCCGGTGATTCGCCCGAGCAGACCGCCGTGGTGGTAGCGGCGCAGGATCGCGTCGAGGCCCGGGCGGATCGGCACGCTGGGAGCGGCACCCCGGCCCCGCAGTGGCGCGCGCGCGAAGAGCTTCCGGCGGGTCTCGGGATCCGCGAGCGAGAGCCGCGTGAGGTCCGCGGCGCTCGCGCGATCGAAGACCAGCCAGGTCTCGGCCACGCGGTGCACCACGTAGCCCGCCGGCACCGACTGGAGCGGATCAGGCATCGATCCGCATGCTGCGGCGCACCAGGGTCAGGCCGATCAGCAGCACGATCACGCTCGGCAGCCAGGCCCCGATCGAGGGCGGCAGCAGCCCGTCCTCGGCCGCCCGCTCGCCGAACGAGGTCAGCAGCCAGTATGCGCTCACCACGCCGACCGCCGTGAGCGCGCCGGCCGAGCGCCCCGAGCGCAGTGGCCGGATGCCCAGCGGCACGGCCACGATGGCCAGCACCACCGACGCCAGCGGGAACGCGACTCGCCGGTGTAGCTGGATCCAGATCTCGCGCAGCGGCTCGGCGCCCGAGATCGCCACCGCCTCGCCCGCCGCGGCGCGGGGCTCCAGGGCGAGCAGCTCCAGCGTGGTGTAGTCCTTGGCGCGGCTGCGGCGCGTGATCTGCGCCGAGATGTCGATGGCCAGGTGCATCGACTCGAAGGCCACGCGCCGGTAGCGCTCGCCCTGCGCCTCGCTGGTGTGGATGGTGCCCTCGCGAAGCTCGATGCCCAGCGTTCCGGGGTCGGTCGTGTCGTCGGAGACCTCGCCACAGCGCGCCTGGATGTACAGCGGGCGGTCGCGGTCGGAGAACTCGCCCAGGAGCACGCCGCGCAGTGGACAGCTCTCGTCGCCGCGGGCGTGCACGTAGGCGACCACCTCGTCGTTGAAGCGCCGGAAGCGGCCCTCCTCGAGCAGGCGCACGCTCTTGCCCAGCTCGCGCACCAGCTGCTTGAGGCTGGCGCGGCTACGGGGCTCGGCCTCGGCCAGGATCCAGCCCGAGAGCAGCGCGGCGCCGAGGCCGAGGGCGAGCACGGGCGGCAGCAGTCTGCGGACGCTGATGCCCGAGGCGCGCAGCGCGATGATCTCGCCGTCGAGCGACATGCGCCCGAAGGTCAGCAGGATGCCGAAGACCAGCGCGGTCGGGATCGCGTAGGAGAAGTAGCTGGGCAGGATGATCCGCATCAGCTGCGCGACGGCCCCGAGGCCGACCCCGGTGCCCACCATGTCCTCGAGGAAGCGCAGCACGTTGCCCACGACGAGCAGTAGCGCGATCGCCGCGAGGCCGATGGCGGTGTGCACCACGGTCTCGCGCAGGATGTAGCGCCAGATGATGCGGGGAGCGACCATCCGGCTGCGAATGCTATCGGTTGACCGACATGCCGCCAGCGCTGCTCGCTGAACCCGCCGTGCCGCGAGCACGGGTGCTCAATCCCCGGCCCGCGCCGCCGCCCGCCGCGCGGATCCTGGTGATCCGCCTCGGGGCGCTCGGCGACGTGGTGCGCACCCGCTTCGCCTTCGCCGGGCTGCGCGAGCTGTATCCCGCCGCGCGCATCGAGTGGCTGGTCGAGGACCGGGCGGCGCCGGGCCTCGCCGGGATCCGCGGTCTCGACGAGATCGTGCGCCTCCCGCGCGCCGCGCTGCGTGTCACGCGTCCGCTCGCGCTGCTGCGCGGGCTTCGAGAGGTCGTCGCGGACCTGCGGGAGCGCGCGTACGACCTCTCGGTGGACTTCCACGGCATCGCCAAGAGCGCGCTGCTGGCACGTGCCGCGCGGATCCCCGTGAGGGCCGGCCTGGCCGCGCCGCTGGGCCGCGAGGGCAGCGCGCTCTGGCTCACCGACGCCGCCCAGGTCGATCGCGCGCACCTCTCGCGCTTCGAGCGCAACGCGGCCCTGGTGCGCTTCCTGGGCGGTGAGGTCCCGTCGCGGGTCCCGCCGCTCGATCTGCCCGGCGAGAGCGCCATCGATCCCGGGCTGGACAGCTACTGGGTGGTCCACCCCGGCACCAGCGAGTCGACCCTCTACAAGCGCTGGCCAGCGTCGCGCTGGGCCGAGGTCTGCCAGCGGCTGGCCGACAAGGCGGGCGGCCGCGCGCTGGTCACCTGGGGGCCGGTGGCCGGCGAGCGCGAGTCCGCCGAGCAGGTCGTGGAGGCGGCCCGGGACGCGGCCGTGCTCGCGCCCGCCACGCCGTCCATCGAGAGCCTGCTGGGCCTGCTCGGCGGTGCGCGGCTCTTCCTCGGCAGCGACTCGGGGCCCATGCACCTGGCGGCCCTGGCCGGAACGCCCATCGTGGTGGTCTTCGGCCCCACCGATCCGGTCGAGAACGCGCCCTTCGATGGCGTCCCGGCGCGCGTGGTGCGCGAGGACGTGGGCTGCAATCCCTGCCGCGAGGGCTGCCCGGCGCGCAGCTGCATGGCGGCCGTCGAGGCGGAGCGAGTCGTGGCCGCGGCGCTGGAGCTGCTCTAGACGGCCCGGCGGGGTGGGACGGCGGGTCCCGACGGTGCTATCCACAGGGGGCCGGGGGAGCACCATCTCGCAAGTGCCCGATTCGCTGGAGAGAATCGTCGTCGTCCTGCCCAATCACCTCGGCGACGTGGTGATGGCGACGCCCGCCCTGCGCGCGCTACGCGCGGGCTACCCCGGCGCTCGCATCGAGGGGGTGATCCGGCGGCCCCTCGACGGCGCGCTGAGGGGTTTGCCCTGCGTGGACGTCTGGATCGCCCACGACATCTATGCGGCCCGTGCCTGGCCGGGGCAGCTGTGGCGGCGCTGGCGCGTGGGGCGAGGTCTGCGGGGTGCGGACGCCGCCGTGGTGCTGCCCAATTCCTCGGCAGCGGCGCTGCTGGCCCGCTTCACCGGGGCGCCCCTGCGCCTGGGCTACGCCCGCCGCGGCCGCTCCCCGCTGCTGACCCGGGTCATACCCGCCCCGCGCGAGGGTGGGCGCTTCGTTCCGCAGGCCATGGAGCGCTATTATCTCGACCTCGTCCGTCATCTGGGCTGTCCGGATCGCGGCACCGAGCTCGAGCTGGCGACCGAGCCGGCGGCCGAGCGCGCCTGTGAGGCGCTCCTCGCGGAGCACGATCTGCAGGGCCAGGCGCCGCTGGTGGGGCTTGCGCCGGGCGCGGGCTTCGGGCCGTCCAAGCTCTGGCCCGTCGAGCACTACGCCGCGCTGGCGCGGGGTCTGGTGGCCGACGGGGTCCGGGTGGCGCTGGTCCACGGGCCGGGGGAGGAAGCACTGGCGCAGCAGATCGCCGCAGGGGCGGGCGTGCCGATCGCGGACCTCGGAGGCGACGCGATGACGCTCCCGCTGCTCAAGTCGGTCGTGTCCCGGCTGTCGCTGCTGGTGTGCAACGACGCGGGTGCGCGGCACGTCGCCGCGGCCTTCCGGATCCCGACCCTGGTGCTGATGGGACCCACGAGCCTGGCCTACACCAATCTCAACCTGGAGCGGACCCGCGTGCTGCGCGAGCCGGTCGAGTGCTCGCCGTGCCAGCGCAAGGTCTGTCCGATCGATCACCGCTGCATGACCCGGCTGAGTCCCGGGCGCGTGCTCGACGAGGCGCGCGCCGCGCTGACGCAGCCGGACTGGAGGGGCAGCGTGGACCTGGAGCTGCGAGCATGAAGGCCGAGGTCGACCTGTCGATCGTGGTCGTCGCGTGGAACGTGCGCGACCTGGTCCTCGACTGTCTGGAGTCGATCCGCGACGCCAAGCTGGGAATCTCGTACGAGGTGATCCTCGTCGACAACGGCTCCGTCGACGGCACGGTGGACAGCACGGAGCGCCAGTTCCCGGATACGCGCGTGGTGGCCCTGCCGCAGAACATCGGCTTCGCGGCCGGCAACAATCGCGGGCTCGAGGTGATGCGCGGGCGGCACGCAGTCCTGCTCAACAGCGACACCATCGTCATGCCCGGCGGGCTCGAGGCCTGCGTGCGCTTCCTCGACGAGAATCCCGACGTGGGCGTCGTCGGCCCCCAGCTGCTGAACCCGGATCGCAGCAAGCAGAACTGCATCCACAGCTCGCCCACGCTGCTCTCGGAGATCGTGGGGCAGTCCCTGCTGCGCCGGCTCTTCCCGCGGCGCTATCCGAGCAAGCGGGTGCACTACGACGCGCCGGTAGAGGTCGAGGCCGTGCTGGGGGCGTGCCTGTTCGTGCGGCGAGAGGTGATCGACCAGGTGGGGATGATCGACGAGGCCTACTTCTTCTTCCTCGAGGAGACGGACTGGTGCCACCGGATCCGCGCCGCGGGCTGGCGGGTGTTTCACCTGCCGGACGCGCACGTCATCCACCTGTACGGCGAGTCCACCAAGAAGAAGGTCCCGCTGCGCACGCGCATCGAGTACTACCGCAGCCGCTACATTTTCTTCCGCAAGAATCGCGGCAAGCCGGCCTACCTGGCCCTGCGCGTGATCGTCATGGCGAAGATCCTGCTCGGCTGCGTCCTGGGCGGGCGCCGGGCCGCGGAGTACCGCAAGATCCTGGCCTGGCACCGGGCGGGGCGCCCGGCGACGGCCGGCCTCGGGGCCGTCGACGCCGCGGCGAAGTGAAGGGAGACCTCCATTGAAGATCCTGGTCACGGGGGGAGCCGGCTTCATCGGCTCGCATCTGGTCGACGCGCTGCTCGCGGACGGTCACGACGTGCGCGTGCTCGACGCCCTCGAGCCGCAGGTGCACGAGGACGGCGAGTGGCCGGGGTACCTGAGCCAGGACTGCGAGCGGATCGCCGGCGACGTGCGCGATCCCGAGGTGGTACGCCGGGCGCTCGAGGATCGCGAGGTCGTCTACCACCAGGCCGCGGCCGTGGGCGTCGGTCAGTCGATGTACGAGATCGCGCGCTACGTGTCGATCAACTCCTACGGTGCCGCGGTGCTGCTCGAGCAGGTCGTCCGCGGCGGCGGCATCGCGCGCCTGGTGGTCGCGTCGTCGATGTCGATCTACGGCGAGGGCCTGTATCTCGATGCGGCCGGCAACCCGGTCCATCCTCAGCTCCGCCCGGACGCACAGCTCGAGCGGCGCGAGTGGGAGCTGCTCGGCGACGACGGTCAGCCGCTGCGCGCCGTGCCGACGCCCGAGACCAAGCCGATCCTGCCCACGTCGGTGTATGCGGTGAGCAAGCGCGACCACGAGGAGCTCTTCCTGTCGGTCGGCAACGCCTACGACATCCCGACCGTGGCCCTGCGCTACTTCAACGTGTATGGCTCGCGACAGGCGCTCTCGAACCCCTACACGGGCGTGGCGGCGATCTTCAGCTCGCGACTGCTCAACCGCAACGCGCCGCTGGTGACCGAGGACGGCGCCCAGTCCCGCGACTTCGTACACGTGTCGGACATCGTGCGCGCCAACCTGCTGGCCCTCGACTGTCCGGCCGACGGCGGCCGCGTTTACAACGTGGGAACGGGCCGACCGACGACCGTGCGGCGTATCGCCGAGCTGCTCGCGGAGCGCCTGGGGCTGGACATCAAGCCCGACTTGACGGGGCGGTTCCGCGCCGGCGACATCCGCCACTGCTTCGCCGACATCGGGCGCGCGCGCGCCGAGCTGGGCTTCGAGCCCTCGGTGGCGCTCGAGGACGGGATCGACGAGGTCATCGAGTTCGTGCGCGAGGCGAGCGCGACCGACCGTGTGGAGCAGGCCACCCAGGAGCTCTCGAGCCGGGGGCTGATGCGTTGATCGGGCGCGAGCGTGCGCTGCAGCTGATCCAGGCCTTCCCCGAGCACCGGGTCGCGGTGCTCGGCGACCTGATCCTGGACCGCTACGTCTGGGGCAGCTGCGAGCGGATCTCGCCCGAGGCCCCGGTGCCGGTCGTTCACGTCGATCGCGAGTCCGCCATGCTGGGCGGCGCCGGGAACGTGGCCCGGAACCTGTCGAGCCTCGGTGCCCAGGTGCAGCTGCTGAGCGTGACCGGCGACGACGCCGCAGCCGACGAGATCGCGCGCCTGTGCGAGAGCTGGAAGATCGAGACCCGCGGCGTGCTCCGCGACGACACGCGGCCGACGACCGAGAAGACCCGGATCATCGCACGCTCGCAGCAGGTCGTTCGCTACGACAGGGAGCGCGACGACGCGCTGCCCGGGCCGCTGGCCGAGCAGCTGCTCGAGCGCCTGCGCGAGTGCGCGCGGCACGTCGACGGTGTGATCATCGAGGACTATGCCAAGGGCCTGCTGCAGCCCGAGCTGATGTCCGAGGCGCTCCGGAGCTTCGCGGAGCACGGCGTCCCGGCATTCGTCGACCCCAAGGAGCCGCCGTGGGCATTCGCCGGCGTCGAGCTGGTCAAGCCGAACCTGCGCGAGGCCGAGGGGGTCAGCGGGGTGCGGGTGCGCGGCGAGGGCGATCTGGAGCGGCTGGGAGAGCGCCTGCTCGAGCTGAGCGGCGCGCGGACCGTCGCGGTCACGCGGGGCCGCGAGGGGATGACGCTCTTCCGCGCCGGCGAGCCGCCGCTGCACGTCCCGACCACGGCGCGCGCGGTCGCCGACGTGGCGGGCGCGGGCGACACCGCCATCGCGGCTCTCGGCCTGGCGCGGCTCTCGGGTGCGGACTGGCGCGAGGCGGCGGAGCTGTCGAACATGGCCGCCGGGATCGTCGTCGAGGTGCCGGGCACCGCGACCGTCACGCCCGGGCAGCTCGTGTCGGCGTTCGGGGGAGCGCGTGAAGGCTGACCCGCGCTCGATGACCGGCTTCGGCAGCGCCGACGTCGCGGCTCCGGGGGGCGCGGTCAGCGCCGAGGTTCGCAGCGTCAACTCGCGGCATCTCGACGTGCGCGTGCGCCTGCCGCGCGACCTGGCGGCGCTGGAGGTGCCGGCGCGGGAGCGCGTGACCCCGCTGTTCCGGCGCGGCCAGGTCGAGGTCAGCGTGCGCGTGGCGCGGGATGCGGATTCGACCCCGGCCGTCGAGGTCGATCTCGAGGCCGCGCGCCGCTACGCCGGGGCCGCCGCGGAGCTCGGACGCGAGCTGGGGCTGGGGGGGGAGCTGTCGCTGGCGGCGCTGCTGTCCCTGCCCGGCGTGTCGCGCGTGCGCGAGCCGGAGCTCGACCCCGATTCCCTGGCGGGGGCCGTGCTGGGCGCGGTCGAGGCCGCCGCCGTGGCCGCCGCCGAGATGCGCGCCCGGGAGGGCGAGGCGCTCGCCCGCGAGCTCCGGGCGCGGATCGACGGCGTGCTGGAGCGGGTCTCGGCGATCGAGGCGCGGGCGGGGGAGATCGCGGCCGCCCAGCGGGAGCGGCTGACGCGACGCCTGGCCGCGCTGGCGCCCGAGATCGAGCTGGATCCCGCCCGCCTCGAGCAGGAGGTCGTGATCTGGGTGGATCGCGGCGATGTCACCGAGGAGACGGTCCGCCTGCGCAGCCACTGCCAGCAGTTCACCGATACGCTCGGCGCCGAGGGGCCGGTCGGGCGCAAGCTCGAGTTCCTGCTCCAGGAGATGGGCCGCGAGACCAACACGATCGGATCGAAGGCCTCCGACGCGCCCGTGGCCCGCGAGGTGGTAGAACTGAAGGCGGAGCTGGAGAAGCTCCGCGAGCAGGCTCTCAACGTGGAGTAGGGCGGCGCGGGTGAGGCTGGTGAGCGTCGGGTACGGGAACGTGGTGGTGGCCGAGCGGGTCGTCGCGGTGGTCGGTGCGTCCGCGGCCCCGATCCGGCGCATGCGCGACCAGGCCCGCGACAGCGGCAAGCTGGTCGATGCGACGGAGGGCCGCAAGACGCGCTCGGTGGTCGTGATGGACTCCGACCACGTCGTGCTCTCGGCCGTGCAGGCCGAGACCATCGAGCGCCGTCTGCGCGGCGAGGACGACGGGGACGCGGAGTGAGCGGGCCGGGCACCGCCTTCGTGGTCTCGGGTCCGTCGGGCGCCGGCAAGAGCACGCTGCTCGGCCGCGTGCTCGCGACCGATCCCGGCGTTCGCTTCTCGATCTCGCACACCACCCGCGCGCCCCGACCCGGAGAGGTCGAGGGCCGGCACTATCACTTCGCCACCCGCCAGGAGTTCCAGGAGCTGATCGATCGCGGAGCCTTCGTCGAGTGGGCCGAGTACAACGACAACCTGTACGGGACCAGTCGCCAGGCCGTCGAGGGGCCGACCTCGGAGGGCCGCGACCTGATCCTCGAGGTCGAGGTCCAGGGCGCGGCCCAGCTCCGCGAGCGGCTCGACGGGGCGATCTTCGTGTTCATCATGCCTCCCTCCCTCGAGGTGCTCGAGGAGCGCCTGCGCGGTCGCGGCTCGGACGGTGAGAGCATCATCGTCAAGCGCCTGGAGCGCGCCCGCGAGGAGCTGAGGCAGATCCGACTGTACGACTACGTGGTCGTCAACGACGACATCGAGCGCGCGACGCAGGAGCTCCTGCACGTGATCGGCGCCCGCCGCGTCGAGCGCGATCGCGTCCTGCCCGGTCTCGCCGACCGGTTCGACTTCGGGTAGCGCCGTGCCGCGAATCACCGAGATCGTGGACACGGTCCAGTTCCACTTCCCCGACGCGGACGTATCGGTGCTCGAGAAGGCCTACGTGTACTCGGCCAAGGTCCACCAGGGACAGATGCGTCTGTCGGGCGAGCCGTATCTGACGCATCCGCTCGACGTCGCCGACCTCCTGGCCGAGATGCGCTTCGACCCGGTCACCGTCGCGGTCGGGCTGCTGCACGACACCGTGGAGGACACGTTCGCGACCGAGGAGGAGATCGAAGAGGAGTTCGGCAGCGAGATCGCCGAGCTGGTCTCGGGGCTCACCAAGCTGAGCAAGATCGAGTTCCAGAGCCGTGAGGAGCACCAGGCCGAGAACTTCCGGAAGATGCTGGTCGCGATGTCCAAGGACATCCGCGTGATCGTCATCAAGCTCGCGGACCGCCTCCACAACATGCGCACGCTCGAGTACATGAAGGAGGACTCGCGTCGCCGCATCTCGAGGGAGACCCTCGACATCTACGCGCCGCTGGCGCACCGGCTCGGCATGTACTGGATGAAGGAGGAGCTCGAGGACCGCGCCTTCCGCGAGCTGTATCCGGAGGTCTACCGGCAGATCGAGGAGCGGATCCAGGGCTCCCAGAGCGAGCGTGAGCGCTACGTCGAGGAGATCATCGGCAAGGTCAGGAACGAGATCGAGGCGGGGGGGCTCGACTGCGAGGTGACCGGTCGTCTCAAGACGCCGTACAGCCTGTACAAGAAGATGCGCGAGCAGGACCTCGAGATCGACCAGATCTACGACCTGCTCGCGTTCCGGGTGATCGTCGACGGGACGTCGGCCACCTGCTACGAGACGCTCGGCATCGTGCACAACATGTGGAAGCCGGTGCCGGGTCGCTTCAAGGACTACATCGCCATGTGCAAGCCGAACGGCTACCAGTCGCTGCACACGACGGTGATCGGTCCGTTCGGCGAGCGCATGGAGGTGCAGATCCGCACGCAGGAGATGCACCGCGTGGCCGAGATGGGGATCGCTGCCCACTGGCGCTACAAGGCGGGCGACCGGCCGAAGGACAGCAACGAGCAGGAGTTCGCCTGGCTGCGCCAGCTCATCGAGTGGCAGCAGCAGCTCTCCGACCCCAACGAGTTTCTCGAGACGGTGCGCGTCGACCTCTTCGCCGACGAGGTGTACGTGTTCACCCCGCGCGGCGACGTGATGGCGCTGCCCGCCGGTGCCACGCCTATCGACTTCGCGTACGGGGTCCACACGGAGGTGGGCGACCACTGCGCCGGCGCCAAGGTCAACGGCGTGCTGGTTCCGCTGCGTCACAGGCTCGCCAACGGCGATACCGTCGAGGTCATCACGTCGCCCCACCAGCATCCGCGGCGCGAGTGGCTCGACCTGGTGGTCTCGGGCCGAGCGCGCAGCAAGATCCGCCATGCCGTCAAGGCGCGCGAGGTCGAGCACGCGCGCAAGCTCGGGCGGGACATCCTGCAGCGCGAGGTCGGCAAGCGGAGCCTGGGCTACGAGCGCCTGGTCAAGACCGGCCGGCTCGAGGCGCTCGCGCAGGAGCTCAAGCATCACGACGTGGACGGTCTGCTCCAGGCGATCGCCTACGGCAAGCGCGACGCCAAGGAGGTCGCACGGCGGCTGGCGGGCGGGGACCAGGCGCCGGAGTCGCCGACCCTGATCCAGCGCGTGCTGCGGATCGGCTCGAGACCGGGCGTGGTCCGTGTCGACGGCAACGAGAACGTGGTCGTGCGCTTCGCCAAGTGCTGCTCGCCGGTGCCCGGCGATGCGGTCGAGGGCTTCATCACGCGTGGACGGGGCGTGACCGTCCACGCGCGAGACTGCTCGAAGATCTTCCACCTCGACCCGGAGCGACGCGTGCCCGTCGAGTGGGGCTCCGACGCCGGAAGCCTGCACCGCGTGAAGGTCCGCGTGGTCTCCGAGGACCGCAAGGGGCTGCTGGCCGCGATCACCAATCGCATCAGCAGCGAGGGGGTGAACATCGATGGTGCGCGCATCTCCACGAGCATCAGCAACCGCGCGGTGCAGGAGTTCGAGCTTCAGGTCAAGTCGCGCAAGGACCTCGACACGATCCTGAAGCAGATCTCGAAGATCCGGGGCGTGCTCTCCGTGGACCGGGTGCGAACGTGAGCGAGCATCGGCCCATCAGCGGCGTGGTGATCTGCTTCAACGAGCAGGACGGCATCGCGCGCTGCCTCGAGTCGCTGTCGTTCTGCGACGAGATCGTCGTGGTGGATTCCGGATCCACCGACCGCACGCGGGAGATCGCCGCGCGCTACACGGATCGCGTGATCGAGCAGCCGTTCCTGGGCTACGTCAAGCAGAAGAACTTCGCGCTCGATCACGCGCGCCACGACTGGGTGATCGCGCTGGACGCCGACGAGGCGCTCTCGCCGGAGCTCGCCGACGAGATCCGCCGCGAGCTCGCCGCGGCCCGGGATCCGGTAGGGCTCGCGCTCGACCGCGTGACCTGGTTCCTGGGCGTCTGGCACGATCTCGGCGACTGGTACCCGGACTGGCAGCTGCGCGTCTTCCCGCGCTCGCGTGGGCGCTGGGCGGGCCGGGATCCACACGACCGCATCGAGCTCGACGCACCGGTGAAGCGCCTCTCCGCGAAGCTCCTGCACTGGAACTACCGCGACCTGAGCGATCAGATCCAGACCATCGACCGGTTCTCGCGCCACCAGGCGGTCGGCATGTTCGAGGAGGGGCGGCCCTTCCGGCTGATCGACCTGATCTTCCGGCCGCTGTTCCGCTTCTTCAAGGGCTACTTCCTGCGCCAGGGTTTTCGCAAGGGCCTGCCCGGCTTCCTGGTCTCGGTGTCGTCCACCTACTACGTGTTCATGAAGTACGCGAAGCTCTGGGAGCTGGAGCAGTCGCGTTGAAGATCCTGCAGCTGACCGCGGACTGGAAGTGGACCGGTCCGGCCGAGCCCATGCTGCACGCGGTCACGGGCCTGCGCGAGCGCGGCCACGAGGTTCACGCGGCGTTCCCCGAGCCGCCGGCCGGCCACGCCGGTGCCCTGGCGGAGCGCGCCGCGGCGCGGGGAGTCGAGCCCGTGCAGCTGCTGGCCCGGGGCCAGGGCTACGTTCCGCTGCGCGACGCCGGCGAGGTGCGCCGTCTGCGCGCGCTGCTCGGGCGCGAGCGCTACGACGTGGTGCACGCGCATCACACGCGCGACCAGCTGCTCGCGCGGCGCGCGCTGCCGCGCGGTACGCGCCTGGTCTGGAGCTGGCACCGCGGAGAGCCGCTGCCGGCGCGCTGGTGGAGCCGCTGGCTGCTCGGGCCCGGCGGCGCCGACGGGCTGGTCGTGCTCTCCGAGGCCCTGCGCGACGCGGCGTGCGTCGAGCTGGGCTGGCCGCCCGGGCGGGTGGCGGTCGTGCCGGGCTGCGTGGATACGGAGCGCTTCCGGCCGCGACCGCCCGCCGGGACCGTGCGCAAGGAGCTCGGCCTCGGCGAGCAGGAGCGGGCGGTCGGGCTGGTGGCGCGGCTGCAGCCGCACCGGCGCGTGGAGCTGCTGCTCGAGGCGCTGGTGCGCGCGCGCCCGCGCGCGCCGCAGCTGCGCCTGGTCGTGATCGGACGCGGCACGCGCGCGCGGCAGGTTCTCGACGAGCCGGTGGCGCGCCTCGGGCTCGACGACGTGGTGATCCGGGCGGGCTACCGGCGCGACGACTACCTGGAGACACTGTCGGTCCTCGACGGTCTGATCTTCCTGGTTCCCGGCTCCGACGGCTCCTGCCGCGCGGTGCTCGAGGCCATGGCGATGGGGCTCCCGGTGATCTCGACGCGCCGCGGGGTGCTGCCCGAGACGGTGCTCGACGGCGTGACAGGACGCCTGGTCGACGAGGATCCCGACGCGATCGCCGACGCGCTGGTCGATCTCGCCCTCGATCCACGCGGCTGGGGGGAGCGGGGCGAACGCGGCCGGCGCCGCGCGCTGGAGCGCCACACGGTGCCGGCCGCCGTCGAGCGTCTCGAGCAGCTCTACGCTGCGCTGGCCGGGGAGTGAGCGGCCTGCTGCAGGTCGCCTGCGCCGTCGAGACACCCGAGGGCGTGTCGCTCGAGCTGCGCGTCGCCGGGCCGTTCGTTCGGGCCTGCGCCTGGGCGCTCGATCTCTCGATCCGCCTGGCGATCTACGCGGCGGCCTCGATCCTGCTCGTGGCGGGGCAGGCGGGCCTGGGCCTGTGGATGCTCGTGCTGTTCAGCGGCGAGTGGCTCTATCCCGTGGCATTCGAGGTGCTCAACCACGGCCGCACGCCCGGGAAGGCCTCGATGGACCTGGCGGTCGTGCGCGATGACGGCACGCCGGTGCGTCTGCCGGAGTCGATCGTGCGCAGCTTCCTGCAGGTCGTCGACTTCCTGCCCGGCCTGTACCTGACCGGGCTGATCAGCATGCTGCTCCGGCGCGACTTCAAGCGCCTCGGAGACCTGGCTGCTGGCACCATCGTCGTGCACCGTGCGCCGGGTACGCGACCCCTTCCGCTACCTGCCGTCGATCCGGCACCCCCGCCGGTGCCCCTTGAGATCGAGGAGCAGCGCGCGGTGATCGGCTTCGCGCGTCGTCATGCCGAGCTGACTCCCGAGCGTGCCGAGGAGCTGGCGCGACTCGCCGCGCCACTGGTCGGGGATCGCCCCGACGCGGTCGCCGCGCTGCTCTCCCAGGCGGCCTGGCTGAGCGGGAGGCGGCGTTGAACGAGCAGTGGTTCGAGGAGCGCCACGGCGGCGAGTGGGAGGCGTTCGCGGCACTCGTGGCGCGCCTCGACGCGGGCGATGCGGCGGCCGCCGCGGAGCTCCCGGCGCGCTATCGCCGGCTCTGCCAGCAGCTCGCCCTGGCGCGCGGCCGGCGCTTCGGCGCGCATCTGGTCGATCGCCTGCACGCGCTGGTGCTCGAGGGCCATCGCCACCTGTACGCGGCCCCGAGGCTGCGCGGGCGCGACGTGACCCGCTTCGTGGTCCGCGACTTCCCGCGCGCCGTGCGCGGCAGCTGGCGTCTGCTCCTGCTGGCCAGCGTGCTGCTGTACGGGCCGATGCTGGGCATGCGGATCGCGGTCGCGGAGCGGCCGGAGCTGATCTACAGCCTGCTGCCCGCCGAGGTCGCCTCGACCTATGCCGACATGTACGCGCCCGATCGCGAGGCCCTGGGACGCGGGCGCGACGCGGGTGCGGACCTGGCGATGTTCGGCTTCTACGTCTGGAACAACGTGTCGATCGCCTTCCGGACCTTTGCCGGTGGCCTGGTCCTGGGACTGGGCACGACCTACGCGCTGCTCTGGAACGGCCTGTTCATGGGCGCGGTGGAGGCGCATGTGCTCAACGCGGGCCACGGTGAGCGCTTCTGGTCGTTCGTCGCGGGGCACAGCGCGCTCGAGCTCACGGCGATCACCATCGCGGGCTCGGCCGGTCTGGCGCTCGCCGCGGCGCTGCTCGCGCCGGGGCGCTGGAGCCGGCTCGAGGCGCTGCGCCTGCGGGCGCGGCAGGCCACGCCGCTGGTCATCGGGGCCGGCGGCATGCTGCTGCTGGCCGCCGCGGTCGAGGCCTTCTGGTCGCCGCGCACGGGCGTGGCTCCGCCGGTCAAGTACGCGGTCGGGGTAGTCCTCTGGGCCGCCGTCGCGGCGTACCTGGGTCTGGCCGGGCGGGGAGGGGCGCGTGCAGACTGAGCGGCTGGGCGTGGCGCTCCAGCCGCGACCCCCGTGGGAGGCCGTGGACGTCGGTCTGCGCATGGTGCAGGCCTGGTGGCGTCCCATGGTCGGTGCCTGGCTCGCCGTCTTCGTGCCGCTGGTCGTGGTGCTCACCGGGCTGCTCTGGCGCCATCCGTGCGTGGCGATCGCGATCCTCTGGTGGCTCAAGCCGCTGCTCGAGCGCATCCCGCTGTACGTCGCGAGCGAGGCGCTCTTCGGCCACGTGCCGGGCGTCCGCGAGACGCTGCGCGCTCTGCCCCGGGTGATGCGAGTTCACGCGCTGCGGGCGCTGACCGTGTACCGGCTGGCGCCGGCGCGCTCGTTCACGCTCCCGGTCGTGGTGCTGGAGGGCCTGCGCGGCCAGGCCCAGTCGGAACGCATCCGCACGCTGCGCTGGCAGTCCGGTGGCGTGCCCACGCTGCTGACCGTGGTCTGCGTGCACGTCGAGCAGCTCGTGCTCTGCGGCGGGTTGACCGCGCTGGCGGTCATCTTCCTGCCGGAGTCGGCCAGCCTGGAGCTCGAGGATCTGCTGCCGTGGGGCGGTGCGGGCGTGCACGCGCTCGAGATCGCGCAGCTCGGCGTCGAGGCCGTCGCGATCTCGATCATGGCGCCGTTCTACACCGTGGCCGGCTTCAGCCTGTACTTGCACCGGCGCGTGTACCTCGAGGGCTGGGACATCGACCTGGTGTTCCGCGGCCTGAGCCGGCGTGTCGCGCCCGCCGGGGCCGCTCCCGGCGCAGCGCCGCGACCCGCGGGTGCACTGCTGCTCGCGGGCCTCGCGCTCTCGCTCCTGCTCGCGCCCGGCGCGGCGCGCGCGGAGCTGCGCGATCCGGCCGAGGCGCCGGCGACCCTCGAGCGGGTGATGCAGGAGCCCGAGCTGCGCGGCACGCGCGAGATCCGCACCTGGGTGCGCCGCGACCGTGCCCGGGGCGGGGAGCCCGAGACCTGCAGGGAGATCCTGGACTGGCTCGAGGGCGAGCGCGATGCGGAGGCCGGCGGGACGCGGCTCAGCACCCTGCTCGGCCAGATCGGGCGCGTGGGGATCTGGCTGGGGATCGCCCTGCTCGCGTGGTGGATCCTGCGTCAGGCCGCGGCGCTGCCCCGGGCCGGGCCGGCGCCGTCGGCGCCGCCCCCACCGGGTCAGATCGCCGGCATGGACATCCGCCCCGATAGCCTCCCCGACGATGCGGTGCGCGAGGCGCGCGCTCTGTTCGCGGCCGGGCGCCCGCGCGGGGCGCTCGCGCTGCTGTACCGCGCGGCCCTCTCCTACCTGGTGCACCAGCGCGGTCTCGACGTGGGCCCCGGCGCCACCGAGGGCGAGTGCCTGCGCCGGGCGAGCGCCCTGGCCGACGTGCGCGAGGACCTGACCCGGCTGACGCGCGCCTGGCAGTCCGTCGCGTATGCGCGGGGCGAGCTGGTCGCCGGGACCTTCGACGAGCTCTGCACCCGCTGGCGGCGGCACCTCGACGACGCGCAGGCGAGCGAGGGCGCGTGAGCTGGCGCGTCTTCGGCGTGACGGCGCTGCTCGTGCTGGCGGGGCTCGGTACCTGGTGGTTCCTGCAGAACTTCGAGAGGGGAACGCTCGAGATCGACACGGGCTACCTGGGAGAGGCGCGGCGCAACGACTATCACGCCGCGGCGCGGCTGCTCGCGGAGCTGGGCGCGCGCGTGCGCACGGTGTCCGAGGTCCGCGAGCTGCGCGAGCTGCCCGACGGCGGGGTGATCGTGCTTCCGGGTCGGCGCGCCACGCTGACCCCGGCCATTCACGCGCGGCTGCGGGAGTGGGTCGAGGCGGGGGGGCACCTGCTGGTGATCATCTGGCTGCTCCACGACGCCGAGGATCCCGACTGGCTGGCGGCCGATCCGCTGCTGAGCCCGCTCGGCGTGCGCCAGTACATGGACCCCGACGCCGGGGACGACCAGTGCCCCGAGCCGGCCGCGACGGACGGCGAGGACGGTGACCCCTCCCGGGACGCGGCCGCTGCGCCGCGCTGCGTGCCGGTTCTGTCGCCGACCCGCGTGGAGATCGGGGATCGCAGTCTGCAGGTCGACTTCGACGCGCGCTACGACGTGAGCGACGCGCACGGGCTCCCCGCTAGCTGGCGCGTGGCCAGCCACTACGGCACCCATGTGCTGGGGTACGACCTGGGGGACGGGCGGCTGAGCGTGCTGACGGACATGGAGTTTCTGCGCAACGGCGAGATCGGTCGGCTCGACCACGCGGAGTTCAGCGTGCGGCTGCTGGATCTGCAGCGCTTCGACGGGCCGGTCTGGGTCGTGTACGCCGAGGAGCACCCGCCGCTGCTGGCCCTGCTGGTCGAGGCCGCCTGGGCCCCACTGGCCGCGCTGGGGCTGCTGCTCGCGCTCGCGGTCTGGCGCGGCGCCGCGCGCTTCGGGCCGCTGATCCCGGCCCCGGCCCGGGCGCGCCGGGAGCTGCGCGAGCACCTCGACGCCAGCGGACGCCACGCCTGGCGCTGGGCCCGCGGTCGCTTCCTGCTCGCCAGCGTGCGCGCGGCGACCGAGCGCGATGCGGCGCGGCGCGACCCGGCCTGGAGCCGCCTGTCCCGCGAGGTGCGGCTCGAGCGACTCGCGGCGCGGGCGGGTCTCGAGCCGGAGCACGCGGCAAGCGCGCTGGAGCACACTCCCGAGAGCGCGACGGAGTTCGTCGACGCCGTGGCAACTCTCCAGACCATCCGGAAGGCCCGATGAGCGCGAATCCCGAGACGAGCCCCGAGCAGGCGACGGTCGACGCCGCGCGTCTGGCCACCGAGATCCACCGCGCCGTCATCGGCCAGCAGGCGGTGGTCGAGCAGATCATCGTGGCGCTGATCGCCGGAGGGCACGTCCTGCTCGAGGGCGTGCCGGGGCTGGGAAAGACCCTGCTCGCGCGCGCGCTGGCCCGCGCGATCCGCGGCGAGACCGCGCGCATCCAGTTCACGCCCGACCTGATGCCCAGCGACGTGGTCGGCCACGTCTTCTACGACATGCGCGCCGGACGCTTCGAGGTCCGCCGCGGTCCCGTCTTCACGCACGTGCTGCTCGCCGACGAGATCAACCGCGCGCCCGCCAAGACGCAGTCGGCCCTGCTCGAGGTCATGCAGGAGCGTCAGGTCACGCTCGAGGGCGAGTCGATGCCCGTGCCTCGGCCGTTCATGACGCTGGCGACGCAGAACCCGGTGGAGCAGGAGGGCACGTATCCGCTGCCCGAGGCGCAGCTGGATCGCTTCCTGCTCCAGGTACTCATCGAGTACCCGGACCTCGAGGACGAGCTGCGCATGGTGCGCGAGGTCTCCAGCGGTCGCAGCAGCGACGCCCTCGACGTGGATGCGGTGCGGCCCGTGGTCGATCCCGACGGGGTGGCCCGCATGCAGCAGGCCGCCGCGGGGCTGCACGTCGATCCCGCGGTCTCGGAGTACGCGGTCGCGCTCGCGCGACAGACGCGCAGCTGGCCCGGGGTCACCCTCGGCGCGGGGCCGCGCGGCGCACTGGCGCTGATCCGCTGCGGGCGGGCACTGGCTCTGGTCCAGGGCCGCGATCACGTGCTGCCCGACGACGTTCGCGCCGTGGCCCTGCCGGCGCTGCGGCACCGCATCCACCTCTCGCCGGACCTCGAGATCGAGGGTCAGCGGCCCGACGACCTGCTCCGGGCCGTGCTCGACGCGGTCCCGGCGCCGCGCGCTTGAGGCCGGCGCTCCGGCTGCTGCGCCTGGTCGCGGCCTGGGTCCTGCTGGCGGCGCTGGCGGCGTGGCAGCCGGCACTCCTGCCCGCCTGGCTGGCGACCGGGGCCGTGCTGCTCGTGGCGGCGGCGCTGGACGCCGCGCGCGTCTGGCGCGCACCCGCGCCGCGGGTGGAGCGACGCGTGGCGCACTCGCTGCCGCTGGGTGTGTGGACCCCCGTGCAGCTGCGCGTTGCCAGCCCGGGACGCGCCTGCGCGCTGCACGTGCACGACCGCCACCCCCCCGACTTCGAGGCCGCGTCGCTGCCGCTGCGCGTCGATCCCGACGCCTCGGGCTGGGTCGAGCGCGCCTACCGCGTGCGTCCCCGGCGTCGCGGTTCCCACCGCTTCGAGCACGTGGACACCTTGCTCGACTCGCCGTGGGGACTCTGGCAGCGCCGGCGCAGCGCCAGTGAGCCGCTCGACGTGCGCGTGTACCCGGACTTCCGGGCGGTCGCGCGCTACAGCCTGGTGGCGACCGACAACCGGCGCTCCGAGCTGGGGATCCGGCGCCGGCAGCGCCGGGGTGAGGGCCTCGACTTCCACCAGCTGCGCGAGTACCGGCTCGGGGATCCGCCGCGGCAGATCGACTGGAAGGCCACGTCGCGCATGCGGCGGCTCATCTCGCGCGAGTACTCCGACGAGCGAGACCAGCAGGTCGTCTTCCTGCTCGACTGCGGCCAGAAGATGCACGCGCGCGACGGCGACGCGGGACTGGCCCACTTCGACCACGCGCTGAACGCCGTGCTGCTGCTCTCGCACGTGGTGCTGCGCCAGGGCGACGCCGTCGGCCTGATGACCTTCGGGGGGGAGCGCCGCTGGCTCGCGCCGCGCAAGGGCGTGGGCAGCCTGACGCCGCTGCTCAACGGCATCTACGACCTGTCCACCAGCCTCGAGGCGTCGGACTACCCCGAGATCGCCCGCGAGCTGATGCGGCGCGTGACCAAGCGCTCGCTGGTGATCCTGGTGACGAACCTGCGCGACGAGGACAGCGAGGAGCTCCGCCTGGCCGCCGGGCTGCTGCGCCGGCGCCACCTGGTGCTGGTCGCCAGCCTCCGCGAGTCCGTGCTCGACGAGGTGCTGGCTGCCGGGGTGAGCGAGCTCGCCGACGCGCTCCGCGTGGCGGCCGCGCACGAGTACCTGGAGCAGCGGCGCGTCGCGCACGAGCGCGTGCGCGCCGGCGGCGTGCTTCTGCTCGATGCCCGGCCCGAGGAGCTGCCCGTGCGGCTCGTCAATCGCTACCTCGAGGTCAAGGGGAGCGGGCAGCTGTGAGCGAGGGCGAGCGGTCGCGTGACCGGCTCCCGGCGGCGCGTCACATCCACCTGGTCTCGGACTCGACGGGCGAGACGGTCTCGGCGATCGCGCGCGCGGCCCTGGTCCAGTTCGAGGACCTGCGTCCGGTCGAGCACCTCTGGAACCTGGTGCGAACCGGGGAGCAGCTCGCCTACGTGATCGGACGGCTCCGTCGCGAGCCCGGCATGGTGCTCTACACGCTGGTCGATCTCAGCGCGCGCGAGTCCCTGGCGGCCGCGTGTCGCGAGCTGGGCGTGCCCTGCATCCCCGTGCTCGACCCGCTGATCTCCGACATCTCGCGCCACTACGGCATCGAGGTCCGCGCGTCTCCCGGCAAGCAGCACGTGATGGACGCCGAGTACTTCGCGCGCATCGACGCGATCCACTTCTGCATGGCGCACGATGACGGGGCCGGGACCGCGGATCTGGCCAGTGCCGACGTGATCCTGGTCGGCGCCTCGCGGACCTCGAAGACCCCCACCTGCATCTATCTGGCCAATCGCGGCGTGCGCGCGGCGAACTTCCCGCTGGTGCCCGGCGCGCCGCTGCCGGCGCTGCTCGACCGGCTCGACGGGACGCTGGTGGTCGGCCTGATGGTGCGCCCGGAGGTGCTGGTGCAGATCCGCCGCGAGCGGCTCGAGTCGCTGGGCCAGAGTCCGGACACGGACTACGTGGACCCCGAGGTCGTCCAGCGCGAGCTGACCGACGCCGCGCGCCTGTTCCGGCAGCGCGGCTGGCCGGTGATGGACACCACGCGGCGCTCGATCGAGGAGACCGCGGCCGAGATACTGGGCCTGCTCAGCCAGCGCTGAGGCGTCACCGCGGGCCATACTGGTGCGCCCGATACAGGAGGCTTCCATGGCCCGCATCTCTCCCGCGAGCGACGCCGAGCTCGCCGCCGTCGACGACCTGATCGGTCCGGTCCGCGAGATGGCCGGCTTCGTGCCCAACTCGTACCTGACCCTGGCGCGACGTCCAGAGATCCTGCGCAGCTTCGCCGTGCTGGCTGGCTCGATCATGGGGCCGGGGCAGGTTCCCGCGGAGCTGAAGTCGCTGGTCTCCTTCGTGGCGAGCACCGCGGCCGGCTGCCGGTTCTGCCAGGCGCACACCTCGCACACGGCGCACCGCATGAAGGTGAGCCCGGAGAAGATCGCGGCGGCGTTCGAGTACGAGAGCAGCCCGCTGTTCAGCCCGGCCGAGCGCGCGGCGCTGGCGCTCGCGGCCGACGCGGGGAGCGTGCCCAACGCGGTCACCGACGGGCACTTCGACGCCCTGCGCGAGCACTTCAGCGAGCCGGAGATCCTGGAGCTGGTCGCGGTGATCTCGCTGTTCGGCTTCCTCAACCGCTGGAACGACACGCTGGCCACGCAGCTCGAGGACGCGCCGCTCGACTTCGCCAGCAAGCACCTCGAGCCGCTGGGCTGGAGCGCCGGCAAGCACGCCGGCGGCTAGCCGGGGGCGGCCTCAGGCGCGCACCCGGGGGATGACCTCGCGCGCGAAGTGCTCGATCGTGGCGGGCTCGGCGAAGTCGCTGAGCTGGATCACGAAGGCCCGCGCCCCGAGCTCGACCTCGTCGCGCAGTGCCGCGGCCACCTCGTCGGCGTCGCCCCGGATCAGACCGCCCCAGTCGCCGAAGCGGCGCTGCGCGTCCGCGAGCACCTGCTCCCGCCCGGCCGGGTCGGTGACCAGCCCCACGGGATGCTGCACGCTGATGCGCGCATCGCCCGCCAGCGGGACCAGCTCGGCGAGGCGATCGACGCCGTAGCTCACGCAGTTCCACCAGTCGGCGTGCTTCGCCACGATCGGCATGGTCAGCTTCGGTCCCGCGCCGCCGACGTGGATCGGGATGCTGCCGTGGACCGGGCGCGGGCGCGCCAGGGCGCCCCGTAGCCGGAAGTGCTTGCCCTCGTAGTCCACCGGCTCGCCCGTGAACAGCAGCTGCAGGATCTCGAGCGTCTCGGCCAGCTGCTCGGCGCGTTCGCGGGCCGGCGCCTCGCCGATCCCGAACGCCGTGAGCTCCGCCTCCACCGAGCCCCAGCCGAGCCCCAGGTCCAGCCGGCCGCCGCTGATCACGTCGAGGCTCGCGGCCATCTTGGCCAGCAGCGCCGGGTGACGGAACGGGTTGCAGAGCACCATGTGCCCGATGCGCAGCCGCTCGGTGCGCATGGCCAGGGCAGTGGCCGTGGTCCAGGCCTCCAGCGAGTTCTCCCGGGTCGCAGCGGGTGCCCAGAGGTGGTCCATCAGCCAGAGCGTCTCGAAGCCCGCGGCCTCGGCGGTGCGCGCGCGCTCCACCAGGTCGTCGAACGTCAGCCGGAACTGCGGCACGAAGAGCCCGAAGCCGATCTCGTCACTCATCCGCGCAGCATACCCCGCCGGCGCGTCACGAGCAGCAGCAGCGCCGGCGTGACCAGGACGTCGAGCAAGAACGCCGTGCCGATGGCGAGGGCGGTCGCGAAGCCGAAGTAGCGCAGGCTGTTCATGGACGAGAGGCCGAAGACCAGGAACCCGGAGATCAGCACCAGCGAGGTGAACAGCAGCGCGCGGCCCGTCACGCGCAGCGTGGCGTGGATGGCCTCGACCGGGTCGCCGCTGCGTTCGAGCTCGCGCCGGAACCCGTGGATCAGGTGGATCGTGTCGTCGACCGCGAGGCCGATGGCGATGCAGCCGACCTGCAGGGTGAAGATGTCGATGGCCACGTCGGCCGCGGCCAGCACCGCCAGGGTCATCACGACCGGGATCAGGTTCGGCACCATGCTCACCAGCCCCGCGCGCACGTTCCCGATCAGCAGCATCATCAGCGGCGTGATCAGCGCGAAGGCGACCGCGTAGCTGCGCACCATCGAGGACACCGTGGCCTCCATGCCGCGGGCCTGCAGGTGGAGCTGGCCGGTGAAGCTGGCGTCGATGCCCGGCCCCAGGAGCTGCTCGAAGTCCCGGGCCGCACGCTCGACGAAGGCGGCGAGCGCTACGGAGTCGCCCTGCGGCGCACGCAGCGTGAAGCGCGCCCACCGGAACTGCGAGTCGACCACGTCCTCGAGGTCGTCGCTGCCGCTGTTCTCGAACAGGAAGAGCTCCTGGCCCAGGAGCGCGCGCGTGGGGGCGATGTCGTAGTGGTCGGGGCGGTTCTCGTTGAGCGCCTGGTGGGTCTCGCGGGCGATGTCCAGGACCGAGAGGGTGCGACCGAGGCGAACGCCCTCGTCGCGGTACGCACGAACGCGGGACTCGAGGGCCTCGACGCGACGCAGCGTGGCCGGCTCGTACAGTCCGTTCTCCACGCCGGTGTCGATCACGACCTCGAGCGACGTGGTCCCGCCCAGGCGGTCGTCGATCCAGTAGGTGGCCAGGCGCTGGGGGTGGGATGCGGGCAGCCAGGTCATGGGATCCATCTCGAAGCGGATCCCGAGGGCGCCGACGGTCGAGACCGCGATCAGCAGAGCGGCCAGCGCGGCGATGCGGCGCGGCGCGCGCACCGCGAGCGCGCCGCAGGCCGCCAGCGCACGGAGCAGCGCCGAGTCCTGGCGCGCTTGCTCGCTCGCGGGCCGAGCCCGCTGCGGCAGTGTGACCAGCAGCGCGGGCAGCAGCGCCAGCGTGTAGATCAGCGTGAGCCCCACTCCGGCGATCGCCAGCAGGCCGAAGTCGGCGATCGGTGCCAGGGAGGTGCCGAGGAAGCCGACCAGGCCCACGGCGGTGGTCAGCCCGGTCATCGCCACCGGGGGACCCGCGTGCGCGAGCGTGCGCTCGATGGCCCGTGCCGCCGGGTCGCCGCCGTCCAGCCGCTGGTAGAACACCGAGAGCACGTGAACCGAGTGCGCGATCCCCACGGCGAGCAGGAAGCTCGGAAGGTTCTGCAGCGGCGGGGTGAACGGGACGCCGAGCAGCGGCATCAGGCCGGCGGTGGAGACCAGCGCCAGCGAGACCACGCCCAGCGGCAGGAGGACCGCGAGCGTGCGGCGGAACAGCGCGCCGAGCAGCAGCGCGCAGAGCGCCAGGCTGGCCAGGGTGAAGCGCGCCACGTCGCGGTTCATTCCCGCCACCACCTCGACCGTCACGAGCGGAGCGCCCGCGAGGCCGCGGATGCCGAGCTCCGGGCCGGCGTGGCGCGCCAGGACCTCGCGCACCGACGCCACCACCTCCTGCTGCTCGCGCAGGGTCAGGCTCTGCAGCTCGCCGCGCCTCGCGCTGCGAGCCGGGTCCGGGGTGTCGAAGCCGCCGAGGGCCGCATCCGCGTCGATCTCCACGGCGTGCAGGTCCAGCTCGAGCACCAGCGTGGTCACGCGCCCGTCGCCCGAGATCACCAGGTCGCGATACGAGGGCGTGGCCATCACGAGCTCGCGCAGGGCGGCCAGCTCCGCGGCGTCGCGCGGCATCTCGTCCAGCAGGTCCTCGACGATCAGCTCGTCGTCGCGTCCGCGGGTGGAGCGGGCGTTGATCAGGCTGCGTACCTCCACCAGGTACGGGACCTCGTCCTCGAGCTCGTGGTGGAGTGCGCGGAGTCGCTCGAGGAAGTCGCGCTCGAAGACGCCCGGGGGCTCGAGCACGATCATGACGAACTGGTCGTTCCCGAAGCGCGCCTTGAACGCGTCATAGCGCTGCTTGGCGTCGTCGCCCGGCCGCAGCATCGACTCCGACGAGGCCTCGGCCTCGATCCGGGGGATCTGCGCGCCCAGCGCTGCCGTCAGCGCCAGGCCCAGCGCGATCGGCAGCCAGCGCGCGGCGACCAGGCCCCGCCCCCACGCGGCGAAGGCGGCCTCGACGCGGGCGTGCAGGGTGGGGGGCGCCATGGCGGCGCGCATCCTACCCGCACGTGTCGCGTGGCTGGGCGCGAGCATCTCCGGGGTTCGCCGGGGTAGGCTGGGACCGCTGACGGAGCATCGCTACCTGGAGATCCCCGCCGAGAACCCGCCGCCGCTGACCCTGCGCCTGGCCGAGAACTTTCTCGACCGGCTGCTGCAGGACGCGCGCAGCGCGTCGTCCGTGGAGGAGCGGCGGGAGTACCGTCTGGGGGGTGAGCGCTCGCCCGCGCGGGCCAGCCTGGAGCTCACACGGCTGCGACTGCGGCTGCGGCGCGCCGACGCCGGGCGGCTGCGCCTGCAGGTCGGCATGCGCGGCGAGGCCGGCGTGGGGCTGCCCGGGGCCGCCGCCCGCGTGGAGCTGGACTGTGCGGTGCTGGTGCGACCGGAGCTGCACCGGGGTGCCGACGGCCGCGTGAGTCTCGGAGCCAGCTTCGCCGGGGCGGAGGTCGCCGATCTGCAGGTGCGGCGGCCCTGGAGCGGGATCCGGCGCAGCCTCGATCCGCTGCGCCTGGATCCCTTCTCGGACGAGCGCCTGGCGGAGGCGGCGCTGCGAGCCGCGCGTCGGATCCTGGAGCGGGTGGGCGAGCGCGAGCTCCGGCTCGGTGGAGACCTCCTGGCGTGGCTCACGTCGGTGGGTGGCGGACCGCTCGGCATCCAGGTCGAGGACCGCTGCGCGATCGTGGGCTACCTGGGCGAGGAGGCGGCGCTGCGCTTCGAGGGCGAGCGCTGGCTCGCGCGGCAGGCGGCCGCACCCCTCGCGCCGCCGCTCGCGGCCAGCGACCCCCCGCTCCAGCTCTGCGTGACCGATGCCTACCTGACGCGCCTGATCGAGGCGTCGGGGGGGCCGCGCGACTGGCGGGTCTCCGAGCCGGGCGTGCGCGTGGACCACGCGGGCATCGAGGTCGCGGCGCTGGTGCAGCCGGCGCACCCCCGCTGGCCGCGGGGCGTGCGCGCCCGCGTGCGCGCGCGCCTGCGTCCGCTGCTGCGTGACGAGCGAATCGCGCTGGCGCTCGACGATCTGCGCGTGGAGCGCCCCGCCGCGCTGCGGCCCCTGGGCGGCGTGCTGCGCCGCGCCGCCGAGCAGGGGCTCTCGCGGCGAAGCTGGCCGCGCACCCGCGAGCTGCGCGCGCCGTACGGGGCACTGCGCATCGTCGCGGTGTGGCACGAGCCGGGTCTGCTCTCCGTCGCGTGGGAGGACCGGCGCGCCGACGCCGACGACGAGCGGGGCTGATCCGGTCAGCCCCGCGGCGACTGGAGCTGGATCTCGACCAGCTCCCGGTACAGCACGGAGCGCTCCACGACCTCGTCGTGCGTTCCCACGGCGGTGATGCGTCCGCTCTCGAGCACGGCGATGCGGTCGGCGGTCTGTACCGTGGAGAGGCGATGCGCGATCACCAGTGCCGTCCGCCCGCCGAGCAGGTTCGCGATCGCCTCCTGCACCAGCTGCTCCGCCTTGGCGTCGAGCGCCGAGGTGGCCTCGTCGAAGATCAGGATCTGCGGATCCCGCAGGATCGCGCGCGCGATCGTCACGCGCTGGCGCTGCCCGCCCGAGAGCTGGCTGCCCAGGTCGCCGGCCGGGGTGTCGTAGGCGAGCGGGAGCTGCTCGATGAACTCGTGGGCGTTGGCGGCCCGCGCCGCCTCGACCACCTCGTCGAAGCTCGCGTCCGGGCGCCCGTAGCGGATGTTCTCCAGCAGCGTGGCGTCGAACAGGAACGGCTCCTGTGAGACCACCCCGATCCGCTCGCGCAGCGAGTCCCGGCGCAGGTCGCGCAGGTCGACCCCGTCGATCTCGACGCTGCCCCGGTCCGGGTCGTGGAAGCGCAGCAGGAGGTCCGCGATGGTCGATTTTCCCGATCCCGTGCGGCCGACGAGCGCCAGGGTCTCGCCGACCTGGATCTCCAGGTCCAGGCCCTCGAGCACCGGCTCGCGTCCGTAGCTGAACCAGACGTCGCGGAAGCGGATTCCGCGCTCGACGCCGGGCAGCTCGCGAGCTCCGGCGCGGTCGGGAACGTCCTCGGGGGCGTCGAGGAGCTCGAACACGCGCGCGGCCGCGGGCAGCGCATCCTGCACCGCGTTGTACAGCCGCGTCAGGTTCTTCATCGGGCGGTACAGCATGGCCGAGATCACGATGAAGGCCATCAGATCGCCGAGGGTCAGGCCCAGCCAGCCGTTGAGCAGCGCGAGCGAGCCGACGATGATGCCGGCGGCGAACGCGCCCTGGGACAGCAGCTCGACGCTCACGCGCGAGTACACGCGATTGCCGACGACCCGCATCGAGCGGCGGAAGAAGACCATGGCCTCGCGGCGGTACGCCTCGCGCTCCAGAGGCTCGGCCGAGAACGCCTTGATCACCCGGATGCCCGCCAGGATCTGCATCAGGCGCTGCATCACCTCGGTCACCTGCTGCTGGCGGCGCCGGCTCGACTTGCGGATGCGTCGCCCGAAGAACCCCAGCGCAAGCGCGACGGGCGGGCCGACGAAGGTGATCGACAGTGCCAGCTGCCAGCTCAGCCAGATCGCGGCGCCCAGCGCCAGCAGGATCTGCGCCACGTCCTGCACGGCCTCCCCGAAGATCAGGGTCTGGGCCCGGTTGGCGACGGCGGTATCGCTGGTCACGCGGGCGACCGCATCGCCGCGCCGTCCGCGCACGTGGTGTGCCAGCGGCAGGCGCAGCAGCTTCTCGCCGAGGTCGATCTGCATGTCGACCGTGATGCGCGTCATGACCCACTCGCTGCTGTAGTCGCGCACCAGGCGCACCGCCGGCATGCCCAGCACGATCAGCACCGCCGCCCAGATGATCCAGGCGAAGTTCTCGTCCACGCTGGCTCGCAGCTTCTCGCGCTGGGCCGCGAGCGCCTCCTCGTCGACTTCCCGGCGCGCGCCATCGACCAGCTCGCCCAGCGAGCTCGACGACTCCGCGGGCACGAAGACGTCGTCCATCAGCGGTTTGACCAGGTAACCGCGGGCCGTGAGGCCGCCGGCGTACAGCAGGGAGAAGACGATGCTCACCGCCACCAGCCCGAGGTAGGGCCGGGCGTAGCTCAGCAGGCGCCAGAGCAGGCCGTACCCCGTCTCGTCGCTGGCTGCTGGCTCGCTCATCTCCGTGCCCCGGCTCCGCTCCGGCCGCGGTGCGGTCGCGGTGGCGCCCAGGGTACCGGGTCGCCCTGGCTCACACCGGCCGTCGCGCGCCGAGCCGGTCGATCAGGCGCAGGGCGGCCTCGCGGGCGCGGAGCACCTCGCCGATCAGGCCCAGGCCGGGCTCGATCTCGGGGCCCACCGCGATCACGGGGGGACGGGCCCGCAGGCTCGACGGCATGCGCTCCGCCGGGAAGCGCGCCTCGCTGGCGTCGCGGTCCCAGAGCGGTAGCGGTCCCGGGTCCACGGCCACGATGCCCTCGCCCGGGAACGGGTTCAGATCCGCCAGGGGCGCCTCGGGGGGCAGCTCGGGGACGCCGGGTCCGGAGGCCACGAGCCACTCGATGCGCTCGTCGTGCGGATCGAGGTGGCGGGCCAGCCAGTGGTGGGCCGTGCCCGAGTCGTCGGCGATCACGGCGCGGCGGCCCAGGCCGACCGGAAGCGCGTCGCGCTCGGCCCGGTACAGCCGCTGCGGCAGGTCGATGGGCGGCGCCGCGCCGCGCAGCCAGCGCGGCACCTCGCCGCCGACGTCGGCGATCGCGCGCGCCAGCGACTCGCGCGGCGTGGCCACGACCAGGCCGCTCGCGGTGGTGCGGTGTCGCCCGGTGTCCACCGCCAGCTCCGAACGCCCGGTCTCGATCGAGAGCCCGGTCGCGCTGTGGATCTCGCCGTGCAGCGCGAGCAGGCGGCTCCGCAGCAGGTCCACGAAGGGCTCGCCGGCATCCGGCATGAAGCACGCCCCCTCCCGCAGGGCGTGCAGCAGCAGCGCGGGAGCCGAGGGCGACGCCTCGCCGGCGCGGTGCGAGAGCACGCCCGTCAGCGCGCGCACGAAGGCCGCCAGGCCCTGCGGTGGTGCCGAGGGAAGGGGTGCGTCGAGCGGGCCCTCGGGAGTCGCACGCTCCAGCACGCGGCGCACCAGTGAGCCGTGGCCCGGCGAGGGCCGCGCGCTCTCGCGCAGCTCGAGCAGCGCGGCGGCCCCGGCCTCGTCGACCAGCTCGAGCCAGCGCAGGGCCAGGGCCTCGTTGGCCAGCCCGAAAGCGGCCAGCTCGCTGGCCAGCTCCGGTCGCCCCGCGCGCAGGTCCACCCGGGCGCGGGGCAGCAGCACCTGCAGGGCCACCGGGTCGGGCACCAGCTTCCGCTGCTCGATCAGCGGCAGGGCCAGCTCGCGCAGCACGCGCTGCAGCGGCCCCCCGGCCTCGAGCCCGCAGAGCGCGAAGGGCTCGCGCAGCAGGGGCGGGCGCTTCTCGAGGCAGGCCTCCTCGAGCAGCGTCACGCGCAGGCCCGCACGCGCGAGGTAGGTGCCCGCCACCCAGCCGCCCAGGCTGCTGCCGAGCACGATGATGTCGCAGTGGATCGAGGTCAGAGGGCCTCCGGCGCGTGGGGCGCCACCCTTACTGTTGTCAAAACTTCGGCCGGATCGCACCCTGCAGCCCGTGTCGTCGACCCTGGTCAGCGTGGTGATCCCGGTCCTCGACGAGCGCGGCGAGATCGAGCGGTCCCTGGCCAGCACGGTCGCTCCGGGGGTCGAGCGGATCGTCGTGGACGGAGGCTCGGCCGACGGTACGCCCCGGCTCGCGGCCTCGCTGGGCGCCGAGAGGGTGATCGAGGCGCCGCGCGGGCGTGCCCGCCAGATGCAGGCCGGGGCCCTCGAGGCGCGCGGATCGGTCGTGCTCTTCCTGCACGCGGACACGCGGCTCGAGCCGGGCTGGCTCGAGGAGCTGGGAGGCTGCATGGGCGACCCCGGCGTGTCGGGCGGCGCCTTCCGGCTCGCCTTCGAGTCCGGGCGCCCGGTCTACCGCATGCTCGAGGCCGGGGTTGCCCTGCGCTGCCGCGCACTGCGCCTGCCCTACGGGGACCAGGGCCTGTTCGTACGCCGCGAGCTGCTCGAGGCCGCCGGTGGGGTGCCGCACACGCCGATCTTCGAGGACCTCGACCTGGTGCAGCGCGTGCGCCGCGGCGGGCGCCTGGCGCTGCTGCGCAGCCGCGCCTGGACCTCGGCGCGGCGTTACGAGAGCAACGGCGTGGTGCGCCAGGTCGCTCGCAACGCCGTCGGTCTCGCCGCCTGGCGGCTCGACGTCGATCGCGAGCGGGTCGCGGCGTGGTACCGCGCGAGGCCCACGCGTTGAGTGCCGCGCGGCTGGTCGCGCTGCTCTCGGACTTCGGCGAGCGCGACGGCTACGCGGGCGCGCTGCGGGGCGCGGTGCTCGCGGCGTGCCCCGACGCTCGGCTGGTGGACCTGAGCCACGAGATCCCGCCGGGCGACATCGCCCGCGGGGCGCGCGTGCTGGCCCAGGCCGCGGTGCCGTTCCCGGCGGGCAGCGTGTTCTGTGCCGTGGTCGATCCCGGTGTGGGCACGGCGCGACGCGCGCTCGCCGTGTCGATCGACGGCCGGCTCCACGTGGCCCCCGACAACGGCCTGCTCGGCGGGGTGCTGGACGGCGCCCGCGAGGTGCGGGCTCACGCGCTCGAGAACCCGGTGCTCTGGCGCACGCCGCCGAGCCCGGTCTTCCACGGGCGCGACGTCTTCGGTCCGGTGGCCGGCTACCTGGCGGGCGGCGGCGAGCTGGCCGCGGTGGGACCGGCCGTCGAGCCCGGCGAGCTGGTGCGGCTCGACGCTCCGCTGCCCCGGCGGGTGGGAGACGGCTGGCAGGGTGAGGTGGTGGCCGTCGATCGCTTCGGCAACCTGATCACGAACCTGCACGTCGCCGCGGGCCAGCGGGCGCGCGTCGAGATCGCCGGCCGCGCGCTGCCCCTGGGCCGGACCTACGCCGACGTGGAGCCCGGAGCGCTGCTGGCACTGGTGGGCTCCGGGGGCTGCCTGGAGATCGCCTGCAATCGCGGCCGTGTCGCCGACGTGCTCGGCGAAGGGGCGTGCGAGGGGCTTCTGGTAACCTGGGCTGCTTCCGCCGGAGACCCCGCTTGACCCCTTTCCAGCGCGTCATGAGCTACGTGCGGCAGTTCCGCCGCTCCTACGTGCTGGGCGTGGTGTTCACGCTCGCCTACGGCGCGCTCTTCCAGCTGCCGCCGGTGCTGACGGGCGAGCTCGCCGGGCGAATCGAGCGGGGCGCGGGTCCCGACCAGATCCGCGAGGCCGTGCTCTTCCTGATCGGCGCCACGCTCGTCTGGGGAGTGCTGCGCTTCGCATCGCGGCGCACGCTCTTCCGGGCCGGCCGCCGGGTCGAGAACGAGCTGCGCAACGACTTCTACGCGCACCTGCAGCGCCTGCCCGAGTCCTACTTCTCCGGCCAGAGGACCGGCGACCTGATGTCGCGCGCGGTGAACGACATCAACAACGTGCGCATGTTCCTGGGCATGGGCGTGATGCACCTGGTGCAGATGCCCATCATCTACGCCGGAGCGATCGGCGTGATGCTCTACACGAACTGGCGCGTGGCGCTCTTCGTGCTGCTGCCGTATCCCGGCTTCATCCTGTTCGCGCGTCACTTCGCCAAGCGGATCCACGCCACGGTTCTGGCCCAGCAGGAGCAGATCGGCGTGATCTCCGCGGCCGTCCAGGAGAACGCTTCAGGCGTCTCCGTGGTGCGCTCGTACGCGATGGAGCAGCGGGAGCGCGACCGCTTCGAGCTCGAAAACCAGCGCCTGTACGCGCGCCAGATCGACGCCGCGCTGGTGCAGAACGGTCTGCACGCCACGATCGCCGCGCTGCCGGCACTGGCGCAGATCGCGATGCTCTACGTGGGCGTGAACCAGGTCATGGCCGGGCGCATGGAGTCCTCGCAGCTCTGGCTCTTCTACATGTACACGATCCAGCTCACCTTCCCGTCGTTCATGCTCGGCTGGGTCATCAACATCATCCAGCGCGGCCTCGCCGGGCTGCAGCGCCTGGGTGAGGTGCTCGACACGGTGCCGAGCATCCAGAACCGCGACGATCTGGTGCCGCTCGGCACGATCCGCGGCGACGTGAGGATCCGCGACCTGCACTTCGCCTATCCGGGACGCGAGGCCACCCCCGCCCTGGCGGGCATCGACCTCGGGGTCGACGCGGGGCAGACGATCGGCATCGTGGGCGCGGTGGGCTCGGGCAAGAGCACGCTGATCGCGACGATCCCCCGCCTGCTCGAGATCCCCGACGACCGCGTGATCATCGACGGCGTGGACGTCAACCGGCTGCCGCTGGAGCTTCTGCGCTCCAGCATCGCCATGGTTCCGCAGGACAGCTTCCTGTTCTCGACCAGCGTCGCCGACAACATCCGCTACGGCCGGCCCGACGCCGGTGACGACGAGGTCCGCGAGGCCGCCCGGCGCGCACACGTGCTCGGCGACATCGAGGAGGAGCTCGCGCACGGCTTCGGGACCGTCGTCGGCGAGCGCGGCGTCACGCTCTCGGGCGGCCAGCGCCAGCGCATCTCGCTCGCCCGCGCGCTGCTGCTCGAGCCGGCGATCCTGATCCTCGACGACGCGCTCTCCAGCGTCGATCACGCGACCGAGGAGGTCATCCTCAAGGAGCTGCGCGCCTCGCGTGCGGGGCGCACCTGCTTCATCGTCGCCCACCGTCTGACGGCCGTGCGAGACGCGGACCTGATCGTGGTGCTCGACGCCGGCCGCGTGGTCGAGCGCGGTACGCACGGCGAGCTGATCGCGCGCGACGGCCTGTATGCGGCCACGCACCGGCGCCAGCAGCTCGAAGCGGAGCTCGAGGACTGATGCACCCGGGTCTTCACGACGAGGAGGCGATCGGCAAGGTCTACGACCGCGACCTGATCGCGCGGCTCTGGCCGTTCCTGCGCCCTCACTGGCGCTGGCTGCTGGCCTCGTTCCTGCTGGTGCCGCTGTACTGGGTGCTCGAGCTGCTGCCCGCGATGTTCATCGGCCGCGCGCTCAACGAGGTCACCGGCAATGCGGGCGTCACGCCCGGAGCCCCCTGGCTCGCCGGCCTGGCGGAGCCACCTGCGGGCCTCTCGCTGCTGCCCTGGCTCGCGGGCCTGTTCCTGTGCTCGGCGGCCGTGGCCGCGGTCGTGCAGTTCGCGCGCATGATCGTGATGGCGATCATGGGTCAGCGCGCCATGGTCGAGCTCCGGCGGAAGCTCTTCGACCACGTGCAGCGCGTTCACCTGCGCTTCTTCGACCGCTACCCCGTCGGGCGCCTCGTGACGCGCCTGAGCCACGACATCGAGTCGCTGGGCGAGATGTTCAGCGCCGGCATCGTCATGCTGATCGCCGACCTGCTGCGCATGACGGCGTTCGCGGTGCTCCTCTTCGCCCAGAACTGGCGCCTGGCCCTGATCTCGATGGCCGTCGTGCCCATGGTCGCGCTCGGGGCCGTGGTCATGCGCTACAAGGTCCGCGGCGCCTTCCGGCGGGTGCGCGTGCGCATCGCTCGCATCAACGCGAACCTGCAGGAGACGATCAGCGGCATGCGGGTGGTGCAGCTCTTCGCCCGCGAGCGCCGCAACCTCGACGACTTCCGCGTCCTGAACGCGGGCCACCGCGACGCCTGGTTCGAGTCGATCCACTACGACGCGATGCTCTCGGCGTCGCTCGAGGTCGCGGGCACGGTCGTCGTGGCCTTCATCCTCTGGTACGGCTCGGGCCTGGTGCAGGGTGGCCTGGTCGAGCTCGGCACACTGCTGGTTTTCTTCGACTACACACGTCGCTTCATGATGCCGCTGCAGGACCTGTCGCAGAAGTACTCGGTCATGCAGTCCTCGATGGCCAGCCTGGAGCGGATCTTCGAGCTGCTCGACGTTCCGGTCGAGGTCGACGGGGGTGACGCGACCGCGCGCGAGGTGCGCGGCGAGGTGGTCTTCGAGGACGTCAGCTTCGGCTACGGCGACACGCCGGTGCTCCGGAACCTGAGCTTTCGCGTCGCCGCGGGCGAGCGCGTCGCCCTGGTCGGCCACACGGGCGCGGGCAAGACCACGGTGCTCAAGCTGCTGATGCGCTTCTACGAGCCGGACTCCGGCCGCATCCTGATCGACGGCACCGACATCCGCGAGATCTCCCGCGCCGAGCTGCGGCGGCACCTGGCCTACGTGCTCCAGGACGTGTTCCTGTTCACGGGCGACCTGAGCTACAACGTGAGCCTGGGGCACGACGGGATCGACCGCGCGACCATCGAGGACGCCGCGCGCACGGTCCACCTCGACGCGCTCCTGGCCCGCCTGCCCGACGGCTGGCGGCAGCCGGTCCGGGAGCGGGGTGCGAACTTCTCGGTCGGCGAGCGGCAGCTGCTCTCGTTCGCCCGCGCGCTGGCCCACCGGCCGCAGATCCTGCTGCTCGACGAGGCCACCGCGAGCATCGACACCGAGACGGAGGTGCTGGTCCAGGACGCGCTGGCCCACCTGCTCGAGGCCAAGACCTCGCTGGTGGTGGCACACCGCCTGTCGACCATCCAGGACGCCGACCGCATCTACGTGCTGCACCACGGCGAGCTCCGCGAGCAGGGCACACACGACGAGCTCCTCGGCCAGCGGGGCCTGTACTGGAAGCTCTACCAGCTCCAGTACGCCGCCCAGGAGTCCGCGGCCTGAGGGCCCGGAGAGCGGGCTCGCGGCCGGGCCGAGCGGCGGCGGGCCTCCCGACGGCGCGCGCGATCCGGCCCCCGGCGTACCGCGCCTTTACACCGGCACCCTGCCTGTGCCATATTTTCGCCTCGATACGCCATCTCCTCCGCATTTGTAGTGCTGTCGACCCCGTTTCTCCCCCCTCCTGCGGTCGGCGGTGGGGGTGATGATCGGATGCGCATCCGGTCCCTGGAGATCACTGGCTTCAAGTCCTTCGCCGATCGGACTGTCCTGAGTCTCGATCGCGGGATCTCGGCCATCGTCGGACCCAATGGGTGCGGGAAGTCGAACGTCATCGACGCCCTGCGCTGGGTCATGGGCGAGCAGAACCCGCGGCACCTCCGGGGCCGGGCGATGGACGACATGATCTTCGCCGGCACCGAGCGGAAGGCCGCCGTGGGCCTGGCCGAGGTCGTGCTGACGCTCGACAACAGCGACGGCCTGGCACCGCCCCTGTACAAGGGGTTTGCCGAGATCCAGGTGGCGCGGCGCCTGTACCGCTCGGGCGAGGCCGAGTACCTGATCAACAAGACGCCCGTGCGCCTGCGCGACGTGACCGACTTCTTCCTCGACACGGGGGTGGGGACGCGCGGCTACACGATCGTCGAGCAGGGCCACATCGCGAACCTGGTCTCGGCCAAGCCCGAGGATCGGCGGGCGATCTTCGAGCAGGCGGCGGGGATCGGAAAGTACCGACAGCGGCGCCGCGAGACCGAGAGCAAGCTGCGCTCGACCGAGCAGAACCTGCTGCGGCTCAACGACGTGCTCGGCGAGCTCAAGCGGCAGATCGGCTCGCTGGATCGCCAGGCGCGCAAGGCCACGCGCTTCAAGAAGCTCAGGGCGGGGCTGAGGGACCTGGAGCTGGTCGTGGCCCGCGAGGAGCACGTCGAGGCCACGGGGCTCCTGGGCGAGGTCAGCAGGACCCTCGAGGGGCTGCGGGCGGAGTCTGCCGCGCTGGACGCCCGCGTGGCGACCGCCGAGGCCGATCTCGAGGGCGTGCGCCGCGCGCACCTCGAGCGTGAGAAGGATCTGCAGGCGCTCAGCGAGGAGCTCTACGCGCTGCGGAGCGAGATCCAGACCCTCGAGAGCCGCGTCCAGTACGAGCGGCGCGAGCGCGAGGGGCTGCTCGAGATGGCCGGCGAGCGCGAGGGCGAGGTCGGTCAGCTCGCCGAGCAGCTCGCCCAGAACAGCGCCTCGCTCGGAGACGTGGTCCGCGAGCTCACCTCCGTCGAGGCGCGGCTCAGCGGTGACGGCGAGGAGCTCGGGCGCCGCGAGAACGACCTGCGCACGCACAGCGAGCGCCTGAACGAGGTTCGGGGCCGCCGCGAGGCGCTGCAGGCGCGCCTGGTAGAGCTGACCTCCGAGGCCGCCACGCTCGACAGCCGGGCCGAGGCCCTGGGAGAGCGCCAGCGCGACCTGGAGCTGCGCCTGCGCGAGAGCGAGGACGCACTCGAGGCCAGCTCGCAGCAGGTCGAGAGCCTGCGCCGCGACGAGGCGGGGCTCGAGGACCGGCTGCGACGCGGTCTGGCCGAGCGCGACGAGCTGGGCCGGCGGCTCGCCGAGCAGCTCCGCGCGCAGGAGGAGGGCCGCGCCGCCGCCGAGGCCGTCGAGCAGGAGCGCGACGAGGTCCGGGAGAGGCTGCAGCAGGCGTCGGCCAAGCTGGCGTCGCTGCGCGAGATCGCCGAGCGCGAGACGCTGCGCGCCAGCGCCATGCTCGAGCGGTTGCCGGCCGAGGCGCGCGGGGCGGTCGCGGGGCTGCTTCCCGAGGTGCTCGAGGTCAGCGACGGTCTCGAGAGCGCGGTCGAGGCCGCGCTGGCCGGAAGGCTCGAGGCACTGGTGGTCACCGACGCCCGCTCGGCGCTGCGGCTGATCGCGCAGCTGCGCGAGAGCTCCCTCGGGCGGGCCACGCTGCTGCCGCTGGCGAAGGCCGAGCGCGAGCCGGGCTTCGGCTTCGTGCCGCTGGGGCGGCCGCTGGCCGGCTTCGTGCGCGCCCGCGGCGAGCGGGGCGACCTGGTGCAGCGCCTGCTGCGCGACGTCTACCTGGTCGAGGATCTGGCGGAGCCGATCGAGCGCTTCGGCGTGGCCGCGCCGCCGGCCGTCTTCGTCACCCGCGCCGGCGAGCTGCTCGACCGCTCGGGCGTGATCACCGGCGGCCTCGGCGCGCCGGCCGGCGCGATCAGTCGCGGCGGCGACATCCGGCGTCTGGAGAGCGAGACCGCGCAGCTCTCCGAACGCAGTGAGCGCCTGGTCGGGCGGGCCGAGACGGCCACGGCCGCGCTGGCCGACCTGGAGCACGAGCTCGAGAACACGCGCAACCGGCGGCACACCGCGGAGCTCGCGGTGGTGAACGCGGAGAAGGACCTCGAGCGCATGCGCGAGCGCGGCAAGGAGGCCCTGGACACCGTCCAGGGTCACCGCGAGGGCCGCGAGTCTCTCAGCGCCCAGCTCGAGCGGCTGGGTGCGGATCGCAGCGAGCTGGCCACGAGGGTCGAGGAGATCGCCCGCGAGCGCACCCGCGCGCAGCACGCGAGCGAGGAGATGATCGGCGAGATCGCCGAGCGCAGCCGTGAGCTCGAGCGCGTGGAGCAGCGCCTGGTCCAGGCGCGCGTCCAGCTCGCGGAGCTCGGCGCGCGGCGCGATCAGTTCAGCGAGTCCCGGGTCCGGCTCGAGGCGTCGGTCGCCGAGGGGCGCGAGTGGATCGCCCGCAGGCGCGAGGAGATCGACGGGGCGCGGCGCCGCGCGGAGGAGCTGGAGCGCTCCAGCGCCGAGGCGGAGCGCGCGCTGGTGGCCAGGGTGGAGCAGGAGGAGCGGCTGCGCCAGCGCCAGGGCGAGCTGCGGGACGGCTACGAGCGCAGTGCCGGCGCGGTCGATGCGGCCGAGCTGTCCGTGCGCGACGCCGTTCGCGCGCGGGAGGGCCTGCGCGACCAGCTCGCGCAGGGAGAGCTAGAGGTCCACGATGCGCGGATGCGCTGCGACCAGATCTCGGAGCGGATCCGCGAGCGCTACGACATCGACATCTCCGCCTACGCGCCGTCGCCCGAGCAGCTCGAGGGCGATCCGGCCGCGCGGGCACAGGAGCTGGAGCGGATCAGGGAGCAGCTGCGCTCGCTCGGCGACGTGCACCTGGGTGCGATCGAGGAGTACGAGGAGGTCTCGGAGCGTCACCGCTACATGTCGGAGCAGAAGCTCGATCTGGAGCAGGCGATCGAGCGGCTGCGCAGCGCCATCGCGCGCATCAACCGCACCAGCCGGGCGCGCTTCCGCGAGACCTTCGAGGCCGTCGATGCCGAGTTCCGGCGCATCTTCCCGCGCATGTTCGAGGGCGGACGCGCGCACCTCTCGCTGACCGAGTCCGACGACGTGCTCGAGGCCGGAATCGAGATCAGCGCCCAGCCGCCCGGCAAGAAGCTGCAGAACGTGAACCTTCTCTCGGGCGGGGAGAAGTCGCTGACCGCGATCTCGCTGCTGATGGCGGTCTTCTCGGTCAAGCCGTCCCCCTTCTTCCTGCTCGACGAGGTCGATGCGGCGCTCGACGACGCCAACGCGGGTCGCTTCGACCGGCTGCTGCAGGAGATGTCGCGCACCTCGCAGTTCCTGCTGATCTCGCACAACAAGGCGACGATCGAGATCGCCGATACCCTGTACGGGGTGACCATGCAGGAGCCGGGCCTGAGCCGGCTGGTCACGGTGGACCTGGTCGAGCGCGAGACCCTGCTCGACTGAGCCGCCGTCGCGGGCCCCGGCCGGCCGCCCGCTGCTTGCTAGACTGCGCGCATCTTGAGTGAGCTGCTGTCCGTACTGCTGCCCGCGCTGACGCTCGCCTTCTGCGCGGGTGCGGCCGTGACCTTCGTCGTCGGCTTTCCCCGCGCCGTGCGCCAGTCGCGGGCGCGGGCGGCGCGCGAGGCCGCGGAGCGCGCCGCGCGACGCGCGCCGGCTCCGGCCCGATCACCCGCACCGCGCTCCGAGCCGGCCGCGGCGCCCCCGCCCGTCGTCACGGCAGAGCCCGCCGCACCGGCGGCGGTCGCGCCGACCCCACCTCCCGCGCTCAGGCCCGCGCCGGAGCCCGTACCGGAGCCCGCGCCAGCTCCCGCACCGGAGCCGCGGCGCGCGCCCGACTGGCTGGGCGGGCTGCGCAAGAGCCGGGGCGCGCTGGCCGGCCGCATCGACGCGCTTCTCCGGGGGCGCGCGGAGCTCGACGCCGGGGCGCTCGAGGAGGTCGAGGCGGTGCTCTTCGGCGCCGACATCGGCGTGCGCACCGCCGAGCAGCTGCTCGAGGCCGCGCGCGCCGCGGGGTCGCCGGGAGAGGTGCGGCCCGCGCTCGAGCGAGCCGCGCTGGAGATGCTCGACGCGGTGCCGCAGCCGGCGATCGATGTGGCCTCGTCCCCGCACGTGGTGCTCGTGGTCGGGGTCAACGGCTCGGGCAAGACCACCTCGATCGGTAAGCTCGCGGCTCGCTGGCGCGCCGAGGGCAAGGCCGTGGTGCTGGCGGCCGGCGACACCTATCGCGCCGCGGCCATCGACCAGCTGGCGGTCTGGGCCGAGCGCACCGGTGCGGACCTGGTGCGCGGAGAGCCGGGCGGGGATCCGGCGGCGGTCGCCTTCGACGCGGTCAAGCACGCGCGCGCCGAGGGCGCCGACGTGGTCGTCGTGGACACCGCCGGTCGGCTGCAGACGGACCAGGGCCTGATGGACGAGCTGGCCAAGGTCGCCCGCGTGATTCGCAAGGAGATGCCCGACGCGCCCCACGAGACGCTGCTCGTCGTGGACGGGAACACCGGCCAGAATGCGATCCGCCAGGCGCAGGAGTTCTCGCGCGCCGTGCCCCTGACCGGCATCGTCCTGACCAAGCTCGATGGCACGGCCAAGGGTGGCGTCGTGCTGGGGATCGCGCAGGAGGTCTCCCTGCCCGTGCGCTACGTGGGCATCGGTGAGGGCGTCGACGACCTGTACGACTTCGTCGCAGCGGACTTCGTCCGCGCCCTGTTCACCCCCGAGGGGTAGGACGCGTATGCCGGACTACGTGGTGGCGCTCGACCAGGGCACGACGAGCTCGCGTGCCGTCGTCTTCGACCACGCCGGCAGCATCGTGGCCAGCAGCGCCCACGAGTTCACGCAGTACTTTCCCGAGCCCGGCTGGGTGGAGCACGATCCGCTCGAGATCTGGGAGTCCCAGCTGCTCGCGCTGCGCGAGGCGCTGGCGCGGGCGGGAATCGGGGCTCGCGAGATCGCGGCCATCGGCATCACGAACCAGCGCGAGACGGCGGTCGTCTGGGACCGCGCGACGGGCGAGCCGCTGTACAACGCGATCGTCTGGCAGTCGCGCCAGAGCGCCGGGATCTGCGAGCGACTGGTCGCGGACGGCCACGAGCCGCTGATCCGCGAGCGCACGGGGCTGGTGGTCGACGCCTACTTCTCGGCGACCAAGGTCCGCTGGATCCTCGACCGCGTCGACGGCGCGCGGGCCCGGGCGGCGCGCGGCGAGCTCTGCTTCGGAACGGTGGACAGCTGGCTGATCTACAAGCTGACCGGCGGTCGCGTGCACGCGACCGAGTACAGCAACGCGTCGCGCACCCTGCTCTACGACGTGCACGGGCTGCGCTGGGATCCCGACCTCTGCGCCGTGCTCGAGGTTCCGCCCGAGATGCTGCCCGAAGTGCGCGACTCCAGCGGGCACTTCGGCGAGACCGAGCCGGACCTGATCGCGGGCGGTAGCGTGCCCATCACCGGGGTCGCGGGCGACCAGCAGGCGTCGCTCTTCGGCCAGGCATGCTATGAGCCCGGCAGCATCAAGAACACGTACGGAACGGGCTGCTTCGTGCTCATGAACACGGGGGGCGAGGCGCGCGCCTCCGACAGCGGGCTGCTGACCACGATCGCCTGGGGCCTCGACGGACGCGTCGAGTACGCGCTCGAGGGCTCGATCTTCGTGGCGGGTGCAGCGGTCCAGTGGCTCCGCGACCAGCTCGGGCTCATCCGCAACGCGGCCGAGAGCGAGTCGCTGGCGCGCTCGGTCGATTCAACCGACGGCGTGTACCTGGTGCCGGCGTTCACGGGCCTCGGCGCGCCGCACTGGGATCCCGCGGCCCGGGGTGCGCTGGTCGGCCTGACGCGCGGCACCACGCGCGCCCAGGTGGTCCGTGCCGCCCTCGAGTCGATCGCCTACCAGACGGCCGAGGTCCTGCAGTGCTTCGAGCAGGACGCCGGGCTCCGGCCCGGGGCGCTCCAGGTCGATGGCGGCGCGTCGGCCAACGACTTCCTGATGCAGTTCCAGGCCGACCTGATCGGCGTGCCGGTGCGGCGACCGCGCGTGCTGGAGACGACCGCGCTGGGCGCCGCCTACCTGGCAGGGCTGGCGGTCGGCTTCTGGCCCGACCGCGACGCGATCCGCGCCAACTGGCAGGAAGACCGTCGCTTCGAGCCCGGCCTCGACGCCGCCGCGCGCGCACGGGCGCTGGCGGGCTGGCGGCGCGCGGTGGAGCGCTCCCTGGGCTGGGCCGACGAGGTCTGAGCCGCGGGGCCCGGCCCGGCCTAGAGCGCCTGGGCCGGCTCCACGCTGGCGAAGACCCGGGCCTCCCAGTCGATCACGTGCTGGAGCGTGGGGCCGCCCGCACCGCGAGCTCCGCTCTCCCGCGTCAGCGCCGCCCAGACCTCGGACACGCGGATCTCGCGGGGCACACGGGTGAGGCGGTAGTGGCCCGGAGCGTCGGGGTCTGCCTCGACGAAGCCGGCGGCTCCCAGCGTCTCGAGGAGGTCGGTGGTGAGCGCCGGATCCATGCCCTCGGCGCGGGCGATGGCGGCGGCGCTCAGGTGCTGGGGTGCAAGACCGAGCTGCTCGAGGCAGCGCAGGCCCTCCATGGCGTTTCGGGTCGGCTTGGGCATGCTCCGGGATGTAGGAACGCCGGGCGCGGCGTCAACACCGGGACCGAGATATCCGATCAGAGTGTCCATTTTTCAGGCACTTACGAGATCCGGTGGAGCGTCCGCGAGACCGGATCCCAGTGCCAGCCATCGTCCGGCTGCTGGCTGGCCTCGTCGTTCTGGCCCCGGGAGGTCTCGCCGGAGGTCGACTCGTCGCGCCTGCTCGCTGCTGTCCAGTGGATTCGCATGTGAATCTGGATCGGCGGATCCGGCGGTCGCTTTAGGGTCTCATCGACCCCGGGCGGGGCGGGGCCAGCTGACCGCTCAGTACGCGTTGGGATCGCGGAAGCCGCGCAGGAAGGTCAGGACGATGATCTTCAGGTCGAAGACCAGCGACCAGCGCCGCAGGTACTCGATGTCGTACTCGAGCCGGCGTTCGATCGAGGTATTGCCCCTGCAGCCGTTGACCTGGGCCCAGCCGGTCAGCCCGCCGCGGACCTTGTGCCGCAGCATGTAGCCGGGCATCTGGTCGCGGAACTGGTGGATGAACTCCGGTCGCTCGGGCCGGGGCCCCACCAGGCTCATGTCGCCGCGCAGCACGTTCCAGAGCTGCGGCAGCTCGTCGAGATTCGTGCTGCGCAGGAGGCGGCCGATGGGGGTGCGCCGGTCGTCCCCGGCGGCCGCCCAGACTGGACCCGTCTCGCGCTCGGCGTCGCTGCGCATGCTGCGGAACTTGATCATCTCGAAGAGCTCGCCGTCGATGCTCATGCGCTGCTGGCGGTAGAACACGGGGCCGGGAGAGGTGAGCTTGACCGCTGCGGCGACCAGGGCGAGCAGCGGCGAGAGCAGCACCAGCCCCGCGCCGGAGGCCAGCAGGTCGAACCCGCGCTTGGACACGCGACTCCAGCCGAGCAGCGGTGTCTCCACCAGCCGGATCATGGGCAGCCCGTCGAGATCCTCGATCCCCGACTGCACGGTGGTCAGCCCCAGCAGGTCGGGAACGATGCGCACGGCGGCGGTGGTGTCCGACAGCTCCTCGACCAGCTTGACGGGATCGATCGCCTCGCCGCGATCGAGCGCGATGATCACCTGGTCGATCAGCTCCCCGGCGACCAGCGCGTGCAGGGCCTCGTAGCCGCCCCGCAGCGCCGGTAGCTCGCCGCGGGCGGGGTCGGGCGCCGGGCCGAGCACGCCGACGATCCGGAAGCCGGTCTCCGGGTGGCGCAGCAGGCGCCGGTATACCGCCCGCGCCACGTCTCCCGTGCCGACGATGAGCACGCTGCGCTGGTTGTAGCCCCGCCGGCGGACCTGCTGCATCAGCACGCGGACCCCGAGCCGCCAGACGAGCAGGCCGGATGCGCTCAGCGCCAGGAAGATCCCGACCACCAGCCGCGACAGCCACGAGAGCTTCAGGAAGAAGGTCGCGGCGATCAGGACCAGCGCACCGAGGGCCGTGGCCTCGCCCAGGTGCCGGATCTCGCGCGAGAGCGAGCGCATGCGGCGCGGGTCGTAGAGCTCGCGAGCGCGCAGGGCCACGTGCCAGGTCGGGAGGATCAGCCCGAGCAGCAGCGCGGACTCGCTCCAGCGCGGGTTGTATAGCGGGGGCTCGGGTAGCCAGTCCGCCTCGAAGCGCAGCCAGATCGCCGCGAGCCACGCCACCGCGACGATCGCCAGATCGGCGACCATCGATACGGTCCGGATCACCTCGCCGTAGCGCTTGAGCACGCCTGGCCTCCCGCGCGGTGGCCGCGGGACCGAGGTTAGCGCCTCAGGCGCTCAGGTCGCGGTCGATCTGCTCGGCCGCCTGCCTGCCCTCGGCGATCGCCCAGACCACCAGGGACTGGCCGCGGCGCATGTCGCCGGCGGCATACACCCCGGGCAGGCTGGTGCGGAAGTTCTGCCCCCACATCTCGCCCGCCTCGGTCCAGACGTTGCCCCGGTCGGTCAGCTTCACTCCGAGCTCGCCGACCATCCCCTCCTGCACGGGGCCCAGGAAGCCCAGCGCGAGCAGCACGAGCTCCGCCTCGATCGCGAACTCGCTGCCCGGGATCTCCTCCATCGGCCGGCGGCCCGTGGCGGGGTCCGGATCGCCGAAGCGCACGCGCACGCCGTTCAGCGCGGTCAGCTTGCCCCCGCTGCCGCTGAACGACTTCGTGGAGATGCCCCAGTCGCGCGAGCCGCCCTCCTCGTGGGAGCTGGACTGGCGCAGCATGGCCGCGGGGGCCGGGTGTACGGGCCAGGGCGTGTCGTCGGGGCGTCCCTCGGGCGGCTTCGAGAGCAGCTCGAAGTTGTACACGTGCTTCGCGCCCTGCCGGTGGCTGGTGCCGATGCAGTCCGAGCCGGTGTCGCCGCCCCCGAGCACGACGACGTTCTTGCCGGCGGCGAGGATGTCGGCCACCTCGACGGGCGTGGCCGCGACGCGGCGGTTCTGCTGCGTCAGGAACTCCATGGCGAAGTGCACCCCGTCGAGCTCGCGGCCCGGCACCGGCAGGTCGCGCGGGTGCTCCGCGCCTCCGGTGAGGAGAACCGCATCGAACTCCTCGACGAGCTGCGCGGCCGAGACGTCGACCCCCACGTGCACGCCTGTCCGGAACTCGACGCCCTCCGCCTCCATCACGTCCATTCGCCGGTCGATGACCCACTTCTCGAGTTTGAAGTCCGGGATGCCCAGGCGCAGCAGGCCCCCGATGCGCTCGTTCTTCTCGAAGAGCACGACGGCGTGCCCGGCCCGGTTGAGCTGCGCAGCTGCCGCCATGCCCGCGGGGCCCGAGCCGACCACTGCCACGCGCTTGCCCGAGCGGACCGCGGGCGGCTGCGGGGTGACCCAGCCCTCCGCGAAGCCCCGCTCGGCGATGGTCTTCTCGATGAACTCGATGGTGACGGGATCGTCGTTGATCCCGAGCACGCAGGCCGACTCGCAGGGCGCCGGACAGATGCGGCCGGTGAACTCCGGGAAGTTGTTGGTACGGTGCAGGCGCTCGAGCGCGTCCTGCCACTTGTCCCGGTACACCAGATCATTGAAGTCGGGGATGATGTTGCCGAGCGGGCAGCCGTTGTTGCAGAACGGCACGCCGCAGTCCATGCAGCGCGCGGCCTGCGTCGAGATGAACTGCGGATCCGGATCCTGGTAGATCTCGAGGTAGTCGTGGATGCGCTCCGCGGCGTCGCGTCGCGCGGGCGTCTTGCGCCCTTCCTCCATGAAGCCGGTGGCCTTGCCCATCAGTATTCCTCGTCCCCGAACTCGATTCCCAGCATCGCCCGCTTGTAGTCGCGCGGCATGACCTTCACGAACAGCTCGCGACTCGTCGACCACTTCTCCAGCACGCGCTGGGCGCGGTTGCTTTGCGTGTGCCGGAAGTGTGCGTCGATCAGCCCGCGCAGCTCGCGCTCGTCCTCCTCGCTCTCCACCCGCTCGAGATCCACCAGGCCGGGATTGCAGAGCTCGGTGAAGCGCCGCGCGGGATCGAGCACGTAGGCGATGCCGCCGCTCATCCCGGCGGCGAAGTTGCGACCCACGGAGCCGAGCACGACCACGCGTCCGCCCGTCATGTACTCGCAGCCGTGGTCGCCCACGCCCTCGACGACGGCCGTTGCGCCGCTGTTGCGCACGCAGAAGCGCTCGCCCGCCACGCCGCGGAAGAAGGCCTCGCCGCCGGTGGCGCCGTAGAGCGTCACGTTGCCGATGACGATGTTCTCGCCCGGGTCGAACGTGGACGCGGGATGCGGGTAGACGATCACCCGCCCACCCGAGAGCCCCTTGCCGGTGTAGTCGTTCGAGTCGCCCTCGAGCGTGAGCGTGATCCCGTGGGGTACGAAGGCGCCGAAGCTCTGGCCCGCGCTGCCGTTGAAGTGGATCCGGATCGTGTTGTCGGGCAGGCCCTCGAGGCCGTGCTTGCGAGACACCGCCGCGCCCAGCATGGTGCCGACGGTGCGGTTGACGTTGCGGATCGGCAGCCGCAGCTCGACCGGCTCCATGCGCTCGATCGCCGGCTCGCACAGGCGGATCAGCTCGTGGTCGAGCGCGTCCTCGAGCCCGTGATCCTGGCCGTCCTCCTGGCGGATCTTTGCCTCGGGGTAGGGCCGCTGGGGCTGCGCGAGCAGCCCGGAGAAGTCGAGGCCGTGCGGCAGCTTCCAGTGCCGGATCGAGTCGTCGACCTCGAGCAGGTCCACGCGTCCGATCATGTCCTCGAAGCTCCGGAAGCCGAGCGTGGCCATGTGCTCGCGCACCTCCTGGGCCACGAAGCGGAAGAAGTTGACCACGTACTCCGGCTTGCCCTCGAACTTGGCGCGCAGCTCGGGATTCTGCGTGGCGACGCCGACCGGGCAGGTATTCAGGTGGCACACGCGCATCACGATGCAGCCGAGGGTCACCAGGGCGATCGTTCCGAAGCCGAACTCGTCCCCGCCGAGCATGGCGCCGATCACCACGTCGCGACCCGTGCGGAGCTGGCCGTCCACGTGCACGCGGATGCGCCCGCGCAGGTCGTTCATGACCAGTGCCTGCTGGGTCTCGGACAGCCCGATCTCCCACGGCACGCCGGCGTGCTTGATCGACGTCTGCGGCGAGGCACCCGTACCGCCCTCGAAACCCGCGATCTGCACGGCTTCCGCGTGTCCCTTGGAGACGCCCGCGGCGATCGTGCCCACACCGGTGACCGAGACCAGCTTCACGCTGATGTCGGCCTCGGGGTTGGCGTTCTTCAGGTCGTGGATCAGCTGGGCCAGGTCCTCGATCGAGTAGATGTCGTGGTGCGGCGGTGGGGAGATCAGCCCCACGCCGGGCGTGGAGTGGCGCACCTGGGCGATGTAGCGGTCCACCTTGTGACCCGGGAGCTGGCCGCCCTCGCCGGGCTTGGCGCCCTGGGCCACCTTGATCTGGATCTCGTTGGCGTTCGTCAGGTACCAGCTCGTGACGCCGAAGCGCCCCGAGGCGACCTGCTTGATCGCGCTGCGGCGCCAGTCGCCGTTCGGGTCGGGGGTGAAGCGGCGCGGGTCCTCGCCGCCCTCGCCGCTGTTGCTCTTGCCGCCGATGCGGTTCATGGCGATCGCGAGCGTCTCGTGCGCCTCGGCGCTGATCGAGCCGAACGACATCGCGCCCGTGCAGAAGCGGCGCATGATGTTCTCGATGGGCTCCACCTCGTCGATCGGGACCGGCTCGCGATCCTTCTTGAAGCGGAGCAGCCCGCGGATGGTGTACAGCTCGCGGCTCTGCTCGTTGATCTCTCGCGCGTACTCCTGGTACGCGCCGTAGTCGTCGCGTCGAGCGGCCAGCTGCACCTTGTGGATCGTCGACGGGTTGAGCAGGTGGCGCTCGCCGTCGCGTCGCCACTGGTAGTCGCCACCCACGTCGAGCTCGGTGTGCCGCTCGCCGTCGTCGGGGTACGCGTAGGCGTGGCGCCGGCGAGCCTCCTCGGCGATCGTCTCGAGCGTGATGCCCCCGATGCGGGTGGCGCAGTGCGTGAAGAACTCGTCGACGACCTCGCGCGAGATGCCCACGGCCTCGAAGATCTGCGCGCCGCGGTAGCTATGCAGCGTGGAGATGCCCATCTTCGCGAAGACCTTCAGCAGGCCCTTCCCGACCGCCTTCACGTAGTTGGCGGTCGCCTTGGCGTGGTCGAGGTCGGGCGGCGTGAAGCTCCCGTCGTTCACCATCGCGCCGATGGTCTCGAGCGCCAGGTACGGGTTGACGGCGTGCACGCCGAAGCCCAGGAGCACCGCGTAGTGGTGCACCTCGCGCGCCTCGCCGGTCTCCGCGATCAGGCTGGACTGCATGCGCAGGCCCTCGCGGATCAGGTGGTGATGCACGCCGCTGACCGCGAGCAGGCTCGGGATCGGCAGCTTCCCGGGGCCCGCCTCGCGGTCGGACAGGATCAGCACGTTGGCGCCGCCGCGGACCGCCTCGACGGCGTCGTTGCGCAGCTGGTCGAGTGCGTCGCGCAGGCTGTCGCCGAGCGGGGCGCGGTTCTCGAAGACCGAGGAGAGCGTCGCCGACCGGATCGAGGGATGGTCGGACTGGCGGATCTGCTCGAGCTCCTCGTCGGTCAGGATGGGCTGGTCCAGCTCGAGCATCCGGGCGTGCTCGGGCGTCGGATCCAGCAGGTTGCGGTGCGCGCCGACCGTGCTCATCAGCGACATCACCGATTCCTCGCGGATGGAGTCGATGGCCGGGTTGGTGACCTGGGCGAATACCTGCTTGAAGTAGCTGTACAGGAGCGAGGGCCGGTCCGAGAGCGCGGCGATCGGCGTGTCGTTGCCCATCGAGCCGATCGCCTCGGAGCCGCCCGAGAGCATCGGTGCGAGCAGGATGCGCGGGTCCTCGAGCGTGTAGCCGAACATCTGCTGGCGGCGCAGGGGGTCCGACTCGCCGTCGACGGCGCCGCGCTCGTGCCGCGGATCGGGCAGGTCGTGAAGCTTGACGAGGTGCGTCGAGATCCAGTCGCCGTAGGGCTGCCGGCCGGCGTAGTCGTGCTTGAGCTCCTCGTCGGGAATGATGCGGCCCTGCTCCGTGTCGATCAGAAGCATGCGGCCGGGCTGCAGGCGTCCCTTCTGGCGGACGTCCTGCGGGTCGATCGGCAGCACGCCGGCCTCGGAAGCCAGCACGATGAAGTCGTCCTTGGTCACCCAGAAGCGGGAGGGCCGCAGTCCGTTGCGGTCGAGCACACCGCCCACGCGCACGCCGTCGGTGAACGCGATCGAGGCGGGGCCGTCCCACGGCTCCATCAGGCACTGGTGGTACTGATAGAATGCGCGCTTGTCGGGCGGCATCAGCGGGTCGCGATCCCAGGCCTCGGGAATCAGCATCATCATCGCGTGTGCGAGATCCCTGCCGGACAGCACGAGGAACTCGAGCGCCTGGCCGATCTGCGCGGAGTCGGACATGTCGGGCGTGATGATCGGGAAGAGCTTCTCGAGATCGTCGCCCCAGACGTCGGACTCGAGGATCGCCTGGCGTGCGCGCATCCAGTTGTGGTTGCCGCGCACGGTGTTGATCTCGCCGTTGTGACAGAGATACCGGAAGGGCTGGGCGAGGTCCCAGGTGGGCCAGGTGTTCGTGCTGTCGCGCTGGTGCACCAGCGCCAGGCCGCTCTCCATCGCGGGGTCGGCCAGGTCCGGAAAGAACTGCCGGATCTGGTACGCGAGCAGCAGGCCCTTGTAGCAGAGGGTGCGCGCCGAGAGCGACGGCACGTGGAAGTCGAGCATGCCCTTCCGTGCGATGATCAGCTCGTTCTCGATCAGCTTGCGGATCACGAAGAGCTTGCGCTCGAACGCATCCACGTCGAGTCCGGCGCCGCGCAGGATGAAGACCTGGCGGATCACCGGCATCACGGCCCGGGCGTTGACCCCGATGTGCTCGGGCCGCACCGGCACGTCACGCCAGCCGAGCAGGCGCTGACCCTCCTGCTCGATGGTGGCCTCGATCAGCGCCTCGGCCGCGGCGCGCTCGGCGTCGTCCCGCGGCAGGAACATCATGCCGACGCCGTACTCGCCGGGCTCGGGCAGGCGGATGCCCTCGCGCGCGCAGACGTCCAGCATGAAGCGGTGCGGGATCTGCATCAGGATTCCGGCGCCGTCGCCGGTCTCGGGATCCGAGCCCGCGGCGCCGCGGTGGGTCAGGTTCACCAGGACCTGCAGGCCACGCTGGATGATCTCGTGCGAGGGCGTGCCGTGCAGGTTGGCCACGAAGCCGATGCCGCAGGCGTCGTGCTCGAACGCCGGGTCATACAGCCCCTGGGCCTCCGGTTGGTATGCGCGGGCCATGGCGCCACTCCTCGCTCACAGTTTTACCATTCGCGGCACCCGCTCGATGCCTCCGCTCGCAGGCGGATCGGCGGGACGGGTGCGCCGCCGGACGGGTGGCGGGAGATCCCGCCTGCTCCCCCAGGCCCTTCGTACCGCCTCTGCGAACCTCGGATGGCGGCGGGGGCGAGGGAAGCGGGTCGCTGTGCCGGCGAACTCGACTGGCCAGAAGGCTACCGGAGCGCCCGAAAAACTGTCAACTGCCGGAGTTTTGCGTGTCCGGGGCTGCCTGCGCGCTTGACGCCAGCGCCCCGTCGTTCGACCATCGGGGTCGTGCCCACACGCTCCGGGCGGGTCGGCGCCGATGCTCGCGGGATCTCCGCGGGTGCGGCCCGGACGCGCGGCGGGACGGTGGCCGCGATCGCGGACCGGTCCCGCAGATCAGGGGTCGGTTGAAGGGGGGCCGCATGAGTCAGTTCGACGACCTCGGCCACGGGTCGGGAGGCGGCGGTGTCGATCTGTTCGGGCGCCTGGAGCAGCGCATCGAGGCGCTGGCGGAGCGCCACCGCGACGTGCAGTCGCGCGCGGCGCACCTCGAGGCCGACCTGAAGGAGCGCGACGAGATCATCCAGCAGCTGACCGAACGCCTCGCCGACAGCCGGCGCGTGCGCGACCAGGTGCTCGAGCGTCTCGACCGCCTGGTTCGTCGGGTCGAGGACCTCGAGCGGGCCGCGGCCGTCGCGCCCCCGGGCAACGGGCTCCAGGCACCGGAGGCCAGCGCGTGAGCGAGCCGGGTCTCTCGACGATCAAGATTCTCGGCCAGGAGTACCGGGTCCGGACCGACGCGGACGGTAACCACCTCGAGGAGGTGGCCAGCTACGTCAACGAGGTGCTGGCCGAGGTGCGCCGCTCGACCCCCGACTCCCAGGACGCCGCGGTGCTCGCGGCACTGAACATCGCCAGCGAGCTGCTCCGCGGCCGTTCCTCGGGCAGCGTCGTGCCCGATGCGCGGATCCGCTCCCTGATCGAGCTCGTCGACGCGATCTGATCCGTCGGTGACGGACCTGGCCGCCCGGAAGGCGGCGCTCCGCGTGGAGGCGCGTGGCCTGGCAGCTGCCCCGCCTGCGGCGGACGAGGCGCTGCTGGAGCGGCTGCTCGCGCTGCGCGAGCTGCGCGAGAGCACGACGGTGGCGCTCTTCGCGGCGCTGCCCGGCGAGCCCCCCGTCGAGCGCCTCGGCCCGGCGCTC
>JAJDAJ010000104.1:0-135000 GCA_029261925.1 Deltaproteobacteria bacterium | reverse complement strand
TGGATAGGGGTGAAAGGCCAATCAAACCCGGAGATATCTGGTTCTCCCCGAAATATATTTAGGTATAGCGTCGTGTCTTCTCCACCGGAGGTAGAGCACTGGATGGGCTAGGGGTCTCACCAGATTACCGAACCCAACCAAACTCCGAATGCCGGTGAGAGTAATGCGGCAGTCAGACTGCGGGGGATAAGCTCCGTGGTCGAGAGGGAAACAACCCAGACCGCCGGCTAAGGTCCCTAAGTGTGTGCTGAGTGGGAAAGGATGTGGGAGCGCACAGACAGCCAGGAGGTTGGCTTAGAAGCAGCCACCCTTTAAAAAGTGCGTAACAGCTTACTGGTCAAGTAGTCCCGCGCCGAAAATGTAACGGGGCTAAGCACACCACCGAAGCCGCGGCTTCGAGCTTTTTGCTCGAGGGGTAGGGGAGCGTTCCAGTTGCCTGTGAAGGTCGACCGTGAGGACGGCTGGAGGCCCTGGAAGTGAATATGCGGACGTGAGTAGCGATAAAGCAGGTGAGAAACCTGCTCGCCGTAAGCCTAAGGTTTCCTGGGTAAAGCTAATCTGCCCAGGGTCAGCCGGCCCCTAAGCCGAGGCCGAAAGGCGTAGGTGATGGGAAACGGGTTAACAATTCCCGTGCCACTCAGGCAGCGTTTGACCGAAGGGGGGACGGAGAAGGGTAGCTGGGCCGGGCGCTGGACGTCCCGGTTCAAGCGTGTAGGCGGAAGGGGCAGGCAAATCCACCCCTTCTCAACGCCGAGACGCGACGTCGAGAGCGTAAGCTCACAAAGTCAGTGATCCCATGCTTCCAAGAAAAGCCTCGTAGGGAGCTGCACGGGTGACCGTACTGCAAACCAACACAGGTAGGCGGGGAGAGAATCCCAAGGCGCTTGAGAGAACTCTGGTTAAGGAACTCGGCAAATTGACACCGTAACTTCGGGAGAAGGTGTGCCCTGGCTGGTGACTGAACTTGCTTCAAGAGCTGGCTAGGGTTGCAGTGAACTGGGGGTAGCGACTGTTTACTAAAAACACAGCACTCTGCTAAGTCGCAAGACGACGTATAGGGTGTGACGCCTGCCCGGTGCCGGAAGGTTAAGGGGATCTGTTAGCTTCGGCGAAGCGGTGAACTGAAGCCCCGGTAAACGGCGGCCGTAACTATAACGGTCCTAAGGTAGCGAAATTCCTTGTCGGGTAAGTTCCGACCTGCACGAATGGCGTAACGACTTCCCCACTGTCTCAACCAGGGACTCAGCGAAATCGAAATGCCGGTGAAGATGCCGGCTACCCGCGGTCAGACGGAAAGACCCCGTGCACCTTTACTACAGCTTCACACTGGGTTCCGGGGATGCATGTGTAGGATAGGTGGGAGACTTTGAAGCTGGGACGCTAGTCTCGGTGGAGTCAACCTTGAAATACCACCCTTGTGTGTCTGGGATCCTAACCGTGGCCCGTAATCCGGGTCCGGAACAGTGTGTGGTGGGTAGTTTGACTGGGGCGGTCGCCTCCTAAAGAGTAACGGAGGCGCACAAAGGTCCGCTCAGGCTGATTGGAAACCAGCCGTAGAGTGCAAAGGCATAAGCGGGCTTGACTGTGAGACTTACAAGTCGAGCAGGGACGAGAGTCGGTCTTAGTGATCCGGTGGCTCCGCATGGAAGGGCCATCGCTCAACGGATAAAAGGTACGCCGGGGATAACAGGCTTATCGCGCCCAAGCGTTCATAGCGACGGCGCGGTTTGGCACCTCGATGTCGGCTCGTCACATCCTGGGGGTGAAGCAGCTCCCAAGGGTTCGGCTGTTCGCCGATTAAAGTGGCACGCGAGCTGGGTTTAGAACGTCGTGAGACAGTTCGGTCCCTATCTGCCGTGGGCGTTGGAGACTTGAGAGAAGCTGTCCCTAGTACGAGAGGACCGGGATGGACGCACCTCTGGTGTACCGGTTGTCACGCCAGTGGCATCGCCGGGTAGCTATGTGCGGTCGGGATAACCGCTGAAGGCATCTAAGCGGGAAGCCCATCTCGAGATTAGGTCTCCCTCGGACTTCGGTCCGCTAAAGACCCCTCCGAGACCAGGAGGTTGATAGGCCGGGTGTGGAAGCACAGTAATGTGTGGAGCTAACCGGTACTAATCGGTCGTGAGGCTTGACCTGAACCGTTTTCCCCGTCGCCGCAGGGCGGCGGGTGCGTCACCCGGTCCGGGTGGTGCTCCGGGCATCGCCGTCGCTTGGCGGCAGTGCTCCAGGCAGCATTGACGCGAAGCGCCAATGCTCCAAGGAATGAGCGGCTCGCTGGTCTCAGTGAGCGCGTCTGTAGGATCTGACGATGATTCGGAGCCGCGTCCCGTCGCCTCGGCGGCGGGGCGCGGCCGGGATTTTCCCACTGTCCCTAGAGCGGGGGCCACACCCGATCCCATCTCGAACTCGGAAGTTAAGCCCCGCTTCGGCGATGGTACTGCAGGCCAACCTGTGGGAGAGTAGCGCGACAGTGGGTTTTCCCGGATCTCGAGGGCCCCGTCGGTCGAAGACCGGCGGGGCCCTTTCTCGTGCGGCGATCTGCCGCATCAGCCGCATGGCCCGGGTCGCGCCCGCGAGGCGTCCGCAGGCCGGGGAGCCCGGGAGCGACTGCGCCCGCGGGCCGGGTATGCTGCGCCGCGTGGGCTCACGGGGCCGGACCTGCCGGTGCAGGCACGGCCGAGACCCCTCCCGCAGACAGCGCGAGGCACTCGCGCGAACGACGCCAGGAGATGCCCGGATGACCGCTCCCGCCTCCGACTCCCCGCGCCACCAGCGCCCCCGACCGGTGCCCACGCGATTCACCGAGCCGTTCTGGGAGGGGACCCGGCGTGGCGAGCTGCGCATCCAGGTCTGCGACGACTGCGGGCACTGGCGCTGGACCCCCCAGCTCGCCTGCCCGGGCTGCCTGTCGGAGAGCTACACCTGGACGCCCGCCAGCGGGCGCGGGCAGCTCTACAGCTACACCGAGATCCACAGGCCCGTCGATCCCGCCCGCTTCTCCTCGAGCTACGTGCTCGCGGTGGTGCGGCTCGAGGAGGGGCCGTTCATGCTGACCAACCTGGTCGAGTGCGAGCCCGACGAGCTGCGCGTCGACCTGCCGGTGGAGGTGCGCTTCGAGCGCATCGACGACGAGCTCGTCGTCTATCCCTTCGCCCCACGCCGCTAGCAGGCGGCTCAGGTCCCGCCGCTCACCGCCAGCCGCTCGCCGGTGATGTAGGACGCGCCCTCCGAGACCAGGAAGCGGACGGCGGCCGCCACGTCCCCGGGCTGGCAGACCCGCCCGAACGGCATGCGGTCGTCGAGCTCGCGCATGTCCTGGACCCCGGCGGTCGCGCGCATCAGGCGTCGCCCCATCTCGGTCTCGACCAGGCCCGGCGCCACCACGTTCACGCGCACGCCGTGGCGCCGCACCTCGCGCGCCAGCGTGAAGGCGAGCGCCTCCAGCGCGGCCTTGCCCATGTTGTAGGGGGCACTGCGCGGTCCGAACAGCCGCGTGGCCTGGCTCGAGATCACGACCACGTGGCCGCGGCCGCGCTCGCACATCCCGGGCACCACGAGCTGGCACAGCCGGTGCGGACCCAGGGCGTGCACGCGCACCACGCGCTCGAGCTCGGCGGGATCGGTCTCCGCGACGCTGTGCCCGAGGCTGGCGATGCCGGCGTTGCTCACCAGCACGTCGACCGGGCCGAGCTCCCGCTCGACGGCGGCGACCATGCCCTCGAGCGTCTCCGGCGCGTCGAGCGCGGCCGCGAACGCTCCGGCCCGCCGTCCCAGCCCACGCACCTCCCCGGCCGCGTGCTCGGCCGCCGCCACGTCGCGGTGGTAGCCGATCGCCACGTCGTGGCCGTCCCGGGCCAGCCCCAGGCTGATCGCCCGCCCGATCCCGCGCCCGCCCCCCGTGACCAGGGCGAGCGGCGCGCCGCTCCGTGCTTCCGTCATCCCGCTCCCCTGCCGCCGTCCGGCACTCGCCGCGCGTCCGGCCGGGCAGGGTACAGCGCTCCCCGGGCCGGCACCGTCCAGGCGCCGGTAGTAGGGTAGGGCCGAGGAGGGCGTCGCGAATGCACACGTTCGCCGATCCGCTGCACCGGGCCGAGCGCTGCTTCGCCGGCCGCGAGGCCGTCGTGGACGGTGACGTCCGCCTGAGCTTCGGTGCGCTGGTCGACCGCTGCCGCGGGCTGGCGGGTGCCCTCGCGGCGCTGACCGACCCCGGCGATCGCGTGGCGGTGCTGGCCGCGAACTCGCATCGCTACCTGGAGCTCTACTGCGCGGTGCCGGCGGCCGGACGGCTGATCGTGCCGCTGAACACGCGTCACGCGCTGCCCGAGATCGAGTATGCGCTGGCGGACTCCGGCGCGCGCGTGCTGTTCACGGACCGGCCGGCCTCGGAGCTCGGCGACCTGTCCGCTCGTGTGGAGCGCGTGGTCCAGCTCGGCGAGGACTACGAGTCACTCGTCGGGGCCGGGCCCCGGGCGCAGCTCGGCGCGGGCGTGTCCGAGGACGACGTGGCCGGTCTGTTCTACACGGGCGGCACGACGGGCGCGGCGAAGGGCGTGATGGCCACGCATCGCAACAAGATCGCCGACGGCTTCCACCTGCAGTCGAGCGTGAGGCTCGGCGAGGACGACACCTGGCAGATCATGGGCCCGATGTTCCACGCATCGGGCACCTTCAACATCCTGCTCTGCATCTGGCTCGGGGCCCGGCAGGTGATCCTGCCCGGCTTCGAGGCGGAGTCCGCGCTCGACGCCATGGAGACCGAGGGTTCGACGATCACCTTCGGCGTGCCGGCCATGCTCTCCGCCCTGGCCGATACGCAGCAGGCGCGCCCGCGCGACGTGTCGCGGCTGCGCCTGCTGGGCTTCGGCGCGGCGCCCGCATCGACCGCCCTGCTGCGCCGCACCCACGCGGCGCTGCCCCACGTCGAGCTGGTGTCGATGTACGGGGCCACCGAGATGGGGCCGATGGGAACGACCATCGAGCACCTCGAGCGCTTCATCGACGATCCGCGCGCACGCACCGCCGGGCGCCCGATCGTCGGGGTCGACCTGCGCATCCTCGACGAGGACGGACGGGAGCTGCCGCCGGGCGAGCCGGGCGAGGTGGTCGTCCGCGGACCGAACGTGATGCGCGGCTACTGGAACAAGCCCGCGCAGACGGCCGAGGTGCTCCGGGACGGCTGGTACCACTCGGGCGACGTCGGCTACCTGGACGACGACGCCTGCCTGTACCTGGTGGACCGCAAGAAGGACATGATCATCAGCGGCGGCGAGAACGTGTACTCGACCGAGGTCGAGGAGATCCTCTACCAGCATCCCGCGGTCGCCGAGTGCGCCGTGTTCGGCGTGCCCGACGACCGGTGGGGTGAGAGCGTGCGCGCCGCGATCGTGCTGCGGGAGGGCAGCGAGGTGACCCCGGCCGAGCTCGAGGCGCACTGTCGCGAGTACCTGGGCGGCTACAAGATCCCGCGCCAGATCGAGGTGCGCCAGACGCCCCTGCCCCGCTCGGGCGCCGGCAAGATCCTCAAGCGGGAGCTGCGCGCGCCGTTCTGGGACGAGGCGGAGCGGCAGATCCACTAGACCACGGGAGACGAACGTGGAGCCGACGCTGCAGGACCTGCTCGACATCCTGACCCTGCAACGGGAGTACGGCGCGAGCCTCGACGAGAAGCGCCTCGATGACCACCTGGAGCTGTACGCGCCGGACGCCGTGCTGCGCGTCTTCGGGCGCGAGTACGCCGGCGTGCGCGCGATCCGCGCCTTCATGCGCACGGCCCGCGACGGCAAGCACCTGACCCTGCCGCCCGCGCTGAGCTTCGAGGGCGACCGCGCCGGGGCGGTGGCGGACTTCATCTTCTACGACGCGCCCGATCTGAGCGTCTACAGCACCGGCATCTACCGCGACGAGCTGGTCCGCAGCGGCGGGCGCTGGCGCTTCGCCCGGCGCGAGATCGAGCTGCAGATCCAGCGCCCAGGCTGACCCTGCACGGGCCCATCGTGTACCCTTGTGGCGGGTCGTCCGGACCCCCGAGGAGGCAGACGTGAGCGAGAGCGAGCAGTTCATCCAGTACGAGACCGACGGACGCGTCGCGGTCATCACCCTCGACCGGCCCGACGCCCGCAACGCCCAGCATCCGCCCTTCCTGCACCAGCTCGACGACACCTATCGCCGGGCCGAGGCCGACGACGAGATCCGCGTGATCCTGCTCAAGGCCAACGGCCCCCACTTCTCGGCCGGCCACGACATCAGCCCCGGAGGGGCGGCGGCGTTCCGAGACGAGATCAAGGACGTGCCGGGCATCATCTCCCAGTACGGCTGGGAGGAGACCAACTACCTGGGCCTGTCGCGACGCTGGCGCGACATCCCCAAGCCCACGATCGCGGCGGTCCACGGCAAGTGCATCGCCGGCGGCCTCATGCTCTGCTGGCCCTGCGACCTGATCGTCGCCTCCGAGGACGCCCAGTTCAGCGACCCGGTCGCGCGCATGGGCATCGGCGGAGTCGAGTACCACGGCCACACCTGGGAGCTCGGCGCGCGCAAGGCCAAGGAGATGCTCTTCACCGGCCAGTTCATCGACGCGCAGGAGGCCTGGCGCCTGGGCATGGTCAACCACGTGGTCCCGCGCGAGGAGCTCGAGAAGAGCGCCATGGAGCTCGCTCAGAAGATCGCCGAGATGGATCCGTGGGCGCTGCGCATGTCGAAGCAGGCGGTCAACCGCACGCTCGACAACATGGGTCAGTGGACCGCCATGCAGGCCGTCTTCGACATGCACCACCTCGGGCACGCGCACTCCAGGCTCGTGCACGACGGCAACGCGATCGCCGGTCAGGACGTCAAGTCCATGAAGAAGGGCCTGTAGGGCGGCAGCGGCGGCACGCGGCCGGCGACCGTCCGGTCGCCGGCCGGCCGCTTCAGCGTCCCGATCCCGGGCTGCCGCTTCGCGGCGCGGGCCGCCCGCTGCCCGGTCAGGGCAGTGCGCCCCAGATCCGCCGCCACCACTGCTCGGGCTCCGGGTCAGTGCCCGCGGGCAGCACCGGCAGCACCGGCAGCTCCGGGATGCGGGCGCGGATGTCGCGGAGCTCCCAGCCGGTCAGCCGGGCCAGCGTGGCGGCCTCGGCCTCCTGCCGCTCGCGGAGCCCCTCCCGGTAGCGGCCGGCCTCGCTGCAGGTCGCCTCGCCGGTCCACGGGTGGCGGAGCACGTAGCGCCCCTGGAAGTTCGTGCGATCGGCGGTCGCCTGGAACACCAGGTCCTCGGGGAAGTGCTCCGCGTCGTAGCGCACGTGCAGTCGGGTGACGAAGGCGTCCACCGGCTGCGGGCCCGGTCGGCGCAGCGGTACCGGGTCGCCGGGTCGCGGCTCGCCGAGCCAGAACACGCCGAGCTGGCGTAGCTCGTCGCGCGTGAGCGGGGCGGCCGCGCAGGGGTCGCACCAGCTCATGTCCCAGGCGTACTCCAGGAAGACCGCCGACATGCGCTCGCGCTCGACCTGGTGCGCGAACATGGCGCGGTAGAAGTCGCCGAAGTCGTCGCGCACGAACAGCGGCAGCTCGGAGCCGCTCGGCAGCCGCACCGTGCGGTAGTTCGTGGTCTCCACGCGCCCGGTGCGCGTGAGCGCGAAGACGAAGAGCTCCTGGGGGCCGTCGGCGTTGACCGTGCCCAGCCGGATCGGGAGCATGAACTTCGGGGACTCGTAGGCGACCTGCAGCGGGCGCAGGTACTGGTGGCCCAGACGCTGCTGCTCGCCGAGGTTCACGCGCGCCACGAAGAAGCGCATGCCCTGGCGGATGTAGCTGCCCAGCACCTCGGAGGCGCCGTCGGGGATGCGGTAGCCACTGTCGCGCAGCCAGGTCTCCAGACCGTCGCTCTGCTTCGCCGACAGGATCACGATGTCGTACTCGCCCACGAGGTACGAGGCCTCGATCTCGACGCCGAGCGCGTCGGCGCGCTGCCGCGCCACGCTGCGCATCGGGACCCCCTGAGCCATGCTATCCATCAGCTCGTACTCCACGCGGCGCCGGCACGGGTCCGCGTCGTGGTACTCGACCAGCCGCGGGGCAGTGAACGCGTCCAGGTGGTCGATCACGGCGCGGTTGCCCACGTGGATCTGCTCGCGCTCCAGGAAGGTCGGCACCGGCACCACCATGGCGAAGTCACGCGGCTCGCCGCGGTAGTCGCTGGCCATGGTGATCACGGTGCGGTCGCCATCGCGTACCAGCACGACCTTCGAGGCCTCGTTGAACAGCCGGGCCTCGGCGCGGGCGACGTAGAAGCCGCAGAAGGCGGCGGCGTCACGCCAGGGCGCGACCAGCGCGAGCAGGGTCAGCAGGATCGGGATCAGGCGTTGCATGGGAGGCTCCTCTCTCGGGTGAGCGGGTGCGCGCTGGCCGGCCGGGCCACTCGTAGACGGGGCCGGGCCAGAGGGCGTCGATCAGCGGCCGCAGCAGCGACGCGCCTGCGAGTGCCCAGAGCAGGCCGTTGGTGCGATACAGGCCGAACTGGACCCAGGCCGCGCCGAGCGCGACCAGCGCGGCGAAGACGATCCGGCCCGGGCGCGAGGCCGGCGTGGTGCGCGGGTCGGAGATCATGAAGAAGGCGAAGATCAGCAGCGCGCCGCCCTGCATCTGGTGCAGGGGGATGGCCAGCGGATCGCCGAGCCAGAGCGCGCGGCCGAGCAGCAGGCCGCCCCAGCAGAGCAGGAACGCCCAGGTCACGTCGCTGCGCTCGGCGCGCATCGACACCAGGTTCCCGGCGCAGAGCAGCGCGAACGCGAGCAGCGCGCCGCTGCCCCACTGGCCCGCGGAGACCCAGACCGGCAGCGGCGAGAGCAGCAGGCAGACGAGCGCGAGGTTCGCGGGGTTGAACCAGTGGCGGCCGCCGCTGCGCAGCAGCTGCTTGCTCGAGATCGCCAGCGCTCCGGCCAGCAGGGCGATCTGCGGCGCCGGGCTGCGGAGCAGCAGGCCGAGCGACAGGCCCGTGATCAGCGCGCTGGCGGGCTCGAACGGCGTGCGGTGCGCCCGCGCCCAGGCCCACTGCGCCGCCAGCGCGCCGGCCAGGGAGGCGGCCGCGTGCAGCGGACGGACCTCTCCCAGGCCGAGCAGCGCCCAGGCCAGCAGGCCCGAGAGGCTGCAGATCTGGAGCCAGCGCGGATCCCCGCGCCGCGGCCAGCACACGCTCATCTGGGGCGGACTCTCGGCATCCGGGGAAGAGACGCATGCCGGACCGGGATCGGATCACGGGGCCGGATCCCGGCTCCTCCACGCGCCCCGATCCAGTCCAGCGCCCCGCGGTCGCGCTGTGCTAGAAGCGCGGTGTATCAGAAATGGTCAGGGCCGGAGGTTCCCATGAGCGATCTCGAGAGGCGGGTCGAGCAGCTGGAGGCGCGCCTGCGCCGCAGCGAGGACGAGCTCGCCGTGCGCAACCTGGTCGTCCGCTACGGGCTGGCGGTCGACGCGGGCGACGATGCCGCGACCATGGCGCTGTTCACCGACGACGCGATCTACGAGGTGCGCGCGGTCGGTACGGGGATGGCGGGCCGCGACCAGCAGGAGTCGCTGATCATGCGCGGACCCGCGGCGGTCGGCGAGATGGTGCGCGGCGACCGTCACCAGTCGCTGCTGCCGAACTCGGGGCACACCATCGGCCCGGTCGTGGTCGAGGTCGACGGCGACCGGGCCAGCGCCTGGGGCTACTCGCGCGTGTACGTGAAGCGCGGCGAGGACTACGTGCTCTTCCGCCTGGGCCTCAACAGCTGGGAGCTTGCGCGCGGCGAGAAGGGCTGGAGGATCGCGCGCCGCACCTCGCAGGCGGTCGGACACGCCGATGGCCTGGAGCTGATCCGCGGGGCCCTGGGCTGAGAACGACGGAGGCCGCCCGCGGCATGCCGCGGGCGGCCTCGTCATCGATGCAGGTGCGCGGGAGAGCTAGCGGTTCTCGCCGCCCCACTCGTAGCTGACCTCGGCGAAGAACTCCCGCGGATCGCCCCAGTTCACGCCCACGAAGCTTCCGAGCTCGACGCCGTTGCCGTAGTACTCCCGGTCGCTGACGTTCTGGCCGACCAGCGCGACCTTCAGGCCGTCGCGGCCGAGAAAGTCGTCGACTTCGGCGCGCATCCCGTACAGCGCGTGCGTGTTCTGGAACTTGCCGGCGACGGGGTAGCGGCCCTTGCGGATCATGTTGGCGGTGAGCGTCGGCACGCCGAGACCGGGAAGCACGGGGAACTCGTAGCTTGCGCTCAAGCTGAGCCAGCGCGTGGGCTGGAGCGCGAACTTCTGGGTGTCGGAGATGTCGACGGTGGTCACGCCGCCGCCCTCCTCGTCCAGCCTGGTCTCCAGGAACCTCCGGTAGTCCAGGTACTGCAGCGTGTAGGACGCCTGTAGGTCGAGTCCGGGGATCGGATTCGCCCGTGCCTCGAACTCCAGGCCCCGCATCCGCGCCTCGGCCGCGTTCGAGAGCGCGCTTCCGGTCGATGGCGGCTCACCCGGCCTCTGGGGTCCGAGGACCAGCGTGGCGACCTGGATATCTTCGAAGTTGTTGTAGTACCCGGACATGTTGAAGATCAGGCGGTTGTCGAACCAGGTCGACTTGACGCCCGCCTCCCAGGACTTGAGCGACTCCTGGTCCGCGGGGATACCGGCGAGCTGGACGGCGTCTGCGGTGTCCAGGCCTCGGGGCAGGCGCGCGTTGAACGCGGCAGCCGCGAAGCCCCGCGTCCATAGCGCGTAGGTCATCAGGTCATCGGTCCAGTGGTACTCCGCCTTGACGAGGGGGGACCACGCGGACGAGCGGATGTGGTTCGACGTGAACCAGTTGATGTTGCCGTTGTCGATCCGGGTCTCGCCGACGTCCGCCTGGCGGCGCTCGTGGTCGTAGCGAATGCCGCCGATCAGGGAGAGCTTCTCGGTGATGTGGACCGTGTTCTGCGCGTAGGCGCCCCAGGAGTAGTTGTCGCCGCGGAAGTCCGTCACCGTCGATCCGATGCGCAGGGTGCGGCCCGAGAAGAAGTTCTCGTCCTCGAACCAGCTCGCGCCGAGGGTGTAGTCGAGAACGTCCTCGAGCGCCGATCCGGTCAGCACCAAATCCTGCTGGAAGGAGCGGCTCTGTGCGCGGTTCTCCACGCCGATGATGATCCCGAGCTGGCCGTCGAGGTCGTTGCTGTTCGCCTGGTGCTGGCGCCGCCAGCCGGTGGTCGACTCGAGGCGCAGGCTGTCGCGGAGGTCCCAGCCCATCACGATCGAGTGCTGCGTGGTCTTGATCCGGCCGTACGTGTCGTCAGTGATGCACACGGGGCCTCCCCTGTGGGGATCCCCGATGGGAACACCGCAGTTCGACCCGCTGCTGCTACTACGAAATGCCTGGCTATTGATGTTCTGGAACAGCGGCCCCTGCTCGTCCGTCTCGAAGTGCTCGAAGGCGTAGTTCACGGTGAAGTCGTCACTCGCGTTGAGCTGCAGCTGTCCGCGGGCGCCCCAGCGATCCCTCTCGTTGAGGTCCTTGCCCGCGGGGTTCCAGTTCGTGTACAGCGCGTCGCGTCGCGAGCGAAGCACATTGAAGCGCGAGAGCAGCGTTTCGCCCACCAGCGGTACGTTCAGGGTTGCGATCGCGTCGAAGCGGCCGTGCTGGCCGGCGCGGATCTTCGCCTTGGCGCCGAGCTCCGCATCGGGCTTCCTGGAGATGAATCGCACTGCGCCGCCGGTGGTGTTGCGGCCCCAGAGGGTGGCCTGCGGGCCGCGCATGACCTCGATGCGCTCGAGGTCCTCGAACTGCTGCAGGTTGCCGCTCTGGTTGGCGATGTAGACGCCGTCGGCGTACATGGCGACCTTGCTGCGGAAGCCCGAGTGAAAGTCGCCCTGGCCGATGCCGCGCAGATAGAGCTGCGAGGCGCCGGCCGAGGTCGACTGCGTGAACACGACGCCGGGGACCCAGCCGGTGAGATTCTGAACGTCGTGGATCTCGAGCTTCTCGAGGTCGCTGGCACCGAAGGCCGACACCGACAGGCTGGCGTCCTGCAGCGATTCCTCGCGGCGCTCGGCCGTGACCATGATCGATTCGATCTCGGTCTTGCGGCGGGTCTCGGCATCCGGGGCTGTGCTCCCGGCCTGCTGCGCGTCGCTCGTGGCGGGCAGGACCAGCGCTGCGGCGAGCAGCAGCGCGATACGGTTGAAGTGAACGGTACGCATGACCCCTCCTGTGGCAGTCACTGCCATCTGAAGAAACGGGAGTTTATACCCGGCAATGCGGGAGTTCCCGGGTTCTCTGGCGGCCCCGGCGTGATGCCGGGGTGACCGCGCGGTGCTTTCAGGTGCCTGATTAAGCACGGGATTTCTGGATCCGCGGCCGGTGGCGGCGCTCGCGCGTGGCGCGGTGCCCGGCGGCAGCTGTGGCGCAGATCGCCGGCAGGGCCGGGTGGGCAAAGCTGTTCGGGCTGGCTGCATGGATCCCCTCGGGCACGAGACCGGGGTTCGGCCTCTGAGGGGCATGTGGGCCGTCGCGGGCTGGAGGTGTCGCCCGGCGGAGGCGCCGGGTCAGTCCGCGAACAGCTCCCGCAGCCGCGGCTTGACGATCTTGTTCATCGCGTTGCGCGGGAACTCGTCCACGATCACGATGCGATCGGGGCACTTGTAGCGCGCGATCTGCCGCAGGCAGTGCTCGCGCAGCTCCGCCTCGAGGTTTTCCGGTGCGGACGCCCCGGCCTTCTCGAGGCGCACGGCCGCCACCACGCGCTCGCCCAGGCGCCGGTCGGGGATGCCGAGCACGGCGCACTCGGCCACGCGTTCGTCCTCGTGGAGCACGCGCTCTACCTCGGCCGAGTACACGTTGGAGCCGCCGCGCACGATCATGTCGGTCTTGCGGTCCACGATGAAGACGTTGCCGTCGGCGTCGATGCGGCCCAGGTCGCCGGTGTGCAGCCAGCCGCCGCGCAGGGCCTCGGCCGTGGCCTCGGCGCGCTTCCAGTAGCCGAGCATCGGGATGTACACGCCGGCCCACTCGCCCTCGTCGGTGCCGCCCACGCAGATCTCGCCGACCTCGTCCGGTCCGAGCACGGCACCGCTGTCGTCCTCGACCCGCAGGCGCACGTGGGGCAGCGCGCGGCCCACCGAGCCGGGCACGGGCGGGCCGTCGGGATCCGTGCTGGTCACCGAGGTAGGGGCCTCGGTCATTCCGTAGCCCTCGCGCACCTCTCGCCCGAAGCGCTCGCGGTACAGCTGCTTGAACTCCTCGGGGCAGCTCGCCCCCCCGACGGCGGGGTGGGTCAGGCTCGACAGGTCCTCGGGTCTGACGTCGGGATGGGTCAGCAGGTCGTGCAGGATCGTCGGAACGCCGGTGAAGGCCGCGACGCGCTCCTGGCGAACCCAGGCGGCGATCCCCAGCGCGTCGATGCGGTCCATCAGCACCAGGCGCGAGCGCGACTGTGCCGTGAAGACGGGACCTAGGGTCATCAGGTTGAGGACGGTCAGCGGCAGACAGACGCCCAGGATGACCCCGGGGTGCGTGCGCCCCTGCCACGCAGCGACCGCGCCGGGCAGCAGCATGCCGTGCTGCGAGTGGACCGCGCCCTTGGGCTGGCCCGTGGTGCCGCTGGTGTAGGCGATCGCGGCCGGAGCGAACGGGTCGATCTCGAGTGCCGGACGCGTCTCGTCCGCGGCGCCCGCCACCAGCGCGCGCCAGCCGCAGTCCGCGCTGCCGGGCTCGACGCGGACCTCGCGCTCCAGGTCGGGCAGCTCCGCGCGCAGCGGCGCGAGCTGATCGCCGGTGGCGGCGTCGGCGAGCAGCAGGCGGGCGCCGGCGTCGCGCAGCACGTACAGCTTCTCGGGCGGGGCGAGCGCGTGGCTCACGCCGACCCAGATCGCGCCGATGCGCATCGCCGCCAGGAACGCCACGGCGATCTCGGTGTGGTTGCCCAGTGATGCGGCCAGCCGATCTCCGGGGCCGATCCCCGCCCCGAGCAGCGCGTGTGCGGCGCGATCGACCTCGCGGTCGAGGCCCGCCCAGGTGAAGCGCGCGTGGCGGCCGACCAGCGCCTCCTCGTCGGGCGCCTCGCGGAGCCCACGCGCCAGCACGTCGGCCACACTGCGGGGAGCCTCGCCCGGGATCACGGGGCGTCGCCCGGCCGCGATCAGCCCGTACGCCGCGAGGTCGATGCCGCCGCTCATGGCGCGCCTCCCGGGTCGGCGACCTCGAGCGTCGCGTCCGGATGCTCCACGGCGACGGCGCGCAGTCGCGGCAGGTCGCCGACGCCGTCGCGCAGCCGCGCCTCGAGGAACGCGGTGACGGCGATGCGCGTCAGCATCTGCTGGCGCGCCGGGCGCATGGCCCGGGGCAGCGGCAGGCGCGTGCAGGGCAGGGGGTTGGGGGGCTCCGCGATGATGCCGTCGCTCGCGTCGCCCAGCTCGGGCCAGCCCACGCCGTCGGTCGGGGTCCGGCCCTCGAGCCCGTCGCAGCCCACGGAGTCCGGGTTGTCCAGCCAGCGGAAGATCGATGCCGCCACGTCGGTGAACCCCACGTGCGAGCCGCCCTCGAGCGTCAGCAGGCGACCGCCGGGCACGCGCTCGAGCACGGGCCGCGCGTTGCTCGGGTAGTCCACGATCGCGTCGATGTCGCCCGCGACCATCAGGAACGGCAGGGGCGCGGTCTCGAAGAAGCCGCGCGAGAACATCGAGGTGGGCCCGGCGATCGACACGGCGGCGCGCACGCGCGGATCGCGCAGCCGTGGGTGGAAGGCGACGAGCGCGGTGGTCAGGCCGCCCAGGGAGAGCCCCATCACACCGATGCGCTCGCCGTCGAGCCGGCGATGCAGGGGGCTGGCGGGATCGGCGCTGCGCTCGAGCAGCGCATCGATCACGAAGCGCACGTCGCGCGGCTGCTGCGGCAGGTCCGACATGTCCGGCTCGCCGGGCGCGTCGTAGCTGGTGCGCGGAAAGTCGGCCGCCGCCACGACGAAGCCGCGGCCGGCCAGGTGTGCGCAGAGCCGCGCGTTCTCCTCGCGGCTGCCCATGAAGCCGTGGCTGTAGACGATCAGCGGCAAGGCCCGAGCGCCGTCGTCGGCGGGAAGCCAGACGGTCGTGGTCAGCGCGCGCTCCGGGCTTCCGGGCACGCCCTCGATCGGCGGCGTCGGCCGCGAGGCATCCAGCAGGCTCAGCTCGAGCTCGCGTACGCTGTGGGGCCCCGCGGCCGCCAGCTCGCGCCCCGCGGGGCCGTCCGGCTCGGGGTCGGGCGCGGTCGCGAGGAAGAGCGCCACGGCGGCCGTCGCGAACAGCAGCAGCGCCACCGCGACTCCCAGAGAACGTCTCAACTGGTCTCTCCTCGGCTCCGGCGCAATGCAGCCTAGCAGGGCTCGTCGACCGCGCGGGTCAGTTCAGCTCGACCGCCAGGTGCTTGATGCCGTTGAAGAAATTCGAGCGCAGGCGGTCCGGAGCGCCGCTCACCTCGAGGCGCGGCAGCAGCGGTCGCAGCTCGTCGAGCACCGCCACACCCTCGAGCCGCGCCAGGTGGGCGCCCAGGCAGTAGTGCGGGCCGCCGGCGCCCAGCGCCACGTGGTGGTTCGGATCGCGGCCCACGTCGAGGTGGTCGGCGTGCGCGAAGGCCTCCCCGTCGCGATTGGCCGAGGCCATCCAGAGGGTGACCCGGTCGCCCTTGCGGATCTTCTGGCCGTGCAGCTCCACGTCCTGCGTCGCGTGGCGCGCGTGGTGGATCACCGGTGAGCTCCAGCGGAGCATCTCCTCGATCGTCAGCTCGCTGGCCACCTCGCCGCGCGCCACGCGCTCGCGCTGGTCGGGGTACTCGTGCAGCGTCTGCAGGGTGTGGCTGATCAGGTGGCGCGTGGTCTCGCTGCCGCCGATGACCAGGATGCGCACGAATGCGCTGATCAGCTGCTCGCCCAGCGGCTCGCCGTCGAGGCGCGCCTCGATGAGGCGCGTGGTCAGGTCGTCGCCGGGATCGCGCCGCTTGCGCTCGATCAGCTCGAGCGCGTACTGCTCGATCGCGCGGTTCGCCGCGGCCGCCGCCTCCGGGGAGATCCAGTACTCCGGGTCGGCGTTGGGAACGATCGCGTTGCTCCACTCGAAGATGCTCTGCTCGTCCTCGCGCGGCACGCCCATCAGCTCGCAGATCACGCGCACCGGGATCGGTGCGGCCACGTCGGTCACCCAGTCGCCGCCCCCCGCCGCGGCGAACGCCCGGACCCGCTCGGCGGCGATCTCCCGTACACGCGGCTCCAGCCGGCGGATCGGCTGTGGCGTGAACTCGCTGCTGATCAGGCCGCGCAGGCGCGTCTGCAGGGGTGGATCCATGTTCAGCAGGACGAAGCTCTGGGCCGCCCCCTGCCCCCGCGGCGTGATGCCGCCGGTGTTGGTGAAGCGCGCCCAGTCCTTGTTGATCCCGGCCACGTCGGCGTGCCGGGTCACGGCCCAGAAGCCGGGTCCCTCCGGCTCCTCGTGCCAGAACAGCGGTGCCTCGCGGCGCAGCCAGGCCAGCCACTCGTGGGGCACGCCTTCCACGAAGCGGTCGAGATCGCCGAGGTCGATGGCGTCGCGCATCTGCGGGCTCCTCCGCGCAGCATGGTACCCGGGCGTCGGCGCGGGGTGCCGTTCCGCGCGCGAGCGGTCCGCCGCGCGGTCGCGCGCCGCCTCAGTCCCGCACGGGGCAGTCGAAGGCCAGGTTGCCGAGCACCGCGATCTGGTTCATGCCGGCCTGTGTGCGGTCGTAGCCGGCGCGCGGGTAGCCGTTGGTGAAGAAGGCGAACGAGACGCCGGACCCGGGGTCGCAGAACGACATCTGCGTGGGTGCGCCCGTGTGGCCGAAGGTCGCCGGGGAAGCGGTCAGGCCCGGCGCGCCGTTCGCGCCCCCGCCCCCGGTGCCCACGGTCACGAAGAGCCCCATGCGCGTGCGCTGTCCCGCCCCGCCGAAGTCACCCGAGAGCGTCATGTCCACCTGCGCGCGCGTGCCCTCGGCCACCGCCTCGGGGCTCCAGATCCCCGAGTGGTACAGCCCCTGGAAGAGCATCACCATGTCGCCGGCCGTGGCGACGCCGGTGTGACTCGGCTCGCCGGCGGCCAGCACCTCGGGCTCGCTCAGGTACCACGGACCCCAGGGGTCGATCTCGACCTCGCTGGTCTTCGCGTCGGTGCACACGTACGGCGCCACCGTGCGCTGCTCCTCGACCGGGGGGCCGATGTCGACCGTCAGCCCCAGCGGCGCGGCGATCTTCTCGCGCAGGTAGTCGCGCAGCAGCATGCCGGACGTGCGCTCGATCAGCTCGCGGATCACCCAGGCCGACGCCGTCACGTGGAACGCGAGCTTGGAGCCGGGCTCCCAGTCGAGGCGCCACTTCGAGAACGCGGCCAGTCGCTCGTCGCGATCGCGATGCCGCGGAAAGCCCAGGGGCGCCATCGGGAAGCCGCCCGTGTGCGTGAGCACGTGGCGCACCGTGACCGCGTCCTTGCCGTTGGTATCGAACTCCGGGACGATCCCGGCCACGCGATCGTCGAGGGCGAACAGTCCGTCGCTCAGCGCCTTCCACGCGGTCACGGCGAGCAGCGGGCGCCCCGCCGACTGCAGCACGTAGCGCGTCTGGGGGCTGGCGTCGCCCACGGTCTCGAACGCGACCAGCCGTCCGCCGCGGGCCAGCGCCACCTGACACGAGGGCAGGCGTCCTCCCTCCACCTCGTGGCGCGCGCGCCGCAGCAGGAGGTCGAGACGGACGGGATCGATGCCCATGCTCTCGGGATCGGCGATCGGGTGTGACATGGCGCGCATCGTACCACCGCGCGCCCGCGATCCCGGCGCTCCCCGCTGCGCGCCCGTGTCGCTGCGCGCTCAGTCCGCCGTGCCGTCCAGCACCTCCGCGGCCGGGCGAAAGTAGCTGCGCTCGCGCCGCGCGATCAGCGCGCCCGCCTCCTCCCAGAAGCGCGCCACGTCCGGGTCGGCGCCGCCGCCGATGCGCGCGGGCCAGAACGCCTCGGCATCCGGGAGCGACCAGACGGCCAGCACCTCGGCCTGGCGATCCGCCAGCTCGAGCGGCGGCGAGACCCAGTGTCCGACCAGGCTCATGCCGCGCTCCCGCGCACCGGGCAGGTAGTCGCGCTCGAAGAGCTCCCGCCAGGCGCGTAGCTGTCCGGGGCGTAGCACCACGCGATCCACGATCCAGACACCGGCGGCCCCCGGCGCGCTCACGGCCAGCCCGCGCCCGCGACGTCGACGCGCTGCGTCACGATGCGCGCGTCGCGCCGCTCGCGGCAGGCGTCGGCCTCGAGGCTGCTGGCGGTCAGGATGAACAGCGTGCGGCGATCCGCGCCGCCGAGCATGCACGCGATCGCCTGCTGCTGCGTGGGGATGCGCTGCGTGACCTCACCGCCCTCGAGAACGCGCAGCACCTCGCGCGTTGCCGGCGAGGCGGCCCAGATGCCGCCCCCGGCATCGAGGCAGCAGCCGTCGGGCGTGGCCTCGCCCAGCTCGGCCCAGACGCGCCGCCCCTCGAGGCTGCCGTCGCCCTGGATCTGGAACGCGGTGTAGCGGCGGCCGAACGACTCGCCGACGATCAGCGTACGGCCGTCGGGCGTGATCACGCTCCCGTTGGGGAACTCGAGCCCGCCAGCGACGCTGCGCGCCGAGCCGTCGGGCTGCACCAGGATCAGCTCGGTGCTGCGCGGCTTCTCGCCGGAGGCGAAGTCGAAGCCGAAGTTGCCCACGTACGCACGCCCGCGGGCGTCCACGACCATGTCGTTGCAGTCGTGCGAGACCAGGCCGCTCAGGTCGGCGACCTGCTCCAGACGGCCGTCATCGAGACGCAGCAGGCGGCGGTCGGTCATCGAGACGATCAGCAGGCGTCCCTGTGGGTCCCAGCCGAGCCCCGACGGCCGGCCCGGAACCTCGACGATCGTCTCGAGCTTCCCCGCCTCGTCGACCGTGCAGACATTCCCGGCATGCATGTCGGAGAAGTAGAGCCGGTCCTCGCGCCAGCGCGGACCCTCCGGGAACGCCAGACCCTCGACCAGCACCGTCTCGCTCATGGCCACCTCGCCCGCGGAGTCTGGACCGCGGGCGCTGGTGGTGTCCACCGGGAGCGGAGCGGGCCGGCGGTCAGCCGCCGGTGATCTGCGTCGACCAGCCGATGGCGTCGAGGTACAGGTCGTTGAGCACGCCGAGGTCGAGCCCGAGCTGGTCGGCGCGCTCGGCCACGTCGTCCCAGCGACCGCGCTCGTGCGCGATCACGAGCTGGCGCACGCGTCCGAGTGCGGAGCCGTCCTCGAGGATTCCCTTGCGCACCTCGTCGGAGACCGCGAGCTCGCCGAGTACCTCGTCCATCGGCCGCTGCAGGATCGCGCCGAGCAGGGAGAGCATGCCGACCAGGAAGAGCGCGTGCCCGTCGAGCTTCGCCTCGATGCACGGACCGAGGAGCTCGCAGAGGCGACCGCGCAGCAGCGACGTGGCGATCAGCTCCGGCGGGGCGTCGGCCGAGACCTGGCAGAGGGTCAGGATCGTGGCCCACTTCTGGAGCGGGTGCTCGCCGATCCGGATCAGCGCGTTGCGGATCGAGGCGACCGAGCGCTCGCCGCGCAGAGCGACGGAGTTGACCAGCCGCATCAGCTTGAACGTCAGCGACAGGTCGCTGCGGATCACCTCCTCGAGGCGCCCGTAGTCGAGCTCCTCGCGGAAGACCTCGTTGAAGAACTGCAGGTACTGCACCTTCGAGGCCGGGATCTCCTGGGTCGAGAGCACCTTGGGCCGGCAGAAGTAGAAGCCCTGGAAGTAGCGATAGCCTGCCCTGGTCGCCTGCTTGACCTCGTCCTCGGTCTCCACCTTCTCGGCCAGCATGGCGAGCTCGGAGCCGTACTCCCGCGAGAGCCGCGCCTGCTCCTCGGGCGGCGTGCTGCGGAAGTCCACCTTGAGGAAGCTCGCGCACTCGATCAGCGGCGCGAAGCGCTCTGCATCGACGTAGTCGTCCAGGGCCAAAGCGTAGCCCTGCTCGCGAAGGCCCCGGCAGGCGGCGATCACCTCGTCGTCGGGCTCGACGTTCTCGAGCAGCTCGATCACGACGCGGTCCGGCGGCAGCACCGTGTACAGGCCCTCGACCAGCACCCGCCGCGTGAGGTTGACGAACGCGCCCCGGGTCCCGGTGATGCGGCTCAGGTTGAATCCGGTCGTGACGTAGCTGATCAGGCGCGACGTCGCGGCGTCGGGATCGACGTCCGGAAAGCGGTTCTCCCGGCTGGTGCGGAAGAGCAGCTCGTAGGCGAAGACCTTGCGCCTGCGGTCCAGGATCGGCTGCCGGGCGATGAAGATACTCATGGGTGCGCGTCTGGCGGCATCTGACTGCAATCCGATCGGCGCACCCGGGGGCCGGCTTGAGGGAGAGGGCTGCCGGCCCGGGGAAGCGGGAGCCCGGCGGGCGTGGCCGATTTCTCGACTTCTTCCCGCCGGGTCCCGCCCCGCGAGCGGGGCGGGAGTGGACTGTAAGCCGGGTCTTGTTCCGCCCCGGACGGGGCGGCGGAGATCATTCGTCTAGGCCCGTCGTTGCCGGCGGGCTCGAGCGCTCAGACCCGGATGCCGGGACCTCGCGGTCCTTCGAGCGGGTCACTCTCGACGACATCCCTATTCGAGCTTGCACCGGAAGGGGTTTGCCCCGCCGCCGGTCTCCCGGCTGTCGCGCGTGGGCTCTTACCCCACGATTTCACCTTTGCCGCCCCTGCGTGAGAAGGGGGTAGGCCGTGTCGTTTCTGCGGCACTTTCCCTGGGGTCGCCCCCGGTGGCCGTTAGCCACCTTCCTGCCCTGTGGTGCCCGGACTTTCCTCTCCCGGGCCGGAGCCCGGCAGCGATCTCCCGTCCACCTCCCGCTCGCAGTCTAGCCCGGGGATCAGCCCAGGCCGAGCGCGCGGGCGTCGGAGCGGTAGTACTCGAGCACGCGCTCGGAGTAGCCCGTGGGCACGCCGCTGCCGTCCGCGATGAAGCCGGCGACGCGCGTCGGCCCCCAGTTGTAGGCCGCAAGCGCGACCTCCAGGTCGCCGAAGCGCTCGATCAGCTCGGCCAGGTAGGTCACGCCCAGGCGCACATTGGCCACCGGCTCGAACAGGGTGCCGGCACCTCGCCAGTCCACGCCCGCGCGCGTGGCCACGTCCTCGGCCGTCTCGGGCAGCAGCTGCATCAGGCCCAGCGCGCCGACGCGCGAGCGCGCGAAGTTGCGCCCGCTCGACTCCACGTGGATGACCGCGGCCACCAGGCCCGGCGTCACGCCGACGCGGTCCGCCTCGCGCACGATCGCGCTGGCGACCGCCCGCAGCTGCGCATCGCTGAGGCCCGTGTGCCGCGCCGCGAGAAAGCTGCGCACGCTCTCGGCCCGCGCGTCGGCAACGACGCGCGCCGGTCCCGGACCGGGCACGGTCTGGGTGGCGCAGGACGCCGTCGCCAGTCCGAGCACCAGTATCAGAAACGGAGATCCACGCATATCGCTGACTCCCTTCGGCGGCCGTTCGACCCGTCCGCGTCCCGTGCGCGGGGTGGGCACTGGCTCTGCGTCCCCGGCTTTCGCCGGGTTTGCTCTTCTCGAGGAGCAGGCGAGCCATCGGATCACCTGCACGAGCCCACGGTGCCGCCGCAGAGCATTGGACGGCCGCCGGCTCGCACAAACTCATCGGTGCCGGTCGGGTCCGACTTGAGACAGGAGTGGCCAGGCGCGCCGGAGCCGCAGTCGCACGCGGACCTATCTGGTATCGTGCGCCCGGCGCGCGCCCGCCCCGCGGCCCCCCTGCCCGGGGCTCGCGTGCGACCTGCGGGCGGCCCCGGATCGAGGAGAGCACCCGTGATCATCGCCTGTCTCGACCTCGAGGGCGTCCTGGTCCCCGAGATCTGGATCAATGTGGCCGAGCGCACCGGGATCGACGCGCTGCGCCGCACGACCCGCGACGAGCCCGACTACGACGTGCTCATGCGCCAGCGCCTCGAGATCCTCGACGCGCACGGGCTGCGCATCGGCGAGATCCAGGAGGTGATCGCCGGGCTCGATCCGCTCGACGGCGCGCGCGAGTTCCTCGACGGGCTGCGCGAGCGCTGCCAGGTCGTGATCCTCTCCGACACCTTCTATCAGTTCGCCGAGCCCCTGATGCGCAAGCTCGCCTGGCCGACGCTGTTCTGCCACGACCTCGAGATCGACGCCGGCGGCCGCATCACCGACTACCGGCTGCGCATGCCCGATCAGAAGCGCCACTGCGTCGAGCGCTTCCGGGAGCTGCGCTTCGACACGATCGCGGCCGGTGACTCCTACAACGACACCAGCATGCTGGCCGCCGCCGACGCCGGGATCCTGTTCTGCCCGCCGTCCAACGTCATCGCGGAGTTCCCGCAGTACCCCGTCACCCGCAGCCACCCGGAGCTGAGGGCGGCGTTCGACGCGGCCGCGGCGCGCATGGAGGCCGCATGAGGCCGGCGCCGCGCTCGCGAAGCCGGCTGCAAGGGTCTGGAAAACCACGAAAAACGCGGCTGCACGTCGGTTGCTGCTGCGGGGGGGCGCCCCTATACTGCGCGCGCCCAGGAGGTAGGAATGGCTGATCTGCTGCGTCTTTCCGGCTCGCCCATCACCACGCGCGCCGACGGATCGCTGGAAGTCCCCGACAACCCGACGATCGCCTTCGTCGAGGGCGACGGCACCGGTCCCGACATCTGGGCTGCCTCGGTGCGCGTCTTCGATGCCGCCGTCGAGAAGGCCTACGGCAGCAAGCGCAAGATTGCCTGGTACGAGGTCCTCGCGGGGCAGAAGGCCTACGACCTGACCGGCGAGTGGCTGCCCGACGAGACGGTCGCGAAGTTCCGCGAGTACATGGTCGGCATCAAGGGCCCCCTGACGACCCCGGTCGGCGGCGGGATCCGCAGCCTGAACGTGGCGCTGCGGCAGATCCTCGATCTGTACGTCTGCCTGCGTCCCGTGCGCTGGTACGAGGGCGTGCCGAGCCCCGTCAAGAACCCCCAGGACGTCGACATGGTGATCTTCCGCGAGAACTCGGAGGACATCTACGCGGGCGTCGAGTGGGAGGCGGGCACCCCCGAGGTCAAGAAGGTGATCGAGTTCCTCCAGAAGGAGATGGGGGTCAACAAGATCCGCTTCCCCGACAGCAGCGGCATCGGCATCAAGCCGATCTCTCGCGAGGGGACCTCGCGCCTGGTGCGCGCCGCGATCCGCTTCGCGATCGAGCAGGGGCGCGAGAGCGTCACGCTGGTGCACAAGGGCAACATCATGAAGTTCACGGAGGGCGCCTTCCGGGACTGGGGCTACGAGGTGGCGCGCAACGAGTTCAAGGATCGCGCCGTACCCTGGGACGATTGCGACGGCAAGCCCGGCGAGGGGCAGATCCTGATCAAGGACGCGATCGCCGACATCACCCTGCAGCAGGTGCTGACGCGCGCGAAGGAATTCGACGTGATCGCCACCATGAACCTCAATGGCGACTACCTGTCCGACGCCCTGGCCGCCCAGGTCGGCGGGATCGGGATCGCTCCCGGCGCCAACATCAACTACGAGACCGGGCACGGCATCTTCGAGGCCACCCACGGCACCGCGCCGAAGTACGCGGGGCAGGACAAGGTCAATCCCAGCTCGGTGATCCTGTCGGGCGTGATGATGCTCGACCATCTGGGCTGGAACGAGGCAGCGCGCCTGATCGAGCAGGGCATCTCGCGCTCGATCGCCGCCAAGCGCGTGACCTACGATTTCGAGCGGCTGATGGACGGGGCGACCAAGCTCAAGTGCTCCGAGTTCGGCGAGTCCATCATCGAGCACATGGAGTAGGAATGGGCGGCAGAGCGAAGATCTCGCTGATCGGGGCGGGCAACATCGGCGGCGTCCAGGCGCAGCTCATCGCCCAGCAGCAGCTGGGCGACGTGGTGCTCTTCGATGTCGTCGAGGGTCTGCCCCAGGGCAAGGCGCTCGACATCTGCCACGCTCTCGACGGCTGGCGGAGCAGCGTCTCGGTGACCGGCACCAACGACTACGCGGACACCGCCGGCTCCGACCTGTACATCGTCACGGCGGGTCTGGCGCGCAAGCCCGGCATGAGTCGCGACGATCTGCTCAAGACCAACCTCGGCATCATCCGCCAGGTGGCCCAGGGCATCCGCGACAACTCGCCCGACGCGGTCGTGATCGTCGTCTCGAACCCGCTCGACGCCATGGTCTACGCCATGAAGCAGGTGACCGGCTTCCCGAAGCAGCGCGTCTTCGGCATGGCGGGCGTGCTCGACTCGGCGCGCTTCAAGTACTTCGTGGCCGCGGATCTCGGGGTCGCCGTCGGCGACGTCGACGCCCTGGTGCTCGGCGGCCACGGCGACACCATGGTGCCCCTGCCGCGCCACTGCAGCGTGAACGGCGTGCCGCTTCTCGAGCTCATGAAGCGCGAGCGCGTCGACGAGATCGTCACGCGCGTACAGGGTGCTGGCGGCGAGATCGTGGGGCTGCTCAAGACCGGCTCGGCGTTCGTCTCGCCCGCCGCGGCCTCGGTCGCGATGGCGGAGTCGGTGCTGCTCGACCAGAAGCGCGTGCTGCCCTGCGCCGCCTGGCTCGAGGGCGAGTACGGCGCCTCGGGCATCTACATGGGCGTGCCGTGCCAGCTGGGCCGCGGCGGCGTCGAGCGGATCTTCGAGATCGAGCTCGACTCCGCCGAGCGCAAGATGCTCGACGAGAGCATCGCCCACGTGGAGCGCCTGATCGCCGAGATCCAGATCTGAGTTCCCGGATCGGGCCGATCCGCAGTCGAGGGAGCACGACGTGAACGTCCACGAGTACCAGGCCAAGGCGCTGCTGCGCGAGTACGGTGTCGAGGTCCCGCCGGGACGGCTGGCGCTTACCCCCGACGAGGCCGCCGCGGCCGCCGAGGACATCGGCGGAACGGTCGTTCTCAAGGCTCAGGTGCACGCGGGCGGGCGCGGCAAGGCTGGCGGCATCAAGCTGGTCAAGTCACCCGATGAGGCGCGCCAGACCGCGGCGGACATGATCGGCATGAAGCTGGTCACCAAGCAGACGGGCACTGAGGGCAAGCTGGTGCGCAAGCTCTACGTCGAGGGCGGCTCGCAGATCGACGACGAGCTCTACGTGGCCATGCTGGTCGATCGTGCCACGCAGAACATCGGCGTGATCGCATCGGCCGAGGGCGGCGTGGACATCGAGGAGGTCGCCGAGAAGACCCCCGAGAGGATCCTGAACCTGCAGATCGATCCGCTGGTCGGGCTGTGCGACTTCCAGGCCCGCGACCTGGGGCTCGATCTGGGCTTCAACCCCAAGCAGACGGCGGGCTTCGTCTCGCTCCTGAAGAGCCTGTACCGGCTGTTCATGGAGAAGGACTGCTCGATGGTCGAGATCAACCCGCTGATCACCTCCGGGGACAGCGTGATCCCGCTCGACTGCAAGATCTCCTTCGACGAGTCCGCGCTCTTCCGGCACCCGGACATCGCCGAGCTGCACGATCCCGAGGAGGATGACCCGCGCGAGGCGGAGGCGGCCGAGCACGACCTGAGCTGGGTCTCGCTGGACGGGAACATCGGCTGCATGGTCAACGGCGCCGGCCTGGCGATGGCGACCATGGACATCATCAAGTACGCGGGGGGGACTCCCGCGAACTTCCTCGACGTGGGCGGTACGGCCACGGCGGACCGGGTCAGCCAGGCGTTCCGCCTGATCCTGGCCGACGCCAACGTCAAGGGCATCCTGGTCAACATCTTCGGGGGGATCGTCCTCTGCGACATGGTGGCCGAGGGCGTCATCGAGGCGGCCCGCAAGGTGGGCGTGAGCGTCCCGCTCGTCGTCCGGCTCGACGGGACCAACGCCGAGAAGGGCCGGCAGATGCTGGCCGGCTCCGGGCTCGACATCACCCCCGCCGAGAACATGAAGGACGCGGCCGAGAAGATCGTCGCCGCGGTGAGTGCATGAGCATCTTCGTCGATCGCGATACCCGGGTGCTGGTCCAGGGCATGGGCCGCACGGGTCAGCTGCACACCGATCTGTCGATCGAGTTCGGGACGAACGTGGTGGGCGGCGTGACGCCCGGCCGCGGCGGCACCGAGGCCTGTGGCGTGCGGGTCTTCGAGTCCGCGCGCGAGGCGGTCCGCGAGACCGGCGCCAACGCCTCGGTCGTCTTCGTGCCTCCGCCCGGCGCGGCCGACGCGATCCTCGAGGCGGTCGCCGCCGGGATCGGCCTGATCGTGGCGATCACCGAGCACGTTCCGGTGCGCGACATGGTCCGCGTGCGTCACGCCATGCGCGGCACCGCGAGCCGGCTGGTCGGGCCGAACTGCCCCGGCGTGCTCGACCCCGGGCTCAAGGTCCGCATCGGCATCGCGCCGTATCCGATCTTCAAGGCGGGCACCGTCGGCGTGGTCTCGCGCTCGGGCACCCTGACCTACGAGGCCGTCGGCCAGCTCTCGGCGATCGGGATCGGTCAGTCCACCTGCGTGGGAATCGGCGGTGACCCGGTCAACGGCACGAACTTCATCGACTGCCTCGAGCTCTTCGAGAAGGACCCCGACACGAGTTCGGTGATCATGATCGGCGAGATCGGCGGGACCGCGGAGGAAGAGGCCGCCGAGTTCGTGAGCTCGAACATGAGCAAGCCGGTGGCCGCCTTCATCGCCGGTGCCACGGCCCCCCCGGGCAAGCGCATGGGGCACGCCGGCGCGATCATCTCCGGCGGCAAGGGAACCGCGGCCGAGAAGCGCGCGGCGCTCGAGAAGGCGGGCATCCCCGTTGCCGAGTCGCCGGCCATGATGGCCGAGACGCTCAAGCAGGCCTGCCCGGGCGCCAAGTGAGCCTGCTGGTCGTCGGCTCGGTCGCCCTCGACCACGTCGAGGCGCCGGCTGGATCCATCGAGGACGCGCTGGGCGGCGCTGCTTGCTATGCCGCGGTGGCGGCGAGCTACTTCACGCGCGTCCATCCGGTGGGTGTGGCGGGGCACGACTTCCCGCAGGCACACCTCGATTTCCTGGCGGCGAAGGGCATCGACGTGTCGGGGATCGAGCGCGCCGACGGCCCGACCTTCCGCTGGCGGGGGCGCTACCACGAGTCCCTGAACCGGCGCGACACGCTGCTGACGGAGCTGGGCGTGTTCGAGCACTTCGAGCCCAAGCTGAGCGACGCGCAGCGCGCGTGCGACTGGGTGTTCCTGGCGAATATCCACCCGGGGCTGCAGCTCGGCGTGGTGGAGCAGACCGCGAGCCCGCGCTTCGTCGCGATGGACTCGATGAACCTCTGGATCGACACCACGCGCGCCGAGCTGCTCGAGGTGCTCCGGCGGGTGGACTGCGCCGTGCTCAACGACGAGGAGGCCCTGCAGCTCACGGAGGAGTCGAACCTGGTCCGGGCGGCGGAGGGCATCCGCGAGCTCGGGCCGTCCACGGTGATCATCAAGCGCGGCGAGCACGGCGCTCTCCTGTTCGACGCCGAGGGCATCTTCGCCGCCCCCGCCTTCCCGCTGCGCGAGGTGGTGGATCCGACCGGCGCGGGGGACTGCTTCGCGGGTGGCTTCATGGGCTCGCTGGCGCGCGAGGGTGCGACCGACGCGGGCGCGCTGCGGCGCGCCGTGGTTCACGGCTCGACCGTGGCGTCGTTCTGTGTCGAGCGCTTCAGCCTCGACCGCTTCCGCGACCTGGAGGCCGCCGAGATCGACGCGCGCTTCGCCGCGTTTCGCGAGCTGACGCGCTTCTGAGCCCCCCGGGCGTCGGCAGCCGGGGACGCAGGTGCTTCAAGGGGCGGGGGAATTCCTCCGATAGGAACGGGCCCCCGCTCGAAAGAGGTACCGGATGTTCTCGAGGTCGGACGGACCGACCGCGCTGCGTGCCGACCTGGTGCGCGCGCTCTCGTTCTCGATCCAGCAGGCCGAGCTCGAGGGGCCCCAGGGCCCCGTGCCGGCCGTGGCCGCTCTGGCGGCCGTGTGGAACGGGCGCAAGGGCTTCGTGGCGATCCTGGTCCGCTTCGTCAACAGCCAGCGCGTCGATCGCTACGTGCACGGAGACAGCCTGACCAGCGAGTCGGACATGATCGCCGCGGTGGAGGAGGGCCTCGGCTTCACGCAGAGCCTGGGCTTCGGCATGGACGAGCCGGACTTCCACGAGCTGGGGATCGAGGTGCAGGACCAGCGAATGCGCCTCTGGAACCGGCTGCGCAAGCCCGGCGAGCCGGCCGATCCGGGCCCGCTCCCCGGTGTGCCCGAGCCGCCGGAGGTCGAGCTACCGGCCCGCCGGTCCGCGGCGCCGCTGCCGCCGGGCGAGGGCCTGCCGGCGCCCGACCCCGGCGCCGCGCCCGACCCGCCGGCTCCCGGCGAGATCATCGCGTCGGCCTTCGACATGGCCGACGACGATCTGATCCAGGTGACCGCGGTCCTCGAGGACCCCTCCGGGAGCGGCTTCGAGCCCGGGCTGCCAGCCTCGCTGAACGAGATGACCGGCGATATCGACCCCGCCGAGCCGGCCACCCCGCACACCCCGTTCGACGTGCCCGTCGAGGTACGCCGGGCCGCCGAGAGCGCTGCCGCGCTCGAGGACGGCTCCGAGGCGGGCGGGCGCGCGGTCCTGGGACGCATCGAGCTGGTGCGACGCGGCGGCGGGGGCCTGGACTCGCTGCTGCGGCTGCTGAGCTTCTTCTGATGGAGATCGAGCGATGACACGATGGCTCACCCTGACCCTGGTCCTGCTGCTGCTGCCGGGCTGCGCCAGCTGGCGCCGCGACGCGGACCGGCAGCGCGAGATGGCCTACACCCACCGCCAGCTGGCCCAGGTCAAGTTCTCGCAGCGCGAGCTGGCGATCGCGATCCGCGAGTATCGCCAGTCGCTGGAGCTGAACGAACGCGACCCCGAGACGCACTTCGGGCTGGCCGAGGCGTACCGCCACAAGGGCCGGCTGGAGCTGGCGGAGCAGCACCTCGACCGGGCCATCTCCCTGCGGCCCGAGCACATGGAGGCGAGGCTGCAGCGCGGCGTTCTCTACCTCCAGCAGGAGCGCTGGGAGGACGCCAGCGAGGTCTTCCGGGAGCTCGCCGATGATCCGATCTTCATCCGCCCGGCCCGCGCCCTTGTCAACCTGGGGTGGGCCCAGTACAAGTCTGGCGATCTGGAGGCGGCGCGCGAGACGCTGGAGCTCGCGGTCTCGAGCGAGCGCTCGAACTACACCGCGCACCTGGACCTCGGCATCGTGCTGTACGAGCAGGGCGAGCTGGTCCCGGCGATCCAGCGATTTGCCGACGTGCTCCGGATCATCGAGGGACGACCTGTCGCCGTTTTCGGTCCGACCGAGGCCGAGGCGCGTTTCCGGGTGGCCCAGGCATACGTCCGGCTCGGCAAGCACCAGGAGGCGGTGCAGCAGCTCGAGGTGGCGTCGCAGCGCGGGGGACAGACGCATTGGGGGCAGAGGTCGCGGGAGTACCTCGACATCCTGAAGTAGGCGCCGACGACGCCGGCTTCGGGAGCTGGCTCTGTCGCCAGCGCCGCCTGCGCGGCCTGTCGATCTTCTTCGTGGCCGCGCGCGCCGGGCTCCCGCCCGAGCGCATCGAGGCCATCGAGGCCGGCGACGAGGCGCTCGCCGACGACGCCCCGGGTCGCGCAATGGCTCGTGGCATCGCCGACGCGGTGGGAGCCGATCCGGAGCAGGCGCTGGCCCGCGTCGCCGCGCCGCGACGGCGGGTGCGCGCGCGGGCGCGGCTGGCACGGCTGCCCTGGCCGCGCATCGCGCGCTGGGGGACGGGTCTGCTCCTGGTGACGGGGGTCGGGCTGTCGGTGTGGCTGGCGGTGGACTGGTGGCGCGATCGAGCGAGCGCCGAGCCGCCCGACGTGGTCTACCGGACCGACTACGTCGACGAGCTGCTGGATCCGCCCGGGGTTGGCGCGCGCTGAGGCCGCGGCGGGCGGGCGAGCGCCCCGCCTGCCCCGTCTTGTGGGGTCCCGCGTGGTTCGCGAGACTCCCCCGCGTCGTGGATCCCGCCCCGGATCCCGGGAGTTCGAATGCCGGACCGTCCTGGCAGCGTGCTGCAGGCCAGTATGATCCGGCTCGTTCGCCGGGGCGCGTGGGCTCACGCCGGGCGTCTGCTCGAGAAGACCCACCCCGCTGACATCGCGCAGGTCCTCGAGCGGCTCACGCCCGCGGATCGCAAGGCCGTCTTCGACCTGATCCGCTCCGACGCCGAGCGCGCCGAGGTGCTGGCGATGGTCGAGTTCGCGGCCTGGACCGAGCTCGTCGGGGAGCTCGCGCCGGAGGTGATCGGGCGGATCCTGCAGCACATGTCGCCCGACGACGCGGCCCTGCTGCTGCGCGAGCTGCCGCGCGACGAGGCCGACGAGGTCCTGCTGGCGATGGGCGAGCTGGCCGACGACGTCGAGAGCCTGCTCGGCTACGCCGAGGACACCGCGGGCGCGATCATGACGCCCGACTTCTTCGCGCTCGACGAGGGCCTGCCCGTGAAGACGGCCATCGAGCGCCTCCAGGCCGCGGGCGAGCGCGAGGCGAGCTTCTACGTCTACGTGGTCGATGCGGGCGAGCACCTGGTCGGCGTGCTCTCGCTGCGCCAGCTGATCATGCAGCCGCCGGACAAGCGCCTGCGCGACTTCATGAGCAGCGATCCGATCCGCGTCACGACCGACGCGGACCAGGAGGAGGTCTCGCGCATCGTGGCGCGCTACGACCTGCTCGCGGTCCCGGTCGTGGACAACGCGAACCGGCTGGTCGGCGTGGTCACCGTGGACGACGTGATCGACGTGATGCGCGAGGAGGCGACCGAGGACATCCTGAAGATGGTCGGTACGACCGTCGAGGAGACCAGCGCTCCGGGACCGGTGCGCGGCGCCTGGATCCGTTTCCCGTGGCTGGCGGTGGCGTTCGCCGGCAGCGTGGGTGGCATCTACCTGCTCTCGGAGTTCGAGGGCGTGCTGCAGAAGACCCTGCAGATCTCCTTCTTCCTGCCCACGGTACTCGCCATGGGCGGCAACGTGGCGAGCCAGTGCGCCATGGTCGTCGTGCGCGGCCTCGCGACCGGTCGTCTCGAGCTCACGGCGGTGTCGCGGATTCTCGGCCGCGAGCTGGGCATCGCCCTCCTGCTCTCCCTGACCTTCGCCGCCGCGCTCTTCGTGGCGGGCAGCTTCATGAGCTTCGGGGCGCCCGGGCTGCCCCAGGTCGTGGCGCTGGGACTGTTCTCGTCGATGATGATCGCCGCGGCGCTGGGCACGCTGCTGCCGCTGGGCTTCACGCGCCTGGGCATCGATCCCGCGGTGGCCTCGGGGCCGTTCATCACCACCTCGATCGACGTTCTGGGCATCCTCTCCTTCTTCACCATCGCCTGGCTGCTGCTCTGATGCCGCCCGAGTACCGCACGCGCGCGCTGGTCCTGCGGACGTTCGACCAGGGCGAGTCCGACCGCGTGGTGCACCTGTACACCGAGCAGCTCGGGCGCGTGTCGGCGATCGCCAAGGGCGCGCGTCGCTCCCGGCGGCGATTTCCGGGCACGCTCGAGATCTTCTCGCTGCTCGACGTCCGCATCGTCGACCCGCCGCGCTCGTCGATGATGCGCCTGGAGAGCGCGCGGCTGGCGCACCCGATCGAGGGCCTGACGGAGGATCTCGGTCGCTACGCCATCGCCTGCCACTTTCTCGAGCTGCTCGATCGCCTGACCGGCGAGAACGAGTCGAACCCGGACCTGTTCCGCTTCGTGGTCGGCGCGCTCGAGGTCCTGGGCACGGAGGCGCCCGATCGCCTGCTCGCCCTGCTGCTGCTGGCCAAGACGCTGGCCCGCCTGGGCTACCGGCCCCAGCTGCGCGAGTGCGTGCTCTGCGGCGCGCCCGTCGCCGGGCGCCGGGCGATCTTCAGCGCCAGGCAGGGCGGCGCGATCTGCGAGGGCTGCGGCCCGGGCGACGACCCCGGCGTGCCGCCGGGGCTGCTCGCGGCGCTCGACCGTGGCATTCGCACCCCCCTGCGCGAGCGCGGAGAGCTCGGCCTCGGTCCAGGCGAGGTCGCCCTGGCGGAGCGGCTGATCATGCGTTTCTTCGAGTTTCACCTGGGCTTCGAGCCGCGCTCGGCGGTCTTCCTGCGCCAGGTGCTGGTCGGCGGGCAGCTTGACGCGCAGCCGGGGCGCGGAGATACTCCGCCGGCACCGGCCCCCCTCCAAGCCTGAGCCCGTTCGGCCGAGTGACGCCAGGGCCATGCCCGGCGGCCGACGCCCCAGACCGACGAGGAGGCCCGCCTTGGCGACTCGCTCCCCGAAGAAACAGGCGAAGCGCCCCGGCCGTCCCGCGCGCGCGGGTGGCGGTCAGCGCAAGAGCAGCGGCGCGAAGAAGGCCGCGCGGAAGTCCGGCAGCCGCAAGGCCGCCGCGCGCGGCAAGGCCTCCGGCACTCGCGCGCGGCGCAGCGTCTACTTCTTCGGTGGGGGGCGCGCGGACGGGCGCGCCGGCATGCGCGAGCTGCTCGGCGGCAAGGGCGCGAACCTGGCCGAGATGTCCCGGCTCGGCGTACCCGTGCCGGCCGGTTTCACCATCAGCACGGTGGTCTGCAACGAGTACCTCGAGGGCGGCCGGCGTATCCCGAAGCGCGTCAAGGACGAGGTCATGGCCGCACTCGCGCGCGTCGAGAAGACCATGGGCGGGCGCTTCGGCGACGCGGAGCAGCCGCTGCTGGTCTCGGTGCGCTCGGGCGCGCGGGCGTCGATGCCCGGGATGATGGACACGGTGCTCAACCTGGGGCTCAACGACCGCACGGTCGAGGGCCTCGCGGAGCAGAGCGGCGATCGTCGCTTCGCCTTCGACTCCTACCGGCGCTTCGTGCAGATGTACGGCGACGTGGTGCTCGAGGTGCCGCACGATCGCTTCGAGGCGGCGCTGGCCGACGTCAAGCGGAAGCGCGCCGTCGAGGCCGACACGGAGCTGCGAGCCGACGACCTGGCGGGCCTGGTCGCCACGTACAAGACCATCGTCCGGGAGGCCACGGGTCGCGATTTCCCGGACGAGCCCATGCGGCAGCTCTGGGGCGCCATCGGCGCGGTCTTCGGCTCCTGGAACACCCAGCGCGCCGTCACGTACCGGCGCCTCAACGACATCCCGGCGGAGTGGGGCACCGCGGTCAACGTCCAGGCCATGGTCTTCGGGAACCTGGGGGACGACTCGGCCACCGGCGTGGCCTTCACGCGCGATCCCTCGACCGGCGACCGGCGCTTCTTCGGCGAGTTCCTGCCCAAGGCACAGGGCGAGGACGTGGTCGCCGGAATCCGCACGCCGCACCCGGTCACGCGCGAGGAGCGCCGGGCCGGCGACCCGGCTGCGCTCGAGGAGGTCCTGCCGGGGCCGTACCGCGAGCTGCGCCGCGTGGCGAAGCTGCTCGAGCGGCACTACACCGACATGCAGGACCTCGAGTTCACCATCCAGGACGGCAGGCTCTGGATGCTGCAGACACGCAGCGGCAAGCGCACCGCGCGGGCGGCCGTGAAGATCGCGGTGGACATGGTTCGTGAGCGGCTGATCGATCGCGATACCGCCATCCGGCGCGTGGACCCGGGGTCGCTCGACCAGCTGCTGCACCCGACCCTCGACACCACGAGCGCGCCGCCGCCGATCGCGCAGGGCCTGCCGGCATCGCCGGGCGCGGCCTGCGGCCGGGTGGTGTTCAGCGCCGAGGCCGCGGAGCACGCTGCCGGTCGCGGCGACAAGGTGATCCTGGTGCGGCGGGAGACCTCGCCCGAGGACATCGGCGGCATGCACGCGGCCCAGGGGGTTCTCACGGCGCTGGGCGGAATGACCTCGCACGCGGCGGTGGTCGCGCGCGGCATGGGCAAGTGCTGCGTCTCGGGCTGCTCGGCGCTGCAGATCGACCCCTCGACGGGCCGCGCCAGCATCGCGGGCTCCGAGCTGACCGAGGGCGACGTGATCACGCTCGACGGCTCGACGGGCAACGTCTTCAAGGGCGAGGTCGCCACGGTCGCCGCGGAGCTCGGTCCGGACTTCGACCGGCTCATGGGCTGGGCCGACCGCGCGCGGCGCCTGGCCGTGCGCGCCAACGCCGACACGCCCGGCGATGCCGAGCTCGCGGTCCGCTTCGGGGCGGAGGGCATCGGGCTGTGCCGTACGGAGCACATGTTCTTCGCGCCCGAGCGGCTGCTCGCCGTGCGCCGCATGATCCTGGCCGGCTCCCGCGAGGAGCGCGCCGCCGCGCTCGCCGAGATCTGCCCGATGCAGCGCGATGACTTCTTCGGGATCTTCCGCGCGCTTGGCGGGCGCCCGTGCACGATCCGCCTGCTCGACCCGCCGCTCCACGAGTTCCTGCCGCATACCCGCGACGAGGTCGCGGAGCTCGCCGCCGACCTGGGCATTCCCGTCGCCGAGCTCGACGCGAAGGTCGCGCAGCTGCGCGAGTTCAACCCCATGCTCGGTCACCGCGGCTGCCGGCTGGCGATCACCTATCCCGAGATCTACGAGATGCAGGTGCGAGCCATCCTCGAGGCGGCGTGCGGCTGCCTCGACGAGGGCATCCGGCCACGTCCCGAGATCATGATCCCGCTGACCTCCGGCGCCGAGGAGATGCGCGTGCTGCGCGAGCTCGTGGAGGGGACCGCGAGGACGGTGCTCTCGGAGCGGGCGCGGCGTGTCGCATTCAGCATCGGCACCATGATCGAGGTGCCGCGCGCAGCGCTGGTGGCCGACCGGATCGCGGAGGTCGCCGACTTCTTCTCGTTCGGAACCAACGACCTGACCCAGACCACGATGGCCCTGTCGCGAGACGACGCCGGCAAGTTCCTGCCCACGTACGTGGAGCGGGATCTGCTGCCCGCGGATCCCTTCGTCAGCCTCGACACCGAGGGGGTGGGGCGGCTGGTCGAGCTGGGCCTGGAGCGGGGCCGCTCGACGCGGCCGGATCTCAAGGTGGGGATCTGCGGCGAGCACGGGGGCGACCCGGCCTCGATCCGCTTCTTCGAGGAGCTGGGACTCGACTACGTGAGCTGCTCTCCGTTCCGCGTGCCGATCGCGCGGCTGGCCGCGGCGCGGGCCGCGCTCGGGGGCGACGGATGAGCGCACGGCGGCGTGCGGCAGCGCTGCTCGGGACCTGCGTGCTCGCGACCGGCTGCTGGGGGTCGGGCTGGCTCGGCTTCGGCGGAGGGCGGGGCCCCGAGGTGGTCGAGGACGCGCGGGCCGCGGGATTCGCGGCCCGGATCCGCTCGTTCTACGACCTGCTCGAGGGCGTGCCGATCGCCGCGGAGACCACCCACTCCGATCCGCGGCTGCCGGGGTTCTTCACCGGCAGGGTGGCGCTGCAGGACTACATGGCGTCGCTGACGGCCCAGGTCCGCGCGTCCCAGCTGCGCGGGGGACTTCTGGACCGCTTCGAGGTGCTGGAGTTCCGCATGCTGGAGGACGACCGCGCCGTGGTGGAGCTGCGGCTGGTCGGAGAGCACGCGCGCGGGCTGCGCTTCTGGGGCCTCGAGCTCCCGCGCACCGACCACTGGCGACAGGTGCGAGGCATCTGGACGGTCAGCCCCGACCGGCTCTGACTCCCGGTTCACTCCGCTGAAGAGTGGAGTCAATTACCCAATCGCGGCCCCCGCGGTACTCATCGCGGCGGGCGGCCGCACCACCGTGTGCCCTCGCCGCGCCCGGATCGGCGCGGATGTGCATGCGAGGCGCGTACTTGCGTCGTTGGCACATGGCTTGCTCCAACAGGGCTCCAGCCGGGAAAACCCGGACCCGGCGACAGGAGCCAGAGCTTTGAAGGATTCGGATCGAGAGATCGTCGAGGCGATCATCGCGGGCGACACCGCGGCGTTCGAGGAGCTGTACCGCCAGAACTTCCGCCGGATGTACGCGTTCGCCATCCGGAAGCTCGGCGATCGCGCCGAGGCCGAGGACGTGGTCCAGGAGGTCTTCTCCGCGGTCTACACCTGTGTGGAGCGGTTCGAGGGCAAGTCCGACCTCGTGGTCTGGATCTACGGCATCGCGCGCAACATCATCCACAACCGGCTGCGACGCCGCGGCGCCGTTCGACTGGTGTCGTTCGAGGACCTGCCGCCCGACCTGGGGCCGGTCGACGAGGGGCCGGGAGCCCGTACCGAGGCGCGCCAGACGCTGGGCCGCGTGCAGGCAGCGATCGAGCAGCTCCCCGGCGAGCAGCGGCGCATCCTCGAGCTGCGGCACGGCCGCAGCATGGCGATCCGCAAGATTGCCGAGGTCACGGGCCGCAGCGAGGACGCCATCAAGTCGAGCCTGTACCGGGCGCGCCGCAGCCTGCAGTCGGCGCTGCCGGCACCGCTCTGAGGCGCCCGCGCATGCAGCGCGCCGCTCACCCGCCCCGGACCGCGCGCAGGCCGGCGAGCAGCCGCTCGAGCAGCGCCTGCTCGAGCCCGGGCTCCGGCTGCGGGCCGCCGGCGTCGCCGCGCAGGTAGGCCTCGAGCTCGCGCGGCCCCGTCGCGTCGATCTCGCGCTGGACCCCGGCCCAGAACTCCGCGCCGCCCGCGACGGCCCCGGACTTTCGCAACGCCATCGTCTCCCGCTCCACCCCGTCCTGAGTGAGTAGCGCGCGGGCCCGCGAGGTGGCGCCGCGGCGCCTCCGGCGCAACCCTACGCCGCCATGAGGATCCCGACCAAGCGCCTGCGCCCGCGCCTGCTCGCCGTCTACGCCCTCGTGCTCGTGGCGCTCTGGTTCGCCAGGCCCACCGGCAGCTCGATCCTGCTGGGCCTGGTCCCGATCGCCCTCGGCGAGGGGATCCGCCTGTGGGCCACCGGCCACCTGCACAAGAACGACGCCCTGACCGTCACCGGCGTCTACGCCTACGTCCGCCATCCCCTCTACCTGGGCACCCTGCTGATCGCGGTCGGCTTCCTGTGGATGGCGCACAACGGGATGGCGCTGGTCCTCGGCGCGGTCTTCGCGCTGTTCTTCTTCGGCTACTACATGCCCTACAAGAACCGCATCGAGGGGGCGCGGCTCGAGTCCCTCTACGGGGACGAGTTCCGGCGCTACGCGACCGCGGTGCCGCGGCTGCTGCCGCGCCTGCGCGCCTACCGCCCGCTGGGCGGTCTGCCACCCGGTGAGAGCAGCTGGCGCGGGGTGCGCTTCGCCGACAACAACGAGACCGGTACGGCGCTGGCGGTGGCCCTCGGCGTGCTGGCGATGCTGGTCCGCTGGCAGCTCGGCTGAGCGCCCCGCCGCGGCGCGCCCAGCTGCGTGGGCCGGGCGTTCGCGTGCTCAACCGCGGCGGTTTCGCCAACCCCGACGTGCTCCTGGTCGAGTCGGAGAGCGGCGAGCGCGCGGTCGTCAAGGACTACGCGCCCCGCGGCGCGCTGGTCCGCGGCCTGCTCGCGCCCTGGCTGGTCACGCGCGAGCTCCGCATCCTCGAGGGCCTCGAGGGCGTGGACGGGGTGCCGCGCGCGCTCGGCCGGGTGGACCGGCTGGCCCTGGCCATGGAGCACATCGACGGGCTACCGCTGCGCCGCCGCACGCACCAGGGGCGGCTGCCCGCGGCCTTCTTCGGCGCGCTCGCCGCGATCCTCGACGAGCTCGCGCGACGCGGCTTCGTGTACCTGGATCTGCGCAGCCCCAGCAACGTACTCGCGCGTCCAGACGGCTCGCCGGCGCTCGTCGACCTCGCGTCCGCCCTGCGGCTTCCGGTGCCCGCCGTCGTGCGCAGGTGGCTGGAGCGCCGGGCGATCGCCAAGCTGCAGCGGCGCTTCCTGGGTGCCTCGAGCGCCTACGCGCCGGCCGCGCCCCTGCATACGCTCAAGGTCGCCGACACCCGGGTCTCCTGGCGCGAGGCGGGTCCGCTGCGCGATCCGGTCCCGCTGCTCTGCCTGCACGACCGCGACGGCACCGGTGCCGACTTCGAGGGCTGGCTGCGGCAGGCCGGTGAGCGCCAGCGGCGCGTGATCGCGCCCGACCTGCCGGGCTTCGGCGACTCGCGCCGGGACGGCCGGAACCCGGGGGCGACGCGCGTCGCCGCGCAGCTCGACGCCTGGCTCGAGGCCATGCGGATCGACTGCATCGACGTCGTCGCGGCCGGGTGGGGCGCCGAGGTGGCCGCCGCGCTGCCCCCCGGCCGCCCGGTGCGACACCGCATGGTGTTGAGGGACGCGGCGCGGAACGAGCCGCTGGCCTGGCCCGCTCCGGGGGCCTGAACCCTCGCTGGAGCGCCCGCCCGGCGCGGATTTTTTGTTATGGTGCCGGCGCCGCTGGGCAGGGGGGCCGACGGCTCGAAGCCCTGTCCGGTCCGCCGACCGTGGCAGAAGCCACGCGGTGCGGATCGCGCGGCGCGGCTCAGGTTCATGGCGCGCCCCCGCCGCCCGGGGTCCGCGCGAAGGGAGATCCGGTGGAGGTCATTCGTCACGACGTGATCCTGGTCGGTGGCGGCGGCGCCGGTCTGCGCGCCGCGATCGCCGCCTGCGAGGCCTCGCCCGGGATCTCCGTGGGCATGGTCTCCAAGCTCTACCCGATGCGGAGCCACACGGTCTCGGCCGAGGGCGGCGCCGCTGGCGTGGCGCGCGACGACGACAACATGGACCTCCACATCAAGGACACGCTGAAGGGCAGCGACTTCCTGGCCGACCAGGATGCGGTCGAGACGTTCGTGGAGGCGGCGCCGCGCGAGCTGACGCAGCTGGAGCACTGGGGCTGTCCCTGGAGCCGTGAGCCCGACGGACGCGTGGCCGTGCGCTTCTTCGGCGGCATGTCGGTCAAGCGGACCTGGTACGCCACGGACAAGACCGGCTTTCACATGCTCCACACGCTCTTCCAGACGTCGCTGAAGTACGACCGCATCGTGCGCTACGACGAGTACTTCGCCACCCGCCTGCTGATGCAGGACGGGGTCTGCCGCGGCATCGCCGCCTTCGACATGCGAACCGGCGAGGTCAAGTGCTTCCTGGGCAAGGCCGTGATCATGGCCACGGGTGGCGGGGGGCGGATCTTCCCGTTCACGACGAATGCCGCGGTCAAGACCGGTGACGGCATGGCGCTGGCCTACCGGGCCGGCGTCGGTCTCAAGGACATGGAGTTCGTGCAGTACCACCCGACGGGGCTGCCCGGCACCGGCATCCTGATCACCGAGGCGGCGCGCGGCGAGGGCGGCCACCTGAAGAACAGGCTCGGCGAGCGCTTCACGGTCCAGTACGACTACGGCCTGGGCGACAAGGCCGAGCTGGGGCCGCGCGACATGGTCTCCCGCGCCGAGATGCAGGAGTTCGAGGCCGGGCGCGGCTTCGAGGGCCCGTACGGGAACTACGTGCACCTGGACCTGCGCCACCTCGGCGAGGAGAACATCGACAAGAAGATCCCCTTCGTGCGCGAGCTGGCGCGGAACTACGTCGGCATCGACCCGGTCTTCGAGCCGATCCCGGTGCGTCCGGTCGTGCACTACATGATGGGCGGCATCGACACGGACCTGGACGGCGCGACCCCGGTCCCGGGCCTGTACGCGGCGGGCGAGACCGCCTGCGTGTCGATCAACGGCGCGAACCGCCTGGGCTCGAACTCCCTGCCCGAGTGCCTGGTCTTCGGCAAGCGCGCTGGTGACCATGCGGTCCAGTACGTCGCCGGAGGCGCCAGCGAGGGCAGCGAGGCGGAGCTGGTCGACCAGGCCAGGGGCGAGGCGAGCCGGCTCGAGGCGCTGCGGAACAAGAAGGGTGGCGAGCGGATCGCCCAGATTCGCAGGGAGCTGAACTCGACCATGGAGCAGGGCTGTGGCGTCTACCGCGAGGAGGCCTCGATGGCCGCCACGGTGGACTCGGTGCGTCAGCTCAAGGGTCGCTACGCCGACATCGGCATCACCGATACCAGCCAGATCTTCAACACCGAGATCGTCCAGGCGATCGAGCTCGGCAACATGATCGACATCGCCGAGGCCGTGGTCATGGCCGCGCTCGATCGCAAGGAGTCGCGCGGGGCGCACACCCGTCGCGACTACCCGACCCGGAACGATGCCGACTGGCTCAAGCACAGCGTCGTCACGTTCTCTGCGGACGGACCGAGGCTCGAGTACAAGCCCGTCACGATCACCCGCTGGCAGCCCGAGGAGCGCAAGTACTGATGGAGACCGTGGTTCGCAAGTTCGAGATCCTCCGCTACCGGCCCGAGCAGGACGACGAGCCGGTGTTCGAGACCTACGAGGTCCCGTGCATGCCCGACTGGGTCGTGCTCGACGCGCTCAATGCCATCAAGGACGACGTCGATCCCACGCTCTCGCACCGCTGGTCGTGCCGGATGGGCGTCTGCGGGAGCTGCGGGATGCTGGTCAACGGCCGCCCGCTGCTCACCTGCAACGCCTTCGTGCGCGACTACGAGGGCACGATCCGCGTCGAGGCGCTGTCGAACTTCCCGATCGTCCGCGATCTCATCGTCGAGCTCGACGACTTCGTGCAGAAGATCCAGAGCGTCAAGCCCTGGATCGTGCGCAAGATCGAGAAGGACGTGGCCGACGGCGCGTACCAGCAGTCGCCCGAGCAGCTCGAGGAGTTCAAGCAGTTCAGCATGTGCATCAACTGCGCGCTCTGTTACGCCGCCTGCCCCGTGCTCGCCAACGAGCCGGAGTTCGTCGGGCCGGCCGCGATCGCGCTGGGACACCGGTACAACCTGGACTCGCGCGACGAGGGAAACGCCGACCGCTACGACGCGATCCACGGCCACGATGGCGTCTGGGCCTGCTCGTACGCGAACGAGTGCTCCCAGGTCTGTCCCAAGCATGTCGACCCGGCCATGGCCATCCAGCAGGCGAAGGTGACCGGTGCGCTGCAGTGGACGCACATCCTGCCCAGGAAGAGCATGACATGAGCCAGACCACGTCCCCGACCCGCGTCGCGCCCGCGCGGCCGCCCAGCGGCTGGCCGCTGGGCCACGCGCGCTACCGCAACTACGTGCTGTTCGCGTTCACCAGCGTGTTCATGGCGATCGCCTCCGTGCAGCTGCTGCTGGGCGTGCGCGCGCTCGCCGACGGACCCGAGGCCTGGCAGGGCTACCTGGGCTCGATGAGCAGCGGGCCGACCCTGGCCCTGAGCTGGGTCGTGCTGGCGTTCACCGTGTACTTCACGATCCGCTGGGCCTGGCTCACCCGCAAGATCGCCGTGGGCCGCGTCGGCCCGATCCCCGGGCCGGGCCTGCCCCTTCCGGTGCTCTTCGTGGGCGTGCTCGGCGTCTTCGTCGCGGGCTTCGTCGTGACCCTGCTGGTGCTCGGAGGTGTGCTTTGAGCCTGATTCACCGGATCGAGCCCCTGCTCTGGATGATCTTCGGTGCGGGCGGCTTCCTGGCCGCGATCTTCCTGCCGGGTCTGATCGTCGGCGTGCTGCTCCTGGGCAGCGATCTCGGCGGGCTGTCCTACGACCGGGTCCACGCGATGGCGGCGAGCCTCCCGGGCAAGATCTTCCTGATCAGCTTCTTCTCGCTGGTCCTCTGGCACTGCATGCACCACCTCCGCCACCTCCTGCTCGATCTGCTGGGCCACGGTGCGGCCGCCGCGGGTGCCTGGGTCTCCTACGCGCTGGCGATCGCCGGTACGGTGGCGACGATCTCGGCCGTCAGCGCTCTCTGAGCCGGCCGGTACCGGCTCGCGCCGCGGGAGCTGCTCGAGCGCGGTCCGGGCCGCGGCTTGGCCTATCATCGGGGCATGCTGCTCGAGGCTCTGTTGCGGGCGCAGGCGCGGGAGGGCTGGCTGAGCCCCGACACGCTGCGCGACGTGGCGCGGGAGACCGGCGCACCGCTGTTCCGGGTGCAGGGGCTGGCCTCCTTCTACACGCACTTCCGGCGCACGCCTCCGGCGCCCGGCGGCGAGGTCCGCGTTTGCCGCGACCTCGCCTGCATGCTGGCCGGTGGGGCGCGCGCGGCCGCGGCGGCCCGCGCCCGCCTGGCGGGGCGCGAGGTGGAGCTGGGCGAGGTCTCGTGCCTGGGCCGCTGCGACGCCGCGCCCGCCGCCCAGGTCGGCGACGAGGTGATCACCCTCGACGCGTCGGGTGCCGCGGCCGAGCGCGCCCTCGATGGCGAATCGCCCCGTGTCACACTGGTCCCGGCGCGCTGGCCCGCCGCCGACCCGTACGGCGATCCCGGCGAGCACCACGGCGCGCTGCGCGCGGCGCGGGAGCGCCCGCCGCAGGAGCTGATCGCCGAGATCGAGCGCAGCGGTCTGCGCGGCATGGGAGGTGCCGGCTTCCCGACCGCGCGCAAGTGGGCGCTGGTCGCGGCAGAGCCCGCGCCGCGCCACGTGATCTGCAACGCCGACGAGAGCGAGCCCGGCACGTTCAAGGACCGCGAGATCCTGCGCGACCTGCCGCACCTGGTGATCGAGGGCATGGCGCTGGCGGCGCACGCCGTCGGGGCGGAGCGTGGCTCGGTCTTCGTGCGCCACGAGTATGCTCCGGAGCGGCACGCCCTCGAGCTGGCGCTGGTGCGCGCACGCGAGGCCGGCGCCGTTGGCCCCGACGCGCTCGGTCCCGGGCGGCCGTTCGAGATCGACGTCTTCGTCTCTCCCGGCGGCTACATCCTGGGCGAGGAGACCGCCCTGCTCGAGTGCATGGAGGATCGCCGCGGCGAGCCGCGCAACAAGCCGCCGTTTCCGGGACAGCGCGGGCTGAACGGTCGGCCGACGCTGATCAACAACGTGGAGACCCTCGCACACGCCGCCGCGATCATCCGCCGCGGCGCGGAGTGGTGGCTCGGCCTCGGGCGCGAGGGATTCACGGGCCAGAAGTTCGTCAGCATCAGCGGTGACGTCGAGCGGCCGCAGGTTCTGCTGGTTCCGACGGGGACGCCGCTGCGCGAGCTGCTCGAGGCCTGCGGTGGTGTGCGCGCGGGCGCGGAGCTGGGTGCGATCGCGCCCGGTGGGGCCTCGAGTCCGTTCCTGGGCCCGGAGGCGCTCGACACGCCGCTCGACTTCGATGCCCTGCAGCGCGCCGGCTCGATGCTGGGGTCGGGAGCGGTGATCTTCGTCGCCGCGGGCCGGGCGCTGCTCGACGTGGCGCTCAACGTGACGCGCTTCTTTCGCAACGAATCCTGCGGCAAGTGCGTGCCCTGCCGCATCGGCACCCAGAAGGCCGTGCAGCTGCTCGAGCACGACGGCGCGCTCGACGCGGGCAGCCGCCAGCAGCTGCGCGAGCTCCACGAGACGCTGGCGCGTACCAGCATCTGCGGACTGGGTCAGGTGGCGCTCGCGCCGCTGGTCTCGCTGCTCGACCGGGTGCCCGGACCCGGAGCCGGCTGAGTGGGCGGCGCGGCCGGTATCGTCGTCTGCGGCGGGCGCTCGTCCCGCATGGGTCGCCCCAAGGCGCTGCTGCCGTGGCGCGGGCGCCCGATGGTCGCGCACGTGGTGGCGCGCCTGCGCGAGGTGGTGGAGGAGGTCGTGGTCGTGAGTGCGCCCGATCTCGAGCTGCCGGCGCTCGACGCCCGCGTCGTGGTCGATCGCGAGCCGGGGCTAGGCCCGCTGGCCGGACTGCGCGAGGGGCTCGCGGCGATCCGCGCCGACCGCGCGATCGCGGTGGGCACCGACGCGCCCTGGCTCGACCGCGCCTTCATCGAGACGCTGCTCGGCTTCGGCGACGCGGCCGCGCCCGTGCTGGACGGTCACGTCCAGACGCTCTGCGCGGTATACCCGCGTGCAGCGGGGGCCGCGGCGGAGGCGCTGCTCGCGGCGGGCCGCCGCCGGCCGCTGGACCTGCTCGAGGCGCTCGACTTCCGGCGCGTGGAGGCGCACGAGCTCCCGTCGCTCGAGCCGACGCGCGGCTTCAACACGCCCGGGGACTACCTGGCCGCCGTGCGCGCCGACGATCCGGAGGCGCGCGCCACGCTCGAGCTGCTCGGCCAGGCGCGGCGGCGCACCGGCCATGCCGAGCTCGAGGTGCCCGTGGACACCCTTGCGGGGGTGCTCGCGCACGCCGGCCCGGAGCTCGGGGCCGTCGCCGGCGGGGAGCTGTCGCGGCACTACCTGGTGTCGCTCGACGGCGGCGCGTTCCTGCGCGGCGCCGGTGTGCCGATTGGCGCGGACGAGCACGTGATCGTGATGGACGCGGCGGCCGGTGGCTGAGGTGCACGGCCACCACGGCGCCTACCTGCGCTGCGACCTCACCAGCGGTCGCGCGGAGCGGATCGCCCTCGATCCCGACGAGCTGCGGCGCTGGATCGGCGGCGTCGGCCTGGGTGCCTGGCTGCTGCACCGCGAGGCCCCGCGCGGGGTCGATCCGCTGGCCCCCGAGGCCCCGCTGATCTTCTGCTTCTCGCCGCTGGTCGGCACCCCGCTGACCACCTCGGCCAAGCTCGCCGTCGTGGCCAAGAGCCCGCTGACGGGCTTCATCTGTGATGCGCTTTCGAGCTCGCACTTCGCGATCGAGGGCAAGGCCATGGGCGTCGACGCGCTGGTCTTCACCGGTCGCTGTGCCGTGCCCTCGATCTGGGTCGACGGGGGGCTCGAGCCGACCGGGCTCTGGGGGCTGAGCGCGGCGGAGACCGCGCACGCGCTCGCGGATCGCGGCCGCGTCGCCGCGATCGGTCCCGCCGGGGAGGCCGGCGTGCGCTTCGCCACGCTGTCCAACGACGGGCGTCACGCGGGGCGCGGCGGCCTGGGCGCGGTGATGGGGGCCAAGCGACTCAAGGCCGTGGTCGTGCGCGGCAGCGAGCATCCGCGCGTGGCCGATCGCAAGGCCGTCGTGCGGCGCGCGCGCGCGCTGGCGCGCCGCTCGCTGGGGCCGTCCACCGCGAAGTACCGCGAGCTGGGCACCGCGGCCAACCTGCTGGCCTTCGACCGGATCTCGGCGCTCCCCACGCGCAACTTCCAGCGTGGGCGCTTCGAGGGCGCGGCGCGGCTCTCGGCCGAGGAGCTACAGCCGCAGCGCGAGCGCGCGCGGCGCTCCTGCGCGAGCTGCACGATCGGGTGCGAGCACGTCTGGGCGATCGCCGATGGCGGCGAGACCCGGGTGGAGTACGAGAGCCTGTACGCGCTCGGTCCGCTGTGCGGGATCGACGATCCCGACGTGGTGCTCGAGGCGAGCCGCCGCTGCGACGCGCTGGGCATGGACACCATCTCGACCGGCGCGACGATCGCCTTCGCCATGGAGTGCGGCGAGCGCGGCCTGCTCGACAGGGCTCCGGCTTTCGGCGACGGTCCGGGCCTGCTCGCGCTGATCGACGCGATCGCGGCACGCCGCGGCCCGGGGGCGCTGCTGGGCGAGGGGTCGCGTCGGGTGGCGCTCGTGCTGGGCGGCGGCAGTATCGACTTCGCGCCCCAGGTCAAGGGCCTCGAGCTTCCCGGCTACGAGCCGCGCGCCCTGCAGACCATGGCGCTGGGTCTGGCGGTCAACACGCGCGGTGCGGACCACAATCGCAGCGGCGCCTACGAGCTCGACTTCTCGGACCGCGTCGATCGCCTGCGCGGCGACGCGCGCGCGGCGGCGCTGGCGGTAGAGCCGGAGGACCGCGCCGCGCTGATCGACTCGCTGATCCTGTGCAAGTTCCTGCGCGGCGCCCTCGACGACCTGTACGAGGACGGCGCCGGAATGCTGCGCGAGGTGACGGGCATGGACTACAGTGCGGCCGAGCTCCGCGAGCGGGCGGCGGCGATCGTCGACCTGCGAAAGGCCTTCAACGTGCGCGAGGGCTGGGTCCCCGCCGACGACCGGCTGCCGGAACGGCTGCTCTCCGAGCCGCTTCCGGACGCGCCGCCGGGAAGCGCGCGCCTCGACGCCGCGCGCCTGGCGCGGATGATCCGCGCGTACAACCGCGCGCGCGGCTGGACCGACGGCGGCTACCTGAGGCCGGAGCGCTGGCGCGAGCTCGGTCTCGCGCCTCCGGAGGAGCGAGCGTGATCGAGCTGACCATCGACGACCGGCAGGTCTCGGTGCCCGAGGGCACCACGCTCTGGGACGCCGCGCGCGGGGCCGGCATCGACGTGCCCGTGCTCTGCCACTCCCCGGGCCTGGAGCCCGTGGGCGTGTGCCGGATGTGCGTGGTGGACGTCGGGGGCCGGGCGCTGGCGGCGGCCTGCGTGCGCCCCTGCGAGCCGGGCATGCAGGTGCGCACGCGCGGCGAGGAGATCGAGGCGCATCGTGCGCGCCTGGTCGACCTGCTGATGTCCGAGCAGCCCGACCCCGAGACCGACGCCCGCGAGCGCGCGCTGGGCGACAACGCCCTGCTCGCGCTGGCCCGGCGGTACGACGCCTGGGGCGCTGGCCTGCCCGGTGGAGAAGCGCGCAGGCGCGACGACTCGTCGCGCGTGATCGCGGTGGACCACCAGGCCTGCATCCTGTGCGACCGCTGCGTGCGCGCCTGCGACGACGTGCAGGGCAACCTGGTGATCGGCCGCACGGGCAAGGGGCACGAGGCGCGCATCGCTTTCGACCTCGACGACCCGATGGGCGAGAGCAGCTGCGTCGCCTGTGGCGAGTGCGCCGCCGCCTGCCCGACCGGCGCGCTGGTGGACCGGCCGCTCGGGGTCGAGCTGCGCCCGCGCGAGGAGCTGGAGCCGGTGCACACCGTCTGCCCCTACTGCGGCGTGGGCTGCGCGCTGACCTACCACGTGGACCGCCCGCGCAACGAGATCGTCTTCGCGGAGGGCCGCAGCAGCCCCGGCAACCGGGAGCGGCTCTGCGTCAAGGGACGCTACGGCTGGGACTACGCGCGCCACCCGCAGCGCCTGACGGTGCCGCTGATCCGGCGCGACTCCCATCGTCCCCGCGGGCCGCTGTCGCGCGATGTGCGCGGGGAGCACGACGGACGCCGCAAGCCGGGCGGGATCGTCGACTACGACGAGGTCCTGCCCGCCTTCCGCGAGGCGACCTGGGACGAGGCGCTCGACCTGGTCGCGCGTCGCCTCGGCGAGATCGGCGACGCCTCGGGCCCAGGGTCCCTGGCCGGCTTCGGCAGCGCCAAGTGCTCGAACGAGGAGGCGTACCTCTTCCAGAAGCTGATCCGCGCCGGCTGGGGCACCAACAACGTGGATCACTGCACGCGGCTCTGCCACGCCTCCAGCGTCGCGGCGCTCCTGGAGTGCATCGGCAGCGGCGCGGTGACCACGACCTACGGCGACGTCGCCAACGCCGGCTGCGCGCTGATCGCGGGCTCCAACACGACGGCGAACCACCCGGTGGCGGCCACGTTCTTCAAGCAGGCGCGCGCACGAGGCATGCGCATGATCGTGGTCGATCCGCGTCGCGAGGCGATCGCCGAGCACGCGGACTGGTACTGTCGCCTCAAGCCCGGCACCGACGTGGCGTTCTACAACGCCCTGATGCACGTGATCATCGAGGAAGGTCTCGAGGATCGCGCGTTCGTCGAGCAGCGCACCGAGAACTTCGAGCAGCTCCGCGGCGTGGTCGAGCGCTACTCGCCCGAGGTGGCTGCGCCGATCTGCGGGGTGGATGCGGGCACGCTGCGCGAGGTCGCGCGGGCCTTCGCCGGGGCCGGCAGCGCGATCATCTTCTGGGGCATGGGGATCTCGCAGCACGTCTACGGCACGAACAACGCTCGCTGCCTGATCGCCCTCGCGCTGCTGACCGGGAACGTCGGCCGGCCCGGAGCGGGGCTGCATCCACTGCGCGGTCAGAACAACGTGCAGGGCGCGAGCGACGCCGGCCTGGTACCGATGGTCTACCCGGACTACCAGCCGGTGGACGACCCCGCCGTGCGCGCCAAGTTCGAGCGCGCCTGGGGGCGCGAGCTGGATCCGGAGCGCGGGCTGACGGTGGTAGAGATCACCCGGGGCGCGCTCGAGGGGCGGATCCGGGGCATGTACATCATGGGCGAGAATCCCTTCCTGTCGGACCCCAACATCAACAAGGTGCGCCAGGCGCTCTCGAACCTGGAGTTCCTGGCGGTACAGGACATCTTCCTGACCGAGACGGCCGAGTTCGCCGACGTCATCCTGCCGGCGGCCTCGTACCTGGAGAAGCTGGGGACCTACACCAACACCGACCGGCGCGTGCAGGTCGGTCGTCCGGTGCTCGATCCGCCCGGTCAGGCGCGCCCCGACTGGGAGATCGTCTGCGATCTGTCGAGCCGCATGGGCTACCCGATGCGCTACGACTCGCCCTCCGAGGTCTTCGACGAGATGGCGGCCCTGACCGACGCCTATCGCACGCTCTCGCACGCCAACCTCGGGGACACCGGCAAGCTCTGGCCGAACCCCGACCCGGAGCACGAGGACGGTCCGGTGGTGCTCTTCTCCGACGACTTCCCGACCGCGAGCGGCCGAGGCCGCTTCTCGCCGGCGGAGTGGACGGCCGCGCCCGAGCTGCCCGACGAGGCCTACCCGCTGGTGCTCAACACCGGACGGCTGCTGGAGCACTGGCACACGGGCTCCATGACCCGCCGCACGCGGGCGCTCGACGGCCTCGAGCCCGAGGCATTCGTCGCCCTGCACCCCGCGGACGCCGCGCGTCTGGGGATCGCCGCGGGCGACCGGGTGCGCGTGGTGAGCCGCCGCGGCGAGGTCTGGCTGCGCGCGCGCGTGACCGATCGCGAGTGCGAGGGCGCCGTCTTCATGCCCTTTCACTTCCGCGAGGCCGCGGCGAACCTGCTGACGCTCGACGAGCTGGATCCCGACGGCAAGATCCCCGAGTTCAAGTACTGCGCGGTGCGCGTCGAGGCGGCGTAGGGCCCGCCGTTCCGGCTCTAGGGCAGGAGCAGCGGGGCCGCGGGCCGCTCGAGCGAGGGCACCCCGAGCCGGCAGCCCGGCCACCAGCACTGGTTCGCGGGTAGCGTCGACCAGTCCAGGATGCCGGCCTCCTTGGGCCAGGCGGAGGTTTCCCCGTACCAGCTCCCTCGCGCTCCGAACAGGTTCCCCGAGTAGGTCGAGTGGGCATCGAAGAAGATGTACTGATGCACTGCGCTCGACGCGGCGTGGGCCTTCCAGTCCGTGAGTGCCTTCATGTAGACGTCGCGAATGCAGGGATCCGTAGCCGCCGCCTGGCACTGGGGCGCGCCTGCATCCGCCTGGTGCGAACCGCCCTCGTAGGTGATCAGCGGCCAGTCGAGACCCCGCGACCGGATTGAGGCCAGCTGGTTCCGGATGAACGCCCGCCGGTCCGTAGAGTCGAGCGAGTACTCCTGATCGATGTCGGACTCCATCATGGCGCAGAGCTCGGTGGTGCTGCTCGCGGTCGAGCAGTCGTCCCGATCGCCGAAGTACGGCGCGATGGCGACCATGTCGATGTCGGATTCCGCGTAGCAGTTGCCCCCGGGCGCCGCGGTCCAGCGCGGGCAGTCCAGGGATCGCTCCAGCTTCGTGGGATCGGACACCTGGCGACCCAGGACGCAGACGAGCCGGTCTCCCATCCCGTTCTCGTCGAAGACGGTCTGGGCGAGGCGACACATCTCGAACGTGCGCTTGCCCACGAAGTTGTCCGAGCAATCACTGGGTCTGTTGAGGCAATCAGCTCCATCGAACTCGGTGGCCGGGAGCGCCGCGGCCGCCTCGTAGGAGTACCGATGCTGGCCAAAGATTCCGTTCCAGACCTCGTTCGAGTACTCCATGTAGACGGGCAGGTGCGGGGCGACCCCGTCCCGGAACAGGCGCGCCATCTCGCGGATGTTCGCATCGCTCGCGCCGTGCGGGACGTTGACGTAGCACTCGGCATTCAAGGTGTTGCAGAGCTTCGCCACGATCTCCAGCGGGACGTTGCCCGGCGTGTTTCCGCCGCCGTCGCGCGGCTGGTGGAGGCCGTATCCCCAGCTGAAGTAGTCCTCGGTCATCCAGTGCGAGAAGTCCTCCACCCGCGAGTGATTCGTGTGCATGAAGTCCATCATCCGGAGCGTTCGGTAGTGGCGAAGGCGGCTGAGCCAGAGTGGATGAAAGACCAGCCCGCCTTCCTCTGCGGCCTCCTCGAGATCGATGCAGTTGGGGCGCTCCCCGCCGCAGCTGCGTGCGTCCTCGCAGGCCCCGCCCGCGCAGCGCTCGGTGGAGCAGTAGGACCACGGCTCGAAGTCGTAGGGAGCGCTCGTGCTGGCGGCGCAGACGCCACCGGGTGGGTACAGGCGAAGTTCTCGAGGTGGGTCGGCGGGGTCCAGCTCGTCCATCATCAGATAGAGTCCCCCGCTGGACGTACCTACCTGGAACGTACCGCGCTGCCCCTCGACCGATAGCCCGGTCGCGGCTCCGCCGACCCGGAAGCTGGCGCTGCCTGAATGGCGCAGTACCCACTCGCCGACGGGCCAGAGGGAGTCCTCGTGGCGGCCGCCGAACATGCGCGTGTGAATGCAGCTGCGATCGCCCATTTCCAGGGGGTAGCCATCGGGATCCAGGGATCCCGTGTACGCCCGGTTCGAGCCGAGACACCCGCTGCCGCTGGGCGACTCGCGCCAGGCCTCCGCCATCTTGAGCGCGTTCACCCAGGGCAGCGCCGACTGGAAGACTCGATTCCTGGAGAGGTTGATGCCGACTGCACTGCCCTGGTTCGCGACGTTGATCGCGTCGGCGAGTGCCGGGGCGGGAGTGGCCAGAAGCGTCAACGTGAGAACCAGAATGCGCGCGATCATCGTCTCGAGTCCCCGATGCTGTGGCCTGCTGGATCGGCTGCGATCCGCGCCAGATTCACGTTACGAGTGTCGGCTCCAGCCTGCTGCTGGTACGTGATCCTGGACACCAGGCGAGGCCCACCCCGGCGCCCCTGCTGGCCCGCGGCTCGCGCCGGCCGGTGGGCCCTTCCGCATCGGTAGCGGCGCTGCCGGGCTTCTGTGCGGGGGCCCGACGCCCGCAGCGGGCCCCTCCTGCCGCGGGTCGAGCCACCGGAGCCATGCGTCTGCCGGGAACGGCATCGGGGGCGCCAAGTTCGCCCGTCGAGGCCGGAATCGTCGCGAGATGCGTGTCCTGTATCGACGGGTGCGCGGGTGGCCGAGCGGCGGCTGCACCGGACCGTGATCGAGCTATCCTGCAGCTGATCTGCCGCCCGAGGCGGCGGAAATCTCGGTTCGTGGTGCCCGGGATCACATCGACAGCGGGTGCATCGCCCGATGCTGGGTCACGTCTGCGCCGCATGTACGGGCGGCTGGCAACAGCCAGGAGGAGCTAGGTCTCATGTCCAAGATGCACTGGATCGTGCTTGCGGCGCTCACGATGCCGCCAGCGACGCTGCTCGCCGCCTCTCCGGTGGCGAGACTGACCGCTCCACGCACCACCTGCGCTGCCCCCTGCGCCATCTTCTTCGATGCGCGGGCCACCACCGATGCCGACAGCGGGGATCTCGCCGACAATCTGCTGGATCTGATCTATACCTGGGACTTCGGCGATCCCGGCTCGGGAGTCTGGGACCAGGGGGCGCGCGCCGAGGTATCCTCGGTCCCCCACTCGAAGAACTTCGACACCGGGTTCATCGCCGGACACGTGTACGACGTCCCGGGGACCTACCGGGCCACGGTGACCGTCAGCGACGGGACCTCCACGTCGACCGCGTCGCTCGATGTCACGATCCAGGATCCGGGTCAGGTCTGGTCCGGCAATCGCACCGTGTGCATTGCCAATGGCTCCACTCCGTCTGCTGGATCCGGGGGATGCCCGTCGGGAGCGCGGGTTGCCAACATGAGCGACTTCTCGGCCGCGATCTCGACCCACGGCTGTGACGACAGCTCGATGCGCTGCCTGTTCAGGCGCGGTGATTCGTTCAGCCGGGGGTCTCCGATCCGGATGCGGAGCCACGGACCGACGCTGATCGGCGCCTACGGCTCCGGTCCGAAGCCCCGCGTCAACGCGCCCCCCGGCGCGGGAATCTTCCAGTTCGACGACAGCGAGGATACCCGGATCGTCGACCTCCAGCTCGTCGGAGCGAACACCGAGGCAGGCGTGGCCCTGAACATCGGTCCCGGGCCGTCGCACATGCGCCAGGTGCTCGCGCTGCGAGTGGACATCTCTCGCTTCGACACCCAGGTATTCATCCACGGCCAGGCCCAGGCGTACGAGCCCGGGGTGAATGTTCCCACCGAGATCGCGATCGTCGATTCATCGATGCTCGACGGGCCCGGTCTGGGCGGGCTCGATGCCTTCCTGATGTGGGAGAAGAGCCTGTTCATGGGGAACCGTCTGGGCGACAAGTTCGATGGCGACAATGGCCGCGGGGAGCACATTCTCCGCGCGAAGTTCTCCCACGGTGTCGTCTACGCGCACAACTCGCTCGGCTTGCTCAACAACACGGGCGGGCGGATCGGCTGCGGAACCATCCGGCACGTGATGAAGCTCGTCTCGGGGCTCGCCAACGACTACTACCCGGCTGGCGTTTCCCGTGAGCACATCACCATCGACAACTACTTCTCTGCATGCAAGAACAACGCATGGGACCTCGACGTCGGGCGTACCGACAGCCAGCCCGAGAAGATCGACGAGGGGCAGCGCCGCTTCATCGTGGAGCGCAACTACTTCACGAGGCGCTTCAACGAGAGGGGCAACGGAAAGTCGATGCAGGTGGAGGGCGACGAGGGAGCCGTGCGAAACAACATCCTCGAGCTCAGCGCAGACAGCGACGGAATTCGCGTCTGGAACCGTGCGCCGCTCCCTCCGACCGTTCCCACGCGCCACATCCGGGTCTACAACAACTCCTGCTACCGCCCGTCCGGGCCCGGCGACAGCAGGTGTGTGGAGCTGACGAGTGACAGCAGCGACGCGAGGGTCAGAAACAACGTCCTCTACGATCCCGATGGCAACTCGGTGGTGCTGCTCGACGGCGGAGTCCGCACCGCCACCTGCGGCTCGTGCAACTTCGCGACCAGGACCACTCCATACATCTCGAGCGCACCTTCGCAGCTGAGCCACTTCGCGCCGAGGGCGGGTGGTCCGATGCTGGATGGCGGCGACACCGTGCCGGCGATCCCGATCAACGTGACCGGCAGGGTCGTTCCCCTGGACGGTGACGACGACGGTGTCGCTCGCTTCGACATCGGAGCCTGGGAAGCGGACGGTCAGGAGGGCGAGATCCCGCCGCCGCCGCCCCCTTCCGCTCCGCCCCCTGTCGACCCGCCACCGCCCGCAGCGCAAGCGCCCGCGGCGCCGCTGATGCTGCCCTGACGAGCCTCCGGACGGTGGGGCCGCAGCCGGAGCTGCCCGCTTCCCTGATGCCGGATGGCACGGGTCGTTCTCGGCGCGGTGAGGCTCCGCGCTGCAGGCTCTCGATGCGTGCAGCGAGAATGCTAGCTTGAGCTCGTGAGGGGAATGACGGCCGCTTGGAGGGGGGGGCGCGCGTCCGGCGCGCTCGCCGTGGTCCTCTGCTCGGTCCTCCTCTCCTGGCCCCGGGTCGCTGGCGCGGCGTGCGGCGACGTCAACGGCGACGACATCGTCGATGTGCTCGACATCGGTGACGTCCGCGATGCGCTCGCCGGCGCGATCTCGCTGGCGATTCCGGGCAACTGCAACGTCCGGGGCGTCGCGAGCGCCGCTGACGGCGATCTCGACGGTCTCGTGGACGACTGCGACATCGTGGACTTCGTCGTCCTGGCCCGGTCGATCGCCACCTTGCCGCCTCCCCGCCTCGAGGTCTGCCTCGGCCCGGCCCCGGTCAACGCCGTCAACACGGCGAACCAGGACAGCGCGGTCGGCATCAACCTCCAGCGCAATCGCTTCTTCGAGACCGCTCTGCCCTGGACCAACGCGCTCAAGCTGGCGGAGAGCTGGCGGGAGTCGCCGGGCGGGAGCGGCTGCCTGACCTCGAACCAGACGTACACCGGGGCCCTCGACGGCGACGGCTATCCCCTGGAGCTGGGGAACCGCACCTGCATCCACACGCGGATGTTCGGGAACGGCTACGAGAGCGCCGGGTGGCCGCTCGGGCAGTGGGTGCTCCGCTTCGACGGCGACGGTGCGTTCCTGACCGGCGGAGCCGGCTCGGGGCTGTCGGTCAATGGCCAGAGAGGGACGTTCGACGTCGGAACGACCGGGGGCAGCATCTACCTGGCGATCACGGACCTGGATCCGGCGAACCCCCCCCGGGACCTGCGCGTGTACCCGCCGGGTGGAGTGTGCGCGGCGAGTGACACGGCCCCCTATGACCTCGAGCCCTGGTCCTACTGCTCCACGGCGCGCTGCTCCGGCGGCCAGTGCAGGGACGCAGCACCCTGCGGTGCGGAGCGCCCGCACTGCATCGACCTGGAGGATGCGAGCGAGCTCGGGGGCGCCGTCTTCCACCCGCTGTGGCTCAGCCGGCTGCAGCGATACCGCACGCTTCGAATGATGGACTTCACGCACACCAATCACTCGCGGGTCGTCGACTTCGCCCACTGGATGACCGAGGGCTACTTCAGCTGGGGCTACGGGGTCCACCAGCCGAGGCCGTCGGGAGGGAACACGCCGGGGAACGTCCCGCTGAACGTGGTCGCCCGCCTCTGCAACACGCTGAACGCGGAGTGCTACGTCAACATTCCGCACCAGGCGACGGACGCGAACGTGGTCGAGATGGCGCGGCTGTTCCGCGATCAGGTCGCGCCGCACCTGCCCGTCTACATGGAGTACTCCAACGAGGTCTGGAACGGAATCTTTGACCAGCACCACTACTCGTACGAGGCGGCCGAGGCCCTCCCGGACAGCGAGTTCGACGGCACGGACTGCCTGACATCGAGCCGCGTGGTCTGCTCGGACAGCTTCGTGGGCAAGCGGACCTTCGAGATCTGTGAGCTGGCGCGGGCTGCATTCGAGGAGACCGGCATGGGCGACCGGCTCGTCTGCGTGCTCGGGCGCCAGGCCTCGGATGCCGCGAAGCTCGGGCGCGCGCTGGACTGCAGTCGCTGGCTCACCTCGCCCGGCGGGAACTGCCACACGGGATCGGAGATCGACATGGTCGCGATCGCACCGTACTTCGGCGATCGCGACGATTGCACTGCCGCCACCAGCGTCTCCGAGCTGTGCGATCTGATGGAAACGGACGTCTCGCTGGAGTACACGCTGGGCTCGGGCTCCCGTGCCTTCATCCGCAACCAGCTCAATGCTCTCGCGGCCCGCGGTCTCGACTGGCCGCTCATCACCTACGAGGGTGGCTCGCACCAGGCCGAGGCGAGCGAGCCGCTGTGCCAGGCGGTCGCGATCGATCCGTGCATCCGGGACGTGTACATGAACGCGCTCACCGACTGGAAGGCGCACTCGGCGTCGGACGACGTTCGCCAGTACATCTTCTTCAATGCACACACGCACTATCCGGGCAGCCTCTTCGGCGCGCGGGGTAGCTGGTTCGGGCCCACGGGCGACTGGCCCAAGGAGGCCGGGATCCTGGACTGGGCCGTCGCTCCGGGGAACACGTGCTGGTGGCCGGGATGCACCCTGCCGCTGCCGGCTGCGCCTCCTGCCCCCTGATCCGGGGCCTCAGGGCGCCGGATCGACCCAGATCGGCGACGACCAGGCGCGCTCCTGCACCGGTGCCAGGCAAGTGCCGGTGCCGCGACCGCAGGCGCGCACGCGCGTGCAGCTTCCCGCGGCGTCGCGCTCGCAGCCGAGCGTGTCGCCGTTGATGGCCGGGGACGGCACCTCGAGCGCGCGCACGTAGTACGCTGTGGAGCGCGGGGCGGCCGCGAAGTCCGGGTCGCCGAAGGTGATGTCGCAGCCGCTGCCGCGGGGCGGGCAGGCGAAGCTCAGCCAGGGGTCGTCGATCAGCCCGGCGATCGGCTCGTCAGGGCGCCGCTGTGCGCGCACCCGCACGATCTCGATGCGGTCCAGGGGGCGGCGGCGGTCCGAGGGGTGGTAGCAGGTCCCGGCACAGAGGCTGGTGACCCGCTCGTCGCCGAGCCCGTCGGCGACCCACTCCGGGCAGCCCGGGCGCTGCGCGAGCGAGCCCAGGGCGCGCACGCGAAAGACCGGGGATCCGTCGAGCGCATGCTCGGAGCCCATGGGCGCCAGGCGCTCGCCCGCGCCGTCGACCAGATCGAACCAGAGCAGGATCCGTGGCCCGCTGGTGCCGTAGACCTCGCGCCGCCGCAGGGCGTCGAAGATGGCCGCGCGGTCGCGCCCGCGCGCGTGGACCGCGACCAGGCCGCCCGTGTACCAGAAGGACGCCATGCGCTCGGACTCCGGCGGACCGCCGGCACGGGGATCGACGGGCCGCGCCTCGAGCAGGAGCTCGTCCGGGCGGTCGCGGGCCAGCAGGCGCAGCAGGCGTGAGCGGCCTCGCTTTCGCCCGCCCTCGGTCATCGCGGCGCGCGCCTCCTCCTTGTAGCCGGTTCCCGGCCGCGCTGCGTGGCTGTCGCTGGATCCGATCCAGCCCATCCGGGCCGCGCCCACGCGCCGGCCGTCGGCGTCGAAGGCGCGCGCCAGCGCGTACTGCGCCGACATGGCGGGCCGGTAGTCGAACGCCGGGAGGAAGCAGTCGCGGCACTGGCCGGCGTCGCCCCACTCGTCGACCGTGGCGTCCGGAAGCGTGTGGTGCCCGCCGCGCCCCGCGGCCGCGTGCAGGCGCCGGGCCTCCGCGGCCCGGCGCGCGCAGATGCCCGGATCGAGGCCGGCGCCCTCGCAGCGGGTGCGGACGATCTCGCCCGCCTGGTGACACGACGGCGTGTAGTCTGCGGTCGGGGACGGGCAGAGTGGATCGCCGCCGCGCGGGTCGCGCCGCACGGCTCGCCCGCGCAGGTGGACCTCCGAGCTGCCGTGCCCCGAGTACACCTCGATCAGCCGCTCGCGCAGTGGATCGTGCTGGGGCAGCTGGAAGGCCCAGTCCGAGCCCGGCGGTGCCGTCCAGCCCCAGGCGGTTCCGTGCGGGATCACCAGCGCGTCGAGGCCCCAGGCGTCGAGGCGCGCGTACAGCTCGCGCGGCGTCGGCGCCCGCTCGCGACACGCCGCTTCCGGGTCGTCGTGCGGCGTACCCGCTGCGCAGTCGGGCACGGCGGCGCGCTCGCGCACCGCGCGCGCCCAGTCGAGCGGACGCCGCTCGAGTGCCTCCAGGGCCAGCGGTCCGGCGATCCAGGGGCCGGGCGCACCGCGGGGGACCTCGCGGACCGCCGCGATCGGGCGCGTGGGCGGGTCGTCCAGGTCGCCGAGCACCACGTTCTTGTGGCCCCAGTGCGTCTCGGGCACCCAGCCCACGTTCGTCCACTCCCAGCCGAGCAGCGGTACCGTGTCAGGACCGCCCTCGCGCGAGGCCACGGCGTCGCACTGACGGATGGAGTCCACGGTGTCGCGCCAGTAGCGCGGCGTGAGGTCCTCCGCGTGGTCGTTGATCGACCAGAAGTCGAGCTGCGAGCAGTAGCGCGCGAAGTCGCAGGCGTCGGCAGGGGGCCGCGCGCCCTCGCCGCCGAAGAGCGGCAGGCTCATGGTGAACGCGTCGGCGGAGAACGTGGTGTGCACGTGCAGGTCGCCGAACAGGACCTGCGCGCTATCCGGCGCGCCGCGGGGTGCGTACTGCCGCGCGCGATCCTCGACGCGCCGAGGCTCGAGGGCTGCGCCGACGATCTCACCGGGTGCCTCCGCCCGGCCGGCCCAGCCCAGCGCCGCCGCGGCCAGGTACGCCGCCAGCAGCAGGCCCGTCAGCAGCGCGCTCAGGAGCAGGGGCCGGAGCATTCGCGACCCGGGCTCAGCCCTCGCTGCGCACGGGTGCGTGGCGGCGCACGTCGATTGGACTGCCAGCCGGGATGTGGACGCGGTCGGCGTGCCCCTGGCGGATCTGCTGGAGCATGGGCCGCAGGATGCGTCCGAGGATCTTCACGTCGTCGAGGGCGTCGTGGCGGCGCAGGTCGCCGGTATCGACGCTGAAGTGGTGGATCAGGCGCGACGTGCTCCAGCGCTCGCTGTCGCCGGGCGAGCCGAGCAGCCAGGTGGCCAGCGCCACCGAGTCGAGGATGCCCGGCAGCTCGAGAGGCATGCCGTGGCGCTCGAACTCGGTCAGGAGCAGGGGCACGTCGAACTCGAAGACGCTCTGGCCCATCCACACGTCGGCGCCCTCCGCCGCCTCGAGGTGCATGCGCCAGGCGTCGGGAAACGGGGGCGCACCCTCGAGCTTCTCCGGCGTGATCTGCGTGAGCTCGCGCACGACCTGCGGGATCTCGACGCCCTCGGGCAGCTCGACGAACTGCGTGAAGGCCGACGACGCGTCGATCTCGCCGTGGCGCATCATGATCCCGGCGATCTGGGTGACGCGCTCGCGGGTCGTGTCGAGGCCGGTGGCCTCGAGATCGAAGAGCCAGAGGTTGAGCCGCGAGAACCGCTCGAGCAGCAGGTCGGACACCTGGTAGATCTCGGGAGAGATCTCCTCCAGGTGCAGGATCGGGTGTGTCAATCGCGTCTCCCGCGGCCGCCCTCGGGGCGCCGCGAGCCACGACCACTGCCGCCGCTCCCGCCGCCCTTGGAGCGGCGCCTTCTCCGCCGCAGCTTGGGCTCGCAGACGTCGCAGACGCCGCAGGCCCGGGGCTCACCGTCCTCGAAGTAGCGGCGGATGTGGATCACGCGGCACTCCGAATCGTTGTTGGCGTAGTTGATGATGCTGTCGAGGCGGCGCCGATCGGTGGTCTTGCGCTCCTCGTTGCCCTTCGAGAGCAGCTGCACGACCTCGCTGATCTCGATCTCCTGCTGCAGCTCGAACTCGCCGTCGGTCTCCGCGATCAGGTCCGCCTCGCGGAGTCCCTCGAGGATCGCCTTGGTGCGCGTCACGCCGACCTCGGTGGCCATCGCCAGGGTCGCCGGATCCACGGCGCGGCCGTCGGTGCTCCAGGCGGACAGACCCTGCACGACCTTCTTGATCTGCGAGCGCGTGGCTGGCCCCTCCGAGAGGAAGTGCCGCTGGACCGAGATGTCCTTGGGATCCCAGAGCAGGATGCAGCGCGCCGCAAGCCCGTCCCGGCCGGCGCGACCGGCCTCCTGCACGTAGGCCTCCAGCGAGCCCGGCACCTGGTAGTGGATCACGTAGCGGATGTCGGACTTGTCGACACCGAGTCCGAAGGCGCTGGTCGCGATCATCACGATGCGCTTGCCCGAGGACATGAAGCGCTTGTGGGCGTGGTCGCGCTCGGCCTTCGTGAGCCGGCCGTGGTAGATCTCGGCCGGGATGCGCGCCAGCTTGCACAGTGCGCCCAGCTCCTCCACGTCCTTGACGGTCGAGCAGTAGACGATGCCGGGGCGGCGCAGCCGGCGCAGGTACTGGATCAGCTCGCGCCGCTTCTCGTCCTCGTTCTCGCAGTCGTTGACCTCGAAGCGCAGGTTGGGCCGGGCCACCGGCCGGACCACCACCGTGGGGTCGACCAGCCCGAGGCGCTTGATGATCTCCTCGCGCACCTGCGGCGGCGCCGTGGCCGTGAGCGCCAGCACGCTCGGACGTCCGAATTCCTCGGCGAGCGCGCCCAGGGCGAGGTACGCGGGCCGGAAGTCGTGGCCCCATTCCGAGACGCAGTGGGCCTCGTCGACGACCAGCAGCGAGATCTCGCGGTTGGCCACGCGCTTCTTGAAGACCGGCCCGGTCGCTCCCTCGGGCGTGATCAGCACGACCTTCTGCTCGCCGGCCTCGATCAGGTCCAGCGCCTCCTCCTTCTGGGTGCCGGTCAGCGAGCTGTCGACGCGCACGGTCTCGACGCCTGTCGCGCGCAGCTTCTCGAACTGGTCGCGGATCAGCGCGATCAGCGGGGACACCACCACGGTGGTGCCCTCCATGAGCAGCGCCGGCAGCTGGTAGGTCAGCGACTTGCCGCCGCCCGTCGGCAGCACCGCCAGGGTGTCCTTGCCGTCGAGCACCGCGCGGATGATCTCCTCCTGCCCGGGCCGGAAGTGGCGCAGGCCGAACTGGCGCCGCAGCACCTCGAGCATCTGGGCCATGCGCTCGTCGACCGGGCCCGAGGAGCGCCGCCGGCGTCGCCGGCGTCGCCGCGGGCGGCCCTCGCGTCGCGGGCGGTCGTCCCCGCCGCCCTCGTCCCCGCCGGCAGCGGCGCCGCCCCCGGCCGCGGCGGCCGGGCGAGGCTCGGCGTCGGCGACCTCCGCAGGGGCTGTGGGGTCGCTCTCGAGCGATTCTGGGTTCGCCTCGTCCGAGGACGGGCGCGGGCCCGATCGGCGGGAGCGCCGGCGTCGGCGCGTGCGCTTCCGCTCCGGAGGGGCCGGCTTCTCCTCGTGGTCCGTATCCAGGACACACCTCCGGCAGAGGGAAGTTACGGGGGATTATATGGATTTCGCCGCGCTGCGCGCGGGGTTGCGTTCTCGAATCAAGTACAGCAAACTGCTGTACGTCATGAAGCGTCAGTCCCGGACCCCGCACAAGCAGCGCGTGACGTTCCGCGTCGAGCCCGAGCTCGCGGCGGCGCTGCGCCGGCTGCCCAACCAGACGGCCTTCGTCGAGCAGGTGCTCCGCGAGGCCCTGGGCCGGGTCTGCCCCTTGTGCGAGGGGACAGGTGAGGTCCCGGATGTACACCTGTCCGTCTCGAACTTCAAGGACCTGCCGGTCCGGCGCCTCGATCGCGAGGCGGCGGCGCAGCTCAAGAGCCTGGTTCGCCTGGGTCGCGAGCTGATGGCGACCGAGCTGCGGCTGCAGGCAATCGGCGAGGAGCAGCTCGCCTTCCGCCTGGCGCGGGACGGCGAAGAGCTCCTGGCGGGCACGCTTCCCGCCGGACCTGGCCATTCTTCCCTCAGACACTGAACCCTGCGAGGAGCCCCTTCCCATGGCGACGATGATCACCGAGGAGTGCATCAACTGCGGAGTCTGCGAGCCCGAGTGCCCGAACGAGGCCATCACCGAGGGCGAGGAGACGTTCGTGATCAATCCGCAGCTCTGCACGGAGTGCGTTGGCTTTCACGGCAGGGAGCAGTGCGCGGAGGTCTGCCCGGTCGACTGCTGCGTGGCCGACCCGAACAACCTCGAGGATGAGGGCAAGCTCTTCGAGCGCGCCAAGGAGATCCACCCGGACCAGGCCGACTCGCTCGAGCTGGGGCCGGAGACGTCTCGCTTCCGCGCGGCCTGATGGCGCTCGATCCGGAGCTGCTCCGGATCCTGCGCTGCCCGCGCGCGCGTGCGCCCCTGATCTACTTCGAGGACGAGGGCTTCCTGTTCTGTCCCGAGTCGCGTCTGCGCTACGAGGTGCGCGACGACGTGCCCGTGATGCTGGTCGAGGAGGCCACCGAGCTGGACGAGGCGGCGAGCCGCGAGCTGCTCGAGCGCGCGCGCGAGCGGGGGCTGAGCGCCGGGACCTGAGCCCGCCGCGTCCTCAGTCGAGCGCGGCGCGGATGGCCCCGAGCAGCGGCTCGGCCTCGGCGGCCTCGAGCCTGCGCGCGGGCCAGCCGATGCCCAGACCGGCGTCGCCGATGCGCGGGATCACGTGGAAGTGCACGTGGAACACGGCCTGGTGCGCGGGCGCGCCGTTGTTCTGCAGCACGTTGTAGTGCTCCGCGCCGGTCGCGGCCAGAACGGCGCGGCAGATGCGCGGCAGCACGCGTCCGATCGCGGCCGCGGACTCGTCGCTCAGCTCGTGCAGGAAGGCGCGCCGCTCGCGCGGGATCACCAGCGTGTGTCCGGGCGACAGCGGGTGGATGTCGAGGAAGGCGTAGACCTGCTCGTCCTCGTACACCGTGTACGAGGGGATCTGGCCGCTGAGGATCTGATCGAAGATCGTGTCGGGCAAGCCGGGCTCCGGGCTCAGAGCGGCATGGCGCGGTCGAGAAAGCCGCGCACCGCCGCGGTGAAGGCGTCGTTGCGGTCGCCGGCGACCATGTGGCCCGCGCCCGAGACGTCGACGAACTCGGCCCGCGGTGCGGCGTCCACGAACTCGCGCGCGCCCTCGGGACTGATCACGTCGCTCTGACGGCCCCGCACCAGGAGCGACGGCAGCTCGAGGCGCTGCGCGGCGCGGATCATCCGGGCGTGGTCGCGGATCTCGCTGGGGCCCTCGCCGCTCATGAAGCCCGGGTCCCAGTGCCAGCGGTAGCGTCCGTCCGCTCCCAGGCGCACGTTCTTCTCGAGGCCGCTGAGATTCCGGTGCCGGCGCCGCTCGCGCGTGTACTCCTCGACGGCATCCGCCACCTCGTCGAGGCTCGCGAAGCCGTCGGGACGCGACCGCATCCAGGACGCGATCCGCTCCGCTCCGGCGTCCTCGATGCGCGTGGAGATGTCCACGAGCACGACCGCCGCCGCCGGGAGTGGCGGCGGGCTCTCGCCCACGCCCAGCAGCGCGGCCACGCCTCCCAGGGAGGCGCCGACCACCGCCGGCGGCCGCTCGAACGCCGCGTCGATCACCTCGAGCATGTCACGCGCGAAGTCCGAGACCAGGTATCTGCGCTCCGGGCACCAGGTGCTCTCGCCGTGGCCCCGCATGTCGAGCGTGACCGTGTGGCGTCCGGCGCCCGCCAGGATCCTTGCGGTGCCGCCCCAGGAGTGGCGCGTCTGACCGCCGCCGTGCAGGAAGAGCACGCCGGGAGCGCCGGCGTCGCCACGCGCGTCGGCCACCAGCTTCAGCCCGTCCCGGGTCTCGATCTCGAGTCGTCGCTCGCTCATTCCGGCGCCGCAGTATACCGGGGAGCGCCGGGGCGGTCGCCGCCACCCATCCAGCGGTAGAGCCCGAACGCCGCGCACACCGCGCCACCCGCGAAGATGGTCATGGGCGTGGACAGCCAGTGCTCGGCGACCTGACCCATCAGGGGGCCGCCGATCGTCATCAGCCCGCCCCAGCCCACGCCGAACAGGCTCATCACGCGTCCGCGCTTGGCGTCGTCGATCTCCTGCTGCACGAGCGTCTGCAGCATGGTGAGCGTCGAGAAGTAGAAGTAGCCCACGACCACCTGCGCGGCGATCGCGGTCGCCGGCGAGCGCGTGAGTCCGAAGAGCATGAGCGCCGCCCCGAAGGCGACGACGTGCCGGCCGCAGCGCCGCAGCGAGAGGGGCTTGCCGCGCACGCCCGTGGACAGCGCACCGACGATCGCCCCGATCCCCGTGGCCGCGCCGAGCACCGGGAAGAGCTCGGGCCGGCCGAGGGTGTGCTGCGCGAACGCCGGGTGGAGCGTCGAGTGCGACACGCCGAAGACCGACAGAACGCTGACGGTGATCAGCACGGGCAGGGCGGGGTGGCGCTCGCGCGCGTGCTCGAGGCCCGTGCGCAGCCGGCCCCAAACGCTCTCCACGCTCGTGTCGCGCCGGACCGCGCGCAGCTGCACGCGCGAGAACAGGTAGATGACCAGCACCAGCGCGAGCGCGAAGGTGGCGTACGCCGGCGCCGGGCCGAAGCGGACCAGGACCAGCGCGGCGACCAGCGGACCGACCACGCGCGTGAGGTTCATCGCGACCGAGCCCAGCGAGACGGCACTCGCCAGATCGCGCGGCGGCACGGAGTCGGCCACCGCGGCCATGTTCGAGGGGCCGACCCACGCATTGGCGGTGCCGATGCCGAGCCCGATCAGGTACAGCAGCGGCAGCGTCAGCAGCCCGGCGTGCTGCAGGATCGCCAGCAGCGCGACCAGGCTCGCGCTGGCGGAGTACGACGCCATGATGATGCGGCGGCGGCTGAAGCGGTCGGCGGCGACGCCGGTCAGCGGCGCCAGCAGCAGCTGCGGCAGGTGCATGAACATCACCAGCAGCCCCAGCGCCTGCGGGCTGCCCGCGCTGAGCGAGCGCGCGACCTCCTGGTTGGTCATGTTCGCGACCCAGAATCCGAGCTGCGAGAGCATCGTCGCCGTGTACAGGCGCCGGAAGCCGACGTGGCGCAGGGCGCGGAAGGTGCGGCCGCGGGGCGAGTCGAGGAACGCGGGGGCGTCGCTCACAGGAACGCTGGCATGGCGAGCACGACCGCGCTGCTCGCCAGGAAGCAGGCCAGCGCGACCAGGAACGCGTAGCCGACGACCTCGCCGAACCGGGTCCGCGTGACGGCCAGGATCGGGATCGCCCAGAAGGGCTGGATCAGGTTCGTCGTGGAGTCCCCGTACGCGTACGCGAACAGCGTCGCGATCACCGGCACCCCGAGCTCCTCGCCGGCGGGGATCAGGTACGGCGCCTCGATCAGCCACTTCGAGCCGGCGGATGGCACGAAGAGGTTCATCAGCCCGGAGTAGGCGTAGACCACCCACGGGAAGCTCAGCTCGGTGGTCCAGCCGGCGAAGAGCGCACTGAGCCGGTCGCCGAGTGCCGTGTGCTGCATCAGCCCGAAGATCCCCGCGTAGAACGGGTACTGCACGATGATGCCCCAGGCCGTGTCCACCCCCTCGCGGCAGGCGCGCAGGAACGACGTGGGCCGACCGTGCAGCAGCAGCGCCAGGACCAGGAAGGTGGCGTTGTACGCGTTGATGCCCCAGGCGCTGCCGAAGCCGCGTGTGACGATGGCGTGTCCCAGCGGGTAGGCCAGCAGCAGCGCGGCCAGCCAGACCCAGACGCGCGACTGGTCGATGCGCGCCGCGGGCGTGCGCGCGGGCGGATCGGGCTCGGGCGGGCGGGGGAGGATCTGCTCGACCTGCTCGGGCGTGAGCGTCTGCGCGCCGCTCCGGGGATGGAGCAGGGTCACCGCGATCAGGCCCACGGCGCCGATGAAGACCAGGTAGGCCAGGTTGAAGGGGTGGAAGAGCGTCTCGCTCACCGGATACAGGCGGTCGACGACGGCGGCCCCGCTCGCCGGCTCGAGCAGCGGATTGCCCGGCGTGGCCATGATCAGCGGCGCCGAGCCGGCGAGGCCACCGTGCCAGACCGTGCCCAGGCCCAGGTACGCCGCGCAGATCAGCACCCGCAGGTCGGCACCCGGGTTGCGCCGCGCCACGAACGGCACCAGCAGCGCGCCCCCCACCAGGCAGAGCGCGCCGTTGATGTAGCCCGTCACCAGCGAGAATGCGCCGACCAGCGCGATCGCCTGCACCGGGCGGCCCGGATCGGGCAGGCCCGCCAGCCGGTCCATCAGCCGGTGCGCCGGGCGCGAGGCCACGCAGGCGTGTGCAGCCACGAAGATGATCGTGAACTGCATGGCCAGGCCGAGCAGGTCCCAGACGCCGGCGCCCCAGGCCAGCACCGCCTCGTCGACGCCAGCGCCCGCGCCACCGACCGCGAGCACCAGCGCGGCCAGTGTCAGCAGCATGCAGATCACCCAGGCGTCCGGGATCCAGCGCTCGGTCAGCCGCGAGAGGCCCGCACCGAGCCCGCGCAGCGCGTCGAGCATGGGGCGCGCGAGCATACGGGCCGTCCGGGGAGCCGTCGAGGCGGCGCGGAGCGCGCCGCGCGCCGCGGGCACTTTCGACTACCCTGCGCGTCGATGCGCTGGCTCCCCCTCATCACCGCGCCCGTGCTGCTGGCCCTGGCCGCGGGCGGGCCGCGGCTCGCCGCCCCTGCCCCCGCGCTCGAGCTCTCGTCGGCGCGCAGCGATCCCGCGGCGGCCGTCGCCGACGGCTGGCTGTACGCAGCCGGCGGGCGCGGCTGGACCGGCACCAGTGACGTCTTCGAGGCGCTGCGGCTGTCCGACGGAGCGCGTCGCGCGCTGGCGCCGCTGCCCCGGCCCCTGCACGGGCCCGGCCTGGTCGCGCTGGAAGGCCGTCTCTACCTGGTCGCGGGCTACACCGACTGGCTGCGCAACGTCTCGCGCGAGCTGCACGTGTACGATCCCGCGCGCGACGTCTGGGAGGCGCGTGCACCGCTCCCGGTCGCCCGCGGCGAGGCCGCGGTCGTGGTGCAGGGCGGACGCATCCACGTGCTGGGCGGGCGCGGTGCCGATGCCGGGCGCGTCTGGAGCTACCTGCCGCGGCGGGATCGCTGGGAGCGGGCGGCCGGCAGCCTGGAGCCGCCGCGCTACCTGGCCGCGGCCGCGGTGCTGGGGGGGCGCGTCTACCTGGCCGGCGGGCGCACCGCCGGCGCAGGCGACCTGGCGCGGGTCGACGTCTGGGATCCGGAGACGGGCGCCTGGACGCGGGCCGCGGACCTGCCCGCGCCGCGGGCCGGCCTCTCGCTGGCGTCGGCGGGCGGGGGCCTGCACGCCACCGGTGGCGAGGCCATGGCGTCGTCGCGGGTCTTCGACGCGCACTGGTTCTACGACGCCGCCGCGGACCGCTGGCAGCTGCGCGGCAGCGTGCCGCAGGCGCGCCGCGGTCAGGCCTCGGTCGTGGCGGGCGCGCACTGGCTGCTGGTGGGCGGCTCGACGCGCACGGGTCTGCTCGCGTCCGGGCTCAGCGCCAGCGCGCGGATCGACCGGATCGCGCTGGAGACGCGGCCGTGACCGGGCCGGGAGCGCTGCTCGATGCCCTGACGCGTGAGCTGGTCGGTCGCGGGGACGAGGCGCTCGGCCTGGTCCTGGCGCTGGTCGCCCGCGAGCACGCGCTGCTCGAGGGCCCGCCGGGCTGCGGCAAGGCGGCCCTGGCCGGGGCGCTGGCGCGACTGTCGGGGGCGCGCGCCCTGACCCTGACCCTGCACCGCGACCTGCAGCCCGGTGAGTGGCGCGGCGACACGATCTTGCGCCGCCAGCGCAGCGGCACGCGCGAGCGCGTGCGCGCGGAGCTCGCCCCCGGCCCGCTCGCCGACGCCGAGATCCTGGTCGTGCCCGGGCTGACGCGGGCGCCGGCCGAGGCGCTGACCCCGCTGCTGCGCGCGCTGGAGACGCGGCGCCTCGACGCCCGGCGCCTGCCGCTCGAGGTCGCGGTCGCGACCGCGGGTCCGGCCGGGCTCGAGTCGTACGGCGACGAGCTCGAGCCCGCGGCGCGCGACCGCTTCGGCGTGCAGATCCGCATGACCGGCTTGCTCGGCGCCGCGGATCCGGGACCCGCGCGCGCGCTGCTGGATCGCAGCTGCGACGCGCCCGTGTCCCCCGGTCCGGCCTGCGCCACTCGCGGCCGGCGCCACGCCTGGCAGCAGGCTGCGGCGGCCCTGCCCCTCGAGCCCGGGCTGCGCGAGGCCTGGCGCGAGCTGCTGGTCGAGCTGCGCGCACGCCTCGATCCGCTCGACCGCGCCCGCCTCGGCGATCGCGTGCTGGCCCGCGCCGGGCCCGCCCTGATGCGCGCGCACGCGCTGCTGCGCGGCGCGGACGCGGTGCGCCGCCGAGATCTGGTGGCCACGCGCTTCGCGCTGGCCGGCCGCGTGCCGGCCGAGCGCGCCGACGAGCTGCTGGCGGCGGTCGTGCGGGGCGCCGGCCTCGCGCTCCCGGTGCCCGCGGGTAGCGGGGCGGGTACCGCGGCCGCGAGTGCAGGTGCAGCGCCACAGGATCCCGCGGCGCCGCGTCCCGGGGCGGTGCGCGCCGCTGCGCGCTCCAGCGCCGGGGTCCGGGAGCCGGTCGCCGCCGACGTGGCCTCGCTGGTGCGTGTGCTCGAGGGCCGGCTCGCGCGCGGCGGGGCCGGGCGGCGCGAGCACCCTGCGGGGGCGCCGCGCTCGCGGCGCCGCATGCGCGCCCTCGACGAGCTGCTCGACGCCGACCCGCTCGATGCGGTGCTCCTGGTCGACGGCGCGGAGCTGCGGCCGTCGGTGCTGCGCCGCGAGCGTCGCGCCGGTCGGGGCGCGGTCGCGCTGCTGCGCGACGTCTCGGCGTCGATGGAGGGCGGGCTGGCGCGCTGGGCCGGCGAGGTGGTCGCGGGCCTGGTCCGGGGCGCGCGACGACACGGACTGCGCGTGGGCTACGTCGAGTTCGACCACGATGCGCACGTTTTCCGGCCGGGTCGCGCGCTGCTGCACCGGCGCTACGGCGAGCTCCTCGCGCGCGCCGCGGACGCGCGCAGCTCCGGGCGCACGAACTACGAGGCGCCGCTGCGCGCGGCCCTGCGCGGTCTCTCGCGCGCCGGACGGCACGGCCACGTGGTGCTGATCACCGACGGTGTCCCGGTCGTCGGCGATCCCGCGGTGCGCGCCGAGCGGGCGCTCGCGCGCCGCCTCGGCGTGCGCGTGCACACGGTCTTCGTCGGGCTCGGTGAACCTCCCCCGGTGCTCGAGGGGCTGGCCCGGGTGACCGGCGGGGTGGCCTTCCGCGGCCGGCCGCAGGCGAGCGGCATGCGCGTGGAGGCGCGATGAGCCAGCCGTTCGAGCGCCTCGGCGACCTGCTCGATCGCCACGTCGTCGGGCACGACGACGCCAAGGGCGCCCTCTTGCTCGCGCTGCTGTGTCGCGAGCACGTCTACCTGGAGGGGCCGCCGGGAACGGCGAAGACGCGGATGGCCGAGCTGGTGGCGCGTGGCACCGGGCTCAGCTTCTTCTTCTACCAGCTCCACCGCGACACGCGGCTCGCCGAGCTGGTCGGCGACGTGGTGCTCGAGCGCTCGCCGCTGGGCGGCGGGGGCGAGCGCATCGCGCAGCGCGTCGAGCCCGGCGGCGTCCTCGACTGCGACCTCTGCGTGCTCGACGACATCTCGCGGGCTCCGGGCGAGGCGCTCAACGTGCTGCTGCGCGTGCTCAACGAGCGCCGCTTCGGTGACCGCCCGCTGCCCCTGCTCAGCGCGATCGCCACCGGCAATCCGGCTTCGGACGCGTACTACAACGAGCCCCTGGATCCGGCGAACCTCGATCGCTTCGCGCTGCAGCTCCGCGTGGCCCCGCTGCTCGAGGGCGACCCCGATGCGGCGGCACGGCTACTGGACCGCGCCGCGGAGGGTGGGGTCGAGGAGTCCCCCGAGCCCCGGCCGGTGCTCGACCGGGCCGAGCTCGACCGGCTCTACGCCGAGCTGCCCGGGATCGAGGTGCCCGTGGCCCTGCGCGCGGCGCTGCTCGAGCTGCTGCGGCGCCTGGTGGTCGACCACGGCTGTGACGAGAACGAGGCGCTGCTGACGGACCGCAGCTTCCTGGTCAAGGCCGTGAAGCTGCTGCGCGGCAGGGCGCTGCAGGGCGGCCGGACGCGGGTCGAGGCGGCGGACCTGGGCGTCCTGGCGTGGATGACCACCTTCCGCGTGCCCCCCGAGGTCCACGCAGAGGTGCCGCGGCTGATCGCCGCCGTCGGGTAGCAGACCCGGAAATGCGGGCTAAGCTCCCGCCGCCATGGAACGCACCTTCTCCATCATCAAGCCCGACGCCGTCCGCGCCGGCCACATCGGCCCGATCCTCGAGATGATCGAGGGCGCGGGGCTCCAGCTGGTGGCCACGCGCATGCTCCACATGACGCAGGGCGAGGCCGAGGGCTTCTACGCGGTACACCGCGAGCGCCCCTTCTTCGCCGACCTGGTCAAGTTCATGACCTCGGGGCCCTGCCTGGTCAGCGTGCTGGAGGGGGACGACGCGATCGCCCGCTACCGCGCGCTCATGGGCGCGACCAACCCGGACGAGGCCGACGCGGGCACGATCCGCAAGCGCTTCGCCTCGAACATCGAGCAGAACGCCGTGCACGGCTCGGACGCCCCGGAGACCGCGCGCGAGGAGATCGCCTACTTCTTCCGCGCCACCGAGATCGTCTCGCGCTGAGCGCGGGGCGGGGGCTCGAAGGGGCCGCGCCGGCCGGACCTACTGGTAGCCGGCGGCGATGAGGGTGAGCACGACCAGGTAGGACGCGACGAGCAGGAGGTTGCGCCGGAGCGCCCCACCGCGACCTGCCGTCTCCTCCCCTGCGTTCGACATCGATGCTCCTCTTCGTCCGTCGCGCACCGGCACTGTAGACGCCCTGGCGCGAGAATCCATTCCCCTCCGGGATTCCTCTCGGACGCGGGGTCCCCGGGATCGTGACGGCGCTCACCTGAGGCCCGTCGAGCGGGTACTCTCGGGCGTCCTTGATCGCCTCGTCCGCCGCCGGGGCCGGTGCTGCCGGCCGACGTCTGCTGCTCGCCGCGGCGGGCATGCTCGGGATCACGGCCGGCGGCACGCTGGGCTACGTGGTGGTCGAGGGCATGCGGCCGCTCGACGCGCTGTACATGACCGTGATCACCCTGTCGACCGTCGGGTACGGCGAGGTGCAGCCGCTCTCGGACGCCGGACGGCTGTTCACCATCGCGCTGATCGTGCTGGCCGGAGGCACGGCGCTCTACCTGATGACCCAGATTGCCCAGATCGTGCTGGAGACCAACCTGCGCGCCACCCTCGCGAGGAGAACCATGCAGCGGACCATCGATCAGCTCTCCGATCACGTGATCGTCTGTGGGTTCGGCCGCTTCGGACGCATCGTCGCCGACGAGCTGCGGCGCGGACGCCGCGCCGTGGCGATCGTCGAGCCCGAGGCCGAGCGCCAGCCGGACCTGGAGCGCTCGGGACTGCCCTACGTGATCGGCTCCGCCACCGACGACGCCGTGCTGCGCCAGGCGGGCGTGGAGCGGGCCGCGGCCCTGGTCGCGGCCACCGGCTCCGACGCCACCAACGTGTTCATCACGCTGGCCGCGCGCGAGCTGAAGCCCGGGATCGGGGTGCATGCCCGGGGCGAGACCGACGCGGCACTGCGGCGCCTGCGCGCCGCGGGGGCCGACCAGGTCGTCTCGGCCTACCAGATGGGCGGCCAGCGCATGGCCATGTCGATCCTCAGGCCGTCGGTGGTCGATTTCCTGGAGATCGCCCGGCCGCTGATGGGCGAGGGCATCGATCTCGAGGAGGTCCGGATCGAAGGCGGGGCCCGCGTGATCGGCCGGACCCTGCGCGAGATCGAGGGCGAGCTGCTGCGGCTCCGCGTGGTGGCGGTGCGCACCGCTGCGGGCGAGATCCTGCTGGCGCCGGATCCGTCGCGCGCCGTGGACGGCGGGGACCAGCTGGTGGTGGTCGGGGAGCGCAGCGCCCTGGAGCGGCTCGCCCAGGGCGCCGCCTGAGCTCCCTCAGGCCTTGACCGTCAGCACCGGGCAGGCTGCGTGGCGGATCACCCGCTCGGCCACGCTGCCCAGCAGCACGTGCTTGATCCCCGTGTTGCCGCGCGTGCCCATGACGATCAGGTCCGCCCCCGCGGCTCCGGCGCTGTCCACGATGTCGATCGACGCGGGGCCGGCGCCGAGGCTGGTCGTGGCCTCCAGCCCGGCAGCGCCGAGCTCCTCGCGCAGCGCCTCGAGCCTCCGGCTCGCCTCCTGGCGCACCTGGTCGTGCAGCTGCGGCGGGATCTCGTAGGCCCAGGGCGTGGACACGGCCACCGGCAGCTCGCAGCTGTGATGGAGGATCAGGCTCGCGCCGTGCACGCGGGCCAGATCGGCGGCGTGATCGAGGGCACGGCGCGCGTCCTCCGAGAAGTCGGTGGGGACCAGGATCTTGTGGATCTCGAGCATCGGCTGGATTCCTCCTGCCCCGGTGCAGTGCAGGCCGCGTGCCCGCCCCGCAGGGTCCCGCCGCCCTCCGGGGGCCCGGACCCGCGTCAGGGAGTCACACGGGTGGGGCCCCGTGTCCGGGCCCGGGTCAGCCGGCCAGGGCCGCGGCGATCGCGGCTGCGGCGACCATGGTGGTCAGGTTGTCGAGGCCACGGGGCGACACGGCCTCGACCAGCGGCGTCGCCACGCCGATCGCGAGCGCCCCGCTGAGCGCGGCTCCTGGAGCTGCCGGGGCCGTGGCCAGCGCAACCCATGCGGCCCCGAAGCTCGCCAGCGCGACCGCGGCGCTGCCCTCCAGCGTGCGGACCCCGGTCGGCCCGAGCAGCGACGGCGCGCGATACGGATGGCGGCCCCAGCGCCGGCCCGCAGGCTCCCCGACCGCGTCCCCCCAGCCCGTGACCAGGAAGCCCACGTGCGCGAGATCGCCGGCGAGCGCCACGCACAGCAGGCCGCCGGCGGCCGTCGCGACCAGCGGGGTGATCACGTAGGCCGTGCGATGGGGCGCGTCGCGCTCGCGGGCCAGGGCCTCGTAGATCGTGCTGCCCGCTCCCTGCAGCGTGGCCCCGAGCACCACCGCGACCACGCCCGCCGAGTACGCGTAGGTCGCCCAGGGCCCCAGCCCGGCGTACACCGCGGTCGCCACGCTGAAGATGATCAGGTGGAAGAGCTTGCGCGTGTAGGCGGTGTCGACGCCGCGCGTCCTCCGCAGCGCGCCGCAGCCGAGTCCCGAGACCAGGGCCAGCAGCACCCCGAGGAGTGCCGCGGCGGCGCTGAGCAGCGCGTCGGGCAATCGGTCGCCTCCCCCGGCAGGAACCTAGCCCGCAACTGCGGTCGAGGCCGCCGCGGGACCCGTGCCCGGCCACGACGAGAGCGGCCCCGGGGATCGCCAGGATCCCCGGGGCCGCGTGGTCGTCGGCAGGCGCAGGCTCAGAGCAGCTCGGCCTCCTGCGCGAAGTTGCGCAGGTCGCCGCTGGGTGCGCCCCGGAGCTGGGCCAGGGCACGTGCCTCGAGCTGGCGCACGCGCTCGCGAGACAGGCCGAGCAGGCGGCCGATCTCCTCGAGCGTGTGCTCGCGCTCGCCGTCGAGGCCGAAGCGCCACTGCAGGATCTGCCGCTCGCGCTCCGGCAGGCGGCCGAGGGCCTGTCCGGTGGCGCTCTCGAGGCGCTGCCGGTCCAGGTTGTCCGCGTGCGACGGCGCGCTGGGGTCCTTGAGCGTGTCGATCAGCTTCTTGTCGTCGGTTCCGGGAACCGGGTTCTCGAGGCTGATCGGGTCGCGAACGATCCGCTCGAGTCGCTGGGCGTGCTCGAGGGAGATGCCCGCGGCCTTGGCGATCTCCGGTGCGGTCGGCTCGCGCGCCAGCTCGGTCTCGAGCGACGCCCGCGCGCGCTGGTACTTGCGCAGGTCCTCGTGCAGGTGGCTCGGGATGCGGATGGTCCGCGACTGGTTCTGGATCGCGCGGACCAGGGCCTGCCGGATCCACCAGACGGCGTAGGTCGAGAACTTGAAGCCGCGCTCGGCGTCGAACTTCTCCACCGCGCGCACCAGCCCGATGTTGCCTTCCTGGATCAGGTCGATGAAGGGCACGCCCATGTCCTGGTAGTCCTTGGCGATCGCCACCACCAGCTTCAGGTTGTGCTCCAGGAAGAGGTTCTTGTGGTGCGTCAGGCGCTCCCAGGACTCGTCCATGCGGGCGGCGAGCTGTCCGAACACCTCGACCGGCAGGCCGACCTCGGCCTCGACCGCCCGGCGCTGCTCGGCGAGGCGGCGCATCTCGCGGCGTCGCCGCGTGCGCCCCGCGTCGGAGCGCGGGCGCCGGCGTGGGTCGTCCAGCGAGTTGCGCTCGCGCTGCAGGCCGCCGAAGCGGTCGACGTACTCGCACAGACCGTCGCGCAGCTGGGCCATGATCTTGGTGGACAGGTCCGCGCTGCGCAGCAGGCGCGCGACGCGCCGGTCCACGCGGTCCTCGGCCTCGCGATCGCCGGCCGCGCTCTCGCGCCGCGTCAGCATGCGCTCGACCTTGGTCAGCGCGTCGTCGAGGGTGCGCGTGAGCGCCTTGCCATCGACGCCGCCGCTCCCGAAGGACTCCGACATCTTGCCGGTGACGCGCCCCTGCGCCTGCAGGTCGCGCCAGATTCGGACCACCTCGCGCGCCGCCCAGGGCACGGAGAGGACGGCCTCGCGCAGCTCGTGGTCGGCTGCACGGATCTCCTTCGAGAGCAGGATCTCCTGCTCGCGGTCCAGGGTGGGGGTCTCGGCGATGTCGGCCAGGTAGGCGGCCAGGGACTCGCGGACCTCGCTCAGGGAGGCGTGGGATCGATCGCGCTTCATGGGCAACTCGGACGGATTCCTTGTGCTGAGAATTCAGCGGTGGCGGGCAGTTGGCGGGAGAGGCGCGGCTGGCGCCTCCCACAGGGCAGACCTGGGTCCGCCAGGGAGGGATGTTGCGGAGCGCTTGACGGTTTCTACAGCAAGCGACGCACTGCGTCATGCAGAAAATCCGTGCGCAACATACACGGGGGGCACCATGCTCGCCACCCCTGGGCGGCGCGGCGCGGAGTATCGCGCCTCGCCCCGGGGTCGTCAACCCCTCTAGTCCTTAGTGATTCCAGGCACTTGCGTGTCACCCCCGAAAGGCCGCCACGAAGTCGGCCTCGGTCAGGATCCCGATGAGCCTGCCCTCGTCGATCACGGGCAGGCAGCCGATCCGCCGCTCGAGCATGGTGCGCGCCGCGACCTCCAGGGGCGCGTCCGGGTGGATCTCGTGGACGGGTGTGCTCATCACGTCGGCCACCGCCAGCCGCCGCAGCTGGCCGCGGTGGACCGCCGGATCCGCCTCCAGACTGCGCAGGAGCGCGCTGCGGAACAGATCGCGCTGGCTCACGAGCCCCACAAGGCGCCCGTGATCGTCGAGCACCGGCAGGTGCCGGATGCGGCCCAGCTCCATGACCTGGTCGGCGATCAGGAGCTCGTCGTCGAGCCGCAGCGTCGCCACGCCCGCCGTCATCAGCTCCCGCACGCGCGTGGGCCGGTCGGCGTCGTTCATGGCCGCTCGCCCCCCTGCTGGATCGACCGCAGCCAGCTCACGATCGCGAAGATCATCGGGGGCGACAGCAGGGTCTCATCGGCCGCGAGCTCCTGGTTGCGGTCGTCCCAGAGCCGTCCCCAGACCGGCATGTCGCCCCGGCCGTGCGCGACCAGCTCGTTGCGGCCGTCGATGTACGCGGCGACCTCGGCGGCGTCGAAGCGACCGCCCCGGCGTGCGGCGATCCAGGTCAGGTCGGCGGGGGGCGTCGCCAGCGCCGCGGCCGCGGGACCCTCGCCGTGGGCGTCGGCCCCGTGGCATGCCGCGCAGTACGCGCCGAACAGGCGCTCGCCGTAGCGCTGGCGTTCGACGCGCTCGGCAGGGTCGCTCGAGCCGGATGCGGACGGGCCGGCGCTGCAGGCGAGCGCCAGGCTCGCCAGCAGCAGGACCGTGCTCGGATTTCTCGGGATCTGCATGCCGCCAGTCTGAGCAAGCGGCGTGCCGCGCCGCGGGGGCTCGGCCGGCACGCGCGGCCAGCCCCGGCACGGGACCGGAGGCAGCGCGTCCCACGCATGGGGCGCGCTGTCACCGCGACGCGCCGTGAGGGCGCCAGCACGCCCCGGCCGGCGGGCCCGCGCCTTGCACACGGGCGAGTGCATGCGCACGCCGCGATCGATCCTGCTCTGCCTGCTCCTCGTGCCGTCCGCGGTCCTCGCCGACGCGCCCCCCGATCTGCGGCCCGACATGCACCGGCTGCTGGGGAGCCTGCGCGCGCTCCTGCCGCTGGTCTCCGAGGACGCGGTGCTGGAGGACCCGGCGCGCCGCGAGGAGCTCGGCGACGCGCTGCGCGAGCTGGCGGCCGGCGCGCGCCAGCTCGAGGCCCACACGCAGCATCTAGGCGATCCCGCCGCGCGTCGCACCGGCCAGGCACTCGTGCTCGATGTCGCGCGCGCGCTGCGGCATCTGGAGGCGGGCAATGCTCACGCCGCGGGCTACGGCGTGCGCCAGCTCACGCAGCACTGTGCGGCGTGTCACACACGGGGGCCCGACGAGAAGCCGCGTCCGGTGGCGCTCGAGCTCGCACGCTCCGAGCAGGTGGCGGCCCTGCCCCCGCTCGCCCGCACGCGGGTGCTGATGGCCACGCGGCGCTTCGACGAGGCGCTCGAGCTGCTCGAGGAGCAGCTCGCTTCCGACCGGCTGGTGCCGGCGGACCTGGTCGGTCCGCTCACCGACTACATCGTGATCTGCGTCCGCGTCCGCCGCGATCCACTGCGTGCGGTGCCGGCCCTGGAGCGCTTCGCGCAGCGAGACGACCTCTGGCTGCAGCTGCGGCGCGATGCGCGCTACTGGGCCGGGGCGCTGCGCGAGCTGGCCGCGCGCGAGCCCGGGGCCGACCGGATCGCCAGCGCCGCGGCCCTGATCGACGAGGGGCGGACGCAGATCTCCTTCCCGAGTGACCGCCGCGCACTGGTCCACTACGTGTTCGCGTCGCGGGAGCTCCACGAGCAGGTGGAGCGCGGCGGGACCCCGCTCGAGCTGGCGCGCGCCTACCAGCTGCTGGGTCTGGTCGAGTCGCGCATCGGGCGCAGCTTCTGGAGCTCGGACGCAGCCTGGTACCTCGAGGCCGCGGTGCGGGCCGCACCCGGCTCCGCGGCCGCGCGGGACGCCTACGCCGTGCTCGAGGAGGAGACGCTGGTGGGCTTCACCGGCTCGGCCGGGCTACGGCTGCCCGGCGACGTCCGCGCGCACCTGGACGGTCTGCGCGAGCTGATCGAGACGGGCGCCGGCGACGCCGGGCACCGGCGCTGAGGCCTCCGCTGCATCGAGGCGCTCGCGCAGGTGGCGCGCGCCGCGGCCGAGGGCGTGGAAGAGAAACGGGAAGGCCTGGTAGTGACCGGCGGGCACGCGATCCCAGCGCGGCCGGCCCAGCGCCTCCCAGAGCGCACGTGCGCGCGCGGGCGGGATCACGCGGTCGAAGCGCCCCGAGACCAGCATCACGGCCGCGGGATCGACGCGATGCGCGAAGGTCAGCGGATCCACCGTGCGCGTGACCGGCCGCATGCTCTCGATCAGCGCCTGCGGATCCGTCAGGCCGAGTCGACCCATCAGGCGCTCCCGGAAGATGCGCACGGGGCGCTCGCGCGAGACCGCCAGGATCTCCGCCAGACCGCCGCCGCTGAGCAGCAGCAGCCCCGCGCGCACGCGGTCGTCCACGGCGAGCAGCGTGGCGGCCTGCAGGCTCCCCAGGCTGGTCCCGGCACTGGCGATCCGGGCCGGGTCGATGCGCGGATGGGTCTCGAGCCAGTCGAGCAGCCGCCGCGCGTCGAGGATCGCCAGGCGGATCTGCTCGACGACGGGCCGGATGTCGCTGGCGGTCTCCAGGCCGAGTGGCTGGCGCTCGAGCCGCGCCACCGCGAAGCCGCGTGCCACCAGCACCTTGGACATCAGCTCCGAGGTCACGTGGGTCCCGCCCAGGATCGGGAAAACGATCACCAGCGGCACGCGCGCCTCGCCGTGGGGCAGGGCCAGGTGCGCGACCGCGTCGGAGCCGGTGGCACCGGGGTAGAGCAGGCGCACGACCTCGTAGTCGCGGCGGTGCAGCAGCGTGTACAGGTCGAGCAGCCAGCTCTCCTCGACCGTGCGGCCCTCGGGCTGGACCACCACGTCGCGCGGCGACAGCGGTGCGTGCTCGAGGCTGGCCAGGGGCACGTCGCGCGGTGGCGGCGGCCGCGCGATCTCCGGCCGACCCGCGCTGCTGCACGCGAGCGCCGCCGCCGCGGCCAGGGCGAGGACCGCCTTCCGGCAGGGGACCGCGAGCCGCAGGTCGCGCACCGGAGGCCGCGAGCCGCGGTCGGTCAGCCGGCCTCGGAGTCGCGCGTGCGGCGGATGAAGGTCGGCACGTCGATCTCCTCCTCGTCCTCGAACGGGGAGAAGAAGGGATCGCCCCCCTCCATCTCGGCGGTGATGTCCGCGCTCACGGGCGCGATGCCGCTCGCCTCGCCGATCTCCGGCGCCTCGAGCTCCGGGTCGGGCCGGAGCGGGGTCACGTTGCCGAGATCCGGCAGCGGGTCCGCCGCGCGCGTCCGCACGCGCTCCGAGAGACCGGTCGCGATGACGGTGACGCGTACCTCGTCCTCGAGATCCTCCTGGATCACCGAGCCGAAGATGATGTTGGCGCCCTCGTGGCTCTCCTCGTTGATCAGGGTCAGCGCCTCGTTGACCTCGTGCAGGGTCATGTCCGGCCCGCCGGTCACGTTGACCAGCACGCCGCGGGCGCCGCGGATCGAGACGTCCTCGAGCAGCGGGTTGGAGATGGCCGCCTGGGCCGCCACCAGGGCCCGGCTCTCACCGCGCGCCCGACCGGTACCCATCAGGGCCATGCCCATCTCGTTCATGATCGTGCGCACGTCGGCGAAGTCGAGGTTGATCAGGCCCTGGACCGTGATCAGGTCGGCGATGCCCTGGACCGCGTTGAGCAGCACCTCGTCGGCCATCCGGAAGGCCTCGGTCAGCGGCGTTCCGGAGCCCGCGATCTGCAGCAGGCGGTCGTTCGGGATCGTGATCAGCGTGTCGACCACGTCGTGCAGTGCGTCGAGGCCGTCGTTGGCCTGCCGTGCCCGGACCGAGCCCTCGAACAGGAACGGCCGCGTGACCACGGCCACGGTCAGCGCGCCGAGTTCCTTGGCCACATCCGCGATCACCGGGCTCGCCCCCGTCCCCGTGCCGCCCCCGAGGCCCGCGGTCACGAAGACCATGTCGGCGCCGGTCAGCGACTCGGCGATGCGCTCGCGGGTCTCGTCGGCCGAGGCACGGCCCACGCAGGGATCCGCACCGGCCCCGAGGCCACGGTCGCCCAGATGGATCTTGCTGGTCGCCAGGTTGTCGATCAGCGCCTGAGCGTCGGTGTTGCAGGCGACGAACTCCACGCCCCCGAGACCGGCCTTGATCATGGTGTTGACGGCGTTGCCGCCGCCGCCGCCCACGCCCACCACCTTGATGCGAGCGCCAGCGGGAGAGTCCTGCTCGAACTGGATCATCGACTACCCCCCACGGAATCAGCGCGAGTCACGAGCGGACACGCACGCCAAAGAGTTAGCGCGCTCGTCGGTCGAATGCATGCAAAACGAGTCCGCGACACACCGGCGGGAGCACGAAGCGCGACACCCGGGCGAGACGAAGAGGTCGGCACGGCGAGCTCGCCCCCCGGCCAGCCGCCGGCCCGCCCCACACGCTCCGGTGACGGCGGTCACAACGCCTCCGCGGTCACCACGATCGCGAGCGCCCGAACCGCCGGGCACCCGTCCGCGGCGAGGCCGAGCTGCGAGTGCGCCCCCACGATCGCCGTCCCCCGGGACGCGCGACCGACGGAACGCGCCACCGGGACGCAGCGCGGGGGGTCACCCGAGCTCGCGAACCGACCCCCCCCGGCAGGAGGGGGGCAGCACTCGATGGAAGCGAGTCGGCTCAGGAGAAGTCTCCATAGAACCACTCCCGCATCCGCGCCCGGATCCCCCGGAAGGGTGCGCGGTCGGTGATGCGGAAGCGCTGGCGTCCGGGGCGGCTGGCGCCCCAGAGCGCGAGCCCCACGCCGGTGGCGAACTCGGGTCCCTGCACGCGATCGACCAGCCCGCCCACGCCGCCGGGCAGGCCGCGGCGCGTGGGCAGCTCGAAGACCTCCTCGGCCAGCTCGGGCATGCCCTCGAGCGCGCTCGAGCCGCCCGTGACCACCACGCCGGCGGGGATGCGCCCATGGAAGCCCGAGGTCTGGAGCTCCTCGCGCACCAGACCCAGGATCTCCTCGATGCGCGGCTCCAGGAAGCTGGCGAGCTCCTTGCGGCTGACCTCGCTGGGCTGGCGTCCGCCGACGCCCGGCACGACCAGGAGCTCGTCCTGGCGCAGCAGCCGCGGCGCGGCGCAGCCGTAGCGCCGCTTGACCCGCTCGGCCTGGTCAAACGGCGTGCGCAGGCCGACCGCGGCGTCGTTGGTCAGGTGGTAGCCGCCCAGCGAGAGCACGGCGGAGTGCTTGATCGAGCCGTTGCGGAAGACGGCCAGGTCGGTGGTGCCGCCGCCCATGTCCACCAGGGCGACGCCCAGCTCGCGCTCGTCGGGGCTGAGCACCGCCTCGCTCGAGGCGATCGGCTCCAGCACGATGTCGATCACGTTCAGGCCGGCCTTGTTGCAGCACTTGACCACGTTCTGCACCGAGGTCACGGCGGCCGTCACGATGTGCACGTTGGCGATCAGCCGCACGCCGCTCATCCCGATGGGCTGCTTGATGCCGTCCTGGCCGTCGATCTCGTACTCCTGGGGCAGCACGTGGACCACCTCGCGATCCGCCGGGATTGCGACGGCCTGGGCCTGCTCGATCACGCGCCGCACGTCGCCCGGCTTCACCTCGCGATCCTTGATCGCGATCATGCCGATCTCGTTGTGGCTCTCGATGTGGCCGCCGGCGATCCCGGCGTAGACCGCGTTGATCTCGCAGCCGGCCATCAGCTCGGCCTCGTCGACCGCCTTTCGGATCGAGTCGGTGGTCGCGTCGATGTCGACCACGACGCCCCTGCGCAGCCCTCGCGAGGGGTGCGTGCCGATGCCGATCACGTCGGTCGCGCCCGCTCGGCGCTCCGCCACGATCGCGCAGATCTTGGTCGTTCCAACGTCCAGACCCACGATCAGGTCGTCACCTCGAGCCATCGCTACCCCCCTTGACCTGGATGCTGCTCAGCACCGCGCTTCCCGGGAAGCGCAGATCGATCTCGCCCGGTGCATAGCGCGCCACCAGGCCGCTGTCGCGCAGGCGCAGCCAGCGCTGCAGCTCGCGCCGCGGTGCGCGCGCCACGCGCAGCGCGGGGCCGGGCTCCGCCAGCTCCACGCGGATGGCGCGCGGATCGCTGGCGTCCACGCGACCGGCGCGGATGTCCAGCTCCGCCGCGGCCTCGACCACCGCGATTCCGGCCTCGACGTTGCCGACCAGGCGCGGCAGCTGCTCGAGCTCCTGCGGCGACACCGGGAAGCGCCGCCCGTCGCCGTCGATGCCCGCGAGCCGGCCGGCATCGACCGCGACCGGAATGCGCTCGGTCACGCCGATGACCAGCCGGTCGGGCGGCACGCGCGCGGCCCGCGCCCGCGCCACGCGCGGGTGCGCGGCGATGGCCCGGGCCACGGCGGCGGGGTCCACGTCGATCAGCGGGGTGCCCCGCGCGACGCCGGTGCTCTCCCAGAGCGCGCGCGCGTCGAGCGCTGCGAGCCCCACGAAGTCCACGCGGCGCAGGCTGAGGTCGGGGCCGCGCACCCAGGCCTCGAGCGGCGCCAGGTCGATGCTGCGCGTCCGCACGGCCCAGCCGCCGGCCGCGGCGCCGCCCGCGGCGATCGCGCCGACCAGTGCCAGCGCGCAGATGCAGCGGCGCGGCCTCATGCGGGCTCCCCCACGATGCGTGCCTCCGTCTCCAGCTCGATGCCCGTGCGCTCGCGCACGCGCTCGCGGGCCAGCTCGATCAGCTCCAGAACGTCGGCGGCGCGCGCTCCGGGGCGGGTGACGATGAAGTTCGCGTGCAGGTCGGAGATCGCGGCCTCGCCCGCGCGCTGCCCCTTGAGCCCCGACGCCTCGATCAGCCGGCCGGCGTGGTCGCCCGGCGGGTTCTTGAACACCGAGCCGCAGGACGGCTGGTCCACCGGCTGGCTGGCGCGCCGCGCCTCCATCTGCTCGCGCATGCGCCCACGGATGCGCTCCGGGTCGTCCGGCCGCAGGGCGAAGCGGGCGCCGGTGACGACCGAGCCCTCCGGCAGCCTGGTGTGGCGGTACTCGAAGACCAGCGCGTCGCGGTCGGCGGCCTGCGGCTCGCCCTCCCGGGTGACCCACTCCACGCGCGCCAGCACGTCGCGCATCTCGCGCTCCCGCGTGCCGGCGTTCATCGCGACCCAGCCCCCGACCGTGCCCGGGATCCCGATCGCGAACTCGAGCCCCGCCAGGCCGGCCTCCGCGGCAGCGCGCGTGACCTGTGTGTGGGTCGCTCCGGCTCCCGCTCGCAGCACCGGGCCGTCCTGTGAGATCTCGCGGAACCCGCCGAGGCGCACGGCCACGCCGCGGAAGCCGCCGTCGCGCACGAGCGTGTTGAATCCGGCCCCCAGGACCAGCACGGGGGTCGAGTGCGCGCTGCAGAGCCGCAGCACGGCGGCCAGCTCGGCGCCGTCGTCCACGCGGACCAGCGCGTCCGCCGGGCCACCGACGCGAAGCGACGTGGCGCGTGCCAGCGGCTCGTCGAATGCGGCGCGCCGGTCCAGGAGAGCACCGAGCTCGTCGCGCAGATCTGCATCGATCATCCCACCCCACCCAGAAAGTCGCGCGCGAGCTGCCCGATGTCACCTGCTCCCATGAAGATCAGCACGTCGCCAGGCTGCGCGAGCTCCCGGAGGCGCGCCGTGACGTCCGCGCGCTCGGCCAGGTGCTCCACCGCGCGGTGACCGTGATCACGGACCGCCCGGGCCAGGGCCGCGCTGCTGACGTCCGGGGCCTTGTCCTCGCCCGCGGCATAGATCTCGGTCAGCAGCAGCACGTCGGCGTCGTGGAAGGCGCGCGCCAGCTCGTCGAAGAGGTCGCGTGTGCGCGAGTAGCGGTGAGGCTGGAAGACCACGAGCAGGCGGCGGCCCAGCCCGCGGCGCGCGGCTGCCAGCGTCGCGCGGATCTCCGTGGGATGGTGCGCGTAGTCGTCCACCACCAGGACGCCGTCCCGCTCGCCGACGCGCTCGAAGCGGCGCGCCACGCCCCGGAACGCGGCCAGCGCCTCGCGGATGCGCTCGAAGGGCACGTCGAGCTCGAGCCCCACGGCGATCGCCGCCAGCGCGTTGGCCACGTTGTGGATCCCGGGCATGGCCAGCTCGACCTCGCCGGCCTCCTCGCCGCGCACGCGCGCCACGAAGCGCATGCCCAGCCCCTCGGTCGCGATCCGGGTGGCGCAGACGTCCGCCTGGGCGGAGAGGCCGTAGGTCCAGATGCGGCGCGTCAGGCGCCCCAGCAGCTGCTGCAGGTGGGGGTCGTCGAGGCAGAGCACGTTGGCCCCGAAGAACGGCACGCGGTTGGCGAAGTCGACGAACGCCTCGATCAGGTTCTCGAAGCTGCCGTAGTGGTCCAGGTGCTCCCGGTCGATGTTGGTCAGCACCACGATCGTCGGCACGAGCCGCAGGAACGAGCCGTCGCTCTCGTCGGCCTCGGCCACCAGGACGTCGCCCGCACCCATGCGCGAGTTGGCGCCCAGGCTCTGCAGGCGCCCCCCGACGATCGTGGTCGGGTCGAGCCCGCCGGCGGCCAGCACGTCGCCCACCAGGGACGTCGTGGTGGTCTTTCCGTGTGCCCCCGAGATCGCCACGCCGGTCTTGCCGCGCATCAGCTCGGCGAGCATCTCGGCACGCGGGATCACCGGGATGCGGCGTGCGCCGGCCTCCTGCAGCTCGGGGTTGGTGGCGCGGATGGCCGACGAGAACACGACCACGTCGGCGTCGGCGACCGCCGCGGCGTCGTGGCCGATCGTCACCCGCACGCCGAGCGCGGCCAGTCGAGCCGTGGTGGCGCCGTCTCGCACGTCGGAGCCCGACACCGTGTAGCCGCGCGCGTGCAGGATCTCCGCGAGGCCCGACATGCCGACGCCCCCGACTCCCACCAGGTGCACGCGCTGCACGCGTCTCATGCCGCGGTCTCCCCGATCAGCTCGCGGCAGCGCGCCCAGATGCGGGCGGCGGCGTCGGGACGGCCGCGCGCCGCGGCGCCCGCGGCCAGCGCCTCGCGGCGCGCGGGGGCGTCGAGCAGGCCGCGCAGCGTCGGGCGCAGCCCGACCTCGAGCTCCGCGTCGGGCACCACGATGCAGCCGCCCGCGCGCTCGAGCTCGCGCGCGTTGGCCATCTGGTGGTCGTCGGCCGCGTGCGGGTAGGGCACCAGGATCGACGCCGTGCCCGCGACGCAGAGCTCCGCGACGGTCGCGGCGCCGGCCCGCGCCACCACCAGGTCGGCGGCCGCCATGCGTGCGGGCAGGTCGTCGAAGAAGGCCTCGATCTCGGCGTCCACCCCGGCCGCCGCGTAGGCCGCGCGCACCTCCTCCAGGTCGTGGGGCCCGGTCTGGTGGGTGACGCGCAGCCCCCGCCCGGCCAGGACGTCGAGCGCCGCGCAGAGCGCACGGTTGACCGAGCGGGCGCCCTGGCTGCCGCCGGCGATCAGCAGGCCTCCGCTACAGGCCGACGCATCGGCGGGCTTCGCGAGCGGGCGCACCGGGTAGCCGAGGCGCTCCACCGTCGCGCCGGGGAAGGCCCGGGCGGCGGCGTCGAACTGCACGAAGATCGCGCGCGCGAAGCGCGCGAGCAGCCGGTTGGCGCGGCCCGGTCGTGCGTTGGGCTCCAGCAGCGCGACCGGCAGGCCCAGCGTCAGCGCGGCCGCGACCGCGGGCACCGAGGCGTAGCCGCCGACGCCGATCACCAGGCGCGCGCCGCGCTGGCGCAGCAGCCCTCGCGCTCGCACGATGCCGCGCAGCAGCGCCCAGGCACCCGCCAGCTTGCCCGCCGGGCCGCGGCCCGCGATCTGCGCGCTGGGAACCAGGTCGAGCTCGACGCCCGCCGCCGGCACGTGGCGCGTCTCCTGGCCGCGCTCGGTGCCCATGAAGCTCAGCCGGACCTCCGGGTCGGCCTGGCGGATCGCCCCGGCCAGCGCGAGCGCGGGGAAGATGTGGCCACCCGTGCCGCCGCCCGCCAGCACCACCGCGACCGGCTTCGCTAGCGCCATCCGCGCCTGCCCCGGCGGCGCGGGCGCGCCGCGTTGAGGATCAGGCCGACCGCCGCGAGGCTGGTCACCAGCGAGCTGCCGCCGTAGCTCAGCAGGGGCAGCGTGGTGCCCTTGGTCGGGAGCAGCCCCATGGCCACGCCGGCGTTGAGTCCGGCCTGCAGCCAGAGCATCAGTCCGCAGCCCAGGGTCAGCAGCGCTGCGAACGGCGAGGCCGCGCGCGCGGCGATCCCCAGGGTGGACAGCGCGATCGCGCAGAAGCCCCCGAGCACCAGGATCACGCCGACCAGGCCCAGCTCCTCGCCGATCACCGACAGGATGAAGTCGGTGTGGGCCTCCGGCAGGTAGAAGAGCTTCTGCTGCCCCGCACCGACGCCCGAGCCGAGCCAGCCGCCGGCGCCGAACGCGAGCTGCGACTGCACGAGCTGGTAGCCGTTGCCCAGAGGGTCGGCCCAGGGGTCGAGGAACATCTCGAGCCGGCGCAGCCGGTAGGGGCTGAGCAGCACGACCGCGCCCGCGGCGGGCAGCGCCAGCGCGGCGAGCAGGCCCAGGTGCCCCGGCCGCGCCCCGGCCGCGAAGCTCATGCCCGTGGTGAACAGCGCCAGCAGCACCGCCCCGCCGAAGTCCGGCTGCAGCAGCAGCAGCACGGCGGGAATGCCCGCCAGCAGCCCGGGTACGAGCAGGCTCACGCGCATGTCGTCGATGCGCGCTCCGTTCGAGGCCAGCCAGCGCGCCACCCCGAGGATGACCGCCAGCTTGGCGGGCTCGAGCGGCTGGAAGCGCAGCGGTCCCAGGGTCAGCCAGCGCCGGGCGCCGTTGACCTCGACACCGAGCGGTGTCAGGGTGGCCGCGATCATGACGACGCCCGCGAGCCAGCCGGCATAGGCCAGGCGCTCGAGCCAGCTCAGGGGCAGCCGGTGCAGCAGCAGCAGCGCGAGCCCGCCGGCACCCAGCGCGAGCAGCTGGCGCAGCAGGTAGGCCCAGGTCACGCCGAAGTACACGTCGGAGCGCGCCGCGCTTGCGCTGTAGACCATGACCAGTCCGCCACCGACCAGCAGGGTCAGGGCCACCAGCAGGTGGGGCGTTCCGAAGCGGCTCAGCACGTCGCGTCTCCCGCCGCGGCGCGTCGCGCGAGCACGGTGAAGTGCTCGCCGCGCTCGGCGAAGCTGCGGTACGCGTCGAAGCTGGCGCAGGCCGGCGCCAGCAGCACCGTGTCGCCCGGTCGCGCGAGCGCCGCCGCGGCGCGCACCGCGCCCGCGAGGTCGGCACAGGTCTCCACGCGGGCGAGCCCCGCCAGGGCGGCGGCGAGCTCGTCGCGCGCCTCGCCGTAGAGCAGCGTGTGGCGCGCGCGCGCGGCCGCGCCGCGCAGGGGTGCGAGGTCGAGCCCCTTGTTGCGTCCGCCCGCGATCCAGATCGGCGCGCCGGGTTGCGCGCGCACGCTGGCCAGCGCGGCCGCGGGATTGGTCGCCTTGGAGTCGTTCACCCAGCGCACACCGCCGCCGGACGCGACCTCGCGCCCGCGGTGCGGCAGGCCCTCGAAGTGCTCGAGCACCCGGGCCACGGCGCCGGCGTCGGCACCCGCCGCCAGCGCGGCGCCCGCCGCCGCCAGTGCGTTGTCGAGCGGGCGCGCCGCTGCAGACACGCGCTCGAGGGGCAGGCGCAGTCCGGGGCCGAGCAGCTCGGAGCCGGCCACGCGCAGCTCGGCGTCGGGATCTCCCGCCGCCGAGAAGCCGCGCACCTGTGCCGCCGCGCCGGCCGCCACCGCACACGCCCAGGCGTCGTCGAGATTCGCGATCAGGACGTCGTCGGGGCGCTGCAGCCGCGCGAGGCGTGCCTTGGCGCTGCCGTACGCCTCGAGGCTCGCGTGACGGTCGAGGTGGTCGGGCGCCAGGTTGAGCAGCACCGCGACGCGGGCATGCAGGCGCGACGCGTGCTCGAGCTGGAAGCTCGAGAGCTCCGCGACCACCACGTCGGCCGGTGTCTCGACCAGCGCGCTGAGCGGCGTGCCCAGGTTGCCGCCGACGGCGCAGCGCAGGCCCGCGGCCTCGAGCATCTCTGCGATCAGCACGGTGGTGGTGCTCTTTCCGTTGGTGCCGGTCACCCCGACCAGCGGGGCCGTCAGCCGCGACGCGGCCAGGTCCACCTCGGCCATTGCCTCGTAGCCGGCCGGCAGCGGGATGCCGGGGCTGGCCACGCGGTGGTCGAAGGCGCCCGCCGGCAGCTCCGGGCCGGTGATGCGCTCCACGTCCAGCGCGAGCGCCTCGAGCGCCGCCGCATCCCGGTCGTAGACCGCGACGCGTGCTCCCGCCCGCAGCAGGAGCGCGGCGGCGGCCGCGCCCGAACGACCCGCTCCCAGCACCAGCACCCGCTCCCCCTCCCGGATCACCGCAGCTTGAGCAGCGAGAGCGCCACCAGCCCGAGGATCACCGACACGATCCAGAAGCGCACGATGATCTGCGGCTCGGGCCAGCCGCGCAGCTCGAAGTGATGGTGAATGGGCGCCATGGCGAAGATGCGCCGGCCCAGCAGCTTGAACGAGGCCACCTGCGCGATCACCGAGAACATTTCCACCATGAACAGGCCGCCGGCGATCACCAGCACGACCTCCTGACGGATGATGACGGCCACGGTGCCCAGCGCCCCGCCGAGCGCGAGCGATCCGGTGTCGCCCATGAACACCGAGGCCGGGTACGTGTTGAACCACAGGAAGCCCAGCCCCGCGCCCATCAGCGCCGCGCAGAAGATGGCCAGCGTGCCCGCGCTGCCCACGTACTTGAGCTCCAGGTACTCGGCGATTCCGTGGTGTCCCACGGCGTAGGCGAAGATGCCGATGACTCCGGCGGTGATCATGGTCGGGCCGATCGCCAGCCCGTCGAGCCCGTCGGTGAGGTTGACGGCGTTCGAGAAGCCCACGATGAAGATCGCGGCGGCCGGCACGTACAGCCAGCCGATGTCGGGGTGGAAGCCCTTGAGCAGCGGCAGCGAGATGCGCGCGTCGAAGGCGGGCAGGGCGTACAGCGCCGCCACCGCCGAGCCCGCGATCACGATCTGCCACAGGAGCTTGGTGCGCGCGCGGATCCCCTCGGGCTGCTTGCGGATCGCCTTGAGGTAGTCGTCGGCGAAGCCCAGCACGCCGCAGCCCAGCGTCACGACCAGCACGATCCAGACGTAGGGATTGGTCCACTCGGCCCAGAGCAGCGTGCTGGTGACCACGGCGAGCAGGATCAGCACGCCGCCCATGGTCGGGGTGCCCGTCTTCTCCTGATGGCGATCGGGCGTGTCCTCGCGCACGGTCTGCCCGATCTGCCGCGTCTCGAGCAGGCGGATCAGGGCGGGTCCGAGCACGAAGGCGAGCAGCATCGCGGTCAGGGCGCTGCCCACCGACCGGAAGGTCAGGTAGCGGAAGACGTTGAAGGCCGAGATGGTGTCGGAGAGCTGCTCGAACAGCAGGTGGTAGAGCATCAGTCCTCTCCCACGAGTGCCGAGACGGTGCGCTCCATGCGCATGCCGCGCGATCCCTTGACGAGGATCGCGTCGCCCGGCCGCGCGAGCTCGCGCACGCGCGCCGCCGCGGCCCCGGGATCGGCGGCGCACTCGGCGAGCTCCATGCCGGCCGCCCGGGCCGCCTCGCAGGCGTGCGCGGCGAGCGCGCCGACCCCGATCAGCGCGTGGACGCCCGCGGCAGCCGCCTCGCGGCCGCAGCCGGCGTGAAGGGCCTCGGCGTCGGCTCCGAGCTCGAGCATGTCGCCGAGCACGGCGATGGCGCGTCCCTGGCCGCGCAGCTCGACCAGGGTGTGCAGGGCGGCGCGCACCGAGGCGGGGTTGGCGTTGTAGGTGTCGTCGAGGATGCGCAGACCGTCGCTCGTCTCGCGCGCGAGCGCACGTCCGGGCACGCCGGTGAAGGCCTCGAGCGCGTGGCGCAGCGCCTCCGGCGGGATTCCCGGCCGCGCCGCCACCGCGCAGGCCGCCGCGCAGAGCGCATCCTCGACCAGGTGAACCCCGGGCGCGCGCATGCGAACCGGGACCGCGCCCCCGGGTGTGTTCAGGGTGAAGACCGGGCAGCCGCACTCCAGACGCTCGTCGCTCGCGCGCAGCGCGCAGTCCGCCCCGTGACCGAAGCCCAGCCGCGCGCCGGAGAAGCGCTCGACCTGGGCGCGTACGTGGGCGTCGTCGGCGTTGAACACGGCCGTGGCGGCCGGGCCCAGCCCCTCGTAGATCTCGCCCTTGGCGCGGGCGATCGCCTCTATCGAGCCGAGGGGCCCCAGGTGCGCCGGCGCGACGTTGGTGATGGCCGCGACGTCCGGTCCTGCGATCCCGACCAGGTGCGCGATCTCGCCCGGGTGGTTCATGCCCATCTCGACCACGAGGGCATCGGCGTCGCGCAGCCCGAGCACGGTGAGGGGCAGGCCGATGTGGTTGTTCAGGTTGCCGGGCGTGCGGTGGACCCGGAGCCCGGCCCGCTCGAGCATGCCCGCGCAGAGCTCCTTGGTCGTGGTCTTGCCGTTGGATCCGGTGATCGCGACCACCGGCCCCGCGAAGCGTCCGCGATGCGCCCGCGCCAGCTCGGCCAGGGCGGACAGCGTGTCGTGGACGCGGATCCAGGGCACGCCGGGGTCGGCCGCGGGCGCTCGCCCGAGCAGCAGGACCACCGCGCCTGCTGCGACCGCGGCCTCCGCGAAGACGTGGCCGTCGTGGCTCTCGCCGCCGAGCGCCACGAAGAGGTCGCCCGCGGCGAGCGTGCGCGTGTCGGTGGATACGCCGCGCACCTCCGTGTCGGCCGCGCCGTGCAGCTCCCCTCCGCAGTCGCTCGCCAGGCTGCCGGCCGTCCAGCTCACGCGGCGCCCCGGCGCGAGGCGAGGGCCGCGCGCGCCTCCTCGCGGTCGTCGAAGTGGATCCGCCGCGTGCCCAGGATCTGGTAGTCCTCGTGGCCCTTGCCGGCGATCACCACCGCGTCGTCGGGTCCCGCCAGCTCGATCGCGCGGCGGATCGCCTCGCGTCGCTCCGGGATCGTCTCGTGCGCGCCGGAGAGCCCGGCGGCCACATCGCGCAGGATCGCGTCGGGATCCTCGGTGCGCGGGTTGTCGCTGGTCGCGATCGCGAGGTCGCTGTGCGCACAGGCGGCGCGCGCCATGGGCGCGCGCTTGGTGCGATCGCGATCGCCGCCGCAGCCGAAGACGCAGATCAGGCGGCCGCGAACCAGGGGCCGCACGCGTGAGAGCACGCGGTCGAGTGCGTCGGGAGTGTGCGCGTAGTCCACCAGCACGACCGGCACCGCGTCACCGACGCGCTCGAGGCGCCCGGGCACCGGCGGGCAGCTCTCGATGCCGCGCGCGATCGCTCCGGCGTCGATGCCCAGCGCCACTCCCGCGGCCATCGCGGCCAGGGCGTTCTCCACCTGGAAGTCGCCCGGCAGGGGCAGCTCCGCGGTGATCCGCTCGCCCGCCAGGTCCACCTCGATGCGCGCCCCGTCCAGAGCGATCTCCTCGGCCAGGCTGCGGACCTCGACGCCCGCCGCGCCCAGACGCGCGTACTGCACGACGCGCGCGCCGGCCAGGCCCGCCGCCTCGCGGAACGCCGCCGCGCGCGGATCGCCGGCGTGCACCACGGCCACGCTGGTGGCGTCGAGGTGCTCGGGCCCGAACAGACGCGCCTTGGCGCTCGCGTAGCGGTCCATGTCGCCGTGCCAGTCGAGGTGGTCCTGGGTCAGGTTGGTGAACACCGCCACGGCGAAGTGCAGGCCGTCGACGCGGCCGAGCTCCAGCGCGTGCGAGGACACCTCGAGCGCTACACAGGTCGCGCCCGCGTCACGCATCCGCGCCAGGCTGCGCTGCAGGTCGACCGACTCCGGAGTGGTCAGGCTCGCGGGCTCCTCGCCGTCGGGGTAGCGCACCGAGACCGTGCCCATGCTGCCGGCGCGCTCGCCGGCCGCGTGCAGCACGGACTCGATCAGGCGCACGGTCGACGTCTTCCCGTTGGTGCCCGTGACGCCGACCAGCCGCAGCGCCGCGCCGGGGTCGCCGAAGAAGCGCCGGGCCACCCGCGGCAGCGCCGCCCGGGTGTCGGCCACGCGCGCGCAGGCGACGCCCGCGGGCGCGGCCGGCGGCTCCTCGACCAGCAGCGCCGCCGCTCCCGCCTCGACGGCGGCTCCGATGTGGGCGTGGCCGTCGGTGCTCTGCCCGCGCAGCGCCACGAAGAGCGCGCCGGGGAGCACGGCGCGCGAGTCGTGGGCGATCTCCCGGATCGGGGTCTCCGCGTCGCCGCTCAGGCGGGCGTCGAGTCCCTCGAGAAGCTCGCCCAGTCGCAGCGTCACTCCGCGCCCTCCGAGGACAGGGCGAGCTGCTCGACCGCGAAGCCCGCCACCTCGCGGAAAACCGGGGCCGCCACGACCCCGCCCGTGTGCAGGCCCTGCGGCTCGTCCAGTACGACGACGAGCACCAGGCGCGGATTCACGACCGGCACGATGCCCAGGAAGCTCGCCACGTAGTGGCTCTGCGAGTAGCTGCCGTCGACCACCTTCTGGGCCGTTCCGGTCTTCCCGGCGACGTCGTGATGGGGCAGGGCGGCGGCGCGTCCGGTGCCGTCCGCGACCACGCGGCGCATCATCTCGAGCACCGCGCGCGACGTGCGTCCCGAGAGCACCCGCGGTCCGGGCCGCACGTTGCCGGGCTCGACGCGCTCCAGGCGCGGCTGCACCAGGTGGCCCCCGCTGGCGAGCACCGCGCCGGCCGCCGCGAGCTGCACCGCGGTGACCGTCAGGCCCTGCCCGAACGCCAGGTTGGCACGCTCCACGGCCTGGGTCTCGCGGATGCTGCGCACGCGTCCCGCCGCCTCGCCGGGGAAGCCGGTGCCCGGGGACCGGCCGAAGCCGAAGGAGCGGAGACCGTCGGCCAGGCGCCGCGAGCCGAGCCGGTCGGCGATCTTGGCCGCGCCGATGTTGCTGGACACGCGCAGGATGTCGCGCACGCTGAGCACGTCGTGGGGCCGGTAGTCGCGGATCACCCGATTGAGCACGCGCCAGCGACCGGACTCGCAGTCGAAGCGGGTCGAGGGCGAGACCACGCCGGCCTCGAGCGCCGAGGCGATCACGAAGGGCTTGAGCGTGCTGCCCGGCTCGAAGGCGTCGACGAAGGCCCGCGCGCGGAAGCGCTCGCGCGGCTCCTGCCAGAAGCGGTTGGGATCGAACGAGGGGACCTGGGCGACCGCCAGCAGCTCGCCGGTGCGCGGATCCATGCCGACCAGGGTGCCGCGCTGCGCGCCGCTGCGCTCCACGGCACGCTGGAGCGCGTCCTGCGCGAAGGCCTGCAGGCGCGCGTCGAGCGCCAGCGCCACGTCGCGACCGGGCCGGACGTGATCGCGGCCGTCACTCAGCGGCACCCGGTGCCCGCGGGCGTCGCGCAGCGCCGGGATCTCGGCGGCGCGCCCGGTGAGATCGGCGTCCAGGTGCAGCTCGAGCCCGGTCAGGCCGGTCCCGTCGCGGCCGGCGAAGCCCAGGTAGGCGGCCGCGAGGTTCCCCTGCGGGTAGTACCGCCTGCGCTCGCGGTGCAGCCGCACGCCGGGCAGGTCCAGCGCGCGCACGCGCGCCGCGTGCTCGGGCTCGACCCAGCGCTCTACCCAGGTGAACCCCCGGTCCCCCGCGAGCCGTGCGTGCACGCGATCGACGGGCTGGTCGAGCGCGTGCGCGAGGAGCACGGCCGCATGGTGGCGGTCGGCGATGCGACGCGGCGATGCGGCCACCGATTCGACGGGCGCCGAGACCGCGAGCGGCCGCCCGTGCCGGTCGAGCAGGGCGGCGCGCGACACGTCGACCTTGACGGTCGTGCGCGCCTGGGACTCCGCGAGCACCCGGAGGCGCTCGGCGTCGAGCGTCTGGAGCTGGAACGCACGCGCGCCCAGCAGCGCGAAGCCGGCCAGCGCGAAGCCTCCCAGCACCCCGAGCCGGACCGGGCTCGGCCCCGAGCGTCTGGCGCGGCGGCGGCGCCGGGTCAACGCGCGCCCCCGGCACCCACCTGCGGGGGCAGCGCGATCACCTGCCCGGGCTCCGGGTAGACCATGCCGAGCGCCAGGGCGCGCGGCCGCACCTGCTCGGGCGAGCGCAGCGCCGCGGTCTCGACGTGCAGCGCCTCGACCCGGTCCCGGAGCTCGGCCTCGCGCTCCTGGAGCCGGCCCAGCTCGTAGCGCAGCGACGTGAGCTCGGTGCGTGCCGTCGCCAGCAGCGCGCCCGCCGCGACCAGCCCCAGGGCCGAGGCCAGGATCACGCGCAGCCAGAAACCGCCGCGGCGCAGGCGCGCGTTCAGCACCGGCGCGCACCCCGCAGCCGCGCGCTGCGCGCACGGGGGTTGCGCGCGACCTCGGCGCTGCCGGGCCCGTGCCCGCGCCCGAGCAGGGTCAGACGCGGCTCGCGCCCGCACGCGCACACGGGCAGACCCGGCGGGCAGACGCAGCCGCGGGCCTCGTCCCGCAGGAACTGCTTCACGCGCCGGTCCTCTCCGGAGTGGTAGCTCAGCACGGCGAGTCGCCCGCCCGGCGCCAGCACGTCCACGGCGGCGGAGAGTCCCTGGTCCAGCTCGTCCTGCTCGGCGTTGACCGCGATGCGCAGCGCCTGGAAGACCAGCGTCGCCGGGTGGTGGCGCCGCCGCGGCATGCGCACGCCGTCGAGCGCGTCGAGCAGGTCGCCCACGCTGCGCAGCGGGACGTGCGTCTTGAGCGCCCGCGCGACGCCGCGCGGCGCGGGCGCGCCGCCCTCGCGCAGCACGCGCGCCAGCTCGTCGGGCTCCAGACGCTCGATCAGATCCGCGGCCGACTCGCCGCGCTCGCGGTTCATGCGCATGTCGAGCGGCGCGTCGCGCGCCGCGTCGCGGAAGCTGAAGCCGCGCCCGGGCTCATCGAGGTGCACCGATGACACGCCGAGGTCCATGAGGACGCCGTCGACCGCCTCGATGCCCGCACCGCCGATGACCTCGCGCATGAAGCTCAGGCGCGCGTGCACGAGCTTCACGCTCGCCGCGAGCGGCCCGAGCTGCAGCTCCGCACGCTCGAGCATCTCGGGGTCGCGGTCGAGGCCGATGACGCGCCCGCCGCGCTCGACGATGTGCCGGGTGTGGCCCGCGAGCCCGAGCGTGGCGTCCAGGTAGCAGCCGCCCGCGTGGGGCTCGAGCAGCTCGAGGACCTCGTCCACCATCACCGGGACGTGCGCGGTGCTCACCGCGAGTCCTTGCGATTGCCGGTGTGGTAGGCGTACTCGTCCGACGTCTGCTGCTGCTCCGCGTCGTAACGCGAGCGGTCCCAGATCTCGATGCGCTGGCCCACGCCGAGGAACATGATCTCGCGCTGCAGCCCCGCGAGCCGGCGCAGCGAGGGCGAGATGAGGATGCGCCCCTGCTTGTCGAGCGTGAGGCGCTGGGCGTTGCCGATGTGCAGCCGCTCGAGGCGCTCGCGCGAGTCGATGTGCAGGTCCGCGTACTGGTCGCAGAGGCGCTGGAACTCCTCGGCGGAGTAGATCGCCAGGCAGCGCGGCTTGGCGGTCAGGAACGCGGGCTCGGGCTCACGGGAGAGGATATCGCGAAAGTCCTTCGGGAGGCTCGTGCGACCCTTGTCGTCGAGGACATGATCGGACGAGCCCAGGAACATCGCACCCCCGGAACAGCAACGAGGCCCGATGAGAGAGGGCCCACGAGAGCGGCGCGTCCCCCCCAGTCAGACACCGTTCTCGTGGGCCCCTGTCCCACGATTTGGGATCATATTCCAGGAATTCCCAGGTGCAAGGGGAAACTGTGCCGCCCGGACAGGTTTTTTTGCGCGGCGGTCGGGCTCGCGGCGCCACCGGGATCCGTGTGCCGCATCTCGTGCGTCTCGCGTGGGCGAGGGTCGAGATCTTGGGGTGTGGTCGGAAGTACCTGCCGGGCGCTCCGCTCGCCTCGCGCGTCATGCCGGAGGTCCGGCGCGCGACCGCTCGAGCAGCTCGTCCACGAGCCGCTCCCACTCCGGCGCGAGGGCGCCGGACTTCGTGCCGCCCTGTCCCACCGCGGGAGCGGTCGCGCCGAGCAGCGCGTGCAGGCTGGCCGCGACCGACTCGCCCAGCGCGTCGAGGGCGTACCCACCCTCGAGCACCAGCAGCAATCTCCCGCTGCAGAGCGCGTCGGCCGCCTCGCGGAGGCGAGCGGTGAGCCATCCATACCCGTTGCTCGACAGCTGCATCGAGGCCAGCGGGTCCCGCGCGTGCCCGTCGTAGCCCGCGGATACCAGGATCATCGAGGGACGGAACTCCTGCAGGCGCGGGAGCACGATGCGTTCGAAGACCGCGGCGTACTCGGCGTCGCCGGCGCCGGCCGGCAGCGGCAGGTTCAGCGTCGCGCCCTCGCCGGCGCCGCTGCCGCGCTCGCTCGCTGCCCCGGTCCCGGGGTAGAGGGGGAACTGGTGTGTCGACACGAAGAGCACGTCGCGCTCGGTCTCGAACGCGTGCTGCGTGCCGTTGCCGTGGTGCACGTCCCAGTCGACGATCGCGATCCGCTCCAGGCCGTGCGCCTGCAGCGCTCGCGCCGCCAGCGCGACGTTGTTGAGCAGGCAGAAGCCCATGGCGCGGTGGCGCTCGGCGTGATGTCCCGGGGGCCGTACGAGTGCGAGGCCCGTCCGCGCGCCCCCGCCCGCAATCTCCAGGGCCGCGTCGATCACGCTGCCGGCCGCCAGGCGTGCCACCTCGGCGGAGCGCGGGGCGGCGTAGGTGTCGGCGTCGAGCTGTGAGCGCCGACCCGCGGTCGCCGCCAGCTGCGCGAGCAGCCCCGCGTCGTGCACGCGCAGGAGCTCCGCGTCGTCGGCCGGGCGTACGGGGCCCTCGCGCACGTGCGCCAGCAGCGGCTCCAGCGCGGTCTCGATCGCCTCGAGGCGCCCGGGGCACTCGGGGTGCCCCGCCGCGCCCGCGTGCTCGCGGAAGCGCGGATCGCGCACCAGCAGGGGAGGAGACGCGTTCACCAGCGCACGAAGGTATCGCCCTCCCGGCCGGTTCTCACGCCGTGGGGCCCGCAGAGGCGCCTCCGCCGCTCGACGTTGACATGCGGGCGGCGCTTCGAGATACAGGGTCCGTGAGCGCGCCGCGCGTCATCGCCGTGACGGGCCTGAGAGGGCCCTCGATCTCGCGCCTGGTCGAGGACGTGCTGCGCTGGGATCCGGTCCCGACCGTGGTGGGGATCGACCGCGAGGCCCCCACGGCCGGGCTCGATGCTCGTGTGGAGCTCTGCGAGCTCGACCTGACCGACCCGCGCGCCGACGCGAAGCTGGCGGAGATTCTCGACAAGAACGAGTGCGAGCTGCTCCTGCACGCGGCCTTCTCGAGTGATCCCTGGCCCGACGCGGAGGCGCAGCATGAGCTCGAGGTTCTGGGCTCGGTGCACGTGATGAGTGCGGTGGCCGCCTCGCGCACGCGGCGCCTGGTGGTCACCGGAAGCGCCGAGGCCTACGGCGCCCGGCCCGACTCGCCCGGATACCTGACCGAGGAGCATCCCCTGCGGCCGGCCCGGAGCGATCGCCGCGGCCGCGATCGCGCCGAGGTCGAGAGCCTGCTGCGCGCCTTCGCCACGCGGCACACCGATCGCGAGCTCGTCGTGCTCCGCCCCTGCTGGATCGTGGGGCCGCACATCGACAGCCTGCCGGTCCGCTACCTGGGTGCGCCCAGCGTCGCGCTGCCGCTGGGATACGATCCGCTGATGCAGTTCCTGCACGAGGACGACTGGGTCGCCGCCCTGGAGCGCGTCCTGCTCGGCAGCGCCAGCGGCGTGTTCAACCTGGCGGGCGAGGGCGTGCTCCCGGTCTCGACCCTCGTGCGCCTCGGCGGCAGCCGCGTGCGGCGCTGGCCGCGCTGGCTGCTCGAGCGCCGGGCGGGCGTGCCCGGCGCGTTCCTGGACCAGCTGACGCACCCGTGGCTGATCGAGACGCGTCGCGCGCGCGTGGGTCTGGGCTTCCGGCCCGTTTACAGCACGCGCGAGGCCTGGCTCAGCGTCGGCGTCGCACGCCAGCTGGAGAGCTACGCATGAGCGCCGCCGAGCGCGGCGGCCGCCTGCCGCCCGACGCGGTCGACGAGCTGCGCGCCTCGCTGGCGTCGCTGCGTGGCGAGCTCGAGCGCCGCTTCCCCATCCGGCTCGATCCGCCGGCTCACGCCGCAGCCAGCGGCGCGGTGGAAGCGCTGCCCGCCTGGCTCCAGCGGCTGGGCGATGCCGATCCGGTGCGCCTGCTCGACCGCCTGCGGCGGCGCATCCCGCTGCCCGGGCCCGGGGACGTGTCCGACGAGGTCGACGAGTTCGGCCTGGACGCGCGCTACCTGGACGCGGCGCGCCCGCTGCTCGACGCGCTGTACGAGCGCTGGTGGCGCGTGGAGGTCGCCGGAATCGAGGACGTGCCCGACGCGCCGCGCATCATCTTCGTGGCGAATCGCTCGGGCGTGCTCCCGTACGATGCCCTGATGGTCGCGCACGCTCTCGAGCGCGAGCACCCCTCCCGGCGCCGCCCGCGCTTCCTGCTGGCCGACTACCTCATGACGCGTCCCTTCCTGCGGCCCACCCTGGAGCGGCTCGGTGGCGTGCGCGCCTGCGTCGAGAACGCCGAGCGTCTGCTCGACCGGGACGGCTGGATCCTGGTGTTCCCCGAGGGGCACAAGGGCGCGCTCAAGCCGTTCGCAGAGCGCTACCGGCTGCAGCGCTTCGGTCGGGGGGGCTTCGTCACGCTGGCGGCCCGCCGCCGGGCGCTGATCGTTCCCGTCGCCGTCGTCGGTGCCGAGGAGACGCATCCGCTCGTCGGCCGCTGGCCGCGCTCGGCTCGGCGCAGCGTGCCGCTCACGCCGACCTTCCCGCTGCTCGGCCCGTTCGGCCTGATCCCGCTCCCCAGCCAGTGGCGCATCCGCTTCGGTGAGCCCGTCGATCTCGAGGGCACGGATCCGGAGCTGGCCACCGACGAGGCGTGGTGCGCGCACGTCCGTGAGCAGGTGCGCGCCACGATCCAGGCGATGCTCGACGAGGAGGTCGACCGCCGCTACTCGGTCTGGAGCTGAGCGCTCAGTCCGGCTGGCTCAGGCGAGACTCGAGCGCCTCGAGCGCGTCGGCCAGGCGCTGGATGTTCTTGTTCAGCGCCTCGATGTCGCTGCGTGTCGGCAGGTCGACGACGCGCAGCACGCGCTCGACCGCCTCGTGCACGGTCTGCGCGAGCTGGGCGGGATCGGCCGCGGCCTGCTCGTCGCGATCGATCCAGCGCCGCATGTTCTGGCGCACGTCCGACAGGTTGTCGGTGACGTCGTCCATGCCGCGACGCAGGACGGTGTAGAGCGCGTCGCCGCCCTTCTGGATCAGCTCGGCCAGCACGGTGTTGGAGGCTCCGCCCCCGGCATCGCCCCCGTGCTTCTGACCGTCCACAAGGATCTGCGACAGGATCAGCGGCGTGATGTCCTCGCCGCTCTCGTTGTCGATCACCTGCACGTCCTGGCCGTCGCGAACGTACTCCGAGATCCCCTTCAGGGTGATGTACCGGCTCGCCTCCGTGTCGTACAGCTTGCGGTTCGCGTAGCGCTTGATGAGGACGGCCATCGCGATCGAGTATTCCATCGGGGTGGAGGGGGGTCAATCTGTCGGCAGCGTGGATCGCATGTGGCGGCGCCACAGGCGGGAGCGCTCGGAGAGCGAATCTCCGCGGGAACGGGATCGCCGCTTTCAGCCCTGCGGTACGCGCGGCGAGGGCGCTGGCCCTCGCGGCTCAGCGATCGGCCGGCGGGTCGCGGCGGCCAGGAGGCTCGCCGACGGGCGGCCCTCCGGGATCCGGATCCCCGGCGGGCCCGGGCGTGGGTCGCGGATCGCGCACGGGTGCGTCGTCGCCGCCGGGCGGCTCCTCGACCGGCGGTTCTGCGGGTCGCGGATCTCGTTGCGGGCGCGGGCTGGCAGCGATCGGCCGGACTCGGGTGCGCCGTGTGCGGGTCATGCGCTGTACATAGCAGGAACCGCGCCGCCGCGCGGCTCGCTCCGGGCGCGCGCCCGGCGGGGACGGCTCCTGGTGATCCCGGTAAGCTGATCTCGACCGGAACGGGGGGCAGCGGGGAGCATGGCAGCGGAGATCCTCAGCGCCGAGCAGGCGGCGCGGCTCGTGCGCGCGCGAGACACGCTCGCCGTGCCGCTGGGGCCGGGGCAGCCGCCGGCGTTCCTGCACGCGCTCGGGGAGCGCGACGACTTCGAGGACCTGCAGGTCTCGGCCGCGCTGCTCGTCGACGCGTTCCGGCTCTTCGAGCGCGACGGCGTGCACCTCACCAGCGGCTTCTACGGGCCCGTGGAGCGCATGCTCGCGCAGCGCGGCCTCGACGTGCGCTTCCTGCCTGCGGACTTTCGCCGCTTCGCGCCCGTGCTCGAGAAGCTGCGCCCGCGCGTGATGGCGACCGCGGTGGCGGCGCCTCACCCCGACGGGCCGTTCAGCCTGTCGCTTCACGCGGGCGCCACGGTCGAGGCGCTGCGCGCCTGCGGCCGCGACCCGGAGCGGCTGCTGGTCGCCGAGGTGAACGCCCGCCTGCCGTACACGCTCGGCCTGCCGCCCGAGCACACGCACGCGCTGTCGATCGACGAGATCGACGTACTGATCCACGTGGACCGCCCGGTGATCGCGCTGCCCGCGCGCGAGCCGGGCGAGATCGAGGAGCGCATCGCCGCGCACGCGCGCGCCTTCATCCCGCCGACCGCCACGCTGCAGACGGGCATCGGCGCGATCCCCGACGCCGTGGTCCGCGTGCTGGCGGAGGCCGGCGGTGGCGAGTACGGCATCCACACGGAGATGTTCACCGACAGTCTGATGCACCTGCACCGCTCGGGGCAGGTCGTCGACCGCAAGGGGCTGTACGACGGCGTCTCGGTGGCGACGTTCGCGGCCGGCAGTCGCGCGCTCTACGACTGGCTCGAGGGCAACGAGCGCGTCCGCTTCCTGCCGGTGCACGTCGTCAACGATCCCTCGCTGATCGGGCGCAACCGCGACATGGTCTCGCTCAACGGCGCGCTCTCGATCGACCTGTACGGGCAGGTCGCCGCGGACACGATCGGCGGGCGCCAGCACAGCGGCATCGGCGGCCACGAGGACTTCACCGCGGGGGCGGGCCTGCCCTACGCCGGGCGCTCGCTGATCTGCATGCCCTCGACGGTCGACGCCGGGGGCGAGACCGTCTCGCGCATCGTCGCGCGGCTCGATCCCGGGATGCTCGTGACCACGCCTCGGCACCAGCTCGAGGTGGTGGTGACGGAGCACGGCGCGGTGGACCTCGAGGCACTCGACGTCGAGGCGCGCGCTCGTGCGCTGATCGGGGTCGCCCGCCCCGATCTCCGCGACGGGCTTGCCGCGGCGTGGGAGCGCGGCCCGCGGGGCGGCTGAGCCGGGTCCCTCAGAGCTCTCCGCGCACGATGCGGTAGCGCATGCCGGCCGGGAAGGGCCCCGCGAGCCGGGTCTGCTCCCCGGTCGACCAGGTTACCTCGATGCGGGCGATCTCACGGTCGTCGCCCAGCCCGAAGTGCAGCACCGGCTCGTCGTAGGAGAGGTAGCCCCCGCCCAGCTTCAGCTCGCGCAGCTGGCCGCGCGCGCCCTGCGGGCCGTGGTGGATCGTGAGCTTGCAGCCCACGCAGTAGCGGTTCGCGCGCGCGTCGCGTAGCTCGAAGGAGACGGCGCCGCCGCGCGTACCGTCGTTGCGATGAACCCAGAGCGGACCGTTGACGGAGTTGGTGATCAGGTCCAGGTCCCCGTCACGGTCGTGATCCAGGGCGGTGTAGGCGCTCACGACCATGTGGTTCTGTAGGCCCCAGGCGTCGGCCGCCTCGGTGAAGCGCTTGCCGCCCTGACTGTGGAAGAACGAGTTTCCCACCGTGCCCGCGCGGACGTCGCGGGCCATGGTGCCGGCCACCACGAAGAAGTCCTGCCAGCCGTCGCAGTCCAGGTCCAGAAAGCGGCCCGTCCAGCTCCAGCCCGAGAACGCCACGCCGCGCTCCTTGGCCTGCTCCACGAAGCGGCCGTCGCCGCCCGCCAGCAGCAGCATGTTCTCGTTCATTCGCTGCGGGATGGCGCGCTCCAGCGCGGCGCGATCGGGCGGGGGCACGCTCACGAAGTGATCGCGGCACATCTGGCGGATGCGGGCCTCGGCGTCGGGAATGCGCTCGCAGAGCGCCGGCGAGCGCTCGCGGTCGGCGGTCAGCAGCACCATCAGGGAGATGCACTGCACGCGCCGGTCGGGGTCCTCGATGCGCCGGCAGCTCTGCGCCAGCGCGGGCCGGAAGCGAGAGAGGAAGCGGAAGATCAGCCGCCCGTTGTCGATGTTCTCCCGGCAGCGCTCGCGGCCCGGCCCGGGGGCGATCGGGTCGCAGTAGCGCGCCCAGGGCTGTCCCCCGGCGGCGATGTCGGCCGAGGGGCCGGTCGCGCGCGCCGCGATCTGCGTCAGGTAGACGTCGAGGTCGAGGTCCCCGTCCACGTCTCCCGTGTCGATGCTCATGGTGGAAAAGGTGGTCACGGGCACGCGCCCGTCGGCGCGCGTGATCGGCGTGAAGCCGCCCGCTCCGTCCCCCGTGTAGTAGTGGTCGGGAGGACCGAAGTCGTTGCCCACGATCAGGTCGAGGCGGTCGTCCCCCGTGAAGTCCGACAGCAGCACCGAGAGCGTCTCGCCCACCAGCTCGTCCATCGGCGTCTGCTCGAAGCCACCGTCCACGCTCGTGTAGATCACGTTCCCGGCGCGGGGCGGCGGGAACTGCATCTCCCAGCCCGCGTACCAGTTGCCGACGACCGCGTCGAGATCGCCGTCGCGATCGATGTCCCCGAAGGCGACCGCCTTGCTCAGGTTCTGTGTGCCCCGCGGCGTGGCGCGCACCCCCGTCGGAAGGAACGCGCCGCCCTCGTTGCGGACGACCAGGTTGCCCTCGGCCCACGACGTGGTGAACAGGTCGAGCCAGCCGTCGTCGTCCAGGTCCGCCAGCGCGACCACGAACACGGCGCGCCGCTGGAGCTCGGGGATCTCGACGGCCCGCGCCGAGAAGCCGCGCCCCTGCTGGTTCAGGTACAGGACGACCCCGTGATCGCCCGCCGCGACGACGTCGGGCCAGCCGTCGCGGTCCACGTCGCCCGAGGCCAGCCCGCGGCCGTTCCAGAACGGGGTGTACAGGTCGCGGAGGGTGTAGTCGTTGGCGCGCTCGAGACCGAGCGCGGCCCCCTCCAGGCGCGTGAAGCCGGCCTCGCGGTCGCCCGCACGCGGCGCGAGCGGCACCGCGTACATGCGCACGTCTCCCGAGCGGGCCAGCGGCTCCGCGCCGGGGTCGGGCAGCCCGGTGTCGGCGGCGGGCGCGGGCAGCGGCCCGGCGAGCGCCAGCGTCAGCGTCAGCAGCGCGCGGTGCAGCACTAGAGCTCCTCCTCGATCAGCTCCAGCAGCGCCGGCAGCTCCCGGGCGTGGAGGTGCTGTGCGATCGCGCCACCCGCGAGGCCCAGGAGCATGAGGACCGCCGCGAGCGTGAGCGCGACGCGCGGCGAGATGGCGCGCCAGACGATGAAGAACGGGTACACGCTGAAGATGCCCAGGGTGAACAGCAGGACGCCCACGTACAGCACCGGCGCGCCGGCGACCAGCAGCGCCGCGGCCAGCACCACGTCGAACGCCACCGGAACCGGCAGGAAGATCCCCACCGCTGCCACCAGCAGGAGCGTGCCCGCGGCGGGCTCCGCCCGGGCGAGCGCGTCGAGCGGCACGAAGGTCGCCACGGTCGCGCCCAGCAGTCCGGCCAGCAGCATCAGCGGCAGCGTGCGCTTCACCAGGTACCACAGGCTCCCACCCAGGGCTGCCAGGCTCGCCCCGATGGCGCGCCACCAGCTCTCGTCGGGCGGGCCACGATGGGCCGGCGGTACAGGGCACACGTCGTCGTCGTAGGTCGCGGCCCGCTCGCGCCGGAAGACGGTGCGCGAGAGCAGGGGAACGATCAGCAGGATGAAGACCAGCGTCAGCGCCACCTTGGGGATGCTCAGGTAGGGCGGGAAGATGCTGAACACCATGGTGAGCACGACCACGTTGAGCGTCGGCGAGCTGAACATGGCGGCGAGCGTGGTCTCGAGGCGCGCACCCCCGTCGTGCAGTCCCTGGGCGACGGGCGCCGAGCAGTTCACGCAGACGCCCAGCGGCGCGCCGGTGAGAACGCCCAGGAGGGTGTTGGCGAGCCCGCTGCGGTAGCCTCGCCGCGGGATCATGCCGATCAGGGTCAGGAAGCACGCGCCGAGCAGCAGCCCGAAGATCATGCCCTCGCGGTTCGTCTCGGCCCAGTTGATGGCCGTGTAGAGCACCCGCTGCGCGGCTGAGTGATGCGCCTGCAGGGGGATCAGGGCCTCGAAGCTGAGAGGGTCCTCGAGCTGCGTGCTGCCGCCCATCATCGCCTTCTCGTCCAGCGACGGGTAGCGCGAGCCGCTCCAGAACCAGAGCGCGATTCCCGCGACCAGCAGGACGACGGTGACGATGCGCTTGTCGACTCTCGGCAAGATGCGGCCGATCCCGTTCCGCAGGCTCCCCACGCAGCTCTAGCGGCCGCGCCCAGGGTAACCCACGGGTGCCGCCGCTTCTCCGGGCGCGCCGGGCGGTGGCGCGCGCGGGCCACGCTGGCGTCTGCCGGCCGGCTCCGGGCTCCGGGTCCGGGCATGGCTGCCGGTCGATTACGTACACTCGACGCACGATGGATCGCCCCCCGGACCGATGAAGCTGCACGTCGCGCTACACCACGAGACGATCTACCGGTACGACCGGCGCGTGAGCCTCGGCCCCCAGGTCATCCGCCTGCGTCCGGCACCGCACTGCCGGACCCCCATCCTGAGCTACTCCCTGCGGCTGACTCCCGCCGAGCACTTCCTCAACTGGCAGCAGGACCCGCAGGGGAACTTCCTGGCCCGCGCGGTGTTCCCGGAGCCCGCACGGGAGCTGAGCGTGGTGGTGGATCTGGTCGCCGAGATGGCGACGCTCAACCCGTTCGACTTCTTCCTCGAGCCCGCCGTCGAGCAGTGGCCCTTCGAGTACGAGCCGGAGCTGCGCGAGGAGCTGCGCCCGTACCTGGAGCTGGAGCGCGGTCCGGGCGTGGATGCCTGGGCCGCGGCGGTCGAGCGCGAGCCGGTCCGGACCCTGGACCACCTGGTCGGCCTGAACCAGCGCCTGGCCTCCGAGATCGAGTACGTGGTCCGCATGGAGCCGGGCGTGCAGACGCCGGACCACACGCTCGAGGTCGCGCGCGGGTCCTGCCGTGACAGTGCCTGGCTGCTGGTGCAGATCCTGCGCCGCCTCGGCATCGCCGCGCGCTTCGCCTCGGGCTACCTGATCCAGCTCGCGCCGGACGTGGAGTCCCTCGATGGACCGTCGGGGCCCAAGGAGGACTTCACCGATCTGCACGCCTGGGCCGAGGCCTATCTGCCCGGGGCGGGCTGGATCGGGCTCGACGCGACCTCGGGGCTCCTGGCGGGCGAGGGCCACCTGCCGCTGGCCTGCGGGCCCAGCCCGGCGAGCGCGTCGCCGATCTCCGGCGTGGTCGAGGAGTGCGAGGTCGACTTCTCGCACACCATGTCGGTCCAGCGCGTGCTGGAGTCGCCGCGCACCACGCGCCCGTTCAGCGAGGCACAGTGGAGCGCGATCGATCTCGCGGGCGAGGCCGTGGACCGGCGTCTCGAGGCGGCCGACGTGCGCCTGACACTGGGAGGCGAGCCGACGTTCGTCTCGATCGACGATCTCGACGGCGCCGAGTGGAACACGGCCGCGGTCGGTCCGACCAAGCGCGCCCGCGCGTACGATCTGGTCAAGCGCCTGCACGAGCGCTTCGCGCCGGGCGGCCTGCTGCACTTCGGTCAGGGCAAGTGGTACCCGGGCGAGCCGCTGCCGCGCTGGGCGTTCTCCGTGTACTGGCGCGGGGACGGCGAGCCGCTCTGGCGCGATCCCGGGCGGATCGCGGACGAGTCCGCCGATCACGCGCCGACCGTGGCGCAGGCGGAGTCGCTGGTGCGCGGCATCGCCTCGCGCCTCGAGGTCGATCCGGACTGCGTGGTCGGCGCCTGGGAGGACCCGGTCCGGCTGCTGGTCGCGGAGGGCGGGATGCCGCCCGACGTGGACCTGGCCCAGATCGCGCTCGACGATCCCGCCGAGCGCGCCCGCCTGCTGCGCGCGCTGTCGCGGGGTGTCGACACGCCGGTCGGCTTCGTGCTCCCGGTGCAGCTATCGAACGCGCGCGACGCTCGCCGCTGGCGTTCGGAGCGCTGGCGCGTGCGCCGGGGCCGGCTGTACCTGGTCCCCGGGGACTCGCCGCTGGGCTTCCGCCTGCCGCTCGAGGCGCTGCCCTGGCTGGACGCCAGTCAGTATCCGCACGTGATCCAGGCCGATCCCGGCGAGCGCCGGCCGCCGCTGATGCCTCCCGATCCGCGGCGCCAGCCGACCTTCTCCGGCGTGGCGCCGGGCGCGCCGGCCGCGCCGGCTGCCGACGGCGATCCCGTCCGCACCGCGCTCGCGGTCGAGCCGCGCGATGGCCGCCTCTGCGTCTTCCTGCCGCCGGTTCCCACGGCCGACGACTACGTCGACCTGGTCGCCGCCGTCGAGGACGCGGCCACCGAGCTCGACGTGGCCGTGCATCTCGAGGGCTATCCGCCGCCGCCCGATCCCCGCCTGAACCTGCTCCAGATCACGCCCGATCCCGGCGTGATCGAGGTCAACGTGCAGCCCGCCCACAGCTGGAGGGAGTGCGTCGAGCTCACCAGCACCCTGTACGACGAGGCGCGCCTCTCGCGCCTGGGAACCGAGAAGTTCATGGTCGACGGGCGCCACACCGGCACCGGCGGCGGGAACCACTTCGCGCTGGGCGGACCGACGACGCTCGACAGCCCCCTGCTGCGCAGGCCGGATCTGCTGCGCAGCCTGCTGAGCTTCTGGATCAATCACCCGTCGCTCTCGTACCTGTTCTCGGGGCTGTTCATCGGCCCCACGAGCCAGGCGCCTCGCGTCGACGAGGCGCGACACGACGCCCTTTACGAGCTCGAGATCGCCCTGGCCCGCATCCCGGATCCCGGCGCCGGATCCGTGCCGCCCTGGCTGGTGGACCGTCTGCTGCGCGATCTGCTGGTCGACGTGAGCGGCAACACGCACCGGGCGGAGTTCTGCATCGACAAGCTTTACTCCCCCGACCACGCCGGCGGGCGCCGCGGTCTGCTCGAGCTGCGCGCCTTCGAGATGCCCCCGCACGCGCGCATGAGCCTGGTGCAGCAGCTGCTGCTGCGCGCGCTCGTGGCGCACTTCTGGGACCGGCCGTACCGCCAGCCCCTGGAGCGCTGGGGCACGGCGCTTCACGATCGATTCATGCTGCCCCACTACGTCTGGCGGGACTTCCAGGACGTTCTGGCCGAGCTCCGCTCGGGCGGCATCGACCTCGAGGAGGCCTGGTTCGCCCCGCACCTCGAGTTCCGCTTCCCGGTCTACGGGTCGGCGCGCTACCGCGACGTGGAGATCGAGCTGCGGCACGCGCTCGAGCCCTGGCACGTTCTGGGCGAGGAGGGCGCGAGCGGCAGCACCGCCCGCTTCGTGGACTCGTCGGTGGAGCGGCTGCAGGTGCGCGTCAGCGGTGGGGGCGGGTCGCGCTACCGGCTGGCCTGCAACGGGGTCGCGGTGCCGCTGCACCCGACGGGCGTGGGCGACGAGGCGGTCTCGGGCGTGCGCTTCCGCGCCTGGCAGCCCGCGCGCTGTCTGCACCCCACGATCCCGGTGCAGGCGCCGCTGGTCTTCGACCTGGTCGACAGCTGGAACGGGCGCGCGGTGGCGGGCTGCACCTATCACGTGGCGCATCCCGGCGGGCGGAGTCACGACAGCTTCCCGGTCAACGCGTACGAGGCGGAGGGTCGGCGTCTGGCACGCTTCGAGGCGCGCGGGCACACTCCCGGGTCGATGCCAGTACCCTCGCCGCGGGTCGACCCCGAGTTCCCGATGACCCTCGACCTGCGCCGCTTCGCGGGGACCGGCGGATGAGCGAGCTGCTCGCGCTCTCCTTCGACGCCGAGGCGTCGCCGGCGATCACCCTCAAGGAGCTGATCCGGCGGCGGGGCGACGCGGAGCTGCCCTACGGCTGGGGCTTCGGCTGGTACCCCGGTCGCGAGCTGGCCGCCGTGGTCATCAAGGATCCGACCTCCACGGGCGACGACCCGATGACGCACCTGCTGCGGGACTGGGAGCGCTTCCGCTCGTCGCTCTTCGTCTGCCACCTGCGCGGGTCGGCCAAGAGGATCTCGCAGCGCGACGCCCAGCCCTTCCTCAAGAGTCACGCCGGGCGCAGCTGGCTGTTCGCGCACAGTGGCGACCTCGACGGGGACTTCCGCAGTGCGTTCCCGCTGGAGCCCGGCGGCCCGTTCGAGCCCCTGGGCGTGACCGACAGCGAGCACGTGTTCTGCTGGATGCTGACCCGGCTGCTCGAGAGCAAGGCGCGCTCGCTCGCGGATCTCGAGTGGCCGGTGCTGCTCGGCTGGCTCAGATCCATGAGTGCGCTGGGCATGGCCAACGTGCTGCTGGCCGATGGCCACGACCTGGTGGCGTATCGCTGCGCCAGTGCCGCGCCGGGTCTGCACTGGAAGCGGCGGCTCCCGCCGCACGACACGCACCACCTCGAGTCCGATGCGCTGGCGCTCGACCTGGACGGTCCACGTGTGAGCTCGCGCACCGCGGTCGTCGTCTCGACGCACCCGCTGTCGGACGGAGACTGGACCGCCATGGCCCCCGGGCAGATGATCGTCGCGCGGCGCGGGGCGATCGTCTGGAGCAGCGATCCCGAGCCGGTCGCGGAGGCGCGGTCCGCGCAGATCCGGAGGGCAGGGCCGCAGCCGACCGAGCCGCGGGTGCTGCGCGTCGTGCACGAGACGCGTTACCAGTACGACTTCCCGATCGAGCGCAGCTCGCACCACTTCCGGCTGCGGCCCGTGGACGACGCTCGCCAGGACGTGCTCGACTTCCAGCTCCAGGTCTCGGTCGACGGTCTGCAGCGCGACTACGAGGACGTGTTCGGCAACCACACGACCTCCCTCGAGGTCACCGATCCCTTCGGCGAGATGGTCATCCGCAGCGAGTCGCGCGTGCGCGTGCATCCCGAGGATCCGCTGCACCTGCGCTCGCCGGTCGAGCGCGACACGATCCCGCTGGTCTGGATGCCCTGGCAGCGCCAGATGATGCTCTCGTACCTGCTTCCGCCCGAGCTCCCCGAGAGCCAGCTGCGGGAGCTCTCGGACTTCGCCATGGGCTTCGTCGATCGCAACGACTACGACCTGCTCGAGACGCTGCTCGACATGAACGAGACCATCTACCAGGACTTCAAGTACGTACCGGGATCGACGAACTCGGCGACGACCCCCTTCGAGGTCTACGAGACGCGGCGCGGCGTCTGCCAGGACTTCGCGAACCTGCTGATCTGCCTGGCGCGCCTGCTCTCGGTGCCGGCGCGCTACCGCATGGGCTACATCTACACGGGCGGGGGCTACGAGAACCGGATCCAGTCCGATGCCTCTCACGCCTGGGTCGAGCTCTACCTGCCCTGGGTGGGCTGGCACGGTCTCGACCCCACCAACGGCTGCCAGGTGAACCTCGACCACATGCGCGTCGCCTGCGGGCGCAACTACATCGACGCCACGCCGACCAAGGGCGTGATCTACAAGGGCGGGGGCGGGACCGAGACGCTCTCGACGCTGGTGCAGGTCGAGGTCGAGGAGCCCTGAGCGACGGGGGGGGCCTCAGGCCTGGGTCTGGGCGGCGGTGCCCGGGCGCCGCCGCGGTGCCACGGGGGCAGGATCGAAGAAGTCGGTGCGCACGGCGTCGCAGACCTCCGCGGTCGTCTGGACGACCCAGGTCAGCGTGGCGTGCAGGTCGTCGCCCGCCGTTCCCTCCCCGGACATCGCCTCGAGGCGCCGCAGCATTCCGCCGAGCATCTCCCCGGTGCGCTCGCCCACCGGCCCGCTGCCCTGGCGGATCATGATCAGCAGGTTCGTCGCGCGCTGCAGCGTGCAGAGCACCGAGCGCGGGAAGCCGGGGTCGAAGAGCAGGAAGTGCGCGATGGCCTGGCCGGAGAGCTCCTCGAAGTCGCGCTTGAAGAAGGGCTCGATCGCGCAGCAGAAGCGCAGCGTGGCCAGCCACTGCGCGGCCTCGGCCGGCATCTCGATCTCGCCCACGCGGGGCCCGATGCTGTGGTACTTCAGGTCGAGCATGCGGGCCGTCTGGCTCGCGCGCTCCAGCGTCGTACCCAGCCGCATGAACCAGAACGGCTCCTCGTGCAGGAGCGTGGACTCGGCGATGCCGTGCAGCAGCTGGCAGCGATCGCGGAGCTGCACGTAGAAGGCGTGCCGGTCGGACCCGTACAGGCGCCGTGCGTCGCGCTCCCGGGTCCAGAGCCAGAGGTCGTTCAGGCTCTCCCACATCTCCAGGCTGATGGTCTCGCGGATCGTGCGCGCGTTCTCCCGCGCCGACTCGAGCGACGAGACCAGGGAGCTGGGGTTGTCGGCGCTCCAGGCCAGGTACTCCTGCGCCACCTCGGGATCGTCGATCTGACCGCTGGGCGTGCGCTCGAGGTAGTCGAGCTCCTGGCCGCTGACGACCACGATCGGTCGCCAGCGCTCCGCGTCCCGCAGGTCCACGTCGAGCTGGAAGGCCAGGTTCACGTCGAGGATCCGTGCGAGCACCTCGACCCGCTCCAGGTGGCGGTTCAGCCAGAAGCAGCTCTCGGCCACGCGGGAGATCACGCGGGATCCTCCAGGACCCAGGTGTCCTTGGAGCCGCCGCCCTGGCTCGAGTTGACCACGTACGAGCCCTCGACCAGCGCCACGCGCGTCAGGCCGCCGGGGAGGACCCAGCCGCCGTCGCGCCCGCTGACGACGTAGGGACGCAGGTCGATGCGCCGGGGTGCGGCGCCCTTGCCCGTCCAGGTCGGACAGGTCGAGAGCTCGATGCGCGGCTGTGCGATGTAGTTGCGGGGCTGGGCGCGCACGCGCTCCCGGAAGTCGCGGAGCTGCTGGCGGGTGGCCTGGGGCCCGATCAGCATGCCGTATCCGCCCGCCTCGTTGACCGCCTTGACCACCAGCTCGCCCATGTGCTCGAGCGCGTAGGCGCAATCGTCGTCGCGCTCACAGATGTACGTGTGGACCTGGCCCAGGATCGGCTCCTCCGAGAGGTAGAAGCGGATCATGTCGGGCACGTACGGGTAGATGGCCTTGTCGTCGGCCACGCCGTTGCCGATCGCGTTGGCAATGGCGACGTTCCCCGCCGCGTACGCGCCGACCAGCCCGGGCACGCCGAGCATGCTGTCCTCGCGGAACACGCGCGGGTCGAGGAACGCGTCGTCGACGCGCCGGTAGATCACGTCCACCCGCTGAGGGCCCCGTGTGGTCTTGGCCCAGACCCGCTCGTCGTCGACGTACAGGTCCCGACCCTCGACCAGTGGCACGCCCATGCGCCGCGCCAGGAAGCTGTGCTCGAAGTAGGCGGAGTTGTGGGGCCCGGGGGTCAGCACCACGGTGCTGTCCTCGTCGTCGGGAGCGGGTCCGACCGAGTCCAGGGCGCGCCGGAGGCGCAGCGGGTACTCGTCGACGCCCATGACGCGTGCCTGGGCGAAGACGCGCGGGAAGACCTTCTTCATGACCATGCGGTTCTCGAGCACGTACGACACGCCCGAGGGCGTGCGCGCATTGTCCTCGAGCACCAGGATCTCGCCGTCGGGACCCCGGATCAGGTCGATGCCCGCGATGTGCACGTACACGTCTCCCGGCGGACGGATGCCGTGCATGGCGGCGACGTAGCCCTTCGCGCCCAGGACCAGGTCGCGCGGCACGACGTCCTCGTCCAGGATCCGCTGCTCGCCGTAGACGTCGCCCAGGAAGAGATTCAGGGCGCGGATGCGCTGCAGCAGGCCATCCCGGATCTGCTGCCAGTCGCTGGCGGGAATCAGGCGGGGGATCAGGTCGAACGGGAAGATCCGCTCGGAGCCCTCGTCCTCGGTGTACACCGAGAAGGTGATGCCGCTCTTGAGGAAGGTGGTCTCCGCCAGGTTCTGGCGCTCGCGGAACTCGCGCTGGCCCAGCCCCTCCAGCAGCGCGATCACGTGACTCGCCTCGGGCCGCGGCTTCCGGTCGGGCCCGAAGCACTCGTCGTAGGCGGAGTCCAGGGGCCGGTAGTCTCGAAAGAGCTCTTGGGTGGCCATCAGCCGGGGGTCGTTCCTTCCGACCTCACGATACACGGCGCAGGGTCGGCATCAAGCGGCCCGCCGCCGCGGTCCGCCGGTCCGGGTCCGTCGGCCCCGCCGGGTGCGGGGCGCCCCCGGCCCCGGCTCAGGTCCAGACCGGGGCTCAGGAGCCGGAGTCGAGCTCGCGGCGCGCGCGCAGCACGCGGTCGAGCATGGCGCTCTCGCCGCCGCCCATGCTCTCCGACTCGGCGGTCAGCAGACGGCGCGCATCCAGCTCCCACTGCTCCAGCAGCTCGAGCTTGCGCGTGGGCGCGAGATCGTCGCGCGCGAGAAGGGCCTCGGGCGTACCGAACTCGCGCGCGGGATCCTGGATCGCGTCCGTCACGGCTCAACCCCGGACGAGCGGGACGGCCGCCTCGGGGCCGAGCAGCCGGAAGGTCATGCTCTCCTCGAGGTAGAGCCGCACCTGCTCGTCGTCGTGGTCGAGGTAGCCGATCGCGATGTCGCGACCGACCACGAGCTCGAAGTCCCCGCCGCGCGTACTGAGCACGACGGCGCCGTCGATGCTCGGCGCGGTCAGTACCGGACCGTCGAGCAGCCGGCGCACGTGCTGGATCACGGGGTAGCCGCCGTCGCCGGCGGTCCCGTTGAGGCCGCGGCTGCACTCCGGCCCGAGCGCGATGCCGTAGGGTCCGGCGACGCCCGCGCTGCGCAGCCGCTCGATCGCCTCCGAGACGGCCCGCGCATACTCCGTGTAGTCCTCCGAGGGCTGGATCGGCGCGTGCGCCGAATCGCTGCAGATGCCGCGGATGCCGGCTTCCTCGAAGCCGTGAAAGATCGCTCGATCCTCCGCGCGGGCGAGCTCCCGGGCGGCCGTGACCAGCGGATCGAGGTCGACGTCGTCCGCGCCCCGCGTGAAGGCGTCGAGCTCCTCCCGCGCCAGAGCGAAGCCGGCGCGCAGCTCGACGAGCGGCTGCACGCGGCGGATGCACGCGCTCACGCCCTTCGCCGGAGCCGAGGGCAGCGGCTCCACGCGGCCCGGGTCGACAGAGGAGTGCGCCCAGCCCAGCGGACCGCGGAAGTCCGCGATCCTGCGGGCCGCGAGCGACGCCTCGAGCGCCCCGCTCGCCTCGTCCTCGATCCTGCGCCAGGCGGCGTCGGCGATCGGCGCCAGGTCGCGTCTCAGCTCGTCCATCAGGCCGTCCCCCGCAGGCTGCCGAGCCCCAGGGATCCGCCGCGGCGCTCGCTGGGACCGTCGTCGTGTGCGTCGGCCGTGTGCTCGTGCTCGACGATCGAGCCGTCGCGGAACAGGTACTCGCGCAGGTAGCGGTCCAGGACGGGATCCCGGCGGCGCAGCCACTCGAGCGTCATGACCGCGTGCTCCTTCTCCTCGTCCCGGTTGTGCGCGAGCACCGCGCGCAGCTCGTCGTCGTCGGTTGCGTCCACGCGCTGGGCGTACCAGTCCACGGCCTCGAGCTCCTCCATCAGGGAAGAGATCGCGCGGTGCTGGTCCAGCGTCTCCTGACTCATCTTCTCTGCGGGCTCGTGTAGCCCGCTCGTGTTCGGTGGCATGCGCGTCGAGAGAGCAAGGCGCGTGCCAGCGCCCCGCTTCCGGAGCGCCGCTGCCAGCCGAGCCTGGGGCGCGATCGACGCAGCGTTTGTAGAAGCTGCAGAGTCGCTCGCGCCCGTGCGCCCGCGCAGAGGGGCGCGGCGGTGGCACGCCTCTTGCTCCCTGCGTCTCGACAGGAGGTAACAAGCATGCTCGGCTGGATTCTGACTTTCCTGCTGCTCGCGGTGATCGCGGGCGTCCTGGGTTTCGGTGGTGTCGCGGGCGCGGCGGCGGGGATCGCGAAGATCCTGTTCTTCGTCTTCCTGGTCCTGCTCGTGGTTTCGGCGGTCGCGCGCGCGGCGCGCGGTCAGGCGCCGGTCTAGGGGCGGGACGCAGCATGCGAACCTGCATCCGGCGAGGCGCCCTGGGCGTCGGCGCGGGCCTGGCCGTGATCGCGGCCGGGTGCGGAGGTGAGGACACAGCGTCGCGAGACGTCGCCGCGGCGAACGTGCGCGAGGAGGTCCGCGAGGCCTACGAGACGGCGAGCGAGCTCACCGCCGCGGAGATCGAGAGGTTCCGCGCCGCCATGGACGAGAAGCTCGACGACCTCGAGCGCGAGATCGCTGCGGCTCGCGAGCGCGCGTCGGATCTGGCCGACCGGGCCCGGCAGTCGGCCGAGGTGCAGCTCGCCGCGCTCGAGGACCGGCGCGCAGAGCTGCGCGAGGATCTCGAGGCGCTGAAGGCGGACACCCGCGAGGCCTGGGAGCGCACGCAGCGGCGCTTCCGCTGGGCCGTCGAGGAGCTCGAGTCGGGCCTCGAGCAGGCGAGCGAGGGGCTCGGCCGCGATGCGGTCTGATCGGCGACCCTGGAAGGAGAGCACGGCATGAGCTTCGAGCTGGATCCGCTCCCGTTCGAGAGGGACGCCCTCGAGCCGCACATCAGCGCGCGGACCGTGGAGATCCACTACGAGAAGCACCACAGGGGCTACGTCTCGAAGCTCGAGAAGGCGATCGGCGGCACACCCGCCGCCGAACGGCCGCTCGAGGACGTGATCCGCGAGGCAGACGACGCCCAGGTGTTCAACGTGGCGGCCCAGGTCTGGAACCACACCCTGTACTGGAACAGCCTCTGCCCCGGCGCGGGGCCGCCCGAGGGTGCGCTCGCCGCGGCGATCGATCGCGACCTGGGTGGCCTGGCGGCCGCCCGGCGCGCGCTGGCCGAGGCCGCCAACGGTGAGTTCGGGTCGGGCTGGGCCTGGCTGCTGGCCGATGTGGACGGTCGGCTGCGGGTCCAGAGCAGCACCGACGCCGAGAATCCGCTGCGGAGCCGGTACACCGCGCTGCTCACGATCGACGTCTGGGAGCACGCCTACTACCTCGACGTGCAGAACGAGCGCGATCGCTACGTGCAGGCGGTGGTCGATCAGCTGCTCGACTGGCAGAAGGCCGGGAAGCGCTACGCAGCGCTCTCGAGCGGCGCCTGAGGACCGAGGGCGGCTCGGCCCGCGTCTCCCGCGTCGAATCGACGTGCCAGGACCGCGGTCCCCGCTCGCGATCAGGCGCGCATCAGGTGCCGCGGGGCTGGAACGCGAGGGCCGGCGTGCGCTCGATCGCGTGCTTGAACTGCATCAGATCGCCGGGAGGTCGGCGGCGATCCGGGTGCGGCACGGATCCTGCTGTCTGCCTGGCCGGGTAAGACGGATCCCTCTCCGGCCGGCATGCGGTCAGAGGTCGTGTAGTTTGTACAATTCCTGGATGGCAGGGGCGCAGCGCGAGGATCGACGGGATCTCTGGCTGCCGGCCCTGGTGATCGCGCTCGGCTGGGCGCTCTCGCTGGCGGGCTGGGGGTCGCTGATCGCCGACCGGCGTCACGCGACGCTCGAGTCGGCCGACGAGCTGGCCGCCGAGACCCGCGAGCTGGTCGGGGCGCGCTTCCGTGCCTACACGACGGCGCTCGACGAGCTGACGCGGCTCTGGGAAGTTCTGGGCCGGCGGCCGCTCGACGAGTGGCAGGCCGACATCGACCTGCTGCTGCAGAACTTCCCGGCGCTCGCGTACGTGGCGTGGAGCGATCCGGCCGACGGGTTCCAGCGCCTGCGGGCGAGCCCGGATCTCGCGTACCGGGTCGCCGAGCCCGGTGTCCTGCCGGCTCTCCGGCGCCCGGTCCTGCTGGGGCCCGAGAACGATCCCAACGGGCGGCCCTCCTTCCGCCTCCGGCTCCCGGTCGGTCCCGGAGGCGCCGACGGGCAGCTCGAGTCGCGCGTCGATCTCCAGCGGCTGCTCGAGGGCGCGCTCCACGGCAAGGCGGCGGGCTATGCGATCCGCATCCACTGGAACGAGCGGGAGCTCCACGCGCGCGGCGCCGCGAGCGACGATCTCTGGCAGCAGTGGTGGCGCGTGGAGGGCGAGCTCGAGCTGCCGCACGGCGTCGTCTGGCGGGTGGCGCACCACCCGACTCCGGAGCTCGCCGCGTCGGTGCTCACACCGATCCCTCACTACCTGCTGGCCTCGGGCCTGGTGCTCTCGGTCGTGCTGGCGGCGCTCACCCGGCAGCTGCGGCTGACGAGCCGGCAGTCGCGCTTTCTGGCCGTGAGCAACCGGGCGCTCGAGGACCGCAAGGGCGAGCTCGAGGGGCATGTGGCCGAGCGCACCGAGGCGCTCGAGGAGGCCGTAAGCGAGCTGCGCGTGCTCAACCAGACGATCTCGCACGACCTGCGCTCACCGCTCGGTGCCGTGCTGAACTTCGCCAGCATCCTCGAGGAGGACTATCGAGAGCGTCCGCTCGACGACGAGGGCATCGAGCTGCTGGGGCGGATCCAGCGCAGCGCTACGCGGGCGACCCGCCTGCTGGACGGCCTGCAGCACCTGTCCCGGGCCGGTCGCGCGCGGCTGGAGATCGAGCCGATCGACATGGACCCGCTCGTGCGAGAGATCTTCGTTCAGGTCAGCGTGGCCGAGGACGAGGACGTCGAGCTGATCGTCGAGGATCTGCCCGACGTGTGCGCCGACCGGACGCTGGTCGGTGACGTGCTGGCGAACCTGTTCACCAACGCCCTCAAGTACTCTCGTGGCTGCGAGAAGCGCCGGGTTACCGTACGCGGCTCGGTGGACGACGGGCGCTGCGTCTTCGAGGTGGCGGATACGGGGCGGGGATTCGACATGCGATTCGAGAAGAAGCTCTTCAAGATGTTCGAGCGCCTCGACAGGGGCGACGACGCAGGCGGTACCGGCATCGGCCTGGCGATCGTCGAGCGGATCGTGAAGCGCCACGGCGGGCGCGTCTGGGCCGAGGGCGAGCCGGGCCAGGGCGCTCGCTTCTACTTCGAGCTTCCGCAGGGGGCGCCATGAGCCCACCCGTTCCGATCCTGATGGTCGAGGACGACCCCGACGACGCCGACGTCGCGATCCGTGCGCTGCGGCGGGCGTCCCTCGACGCCTCGCTCGAGATCGCGCGCGACGGACAGGAGGCGCTCGAGATGCTCGGCCTGGAGCCAGAGGAGGGCGGGTCGCCTCGCATCCGGCCCCGGGTGATCTTTCTGGACCTCAAGCTGCCCCGGGTCGACGGCTTCGAGGTCCTGCGCCGCCTCCGCGCCCGATCCGAGACCGCGTCGCTGCCGGTGATCGTCGTCTCGTCGTCGGACGACGAGGAGGACGTCCGGCGCTCGTACGCGATGGGCGCGAACAGCTTCCTGGTGAAGCGCTTCGATCCGCGCGGTGCGGGCCTCTGGTTCGCGGAGGCCGTGCGCTACTGGACGCAGCTCAACCAGCCCCCGCCCGCGGGAGGAGCGACGCGATGACGACCCAGTTCACGGCGCTGATCGTCGAGGACGACGAGGACTTCCGGGTCAGCCTGAGTGCGCTCGTGCGCCGCCGCGGCTACGCGACGCGGGAGGCGTCCAGCCTGACGCGAGCGCGTGACGAGCTCGTCGCGTCGCCGCCCGATGTGGTGCTCCTCGACCTGCGCCTCCCCGACGGCGGCGGGCTCGAGCTCATGGAGGACGAGGAGCTCGTCGCGCAGAGCGAGGTCGTCGTGATCACCGGGCACGCGGACAAGGATACGGCGATCGCGGCGCTTCGCGTCGGCGCACTCGACTACCTGCCCAAGCCGATCGATCAGGCGCGGCTCGAGACCATCCTGGCGAACGTCGCGCGCACGCGGGGCCTCAAGCGAGAGGTCGCGGATCTGCGCGCGGAGCTGCGCCGCGTGGGTCGCTTCGGCGCGATGGTCGGGCGCTCGAAGGTGGTGCAGCAGGTCTACGACCTGATCACGCGCGTGGCGCCGACGGAGAGCACGGTCTTCGTGACCGGCGAGAGTGGCACCGGCAAGGAGCTCGTCGCGGCAACCGTCCACGCGCTGAGCAAGCGCAGGGACGAGGCCTTCCTGGCCCTGAACTGCGGCGCCATCTCGGCGAACCTGATCGAGAGCGAGCTCTTCGGGCACGAGAAGGGCAGCTTCACCGGCGCCGACCGGCGCCGGCGCGGGTACTTCGAGGAGGCCCACGGCGGGACTCTCTTCCTGGACGAGATCACCGAGATGCCGATCGAGCTGCAGGTCAAGCTGCTGCGCGTGCTCGAGACCGGCACCATCACCCGGGTCGGCGCGACCGAGGCCACGGAGGTCGATGTCCGGGTCGTGACCGCGTCGAACCGCGATCCGCTCAAGGCAGTGGAAGAGGGGACGCTCCGCGAGGATCTGCTCTACCGGCTCAACGTCTTCCCCGTACACCTGCCGCCCCTGCGCGAGCGCGGGGACGACATCGATCTGCTGGCACAACACTTCCTCGACGCGATCAACGAGCGCGAGGGCACGGCCAAGCGCCTGAGCGACCTGGCGCTGCGGCGGCTGCACGAGCTCAGCTGGCCGGGCAACGTGCGCCAGCTCAAGAACGTGGTCGAGCGCGCCGCGATCCTGTCGGACGGCATCATCGCGCCGGAGTCCCTGCCGGAGCCCGACCCCGCGCAGATGGTGGCGGTCTCGGGGTCGCTGCTGCAGGTCCGCGTGGGCACCTCGATCGAGGAGATCGAGCGGCGCCTGATCCTCGCCACGCTCGAGGAGCTCGAGGGCGACAAGAAGCGCGCCGCCGAGGTGCTCGGAATCAGCCTCAAGACCCTCTACAACCGCCTCAACGTCTACGACGCCCGGGCCGGGGAGTGAGCCGGTCTGAGACCCCCACGCAAGGAGACGAGATGAGCGACTACCAGACCTTCGCGGTGCCCTACGACTTCTCGGAGCACGCGGCCGCGGCGCTCGAGGCGGCGGCCGGCCTCGCGAGCCGGCTCGGAGCGGACCTGCACCTGGTGCACGTGATCCCGATGCCGGCGTACGCCTACAGCTACGGCGCGTACGGCGAGGCTGCGATGCCGCCCACCGTCGACATGGCCCAGGTGCGCAAGGAGGCGCTGGGCGCGCTCGAGCGCGTCAAGGACGATCTCCGCGAGCTGAAGGGCCAGGTCCACTGCCACGTCGTCGACGGGATCGGGATCGCGGACGCAGTCTGCGAGACGGCCGAGGAGATCGGCGCGGACCTCATCGTGATGGGTACCCACGGGCGTACCGGTCTGGCACATGTCTTCCTCGGCAGCGTCGCCGAGCGAACGCTGCGCCGCGCGCCCTGTCCCGTGCTCACGGTACAGGCGCGCGACAGCAGCGCTTGACGGGAAGCGCGCTGCGGCACGCGTCGGCGTGCCGTCCGACGGAGGTCAGGAGCCGGTGACCCCGGCCCGCGCCCTGGAGGCGGCGCGCCGGAGCTCGTCGGCCTCCTCGCCCTGCAGGGCTTCGCTCGCCCGACGCGCGGCCGGCTCGACCCGATTCGAGCGCGCGAAGGCGCTCGCACGCAGCCGGTAGCGCAGGTCGGCCTGCGGATCGCCCTCGCCGCGGACGCCGGGGTCGGCCGGCGCGTCGATCACCGAGCGCGGCTCCCAGGCCTGCTCGATCTCGCCGAGGCACACGTCGAGCCGCGAGCCGTCGACCGCGACGCCGTCCGCGGCCAGCTCCGTCAGGGCGGCCTGCAGCACCTGCGACTCGCCCTCGCCGACCAGGTGCACGCAGTCGCGCAGGTGCGCGATCGCGAGCTCCCGGACCGCGGGCGTTTCGGTGGCCGTCGAGATCACGGCAAGCATCTCGTACGAGGTGCACGCCATGTGCAGCCCCACGGTCAGGTCGCGAATGCTGCGCGATGCCTGGTGCTCCAGTCGAGCGCGGTCGATCAGGCCGGTCGTCCAGCCGATCAGGCTCCCCATGCCGGTGCGATGCGCGGTCAGCACACCGCCCGCCTGGTCGTGAGCGCCCGTGAGCGCCTCGAGGTGCTTGCCGGTGGTGTCGATCAGCGAGTCCATCCAGACGCGCGCTGCGGGCAGCGGGTCGTACGTGCCGCTGCTGCGTTGCACGCGCGCCGCGGCCCGGAGCTCGCTCTCGATCAGGATCATGTCGTTGAGATAGGCTGACATTTTTTGCATGTGTCCGGGTGGTGCAAGGCATGTGCCGCCGCCGGGGCGCGAGCAGCGGCGGCCGCACGATGAGCGCGCGCATGGGCGCAGCGCAACATTGCAGAATCTACAGTCGCCCCGTGTACCGGTCGGCGATCAGCGCTCCGCAGGCACCCCTGCGCGCCGCGGCACGGCACGCGACTTGCTCTACCGGTCGATCACGATGAACCCGTACCGGAGGTCCGCGTCGCACGGAGCGCGCGCGCCGGGTCGGTGCGGCAGACAGGAGGACGAACGTGACCGATCAGAAGGACGAGCTGGAGCATCGCGTCAAGGCCAAGAAGAAGGAGATCGAGGCCCGCATCGAGGAGCTCAAGGCCGACTCCAGCGCCGAGTCGCGCGAGAAGCGCGAGCAGCTGCGGGAGAAGCTCGACTCGCTGGGCTCGACCGTGAAGGAGGGCTGGGACGACCTGACCGAGGCGACGGCAGGCAAGCTCAACGAGTGGCTGCGCTCGTGAGCCGGCTCGCGGGGGCGCGCGCCGCGGTGCGCGCCCCCCGCATCGCCTGGCGGGGCGCGGAACGCCCTGGGATCGCTCCCGCGTGCGGCTCGCCGCGGCTTCGCCTGGGGCGAGGCGGACGAGCTCGCCGACTACGGCGCGCAGCGCCTGGCTCGCTCGCGCGGGCGACGCGCTGATCCGCGCTCACGCGGATCCCGGCGCGTGCCGGTCTCCGCTGGCCGGGGTGAGCTCGAGACGCAGCGGCAGGTGATCGGATGCGCCGCGAGCGCCGCGAGCGCCGCGCACGACCTCGAGCCGCGCGCGCGCGGCGGGGGCGCGCCAGGCGATGCGGTCCAGCGGCAGCACCGGTCGCCAGCTCGGGAATGTGCGCAGGCGCGAGAGCCGGCCGACGACCCGTGCGAGCGGCGCGAGCTGGCCGCCCCAGGGCGTCCAGTCGTTGAGGTCGCCGAGCAGCACCAGCGGCGGGGTCGGATCGCCGGCCGCGAGGTGCCGCGCCAGCCGCTCGGCCTGGCGGCGTCGCTCCCGGCGGCGCAGGCCCAGGTGCGTGGCGACCACGCGCAGCGGGCCGGCCGGGGTCTCCACGCTGGCGTCGAGCGCGGCGCGCGGCTCTCGCCCGTCGACGGACAGGTCGATCTCCTCGAAGCCCCGCAGCGGGTAGCGCAGCAGCAGCGCGTTGCCGAAGTGCGGCCCGAGCGTCGGCCGCGCCAGCACCTCGTAGTCGCCGAGCTCCGCGAGCGCGCCCGAGTCGAGGCCGTCGACCTCCTGCAGGGCGACCACGTCGGCATCGAGGGCGCGGATCACGTCGATCGCGCGACCCGGATCGCGGCGCCCGTCGGTGCCGACCCAGGCGTGCACGTTCCACGTCGCCATGGCGACCTTCACGGTGCCCCGGACGAACCGCCCGATCCCTCGCTGCGCGCGAGGACGCGGCGCACGACGACCAGCGCCAGCAGGGGGACCAGGGCCAGGGCCGCCCAGAGCCAGGCCGGGCCGTCCGGATCGCGGAACAGGCCCGCGATCCCGTCGGCCGCGAGGATCAGCAGCAGCGTGCCCGGGAGCATCCCCAGCGCCGTCCCGATCAGGAAGTCCCCCGCGCGCACCTGGCTCGCGCCCGCCACGAGGTTGACGACCGTGAACGGTGCCACCGGGACGAGGCGCAGCAGTGCCGTCGCCACGATGCCGCGGCGCGCGAGTCTCTCGCTGAGCGTGTTGAGCCGCTCGCCCGCGACGCGCCGCACCGCATCGCGCCAGAGCAGGTGTCCTACCCCGTAGCCGGCCGCGGCGCCGGCCAGGCTCCCCGCCCAGGCTACCGGCACGCCGATCAGCGGACCCAGCGCCAGCCCCGCCGCGATCGTCAGCGCGGTGACCGGCACCAGGAGCAGCGACGCGACCGCGAAGATCGCGGCTGCGGCCGGGGGCCCGTACCACTGCACGCGAAGCAGCTCGAGCAGCGCGCCCAGGCGCTCCGGCTCGATCCAGGCCGACAGCGGTGTGGCGCGCCAGATCAGGGCCAGGCCGCCGAGCAGGGCCCCCGCGGCGACCAGGCTCCAGAGCGCGTGCCCGCTCGTGCTCCCGGCAGCCGGGCGCTCCGCGTCGAAGCGCAGCAGCAGCTCCTCGAGCGGAGCCGGGTGCTCCGGGTCCACGGCACCCAGCGTGTCGATGGCCCCGGCCAGCTCGTCGGGCGCGTCGAGCTCCAGCGGGCGGAGCGTTCGCTCGCCTCCGCAGAGGTCGTCGACCGCCGCGACCAGGGATCCGTGGGCCGCGAGGGCCTCGGCCACGCGCTCGGGGCTCACCCCGAGGTGCTCGGCGAGCAGGTCGTCGCGCAGTCCGGCGACGGCGCGGCGCAGCGGCTCGCGCCCGCCGGCGGCGATCAGCAGGTCGCACTCGGAGTCGAGCCCGAGCGAGCGATTGGACAGGTTGGACGAGCCCACCCGGGCGAGCTCGTCGTCGATGACCATCACCTTCGAGTGAACGTTGACGATCTCGTCGGGGCCCAGGCCCGGCACGTGCGGGTACAGCACGCGCAGCCGGGCGTGCTCGTCCGCGTCGCGAAGCTGGCGCACCACGCGATCGCGAAGTGCGCCCATGGTGGTCTCCTCGAGCCAGCCCGCGTTCCGCTGCGGTCCGACGATCAGGATCTCGGGCCCGTCGGGCTCCCGCAGCCGAGCCGCCAGCCAGTCGCCGAGCGCCGCCGAGGTCAGGTACTGGTTCTCGATGTAGATCCAGCGTCGCGCCGCCGCGATGCTCTCGCGGTACAGCGCCTCGACCTCGCGCACCTCGGGGTACTCCCGGTAGGCCGGGAGCGTGCGCGCGATGGCCACGGTGGCGTGGCGCGCGCCGGGATCCAGGTCGGGCGGCCAGGGATCGTGCTCGCCGGCCCGGCCGGGATCGACCGCATCTCCGGTGGCCCGGAGCCAGCGCTCGCGCGCCAGCTCGCCCAGCGCCGCCGCCGCCTCGCCGTCCACGGCGACCTGCACGTCGTGGAAGGGCTGGTAGCGCGCGCCCGCGGGCGTGACGCGCCGGGGGTCGTCGGCCGCGTGCTCGCGGGTGTCCCAGCGGTGGGTCGTGAGGTCGAAGCCCCCGGCGAAGGCCATGCGGTCGTCGATCAGCACGAGCTTCTGGTGGTGGCTCGCCGTCAGCGGGTGCGTCGAGTCCAGCGCGAAGCGGATCCGGGGATGCGTGCGCGTGCCGAACTGGAGCAGCGGCAGGAACTCGCGCTCCATCGCGTACAGCAGCGCGAAGTCCCAGCCCAGTACGTGTACCTGCAGGGACGGCCGCTCGCGGACCCGGGCCTCGAGCAGCTCCACCAGCCGCGCCGGATGCTCGTCGTCGGAGCGGCGTCGCAGGCGCACGCTGCTGTGGAAGTCCCAGCCGAGCATCCACACGCTCTCGCGGGCGTTCTCCAGCGCCTGGACCACGGCGGAGAAGTAGCTCTCGCCGTCGATCAGGAACGCCACGCGATCCGCGCTGACCCGTCGCCAGCAGGTCTCGCCCTCGCGGAGCAGGAGCGAGGACGCGGGCGCGTCGCTGCTCAGGTCTTCCAAGGCTGCCCCGCGGCGAGGAGCTGCTCCGCCGGCCCCGCACCGGCGGGCGCGGGGCGCTCGAACACGTGCGCGGCGATCCGGTCGAGTGCCGCGAGCGCTGCCACGTCCTGGTCGAGCAGGGGCACGTGTCGCACGGGCCCGCTGGAGGCGCCCAGCGCATCGGCGAGCTGTTCAGCCAGGCGCGCGTCGCGGCGGGCGAGCGCGGCGTGGCGCCGGGCGATGGCCAGGATCGCGTCCGCGTGCTCCGACGACGCGCCGAGCGCGTCATGGAGCCACGCCCGGGCGGTCTCGATGCTCGCGTCGGGATCCGGCGCCTCGCCCGCCGGCCAGCCACGCATGCGGTTGACGATGACGCCGACCAGCGGCACCTGCTCCTCCTGCAGGCGTGCCCAGAAGGTCGACGCGCGGCGCACCTGCTGCGGCTCGGCCCCGGCGACGAGGACGAAGCCGCAGCGCTCGCTGCGCAGCAGCGCGGCGACCTCGCGCGCGCGCTCGTCGATGCCTCCGAAGAGCCCCTCGAAGCCGACCACGAACTCCGAGAGCGCCGAGAGGAACTCGAATCCCGTCACGCGCTGGATCGCGCCCAGCACCAGCTCGGCACCGGAGCGCAGGAAGCGCAGGCCCATGCGGCCGGCCAGCATCGCGGGCTGCGCGAGCGCGCGCAGCATGCTGCTGTCGAGAAACGCCGTCAGCCGGCGGGGCGCATCCAGGAAGTCCAGCGCGTGGGTGGCGGGCGGGGTGTCGACCACGATCAGGTCCCAGTCGCCCTGCGCGTGCAGCCGCGCCAGCTTGTCCATGGCGGAGTACTCGCGGCTCCCCGCCAGCGCATCCGAGAGGTTGCGGTAGATCGGGTTGGCGTGGATCCGCTCGTAGACGTCTCGGTCGGGCGCGAGGCCCTCCACGACCTCGTCGAAGGCCCGCTTGGTGTCGAGCATCATGGCGTGCAGCTCGCCGTCGCCCTCGATGCCCACCCGCGCGAGCACCTCCGACGGGACCTCGCGCGGCTCGTGGCCGAGCTCGCCCACGTCGAGCGCGTCCGCCAGGCGGCGCGCCGGATCGATGGTGATGACCAGCGCGCGTCGCCCCCGGCGGGCCGCCTCGAGCCCCAGTGCTGCCGCGACCGTGGTCTTGCCCACGCCGCCGGTGCCCACGGTGACGAGCACCTCGCGCGCGAGCCAGTCCGCGGGCCTCACGAGTCCCTCGCCCTGTGGGCCGTTCCGGCGCGTGCGGGCGCTGCACCGGGTCTGCGAGCTTCGATCCGCGACAAGCGCAGGCAATCTAGCGGCGCGCGCGGGGCGCGTCCTGCGCGGGGCGGCGGGAGTGGGTTCTGCAGCAGTCTGCTAGGGGATCTCACCGTGCCCGGCGAGCGCGCCGCGCAGGGCGTCGGCCAGGGCGGCGGTGCCCTGCGGCCCGTCGATGCTGTCGACCAGGTAGGGCAGGGAGAGGACCGGCCCCGAGTCCTCGACGAGGCGCTCGACGAACCCGGCCTGGAGCCGGGCGCGCGCGCCCTGGCGGCTGGCGAGCTCGCGCAGCGCGCGCGGCTCGACCAGCGCCGGAGCGTCGCGGTGTGCGGGCTCGAGGCCGGCGATGGCTGCCTCGACGGCGGGATCGAGCGGTGGCTCCAGTGCGTTGGCGAGCGTGGGGCCGGTGCGGATGCCCAGCTCGTCGACGCGCGCGCGCAGCTCGGCCACCTCGCGCACGGGCAGCTCCTCGGCGAGCGCGACGGGCAGCACCAGCGTGCGCGCGGGATCGGTCAGTAGCGACTGTACCTGGGCGGTGTGGCGCCGCAGCGGTCCGCCGCGGATCGCGTCGAGCGCGGCGCCCGGAACCGAGAGCAGCGAGAGGCCGTGTCCCGTGGCGGGCGCGTCGACGATCAGCAGCGGCCAGGCGGGTCCGCCGGAATCGTGCAGCGTCGTGAGGTGCCAGAGCTTCCCGAGCGCGATCAGGTCTCGCCAGCCCGGGGCTGCGTCGAGCAGGCGGCGGAAGCCCGCGTTGCGGGTGATCACTCGCACCAGGGCGCGCACGCGGATCTGCGTCTCGAGGTACTCCTCGAGCTGCTCGGTCGGGGAGATGCGCAGGTGGTACATCCCGGGCGCGAGCTTCTGTGGCTGGCGTCGCGGCGCCCCGGCGTCGGCCGGTGGCGTCTCGCAGAGCAGCCGCGGCAGCACGGTCTCGTGCGAGAGCTCGGCCACCACCACGCGCCGCCCGCCCTCGCGCGCCAGCCACGCCAGCGCGGCGGTCAGGCTGGTCTTCCCGGTGCCACCCTTGCCACCGATGAGCACCAGCCGCCGGCGCAGGATCGAGCGCAGCCCCGGACTCATTCAAGCACCCGCGCGCATCTTCCGACGCGAAGCGTGGATAGGAGTCCGAGCGCGACCATGGTCATCGTCTGCGAGAGCTGTCAGACCCGCTTCCACCTGGCCGACGGGCGAATCGGCCCGCAGGGTGCGCGGGTGCGCTGCTCGAACTGCCACCATCGCTTCCACGTCGTACCCCCCGGCAGCCCGGGGTCTCCCGGCGGCCCTGACGATAGCGTCGCGGCGCCCGCAGACCCGCCCGCCTCGCCGGCGCCCGGGGAGGAGCCCCGCCGCGCGCCCGTCGGCGATCCCGATCTCGACAATCCCGAGTTCCTCTTCGACGCGGATCCCGGCGCCTCGACCGACACCCTGCCCACGGGACCCGTGAACTTCGCCGACGCCGGCGTCTCGCTCTCGGGCGAGATGACCCAGATGCACGAGGTCGATCCGGACGAGCCCGAGCCCACCCTCGGCGATCCCGAGGAGGACACGCCCCTGCCGCCCGACGACCGACCCGGCACCCCGGTGTTCGGCATGGATGCCGAGGTCTCGCAGCGCCAGCAGGAGCTCAGCGGCAGCGGTCACCTCGACCTGGGCGACACCGGCTTCGGGGGAGGCCGGGCGATGGAGGTCGAGCTCGATGGGGAGGCCGGCGTCGCGCACGATCCTCCGGTCGCCGAGCCGCTGGCCGTCGGCGTCGAGCCGGTCACCGGGTCGAGCATCGAGCCACTCGAGGCGGAGAGCCTGGCGCTCTCCGACGAGGAGCCGCCGCCACTCGCGGACGTGGGCAGTGCCATGGAGGTCCCGGATCCCGGGGACATCGACGACGCGATCCGCTCGGCGTTCGACGACGAGGACCCCCTGGCCGACTGGGACCCGCTCGCCGATCCGGGCGTCGCCGCCGCCGCCGAGCGGCGCAGCGAGCCGCCGCTGCGGGTCGTGCCCGCCGCGGAGGCCACGGCCAGCGCCGGCCCCGCCAGCAGCGTGGAGACCCCGGCCGACCTCGAGGATCCCGGCGCCGCGGATCCGGCGTGGGTGCGGGTGGCCGCCGTGCTGGTCGGGGCCCTGCTGCTCGCAGGCGCGGTGCGCCAGTCCATCCAGCAGTACTACCCGGTCCCCGGTCCGGAGAGCGTGCGCGGCGCGGGCTGGGTGGCGCGCGACGTCTCGGTGGAGCCTGCCCGCGATGCCGCCGGGCAGCGGCTGCTGATCGTCCGGGGCCGGCTCGACGAGGGCGCCGGCGCGCCGGCGCCGCGCGTCAGCGCCCGCCTGGTGGCCGGGAACGGCTCGATGCTCGACGGCACGAACGCCGGGGTCGTGCTCCGCCGCGGAGACCCACCGCCGCAGCCCGGGGATCTGGAGCGCCTGCTCTCGGCGCAGGTCCGGCCGGCGCGCGGACAGGTCGTCGGCTTCGCCGTCCCGCTGCGCGCGCCCGATCCGCGCGCCGCGCGGGTCCGGGTGGTGCTCGAGGAGTCCCCGCGCGAGCGCTTCGAGGCGCGGCGGAGCAGCCCGCCGGCCACGGAGTCCGCGATCCCGTCCGCTCCGGTGGACCCGGCCGCGGACGGACCCGACCCGGGCACACCGGCGGCGCTGGACGCTCCCGAGTAGGCTCAGCCCTCGTCGGGGCGCTTGCTGGCCGGATCCCTGGTGTCTTCCGCAGGGGTCGCGTCGGGCTTGGGCGTGACGTCGATCTCCGGGGAATCGCGCACACCGAGCTTGAAGTTGCGGATCCCCTCGCCCAGGCCCTTGCCGATCTGTGGGAGCCGGCTGGCCCCGAAGATCACCAGGACGATGAGGAAGACGATGATGAGCTCGGTCGGTCCGGGCATCTGTTGCGAGGATCGGCAAAGCCCGGGTTGAAGTCAACGGAGCGAGTCGGGACATTGGCGACATGAACGAGAGCATCTTCAAGGCCTACGACGTACGGGGCGTCCATCCCGACGAGCTGGACACGGACGCCGCCCTCGCCATCGGGCGTGCCGTGGCGCGGCACGTCGGGGGCCCCTCGATCGTGGTCGGTCGAGACATGCGCCAGAGCGGGATCGAGCTGCGCGAGGCGCTGGTCGCGGGCCTGCGCGGCGAGGGCGTGGAGGTGATCGACATCGGCCGCGTGGCGACGCCGATCGTGTACTACGCCGCCACCGCACTGGGCGCGGCCGGCGGCGTGATGATCACCGCGTCGCACAACCCGGCGCGCTACAACGGCATGAAGCTCTGTGGCCGCAACGCCGTCCCGATCGGCATCGAGACGGGGCTGGCGGACATCCGCGAGCTGGCCCGCGAGCTGCACGGGCAGCCGCCGCCGGCGGCCCGTGCAGGCGTGCGCGAGCAGGACGTGAAGCCCGACTACTACCGCAGCCTGCTCGACCTCTTCCCGGCGCGCCCGCGGCTGCACGCGGTCATCGATGCGGGCAACGGCATCGCCGGCGAGGCGGTCTCGGGGCTGCTCGAGCAGCTGCCCCTGCGCTGCGAGCGGCTCTACTTCGAGCCCGACGGCAGCTTTCCCAACCACGAGGCCGACCCGCTCAAGCCCGAGAACACCGAGGATCTGCGCCGTGCCGTGCTCGAGCACGGCGCCGATCTCGGCGTCGCGTTCGACGTTGACGGCGATCGCGCCGTCTTCGTCGACGAGCGCGGGGAGACGGTGCCGGCCGACCTGATGACCGCGCTGCTGGCCGACGTGGTGCTCGACGAGGGCCTGCTGGGCGCGGCGCCCGGCGCCACGATGGTCTACGACCTGCGCTCCAGCCGCATCGTCGCGGAGACCGTGCGGGCGCGCGGGGCGCGGGCGGAGCGCAGCCGCGTGGGCCACGCCTTCATGAAGGCCCGGATGCGCGAGCTGGACGCATGCTTCGGAGGGGAGCTCTCGGGGCACTACTACTTCCGCTTCCCGCTGGGCTACGTGGCGGACGATGCGGCCGCGGCGCTGATGCTCCTGCTGCAGGCGCTCGAGCTGCGTGGCCAGAAGCTCTCGGAGCTCTGGCAGCCGTACCGTCGCTACGCGCAGAGCGGCGAGATCAACTCGCGAGTGCAGGACGTCGAGTCCGCCCTCAAGCGCCTGCGCGAGGCGTTCGCCGACGGCGAGGCCGACGAGCTCGACGGCCTGACCGTCACCTACCCCGACTGGTGGTTCAACCTGCGGCCCTCGAACACCGAGCCGCTGCTGCGCCTGAACCTCGAGGCGCCCGACGTGGCGAGCATGGAACGCCACCGCGATCGCCTGCTGGAGCTGGTGCGCGGGTGATCCGCGCGCTGCGCGCGCTGCTGCGCGGACTGCGCCTGCTCGGCGCGCGCCGCGAGCTCTGGCCCTGGGCCGCGCTGCCGTTCGCGGTGAACCTGCTCGCGTTCGGGCTGGCGGGCTGGGCGTTCTTCGCGAACCTCGACGTCCTGGGCGCCGCCGTCAGCGGCTGGATCCCGACGCCCGAGGCGCACGCCTGGTGGGCGTGGCTCTGGGTCGGGCCGCTGCGTCTGCTGGGCTGGCTGCTGCACGCGCTCCTGGTGCTGCTGTTCGCACTGCTGGTGTACTTCGGCTTCACGCTGCTCGGCGGTGTGATCGCGGCACCGTTCCTGGAGGCGCTCTCGGAGCGGGTGGAGCGGGTCGCGACCGGCGCGGTCGCGACCGGCGGTGCGCACTGGGCGCGATCCGCCTGGCGCAGCGTGTTCGACGACGCGCGGCGCCTGCTGTTCTTCCTGCTCTGCGCCGCGGGCATCGCGCTGCTGGGTCTGGTGCCCCTGCTCCAGCCGTTCGCCCTGGCGGCCGAGCTCGTGCTGGCGGCGCTCTTCATCGCACTCGACTTCACCGCGCCCACGCTCGGCCGGCGCGAGGTGCGCTGGCCCGAACGTCGCGCCTGGCTCTGGCTCCACCGCGTGCCGATGCTCGGCTTCGGCTTCGCGGGCCTGGTCACGCTCCTGGTGCCCGGCCTCAACTTCATCTGCCTGCCGTGGCTGGTGACGTCCGGGACGCTGCTGGCGCTCGAGCTGGGCCCGCCCTCAGCCGAGCCCGCGGCGCAGTAGCTCGACCAGCGCCTCGACCGGGGGCGCCTCGTCGCCCGACCAGACGCGGGCCGCGTGCCCGCGCGGCCCCAGCGCGCTGCGCGCGCGCGCCGGCTCGGGCGCGACGATCGCCGCGGCGCGCAGGTCGTCGCGGAGCGCGCACCAGGCCAGGCCGAGCTCGGCGCCGATGCCGCTGGCGGCCAGGGCCAGGGGCCGCCCGGATCCGAGGGCGTCGCGCACGCACTCCAGATCCGTTGCGGTCTGGCGCTCGAGGTCCGGACGCAGCCGCGCGGCCAGCGGGTCGGCCGGGTCGAACGCGGCGCGCGAGAGCTTGTCGCTGTGGCGCGCGCCGCAGAGCGGCAGGTCGACGCCCGCCACGCACCAGGCCTCCGGGCAGGCGCCCCGCAGCGCCCGCGTCCAGGCGGAGTCGGCCGCGCCATCGGGCCCCAGGGCGAGCACGAGGGGCACGTCGTCTCCGGGCCCCGAGCAGACCACGCGCACGCGGTCGCCCCGGCTCAGCAGGCAGAGCTCGCGCAGCTCTGCCGGGTCGGGGCGCGTCCGGCTCACGGCGCCGATCGAGTGCCCGCCCCCGGCCCGCCGCCGAGCCGGCGCGCGAGTGCGGTGAGATCGAGCGCGGTGCGTGAGCCCGGCTCCAGCTCGAAGACGCTCGCACCGTGCAGCAGCGAGCGGAAGCTCCCCACGTCGCGGCCGATGCTGCCCAGCTCCTCGAGCTCGAGACCGAGCCGCCGGCGGGCATCCCCGGCCAGGCCCGCCACCAGGCGCGCGGCGTCGGCTGGACGCGCTGCGCCGGCCACGATCGCGCCGATGCGCCAGCCCTCGAAGCGGGCCGCGTACCCGGCCAGCCAGCTGAGCGCGCTCTCCGCGCCGCGCGGCGAGGCGTCGATCAGCAGCGCCAGGCCATCGAGCGCCGCGTCGCCGGCCGGGGCCAGCTCGGCCAGCTCCCCGGGCCGCGCCAGCAGCAGGCTGGGGCGCGAGCCGTCGCGGAGCACCGCGGCGATCGCGGCGGGATCGCGCCGCTCCCAGCGCACTCCCGGAGATGGGCGCAGCAGCTGCCCCGGGCCGAAGCTGGCCAGAACGCGGGCGGTCTGCCCCGCGCGCGCGCGGGCGCCGGCAAGCTCGACGGCCGCCGCCCGGGCCAGGGCGCGGGAGGGATCGACGCCGATCCACCAGCAGCCGGTCGCGGCTGCCGGCGCGGAGTCGCGCTCACGGGCTCGATCCCGCGCCGCCCGCTGCTCGTCCTCCGGGATCAGGTAATGGAACACCTGATCGAGACCCCGGCCTGCCACTTCGAACTCCCCGCTGCTGCGCGGGAACCTTAACTGATGATCAGGACCGAGTTCAGGCCGCCCGCCGGACCCTCGACGCGGCGCGGGTTGCTCGGATCGGGCCGCCACTCACCGTCGACGAAGTAGCGGTACTGGTACACGCCGGGGCCGAGCCGCACGACCTTCTCCCAGATCCCGTCGGGATTCGAGCGCGTCTCCACGTCCAGGTCGGGCACCCAGTTGTTGAAGTCACCGGCCAGCTGGACCGAGCCCGCGCGCGAGTCCTTGTAGGTGAAGACCACGCCCTTGTCGCTGCCGTCGACCTGGACCTCCGGGTCCGGCTCGGTGATGGAGCTGACCAGCTCCTGGAGCTCCTCGTCGCGGTCGAAGAGGATCTCGAGTGCCAGCGACATGTAGTCGACGAAGCCGTAGCTGCGGCGGTCGAGGTCCGCGATCGTCAGGCCGCGCTGCACCGCCTCCCGCAGGCGAACGTTCTGGCGGATCACGGTGTCGTAGACCAGGTCCTTGTAGGTCTCGCGGACCTCGGCAAGCGCGCGCTTGGCGAAGCGCGTGCGGCCGTCGAACATGGTCGGCAGGATGCGCACGTTGAGCTGGTGACCGATGCGATCCTCGAGCAGGCTCACCGTCTCGAGCAGCTTCGCCACGCCGTGCAGGGCGAAGTAGCTGGTCTCCAGCGGGACGACGACCTCGCTCGCCGCGCGCAGGGCGTTGAAGGTGAGCACGCCCACGTTCGGCGGGCAGTCCACCAGTACGAAGTCGTAGGGCTCCTCGAGTCGCTCGATCGCGCTGGACAGCCGCTCCGTGCGTCCGCGTGCACCCTCGGCCGAGAGCTTCTGCTCGAGCGCCGAGAGGATCATGCCGGAGGGCGCCACGTCGAGATTCGTCGCGGCGTTGACGATCACCTCCTCGAGGCGAGCCGCCGTCTCGGGGGTCTCGGCGAGTACCTCGTAGAGGTTCTCGTCGAGCTCCTCCGGGTCGATCCCCAGCCCGAGGGTGGCATGCCCCTGCGGGTCCATGTCCACCACGAGCACGCGGTGCCCTTCGCTGGCCAGGCAGCCGGCGAGGCTGACCACCGTGGTGGTCTTGCCGCACCCGCCCTTCTGGTTCATCACGGCGATACAGCGCATCGTCCCTCCCTCACCCGACGGGACCTCGCCGTGCGCCCGGGGCGCGCGGCCATCCCGGTGGATCGAATGACGCCCAGAACGACGGGTGGTTCCGCCGTCTGGAGGGGACGCGTCTCGAGCCATGGAGGAGGTGGACAGGTCGGGGGGAGGCGCCGCGTTCCGGTGCCGTGCGCGCCACTGGCGCTGCCGACACCGATAGCGTTGCATCGCGCGTTCCTGGCTCCGGGCCAGAAGCTGCGCGCGAATCGACGCGCCTGCGTGAGGCGGATCCGTGGATCGCGCTCACTGCCCCCCACCTCTGATTAGGCGAAAATCAAGTTAGCAAGCGAGATTACGGATGACCAGAAGCGTGGAAGAGTCTCATCGTCGCCATGCAGTGATCGACATCGGATCCAACAGTGTGCTCCTGCTCGTCATGCAGACGGATGGCATCGTCGTCTGTGATCGCTCCCACATCACGCGACTCTCACAGGGCGTGTTCGAGCGCGGGGTTCTCGACCCGGGTGCTGTGGAGCGAACCCACGCGGTGATCGCCACGCTCGCGGAGGAGGCGCGCCAGCTCGGTGCACGGCGCGTGGTCGCGGTCGGCACCGAGGCGCTGCGGCGGGCGCGCGACGGCGCGGAGTTCCTGGCGCGGCTCGAGCGCGAGGGCGTGGTGGACGACGCGCGCTGTCTCGATGGCGAGGAGGAGGCGGCACTGACCCTCGAGGCCAGCCGCCGCGCACTGCCCGTGCCCGGCGAGGCGCTGGCGGTGGTGGATGTCGGCGGCGGCAGCACCGAGATCGCCTGGCAGCGCGCGGGTCGCGTGTCCGGGATCAGCCTGCCCCTCGGCAGCGTGCGCCTGACCGAGGCACTCGTCGGAGCCGACCCGATCGTGGCCAGCGACCTCGAGCGCCTGCGGGAGCACATCGCCACGGCGCTCGAGGCCGTGCCCGCGGATCGGGACGGGCCCGCGGGCGCACCTCTGGTCGCGGTCGCGGGCACGGCGACGACCCTGGCGGCCCTGGATCTCGCCCTGGACCCCTACGATCCCGACGCCGTCGAGGGGTACCCGGTGGACCGGACGCGGCTCGAGGACTGGTCGCGGCGCCTGGCCGCGCTCGACGTGCCGGCCCGGTGCGCGCTGCCCGGGATGGAGGCCGGCCGCGCCGACGTGATCGTGGCGGGACTCGAGATCCTGGCCGCCAGCGCGCGCCGCCTCGGCGCCCGCTCGCTGCGGGTGAGCGGCCGCGGAGTGCGTCACGGGGTCGCCCTGCAGCTCGCGGCGACGGAGGGTCTCAGCGGCCGGAGCGGCTGATGGCGTGCTGCCAGCGCCCGGAGCGGAAGCGCCAGACGAAGAGCGTCGCCTTGACCGCGTAGTCGGCGATCAGCGCGGCGAAGACCCACTCGACGGTGAGGCCGAGCGCCCAGGCGAGGGCCGCCAGCGAGGTGCGCACGAGCAGCATCCCGGCGAGCACGTTGTACAGCGGAAAGCGGGTGTCGCCCGCGCCGCGCAGGGCCCCGCCGAGCGCGAACTCGAGCGCCATCAGCGGCTGCACCAGACCGAAGATGTGAATGAAGACCACCGTCAGGCGCACCACCTCGTCGTCGTCGATCGTGAAGCGCGCGATCGGCTCCGCCGCGAGCACGATGGCCAGCCCGAACAGGCTCATGGCGCTGACCGAGTGCGCGGCCGCGCGCCAGCCGCTGCGCCGGGCCCCGTCGGGATCGCCCGCGCCCAGGTTCTGCCCCACCAGCGTGGCCGCGGCGATCGAGAAGCCCGAGCCGACCACGAACGAGAACGAGAGGATGCGCACGCCGATCCCGTAGGCCGCGTAGGGCTCGGTGCCGTAGAACGAGACGATCCACAGGAACAGGATGAAGCCGGCCTGGAAGACCGCCTGCTCCAGGCCCGCCGGGAGCCCGATCCACAGCAGCCGCCGGATGCGCCCGAGCTCGAGGACGGGCGCCGTGCCGCGGCCGACGATCAGCCGTCCCGACCACCAGAGCCACAGGAAGAGCGCCGAGCTCAGCGTGAACGCGCTGCCGCCCGCCAGCGCCGCGCCGCGCACGCCCAGGCCGGGGAAGCCCAGGCTGCCGAAGACCAGCGGGAAGAGCAGCGCGCCGTTGAGCAGGTTGGCGAGGCCGCCCATCAGCAGCGGCGTGCGCACGTCGCCTGCCGCGCGCAGCGACGCGGCCAGGGCGACGAAGGCCGCGAACGCGGGATTGAAGGCCAGCAGCCAGCGGATGTAGGTGGCGGCGAGCTCGAGCGTCGGTCCGTCGAGCCGGAAGATCCCCGCCAGCTGGCGCGCGAAGAGCATGCCGGGGAGGGCGGCGGCCACGGCCACCGCCAGGCAGATCGCGACCGAGGTGCGCGTGAGGCGCGCGGCCTCGGCCCGATCGCCCGCGCCCCAGGCCCGCGCCACGAGCGCGGTGGTGCCCGCGGTGATCGCCATCAGCACCGCCTGCAGCACGAAGAAGATGCGCTCGCCGGCGGTGGTCGCGGCCAGGGCACCGGCGCCCAGGGAGCCCACTGCGACCGCACCGATCATGCTGACGGAGGACTGGAGCAGGTTGCCGAGGATCGAGGGCCAGGCGAGCTCCCAGACGCCGAGCGCGAGCGGCCGGTCGGGATCGCGCGCGGTGCTGCTCATGAGCGCGCCACCATGCCCTTTTCCGCCAGGGTGCGTGGGGCCCCGCGGGGTCGCCGCGGGTGTGGTGCCGGGGTCCGGGAGCCGCCCGTCGAAGCGGCCCTGCGGCTTTGGTACGGTCCTCTGTCTTGGCCCGGTCGAAGCTCCGCGTGGTTGGACCCGAGGGGCCGCGGCCCTTCATGCGCGGCATCCTGGTGCAGTCCCTCGTCTCCCGAGGGGTGCCCTTCGAGGTCGCCCTGGGCGCGGCCACCCAGATCCGCGATCAGCTCGGCGACCGGCGCGAGATCGGGACCGACGAGCTGGGCAAGCGCGTGGAGCACGTGCTCGGGGATGCCTATGACATGGAGGGGCCGCTGCGGCCCAGCGAGGAGCCGCCGCGCGTGCTCAGCGGGCAGTCGGTCTCGACCCCGTTCTCGAAGGGCATCCTGGCGGTCTCGCTGGAGGGCGCCGGCCTGGACCGCAACAAGGCGTTCGAGGTCGCGATGGAGGTCGAGGCCCGGCTGCAGCGCGACCACACCGAGGGGATCGACCGCTCGGATCTGCGCGCGCTGGTGACCGAGGTGATCGGCGCGCACCACGGCGCCCACGCCGCCGAGCGCTACCGGGTGCTGCGCGCCTCCATGCAGGACCAGCGCCCGATCTTCCTGCTGCTCGGGGGCGCCACGGGCGCCGGCAAGACCTCGATCGCCGTCGAGGTGGCGCGGCGCCTGCAGATCCCACGCGTGATCGGCACCGACTCGATCCGCCAGATCATGCGCCTGATGTTCTCTCGCGACCTGATGCCCGAGCTCTACGGCTCGACGTTCGACGCGCACAGCCACCTGGCGCTCGAGAACGTCACGCCCTCGGAGTCGCCGGTCGCGGGCTTCCGCGCCCAGGCGCAGAAGATCGCGGTCGGCGTGCGGGCGCTGCTCGAGCGCGGGCTCGAGGAGAACGCGAGCCTGGTGGTCGAGGGTGCGAACCTGCTGCCCGGAATGCTGGACCTGGACCGCTATCGCCACGCCGCCCACGTGATCTTCCTGGTCGTGGCGACCCTGGACGACCGCGCCTACGGTGCGCGCTTCCAGGCGCGCTCGGAGCGTCAGCGCGAGCGCGGCGCGCAGCGCTACATTGAGCACATGCCCGAGATCCTGGCGACCCAGGAACACGTCCTGGCGGAGGCGGAGGCAGCTGGCCTGCCGATCATCGACAACGTTCACTTCGACGACGCGGTCCTCTCGGTGATCCGCTCGACCATCGCCACGTTGAAGAAGTCCGTCGTGCTTCCGGTCGAAGCCGACGAGCCCTGATCCCGCACGCCCCCTCGAGGTGAGAGACCGATGTCGATAACCCTGCCGAGCGGGCTGGTCCGGCTTGCATCCCTCGCGGGACTGCTTGCCCTGACGACCGCCTGCGGAACCCTGACGGTGGCCGAGGAGAAGAGCCTCGGCGCCGAGGTGCAGCGAGAGGTCCGCAAGCAGTTCACCATGATGCGTGACCACGTGGTCGTGAACTACGTGCGCCAGCTGGGCGACGATCTGGTGCGCTCCGCGCGACCGACTCCTTTCGAGATCCGCTTCTACGTGGTCGAGGACGAGAACCTCAACGCCTTCGCCGTTCCGGGCGGGGCCATCTACGTGCACACCGGCCTGATCCAGGCGGTCGAGAGCGCCGACGAGCTGGCCGGCGTCGTCGCGCACGAGATCGGCCACGTGACGGCCCGGCACACCGCGCAGCTCGCGAACCGCTCGCGTGGCGCGGGCTTCGCGGCCCAGTTCATCGGGATGATCGTCTACATCCTCACCGGTAACCCCTATGCGGCCAACGCGGGCGACCTGGCCGCGACCATCGCCGCCACCGCTTACACGACCACGTTCACCCGCGAGTACGAGCGCGAGGCCGACCAGCTCGCCATCGAGACCCTGGTTGGCTCGGGCTGGGACCCGACGGGCATGATCCGCATGTTCGAGACGCTCAAGACCGAGGCGGGCGGCCGCGGCGGCGGTCCGCAGTTCCTGTCGTCTCACCCGGCCACCGACGAGCGCATCGCCAACGTGCGCAGCCAGATCGCAGCGGCCAGCCCGCCCGCGGGCCTGCGCACGGACGATCGGGGCAAGCTCGACATCATCAAGCGCCGCCTCGAGCTGATCATCGGGACCGACACCGAGGTCGATCCGCTCGGCGATGAGGACGAGGAGCCCTAGGCCCCCGGGCCCGCAGCGCCGGGCGCGGAG
>JAJDAJ010000103.1 GCA_029261925.1 Deltaproteobacteria bacterium | reverse complement strand
TGGGGCGCGCGGCGCGCCGCGAGCGCCTGCCGCTGGCGGAGGCGCGCGCGACGCTCGACGAGGCGGAGCGGCTCCACGCCCGCTGGCTCGAGGGTCGTGGGGACCTGGCGTCGGCCAACCTCAGACTCGTGGTCTTCATCGCCAAGGGCTTCCGCAGCGCGGCCATGTCGCTCGAGGACCTGGTGCAGGAGGGCAACACGGGCCTGCTGCGCGCCGTGGAGAAGTTCGACTACCGTCGCGGTGTCCGCTTCTCGAGCTATGCGGCCTTCTGGATCAAGCAGGCCATGCTGCGCGCCCAGCGCTACCGCGGGCGACTGATCCGCCTGCCGGCGGCGGCCGAGGACCGGCTGCCCCGTCTGCGCCAGCTGCGCCGCGAGGCCGAGCTGGGGACGGGGCGCGACCTGACGCCGGAGGAGATCGCGGGCACGCTCGGACTGGACCCGGAGCACGACCAGCACGTGGTCTGGGCGCTGCAGACGCCGGCCTCGCTCGACGCGCCGCTCGACGAGGAGGGGCTGACCCTCGGCGCCACGATCGAGGACGTCGAGGGTCCGGGGGGCCTGGAGCTGACCGCCGCGGCGGAGCTGCGCGACGCCCTGGCCCGCCTGGTACGTCGTCTGCCCGCGCGCGAGCGTCGTGTGATCCGGCGCCGCTTCGGCACCGACGGCAAGGCACCCAGCACGCTCGAGGAGCTCGCGGGCGAGTTCGGCCTGTCGCGCGAGCGCGTGCGCCAGATCGAGCGCGAGGCCCTGGCGCAGCTCCGCGTCGGCGCGGAGCGGCGCCAGCTCGACGTGGTGCTGCACTGACCCGGCTGCCGCCGGGCGAGGCCGGTGCCCGCCGGCGATAATCGCGCCATGGACTCCACGCGCAAGCTCGGCCTCGATGCGGACACGCTGCTGACCACCACCCGTGCCGTGCGGCGCCGGCTCGACTTCGAACGGCCCGTGCCGCGCGATCTCGTGGACGCTTGCCTCGAGCTCGCGCTCCAGGCTCCCAACGGGTCGAACCTCAACCCGTGGCACTGGGTCGCGATCGACGACCCCGGCACGATCGAGGCGGCCGCGCGGATCTACCGCGAGGCGATTGCCGACCAGATCGCGCGGCCTGCGCACGCGTTCCGCGATGCGTCGCGGGTCCCGGGCCACGAACGCCTGATGGAGTCGTCGCGCTACCTCGCCGAGAACCTGCACCGCGCACCGGTGCTGCTGCTGCCGCTGATCGACGGTCGCCTCGAGGACGCCGATCTCTTCGTGAGCGCCAGCCTGTGGGCGTCCGTGGTGCCGGCGGTCTGGAGCTTCATGCTGGCGCTGCGCGAGCGCGGCCTGGGCAGCGCCTGGACGACCGTGCACCTGACCCGGGAGCGCGAGATGGCCGGGCTGCTCGACGTGCCCGCCGAGCGCTACACGCAGGTCGGGCTGTTCCCGGTCGCCTGGACGCGGGGCACCGACTTCCGGCCCGCCTGGCGCGCTCCGCTGGAGCAGGTGCGCAGCTGGAACGTCTGGAGACCCGGCGCGGGCTCCTGACGGGCTGCGCCGATCCCCGGGCTCGCGCGGCCGACCCTACACTGTCGGTCATGTCGGGCCTGCAGCTGCCGCTCCACGATCCGGAGTTCTACCGGGGCGATCCCTTCCCGGCGTTCCGCCGTCTGCGCGAACAGTCTCCCGTCCACTGGCATGCGGAGGGCGGCTGGTGGGCGATCTCGCGCTGGGACGACGTGCGCGAGGTCTCGAGCCGCCCCGATCTCTTCTCGAGCGCGAGCGGCGTGATGATCCCGGACCCCGCGGAGATCGGGCCAGGCGACATCGACCTGATGCTCTTCACCGACCCGCCACGGCACCGTGCGCTGCGCCAGCTGATCCGCGACGTCTTCGCGCCACGGCGCATCCGTGCCCTCGAGCCGCGCATCCGCGAGCTCGCGCGCGGCGTGGTCGAGCGCATCCCCGCGGGCGCGGCCCTCGACTTCGCGGAGGAGGTGGCGGCGCCGCTGCCGACGATCGTGATCGCCGAGCTGCTCGGGATCGACCCGGCGGACTGGGAGCGCTTCCGCTCCTGGTCGGACGCGATCATCGGAGAGCTCGACCCGCAGGTCCCGGGCCGCCGCGCCGAGGCGCAGGAGGCGCTGCATCGCTACTTCCTCGAGGTGATCGAGGATCGCAGGCGCAGACCGCGTGCCGACGACTTCGTCTCGGGGCTGCTGGCGGCGCGGGAGCGGGGCGCTCCGATCGACGAGAACGACGTCTACTGCTTCTGCTGGCTGCTGCTCACCGCGGGCAACGAGACCACGCGCAACCTGATCGCGCAGGGCACCCACGCGCTGCTCTCGCACCCCGAGCAGCTCGCGCAGCTCTCGCGCGAGCCGGGGCGGATGCACCGGGCCGTCGAGGAGATGCTGCGCTGGTGCGTGCCGAGCCAGTACATGGCGCGTACCGCCGCGTGCGATCTCGAGCTCCGTGGCCAGAAGATCCGGGCGGGCCAGAAGCTGGTGATGCTCTACGGCGCCGCCAACCGCGACCCGGAGGTCTTCGGACCCGACGCCGAGGCGTTCCGCATCGACCGCGACCCGAACCCGCACCTGTCGTTCGGCTACGGCGAGCACGTGTGCATGGGAGCGGGCCTGGCGCGGCTCGAGGCGCGCCTGATGTTCGAGGAGCTGCTGCCGCTGCTCCGGCGCGCGGCGCTCGACGGGCCCGTGACGCGGATGCGCGCGACCATGACGCCGGGCATCCTGCACATGCCCGTGACCTTCGCCTGATCAGCCGCGGCGGGCGTCGACGGGCTCCGGCTCCTGCCGCCAGAAGCGGGAGATCCAGCGCCGGTACTCGGAGATCGGCCCGTCGCCGTCGCAGAGCAGCGGACTCTCGCGGTAGACCTTGTTCTCCCAGATCCGGATGTCCTGCTGCATGTCGGCGTCGAGGCGCTCGACCATCGTGGCTGCGAGGGCGTCCGCGTCGAGCCCGGGCAGGCGTCGCGCCGTGTAGGCGAAGATCGACTCCGTGTACGACTCGTCGATCGGGGTCGCCGCCAGGAAGATCACCGACTCGGTCGGCTCGGTGGCGTACACCACGCGGAAGCCCGGTCCGTGATCGACACTCCGCACCTGGAACGGATCTCCGGGGGCGGTGAAGATGTGCAGCTCGTGCCCGCGGCTCTCGCACTGCAGCCGGGGCGCCACCGGGGTGCCGTGCACGTGCAGGAAGTGCTCGCCGTCCACGGCGTTCTCGTTCATGTCGACCCAGTGGCTGCGGATCCGGTAGCGGCGCGCGACGAGCGGCGTCCACGCACCGGAGGGCCGCAGCTCGGGGACCTCGGGGATCTCGAAGCCCGGAGGGGCGCCGTCGGCGTGATGCCAGAAGAAGATCACGCCGTTGCGCTCGACCACCTCCCAGGCCCGGACCTGCGCCGCCGGGGGAATGCGGCGCGCGTAGGGGACGTCGCTGCAGCGTCCGTCGCCCTCGAAGCGCCAGTGGTGGAACGGGCAGCGCAGCCCGCTGCCCTCGACCGTGCCCCCGTGACCCAGGTGCGCGCCGAGGTGAGGGCAGTGGGCGTCGAGCAGGTGCGGGGTACCGTCGTCCGCGCGGAAGAGCACCAAATCACGACCCATCCAGTGCACGGGCTGGACCTCGCCCGGCGCGATCTCGTGCGAGAACGCGGCCCGGAACCAGCCGTCGAGGTAGGGCGGGAAGGGGAAGCGCGACATGCCGGCGCGAAGCTACCCGAGGCCGGGCGTGTAGGTCTCCTGCGAGTACTTCTCGATGCCCAGCGCCACCAGCAGGCGGCCGAAGCCGATGTACTGACCGATCATCATGCCCAGCTCGACGATCTGCGCGTCGCTGAAGTGCTCGCGCAGCCGCGCGACGAAGGCGTCGTCGATCGCCAGGTGGTCGATCGCCATCTGCTCGGCGAACTCCACGGCGAGCCTCTCGCGCCCGGACAGCTCGCGGTCGTCGGGCGCGCAGTCCACCTGGGCGATCTGCTCCTCGGTCAGGCCCTGGCGCTGCGCCGAGGCGTAGCGTGCCATGCCGCAGGTCTGGCACTCGTTGAGGCTGGCGATGCGCAGCCGCGCGAGCTCCTTGACCCGGGTCTCGAGCGTACCCTGCTCGTGGGCCGGGTAGTAGAACTCGAAGTAGCTCTTCATCAGCTCCGGCAGGTGGCCGAGCACGCCGTTGAGCGCCGGGTCGCGGCCGGCCGCCTCGTCCTCCTCGACCAGCTTGCGGAAGTGGGGATCGAGCTCGCTGCTCGGGACGGGATCGATGCGTGCCATGGCTTCCTCCGGCGCTGGCGGGATTCTAGCAGTGCGGCGGGCCGCTCACGTCTCGCGCAGCGGCCGCACGTAGGGCAGGACGACCTCGTCGTTGACGCGCTCGAGCACTACCTCGACCGGCAGGTCGAGGGCGAGCGCGTCGGGGGCGAGCTCGCGCAGGCCGGAGACCAGGCGCACGCCCTCCTCGAGCTCGGTCACGACCACCGCGTAGGGCAGCTCGTCGGCGAAGGCGGGATGCAGCGCCTGGTGGGTCACGGTCCAGGTGAACACGCGCCCGCGGCCGCTCGATGGCACCCAGTCGAGCACGCTGCCGCCGCATGCCGGACACTGCATGCGCGGCGGGTGCTGGTACGCCCCGCAGTCCCGGCAGCGCTGGAACATCAGGCGGCCCGCGGCGCAGTGCCGGTGGAACTCGCCATTGAGCCCGTCCAGCGTCGGCAGCGGGCGCTGCGGAGCCAGAGGCTCGCTCACGGCCCCCTCCGCAGCACGGCGCAGCTGCCGTCGCCGAAGTCGCCCCAGCCCGTCACGATTCCGAGCTGCGCACCGGCGACCTGGGCCTCGCCGGCCTCGCCGCGCAGCTGGCGCGTGACCTCGATCAGGTGATTCATGCCCCACATGTGGCCCTGCGAGAGCAGGCCGCCGTGGGTATTGGTCGGGAACGCCCCTCCCAGCTCGATGCGGCCGTCGCGCACGAACTCGCCCGCCTCGCCGCGCTTGCACAGGCCCAGCGCCTCGAGCTGCAGCAGCACCACGTAGCTGAAGCAGTCGTAGATCCCGAGCACGTCCGCGTCGTGGGGGCTCACGCCGGCCATGCCCAGCGCGCGCGGTGCGGCGTTCGACAGCCCGATGTGGAATGGATCGCGGCGGCTGGGGATGTCGTCGGCGGGGTAGGGCCGACCCTCGGCCACGCCCTCGATCACGATCGGGTTCCGCGCCAGGTCGCTAGCGCGCTCCAGGCTGGTCACGAGCACCGCGTTGGCGGCGTCGGTCTCGAGCGCGCAGTCGTGCAGGCGCAGAGGCTCGGTGATCCATCGCGACGCCAGGTACTGCTCGAGCGTGAGCGGCCGCCCGCGCATCAGCGCGCGCGGGTTGAGCTGCGCGTGGCGGCGGAAGGCCAGCGCCACGGCGGCGGTGGCCTCGTCGTCGATGCCGTGGAGCTGCTTGTGGCGCATGAACAGCCAGGCGTACCACTGCGCGGGGAGCACGGCCCCGTACGGGCGGTAGAAGTCGATGCTCTGCTGCTCGGCAGCCGACGGCGCCCAGGTCAGCCGCGGCGTGCGCGCACCCGGCTTCGGTCGCAGGGCGCTGTAGCCGTTCCATCCCGTGACCAGCAGCACGTACCGGGCCAGCCCCTGCGTCACCGCCAGCGCCGCGCTCTGCAGCGCCGCGGTCGCGCTCGCTCCGCCCATGTGCACCGTGACCGCGAAGCGCACGTCCTCGATGCCCAGGTTCGCGGCGAGGGTCTCGGTCGTGGTGTAGCCCGAGGGCGGGATCAGGCCGTCGATCTCGCGGCGCTCGATCCCGGCGTCGGCGATCGCTGCCCCGGCCGCCTGGAGCATCAGCTCCTCGGGCAGGAACGGTGAGCCGCGCACGTAGTCGGTCTCCCCGACCCCGACGATCGCTGCCTGACCCGCGAAGCTCACGTGCTGTTCTTATCAGGCGCGGGCGGGGCGCGGCAAACCGCCCGGGGGATCAGGCCTCGAGCCCGGAGGCCGAGGCGCGCAGCCGAGCGTGGCCGACCGGTCCGCCCGGCTCAGTCCACGTGCTTCGCGATGAAGCGGCGCAGCTCGTCGCCGATCTCCGCGTCCTCGGGGGCTCCGAAGAAGCCTCCGTGGGGCATCGCCTCCCAGACGTGGAGCTCGGCGTCCACGCCCGCATCGCGCAGCTTGCGGTGCATGCGCACGGTGTTCGAGAGGAAGAGATCCCGCGTGCCGCTCTGCAGGAACGTCGGCGGAAACGTGGCCGGGATGTCGGCGAAGAGCGGCGACAGGTAGGGATGGTCGAGCGGATGGCCGCCCGCGTAGATGCGGTTCTCCTCGAGGAGTCGCCCCAGCGAGCAGACGCCGAGGCTCGTCTGGAAGGTGTCTCCCGACTCGGTGAGATCGACCTCGGGGGAGAGCAGCGCCAGCGCGGCGGGCATCGGGAGTCCCTCGTCGTGCGCGCGCACGATCAGCGCGGCGGCCAGGTTGCCGCCGGCCGAAGCCCCACCGACCACGATCTTCGCGGGTGGACGGGTCTCGAGCAGCCCGCGATACACCGCCATGCAGTCGTCGAGCGGGGCGGGGTACGGATGCTCCGGGGGCATGCGGTAGTCGACGGCCCAGGTGAGCATTCGGGCGCGCTCGGCCGAGTTCTTCGCCATCGCGCGGCAGGCGGCTCCGGCACCGTAGAACAGCGCACCTCCGTGGATGTCGTAGTACACGGGATCGCTGGTGTCGGCGGGCGCCCCGTCGGGGGCGATGACGTGGACGGGAACTCCGTTCACCTCGATCTCCTCGACCGAGGCAGCCCCGGCGCGCGCCTCGAAGGCCGCGACGAGCATGTCGTCGGTGGCCTTCCGGCGCGCCGCCCACCCCGCGAAGTCATCGGCCGCCGGCGCGGGTCCCTCGCGGCCGGCCGCCGTGAGGCCGCCTTGCCGCAGGAACGCCTGCGCCTCGGGACTCACCGAGCGCGGAATGCCGATCGCGCGAACGACCTCCCGGTCCGGATTCCCTGGTTCGCTCATGCTGCCGTCCTCCGGGTGTGGCCCGTCCTACTCGTCCACCACCCACTGCGGCAGGCGGATCGGGTCGCCGCCGCTGGGGTCGGGCACCTCTTCCCAGACCGCCTTCACGCGCAGGCCGATGCGCAGGTCCGCGTTCCCGGCGTCGAGCAGGTTGCCCGTGATGCGGACCTCGGGCGCGTCGTCGAGGCTGACCAGGACCACGGTGTAGGGCACGGCGTCCTTGAGGGCGGGGTGCACCGGGTGGTGGATGACCGTGTGGCTGTAGACGTGGCCCTTGCCGGCCAGCTCGCGGTCCTCGAACGAGGTGCCCTGGCAGCCGTGGCAGACGTCCTCGGGCGGGTGCTCGATGGTCCCGCAGCCGGTGCAGGCGCGGACCTGGATCTTTCCGGACGTGAAGAAGCCGCGGGTGTGGTCGTTGATCGCGGGCAGCACCCAGCTCTCGGGCATCTGGCGGCTCATGGCTCTTCTCCTCAGTCCTTGCAGAACAGCACGGTGCTGCCGGGTGCGTAGCCGGGTCCGGCGACGGCGAGGCTGAGCTCGGCGCCCTCGACCTGGCAGGTGGATTCGCCGCGGATCTGACGCACGGCCTCGTTGACCATCTCGAAGCCGTGGATGTAGGCCTCGCCGAGATTGCCGCCACTGGTGTTCAGCGGGAAGTCCCCGTCGGGCCAGCGCAGCGCGCCGCTGGTCACGAAGCCCTCCACGTCGTCGGGCTTGCAGAAACCCATCTCGGTGATCGCCATGACGACCGGGCCGGTGAAGTTCTCGTAGAACTGCATCACGTCGACGTCCTGCGGGCCCACGCCGGCACGCTCCCAGAGGCGCTCGCCGGCACCGCGGTGGTGCGCGGTCGGGAAGTTCGCCTCGTTGAAGGCGCCCACGCCGCCGCGGTGCTCGAGGCCCTGCGACGCCGCCAGGATCGGCACGGCCCCGCGACGCAGGTCGCGCGCCCGCTCGGTCGAGGTGACCACGATCGCGGTGGCGCCGTCGTTCTCGGGGCAGCAGTCGAACAGGTGGAAGGGCTCGGCGATCCAGCGCGAGGCATCGTAGTCCTCGCGCGTGAGGGGGGTGCCGTGGCGGATCGCTCGCGGGTTGCGCTGCGCGTGGGCGTAGCTCACGAGCGCGATCTCGGCGAGCGAGTCCTGCGTGACGCCGTGCTCGTGCATGAAGCGCGTGGTCTGCATGGCGTTGACCTGCGCCGCGGTGACCATGCCGAAGGGCGTGGTGTACGCGTGCGGCCCGCCGACCTGCTGCGCGCCCTGGGACCAGCCGAAGCCGGCCTGGCCGAAGCGCCCGAACTGCCCCTGGGCCAGGGCACGGAAGACCACGATGTTCCGGGCGTAGCCGGCGACGATCGCCGCGTCGGCGATCGCGACGGCCGAGGCCATGCCGTTGCCCCCGCCGCCGAAGGTCTGTGCGGTGAAGTCGACCCGCTCCACGCCCAGCGCCGCGCTCAGCCGCACGGGGTCGTTGCGCGAGTCCATGTACGACACGAAGCCGTCGATCTCGCGCAGCTGGAGGCCGGCGTCGTCGACGGCGCGCCCGATCGCCGTGCAGGCGAGCTGGAACTCGCTGTGGGGCGAGGCGGCCCTCTTGTAGTACTGGGACTCCCCGATCCCGGCGACCGATGCGCTGCGCTGCACTGGCATTCCCCCTCGGAAGAGGAGGCAGCCTACCACGCGGTGGTACACTCGGACCCGATGAGCGCGCAGCCGGAGTACCCGGAGATCGACTTCGCGACCGACGCGGTGCCCGGCCTGCACGCGGTGCTCGCCGACCTGCGCGCGCGCCACCGCGTGGCCCCGGTTCGCTACCACGGCGCCACCGCCTGGATGATCCTGCGCCACGCCGACGTGCACCACGCGTTCGCCGACGACGACGCGCTGCCGTCCGCGGCCGCGTACCTGCGCCACAGCGGCCCGGTGATGGGCCGGACGATCCAGTGCATGGCCGGCCAGGAGCACCGCCGCAACCGCGCCCTGGTCGCGTCGGCCTTTCGCCCGAAGAAGATGCGTGCGTTCGTGGAGTCGTTCCTGACGCCGGTCGCGCACCAGCTCGTGGACGGATTCGCGGCCGACGGCGAGGCGGAGCTCGTCGACGCCCTGACCAAGCGCTACGCCTTCACGGTGATCGCGCGACTGCTCGACCTGCCGCCCACCGACGAGGACGACCTGCGGCGCTGGGGCGACGGCCTCATCAGCTTCCCCTGGGACCCGGAGGGCGCACGGGCGGCCTCGCGCGACTTCACCGCGTATCTCGGGCCGATCATCGACGCGCGCCGCGAGGCGCCCGGCGACGACCTGATCTCGTCGCTGGCGACCGCCGAGGTCGATGGCGAGCGCCTGAGCGACGAGGAGATCTTCTCGTTCGCGCGGCTGCTCTTCCCGGCGGGCGCCGACACGACCTACCGGGCCCTGGGCTCGATGCTCTTCGCCCTGCTGCGGGAGCCCGGTCTGCTGCGCGCCCTGCGCGACGAGCCGGCACGGGTGCCCGACGTCGTGCAGGAGTCCCTGCGCTGGGAGGGGCCGACCGCGCTGCTGCCGCGCTTCGCGCCCAAGGACGTGTGCTTCGCCGGCGCGGAGATTCCCGGCGGCTCCGAGGTCATCTTCGGGGTCACGTCGGCCAATCGCGACCCGGACGTGTACGCCGATCCGGACCGCTTCGATCCGGAGCGTCGGGCGCGCGACATCCTGAGCTTCGGGCACGGCCTGCACTTCTGTCTGGGCTCTCACCTCGCCCGGCGCGAGATGGAGGTCATCTGCGAGGTGGTCGCGCAGCGGCTGCCGGACATGGAGCTGGTCGACCCGTCGGCGACGACGATATCGGGCACGGTGCTGCGCGGACCCGAGCGCCTGCCCGTGCGCTTCACCCCGGCTTGAGGAGAACAGGTATGGAGCTCAGAAGTGGGATGGTCGCGGTGGTGACCGGCGGCGGCAGCGGCATCGGGCGCGGGATGTGCCGGAGCTTCGCCGCCGAGGGCCTGAAGGTGGCGGTTGCCGACCTCGACGAGGGCGCGGCGAAGGCCGTCGCGGACGAGCTTTCCGGCAAGGGTGTGAAGGCGATCGCCGTGCGAACCGACGTCGCGGACCTGGCGTCGGTCGAGGCGCTGGGCGCTGCGGTCGATGCGGAGCTCGGCGGGGTCGACGTGCTGTGCAACAACGCCGGTGTGTTCATCGGCGGGCGCACCCGCGACGTGACCCCGGACGACTGGCGCTGGGTGATGTCGGTCAACCTGGACGGCGTGTACAACGGCACGCACGTCTTCACGCCGCGCCTGCTCGCGCGTGGCGCGGGCCACATCGTGAACACCGCCTCGATCGGGGGCTTCCTGACGGCGGGCGAGGCGGCCGTGTACTCGGCCACCAAGTTCGCGGTGGTGGCCTGGTCGGAGGCGCTGCGCGGCGATCTCGCCGGGTCCGGCGTCGGCGTCTCGGCGCTCTGCCCCGGGCCGATCCGCAGCAGCCTCGCCGACTGCGACACGCACCGGCCCGCGGAGCTGTCGGGCGTGGGCAATCGCTCCGACGTGCTCTGGGACATGATCAAGGACGGGCTCGAGCCCGACGAGGTGGGGCCGATCGTGCTGCGCGGGATCCGCGAGAACGCCGCCTGGATCTTCACCCACCCCGAGTGGAAGGGCGCCTTCGAGGAGCGCTTCGGTGCGGTCCTCGCCGCGATGAAGTAGCGGCCTGCCTCCGCCGCCTAGCTCTGCCGGTGCCCGGGCTCGAGCTTGGGTGAGCCCAGGCTCGCGAACTGGCCGCCGTCGGCCTTGAGCGTGGTGCCGGTGACGAACGAGGCCTCGTCCGAGGCCAGGAAGGTCGCGCAGGCCGCGATCTCCTCGGGCCGGCCGAAGCGCTTGAGCCCGATGATCGACTCCATGGCGCGGCGCACCTCCGGATCGGGGTAGGCCTCCTCACCGGTCTCGGTGGCGATCATCCCCAGGCAGAGCGCGTTCACGCGGATGCCGTGCGGCGCCCCCTCGAGTGCGGCGGCGCGCGTCAGGCCCTCGAGGCCCGCCTTGGCGGCCGAGTAGCTGCCCAGACCCTGGTCGGACTGGTGGGCGGCCAGCGACGAGATGTTCACGATCGCGCCGCCGCCCTGCTTCTGCATCAGGCGCATGGCCTCGCGTGTGGTGATGAACGCGGCCTGCAGGCCCACGTTGAGCCCCTTGGTCCAGTCGTCGTCATCCATCTCGGTCAGCGGCTTGATCACCATCTGCACGGCGTTGTTGACCAGCACGTCGACGCGGCCGTGACGGGCTGCGGCCTCCGTGACGAAGCGGCTGGCCGCGTCGGGATCGGCGAGGTCCGTGGGCACGGGCTCGGCCTTGCCGCCCCCGGCGCTGATCTCCCCCGCCACCCGGTCCAGGAGCTCCGCCCTCCGCCCGCAGATCACCACATGGGCGCCCTCGCGCGCGAAACGGCGCGCCGTGGCCGCGCCGATGCCGCTGCCACCCCCGGTCACCAGGGCGATCCTGCCGTCGAGGAGCTTGCTCATGTCCTGCCTCCCGCGTTTGCTCGCTCCCGCATCGTACACGCTGCGGCGGCAGGCCGGTCCCCGGGCACGCTGGACCTCGCCCGGTCCACGCGCGAGAATGCGCCGGCACACACGGGAGAAACGACGTTGCTGTACATGCACGAGACGCACAAGGTGGTCGGGGCGCGCGAGGATGACTTCGAGGCGGCATTCCGCGACCACTGGATGCCCGAGCTCGCGAAGGGCGACGACGCCCGGCTGCTCTACTTCGCCCACCACGCGCACGGCAGCGGCATGTCGTACCAGGTGGTCACGCTCACCGCGATCCGCGACGGCGCTGCCTGGGAACGCCTGGCCAAGCGCATCCAGTCGGGCGACCTGCAGGACTGGATGCGGGATCTCGACACGCTGCGCCACGACGTGACCGGCAAGATGCTGGTCCCCGTGAACTGGTCGCCGCTCCAGGAGATCGACTTCGCCGAGGTACCCACGGACGGGCGCGAGCACGAGCTCAGCCTGTTCATGGAGGATACGGGCTGGCCGTACTCCTCACTCGACGAGTACATCCGGATGTGGGACGAGGACTACTACCAGCTGCTGAGCCGCTACGAGGTCGGCAAGGCACTGCTCGACATCCAGGCCTGCTTCCAGATCGCGCACGGCACGCACCAGCGCCGCGAGGCGATTCTCTGGCAGAAGATCCTGGACCACAGCATGCTCCTGCACCTGCTGGGCAGCGACACGCCGCCCGAGCAGAAGACGCCCGACTCGTACATGCTCACGTCGCTGAAGTACCGCGATCAGTGGGAGAGCCGGCTGCTGCGAACCGCCGCCTGGTCGCCTCTGTACTGAGGGCGCCCCGGCGTTCGCTACCAGCCCGGCCGCAGCGACGGGACGTCCAGGTTGTAGAGGTTCCGGCAGTTGTCGTGGAGCATCTTGCGCACGTCGGCCATCGGCAGGCCGCGCATCTGGCGCTCGATGGTGATGCGGGAGTCGGGCCAGTCCGAGCCGCTGTGCGGGTAGTCGGTGGACCACATGATGTGGTTCACGTTCATGCGGTGGCGTAGCTCGATGCCGACGGTGTCGAGCATGAACGTCGCCCAGAAATTCCGGTGGAAGACCTCGCTGGGCATGTCGCGCATCTCCTTGTGCGCGCCGGTGTACCAGCGATAGCGCCGGTACATGTCGTCTGCCTGCTCGAGCAGCGTGGGGATCCAGCCGATGTTCGCCTCGACGAGCAGGATCTTGAGCTGCGGGAAGCGCTCGAAGATCCCCGAGAAGAGCACCTCGCAGGTGATGTCGAGCGTCTCGCCGCCCGCCTTGGTCAGCGCCGCCCGGCCGCAGAAGCGCAGCGAGCTCCACTGGCTGGGGTCGGTGCCCTGGGGCGCGTCGCGCACGAAGCTGCCGATGTGCAGGGCCACCGGCACGTCGGCTTCCTGCGCCCGCGCCCAGAAGGCGTCGTCCTCGGGCTTCGGGTCCAGGGTGCCGCTGGGGAACGCCGAGATCACCACGCCGCGGTGGCCGTTCTTCAGCGCCCACTCCAGCTCGTTGACGGTGTCGTCCAGACCCGTGGTCGGCAGGATCGCCTGCGGGATCAGGCGCCCGGCCGAGCCCTCGCAGAACTCGAGCAGCCACTCGTTGTAGGCACGCACGCAGGCGATCTGCAGCTCGCGCTCGTTGCCGTAGATGCGCGCGCCCTTGAGCGTGACGCTCGGGTAGAGCACCTGGGCGTAGATCCCGTCGGCGTCGAGCTCCTCGAGCCGCGCAGCGGTCTCGAAGCTCCCGGGCCGCATGTCCTCGTAGCTGCCGCCGAAGGCGCTGAACTGGAAGTAGCTCTTGCCGGCGCAGGCGGTCAGGCCCACCGGCCAGTGCTCGCGGCCATCATCGAAGACCCAGACTTCTCCGTGCTCGGTCTTCTCGCAGCGCGGAGCGCGGGCGCGCCACTTCGCGGGGACTCGCTCCTGCCAGAGCTCGGGCGGCTCGTTGACGTGGGAGTCCGCGTCGAGGATGGGGAAGTCGATGTTCGCGGTGTCGTGGAACGTGTCGCCCATGGGGTCTCCTCAGCGGGCGCCGGTCCCGGGACGGGCGGCGCCGCGCGGCTCACATGATACGGGAGCCGGCCGTCGCGGGGGAGGCCCGCAACGGCCGGCTCCGGAAGTCATGGCGGCCGCGCTCAGCTCCTGCGGTCGGACCCGAAGCGGTAGGTCAGCTCGACGCCGACCTGGCGCGGGGCGCCGTAGGAGCGGCCGATGAAGCCGATGCCGTTGCGCGCGAAGTTGACGCCACTGTAGAAGTACTCGCGGTCCAGGATGTTCTTGCCCCAGAGCGCGAGCTCCAGGCCATGGTCGGGCATGTACAGGCTGACGCGCCCGTTCAGCAGCGCGAACGGCGGCTGGAGCAGGTTGGCATTGTTCTCCGGGCTGCCCTGGTTGCGGCTCTGGTAGCTGTAGTCGAGCCTCGCGCTCAGCTCGCCGAGGTCCATGGGCGGGAAGTCGTAGCTGGCGCTGAGGCTGTAGGTCAGCCGCGGCGTGTTCTGCGGCTCCTGCCGGCCGGTGCCGTCGCCGTTGGAGACTGCGACGGGCGAGCCGTCCTTGCGGGGACCGTGCTTGAAGCGGACGATCGTGACGCCCAGCGTGGCGCCGAGCTGGAGCCCCTCGGCGGGTACCCCGCGGACCTCGAGCTCGCCGCCCGAGATCTGCGCGCGCCCGGCGTTGAGCACCGTCGTGATGTTCCCGAGCCCGGGGATGAGCTGCGTCTGCTGGATGTCCACGTAGTTCGCGAGGTACGCCGCGACGTTCAGGCGCATCCGGTTGTCGAAGAACTCCGACTTGCTGCCGAGCTCGTACGACGTGACGAATTCCTCCTGGAACGAATCGCACTGCGCGAGGTTGGAAGAGGCGCGACCATTGAAGCCGCCGCTCCGGAAGCCCTTGTCGGCGCGACCGTAGAGCATGATGTCGTCGCTCACGACGTACTCGGCGCCGCCGGTCCAGGTGATCGCGTCGAAGCGGCCGCTGGGATTGCAGCTCAGGCCCGTCGTCGCGAGGCGCTCCGCGGGGAACGGCAGGTTCATCCCGGTGCCGCTCCAGTTGGCGCGGTCCATCTCGCGCCGCTCGTAATTGCTGCGGATGCCCGCGATCAGGCTCAGGCGGTCCGTGAGCGCGTAGTTCGCGTTGAGATACAGCGCCCACGACCGGATCAGCGAGGTCAGCTCACCGGTCGTCTGAAAGCCCGCTGCACCGTTGCCGGTGCCGAAGACGCTCGCGCCGTCCTCGGTGGACTTCTCCTGGTACCAGTAGATGCCGGAGACGTACTCCAGCCTCTCCGCGAGGGTCCCGGTCAGCTGGATCTCCTGGCTGAACTGGGTGGACTTGTTCTCGGCGCGCGTCGAGAAGATGTTCAGCGGAGTGCCGTCGGAGTCACCTGTCCGGCGGACCGTGCTGTCGCGGTGACCCGTCAGTAGCTTGAGCGTCGAGTTGTCGTACTCCCTGGTCAGGGTCAGGCTGGCGCCTCGGGCATCCAGGTCGTCACGATCGCCGATTCCCGGGGTGGGTGCGGTCGCCCGGTGGCCGTGCTTGTCCTCGAACGATCCGAGCTGCGTGCATGCCGCGGCGCTGATCAGGAAGTTGCCGCCCGCGGCCGCAGGCGCACAGTCCGTGACCTCGATGACGTGCGGCGACTTGTTGTTCTGCCGCTCCTTGATCTGGTAGTACTGGAACAGCGCCTCGAAGCGGTCGGTCGGCGTCCAGAGCACACTGCCGCGACCGTAGTAGCCCTTGTTCTCCTGACCCTTGGCGTCGCGCACCGCCGGCTCGCCCGGGACCGACAGGTCGGGTACGATGCGGTGAAAGCCGTCCCGGTAGTAGACCGCGCTCGCGATCCGCGCCGAGAGCACGTCCTCGAGGATCGGGAACTGCACCGCGCCGGCGAAGTCGCGCTGGTCGTCGCTGCCCAGCGTGACGCGCCCCCAGCCGCCCGTGGTGCCGTCGGGCTTCTTCGAGATGATGTTCATCGCGCCGCCGGTGGTGTTCTTGCCGTACAGGGTGCCCTGCGGGCCACGCAGCACCTCGACGCGCTCGACGTCGAGCAGGTTCGCGTTGCCACCCGTGAGCCGGCCCAGGTAGACGCCGTCGATGTAGATGCCGACGGACGGGTCGATCGTGGGCAGCGGGTCGTTCTGCGTCAGGCCGCGCAGCGTGATGGTCGGTGCACTGCCGATCGTGGGCACTGGCTGGAAGCGCAGGGACGGCGTGTTCCAGGCGATCTCCTCGATCTGCTGCACGCCGCTCTTCTCGAGCTCCTCGCCCGTGAACGCGGAGACGGCGACCGGTGCCTCCTGCAGGCTCTCCTCGACCTTGCGCGCGGTCACGGTGATGCTCTCGAGCTGGCTCGGGCGATCCGAGGCGTCGGTCGCTGTGCCCTGGGCCGCTGCATTCCTGGTCGCGGGTGCGAGCCCGGCGGCGAGCGCTGCTGCGAGCGCGAGGCTGGGGATGGTCCGCGTCATTCTGGCGATCTCCTCGTCGGCGGTTCAGGTCCCTGCGGGGCCGGCCGGGCCAGCGCCGGGCCGGGCGAAACTGGCAGGGGCTGACGCGGGAGGATCGCAAGCCCGGAGGCCGATTTCATGGACCGCACCGGGGCATGCCTGGCGAAAATGGGTCAGGTGGGGCGCTGTGCCCCGCGTTCAGGGTCGGCCGGCGGAGGCGGCCGTCCGCTCCAGCACGAAGGCCTGGATCCAGCGCACCTCGCCGGCGTCGAGCCGGTCCGCGAACGACGGCATGCCGCGGGCGGATTTGATCCCGCCGCGCACCACGTCGTCGAACGCGGCGTGACCCGCGGCATCCGTGTAGCGCAGGTCCGGTGCGGCCGCGCCGCCGCCGATCGCGAGCACGCCGTGGCAGGCCGAGCAGTACTCGTGGTACAGGACCGTGCCGCGCTCGACCTCCGCGGCCGACGCCTCGACGCTGTAGGTGGGCTCGGGGACCGGGCCGAACGGCGGCTGCGCCGGCGGCGGGATCTCGCCGTCGGCGTCGAGCGCGAAGACCAGCACACGGCCGCCGCCTCGTACGCCGGCCTTGCGCGCGGCGGGCCCCGCTCCCAGGGCGAACGCGGCGCCCCAGCCGGCGGCCACGGCCACGTACTGCGTGCCGTCGAGCTCGTAGGTGATCGGGCCGGCCATCACGCCGGTGCCCGCAGGCGACTCCCAGAGCCGCTGTCCGTCGGTGGCCCGGTAGGCGACGAAGCGGCCGTCGGCCGTGCCCTGGAACACGAGGTTGCCGGCGGTGGCGAGCGTGCCGCCGTTCGAGCCGGTCACGTGGTCCACCTTCCAGGCCACGCGGCGGCTGACGGGATCCCAGGCGAGCAGGAATCCGCGGATCTCGCCGCCCTCACCATCGTCGGTGCCGAACTCGGTGAAGAACGACATGTCCAGCCCCGTGTTCCAGGTCCCGGGGTCGTACTCCCAGGCGGCGTCGACCTTGAACGGGGAGCCCATGTCCTTCGCGGGCAGGTACACCAGACCCGTGTCGGGGCTGTAGCTCATGGGCTGCCAGTTGTGCGCGCCCAGCGGGCTCGGCTTCACGAACTTGCGCTCGGTCCGGTAGTCCACGTCGGTCTCGATCGGGCGACCGGTCTCGTCGAAGCCGCTGGCCCAGGTGACCTCGACGAAGGGCGTGGCCGACAGGAACTCGCCGGTCTCGCGATCGATCAGGTAGAAGAACCCGTTCTTCGGCGCCTGCATGAGCACCTTGCGTGGCGCGCCGTCGAGCTCGAGGTCGGCCAGCAGGATGTGCTGGGTAGCGGTGTAGTCCCAGGTCTCGGCGGGCGTGGTCTGGTAGTGCCAGACGAGCTCGCCGGTCTCCGGGCGCAGGGCCAGGATCGAGGCCAGGTACAGGTTGTCGCCGCCGTCGGGGCTGCGCAGCCAGCGCGGGTAGGGCGATCCGTTGCCCGTGCCGACGTACAGCAGGTCGAGGTCGGGGTCGTACGCCATCGCGTCCCAGGCCGTTCCGCCACCCCCGCTGCGCCACCACTCGCCGGTCCAGGTGGCGGCCGCGGCGCGCATCGCCTCGGACTCGAAGCCGTCGGCGGGATTGCCGGGCACCGTGAAGGTGCGCCAGACCAGCGCGCCGGTCGCGGCGTCGTAGGCGGAGACGTAGCCGCGCACGCCCAGGTCGGCGCCGCCGTTGCCGATGATGACCTTGCCCTGGACCACGCGCGGCGCGCCGGTGATCGAGTACGGCTTCTCGGGATCGGTGGTCTGCACCTCCCACGCCACCTCGCCGCTGCGCGCGTCCAGGGCGACCAGGCGCCCGTCGAGCACGCCGACGTAGACGCGGCCGTCGAAGAAGGCCGCGCCGCGGTTGTTCACGCCACAGCAGGCGCTCCGCGCGAACTGGCCCGGAACCTCCGGGTCGTACACCCAGAGCCGCTCGCCGGTGCGCGCGTCGAGCGCGTGCACCACGCCCCAGGGTCCGGTCACGTAGAGCACACCTTCGACCATCAGCGGCGTCGACTCCACGCCGTGCTCCGTCTCCAGATCGTGGCTCCACGCCAGGCCGAGTCGCGCCACGTTGCCCGCGTCGATCCGGGTCAGCGGGCTGTAGCGCTGCTCGGCGTAGTCGCGCCCGTGGGTGAGCCAGCTCTGCGCCTCGCCGGCCGCAGCGCGCAGGCGGGCATCGTTCACGGGCCGCGACGCGTGCTCCCCCTCGTCGGGCATCGGCCCGCAGGCCAGCGCCAGCAGCAGGCAGGCGAGGAGCGGGCACGGGGCGAATCGATTCAAGGGGCACCTCCCGCCGCGATTGTGGCACGCGCCGGTCGGGGTTTCGCGGGCGGCGGAGTTCCGGGTGGGATCAGCGCCGGCTGCCGGGCAGCGGCGGCAGGTGGTGCGGCTCGCTCGCGATCGCGCCGTCGCGCAGCAGGGCCTCGATCTCGGCGGGCTGCAGGCCCAGCAGGCCCTGGAGCACCTCGTGATTGTGGGCGCCGAAGTCGGGTGCCGGGCTGCGGACGCAGCGACCGGCGCCGCGCGGACGCCAGGCCCAGCCGTGCATGCGCCAGGCCCCGACGGCCGGGTGCTCCACGCGCTCGTGGAAGTCGCGCGCCGCCAGGCGGGCGTCGTGCAGGACCTCCTCGGGCCGGTACACGGGCGCGGCGGGCACGCCCGCGAGGCTGCAGCGGGCGAAGACGTCGTGCTTGCTGTGCTCGTGCGTCCAGGCGCCGAGCTGCTCGTCGACCTCGTCGGCGCGCGCCTCGCGATCCGCGAGCCGGTCCAGCCCCGGGTCCGTTGCCCAGTCCGGCTCGCCGAGCACGGTCCGCAGCGCGCGCCACTGCGCGTCGTCGCCGACCGCGATCGCCACCCAGTCGTCCCGGCCGGCGCAGGGGTAGACTCCGTACGGGGCCCAGCCCGGGCGGCGATTCCCGCGCTGCTCCGGATCGCGGCCGGTCAGCGATGCGAACGCGAACGCCTCGCCGAGCAGCGCCGTGGTCACGTCGCGCTGCGCCAGATCGACGTGCTGCCCGTCGCCGGTGCGCGCGCGCTGCAGCAGCGCGACGATCGCGGCGCTGGCGCCCGCGGTCGCCGCGACCGGATCGCCATAGGCGTAGCCGTTGGCGAGGCGAGGCTGGGCGTCGCCGTAGCCGGTGAGCCCGGCGAGCCCGGACAGGGCCTCGATCATCGGGCCGTAGCCCGGCAGAACCGAGTCGGGCCCCGACTTGCCGAAGGCGGCCATGCTGACCAGGATCACGTCGCGCCGCTGCTCGCGCATCCAGTCGAAGCCGATGCCGAGCCGGTCGAGCACGTCGGCGCGCAGGTTCTCGATCACCACGTCGGCGTGCGAGATGAGCCGGCCCAGAAGCTCGCGCCCGCGGGGGTGGCGCAGCTCGAGCCCGACCGAGCGCTTGTTGCGGCTGTACTCGTGGAAGTACGCGCAGGTGTTCCACCAGCGGGCCTCGCGCCCCGCGGGCGGGGGCGCCGCGCAGCGGTTGGGATCCCAGTTCGTCGGCGACTCGACCTTGATCACGTCGGCGCCCTGGTCGGCCAGCAGGCACGCGGCGTAGGGCCCGGCCCAGATCTGGCCCAGGTCCAGCACCCGCACGCCCGCGAGCGGTCGCGACGTCGGGGCCAGGGCCGGGCGCGCACGCGGCGCGGGCGTCTTGCCCGCCGGGCGCGGTGCGGCGGGCTCGCGCCAGCGCGTCGCCGCGCTCTCCCAGAGCTTGCGCGGAACACGCGTGCCCCCGGGCCCATCTGCGAAGAAGCCGCGGTGCGCCAGCTGTGCGGACGCGGCGACCTCCGAGGGTGAGCGCACGCGGGCGATCGGTACGCGCTCGGCGTGCGCTAGCTCGTCGATCTCGACTCCGGTGCGGCTCGCGAACCAGCGCTCGATCATGCCCGTGATCCGTGCCTCCTCCTCGGGTCGCTTGCCGTGGTCGAGGAACGGCGAGACCTCGGCGAGCTCGGGCAGGTCCATGGCGTCGGCCATGCGGCCGTAGTTGCGCGCGAGCGCGCAGATCACGGCCCAGCCGTCGGCGCTGCGGTACACGCGCCAGAGCGAGCGCGGCCCCGTGCGCGCCTCGGGCCCCGCACTCATCTGCGAGACGCGCGCGGTGTGGTGGCCGACCACGGTGGCGGCGCAGGCGTGCACGCTCAGGTCGTAGTGCACGCTCTCGCCCCGCAGGATGCCGGCATACAGCGCGGCCAGGCACGCGCCGAGCGCGTGCAGGCCGGCCAGGTGCTCGGGCTGGTCGCCCCACTGCTCCAGGGGCGGCAGTCCCGGTGCGCCGACCAGCCACATCATGCCCGCCAGCGCCGACAGCGTGATCGGCGCGGCCGCCAGGTCGGCGGCGGCCCCGATGTCACCGAACGGTGTCACCGAGACCGAGGCCGGGCCCCGGCTCTCCCCGAGCCAGGGTGCCAGGTCCGCGGCCTCGAGCACGCCGCGGCCGGCCCCGTCGAGCAGCAGATCGGCGGCGGCCAGCTCCGCGCGCAGCCGCGGGCCGCTCGCGGGATCGGCGGGATCGAGCTCGAGCCGCTGCTTGCTCGCGTCGAGATAGATGCGGCGCGCCTGGTGCGCCGGGTCGGCGTGCGCGTCGCGCACCGAGGCCGCGATCACGTCGGCGCCCAGCGCCGCGAGCCAGCGCCCCGCGAAGGCGCTGGGAACCGAGTCGCCCAGCTCCAGGACCCTCAGGCCCTCGAGGGGGTACGCGCTTGCCCGCTTCGTTTCCAGACCCGGCATCGGCCTCCCTGGCCCTGTATACCCCGAACGCACGCGAGGCTGCCGGACCGGCTGGGGTGCGGCGCTGCAAAGTGCTTCAATCCGGCCGCGATCCGCGGGCAGCCGCGGCCGTGCAGGAGGGGCGCGCATGGAGATCCCGGAGGAGCAACGCTCCTGGGTCGGCATCGAGAAGCTGGGGCCGGCGCTGCGCCTGCGCCTGCAGCGGCCCGACAAGCGCAACTCGCTGAGCCACCCGATGATGGCGCTGCTGATCGACGCGATCGAGAGCGCCGTGGACGACCCTGAGATCCGGGTCATCGTGCTCGAAGGCGAGGGCGAGCACTTCTGCGGCGGGGCCGACTTCGTCGCGATCAACCGCAAGGATGGGCCGCGGCCGCGCGCGGGCGACATCTCGCGCCGCCTGCCGCGGCAGGCGCACCGGCTGATTCCGGCCATGCTCCAGGTGCAGCTGCCGATCGTCTGCGCCGTGCGCGGCTGGGCGGCGGGCATTGGCTGTCACCTGGCGCTGGCGGCGGACTTCACGCTCGCCAGCCACGACGCGCGCTTCTGGGAGCCCTTCGTCAAGCGGGGCTTCACGCCCGACAGCGGCGGCAGCTGGCTGCTCCCGCGCATGGTGGGCGTGGCCCGCGCGCGCGAGCTGCTGCTGCTCGGGCGCGAGGTCAGCGGCGAGCAGGCGGCCGACTGGGGCATGATCCACCGCTCGGTCGAGCCCGCCGATCTCGACGCCGCGGTCGCCGCGCTGGTCGACGAGCTGGCCGGCGCGGCCACGGTCGCCGTCGGGCTCACCAAGTGGACGCTGCAGCGCTCGCTCGAGCTCGACCTCGAGCACGCGCTCGCGAACGAGGCCTACGCGATGGAGCTGTCCTCGCGCAGCCTCGACTTCAAGGAGGGCCTGGCCGCCTTCCAGGAGAAGCGGCCGCCGCGCTACGGCGGTCGCTGAGCGCGGTCGCGGGGCCGGTCCCGGGCACGCGTGGTACGCTGCCGGCCGGGTCATGCAGTACGGCGTGTTCATCTTCCCGACCGACTCCTCCATCCGACCGGCGGAGCTGGCGGTCGAGGCCGAGGCGCGCGGCTTCGAGTCACTCTGGGTCGCCGAGCACTCGCACATCCCGCTGTCGCGGCGCTCGCCGTACCCCGGCGGCGGCGACCTGCCCAAGATGTACTACGACGTGATGGACCCGTTCGTCGCGCTGGCCACGGCAGCCCAGGCGACGCGGCGCATCCGCCTGGGTACGGGCATCTGCCTGGTGACGCAGCGCGACCCGATCCAGACCGCCAAGCAGGTGGCGAGCCTGGACCAGCTCAGCGACGGACGCTTTGTTTTCGGCGTGGGTGCGGGCTGGAACCTCGAGGAGATGGAGGACCACGGCACCGACCCGTCCACCCGCTTCGCGCTGATGCGCGAGCGCGTCGAGGCCATGCGCGAGATCTGGACGCGCAGCAAGCCCGAGTACCATGGCAAGCACGTCGACTTCCCGCCGATGATGACCTGGCCCAAGCCCGTCCAGGAGCGGCTGCCGGTGCTGGTGGGGGGCGGCTGGCCACACGGGGCGCGCCGGGCCGCGCGCTGGGGCGACGGCTGGATGCCGGTCTCCTACGACATCGAGGACCCCGCCGCGACGCGGCGCGAGCTCGACGCGCTGCTCGCCGAGCACGAGCGCACCCCGGCCGAGGTGCCGATCTCGGTGGTGCTGGCGCAGGCGCACTGGCCGCCGCAGGCGGAGCGCCTGGCGGCGTACGCCGCCGCCGGCGTCGAGCGCGTGGTGCTCGGCCTGCCTGCGGCCGGACGCGAGACCGTGCTGCCGCTGCTCGACGGGTTCGCGGGACTGATGGGTGAGGTCGGCGCGTGAGCACTGCGATCGACCTCGACCGCTTCGATCCGTTCCGCGACGGCTGGGGCGAGATCCCCTACGCGACCATGGCCGCGCTGCGGCGCGAGCGTCCCGTGGCGCCGACGCCGTCCGGCTTCTGGTACCTGTCGCGCTACGAGGACTGCCGGCGGGCGCTGAGCGACATCCGCAGCTTCTCCAACGAGGGCGGGCTGCGCGGGCCGGGCATCGTCATCCCACGGGACCAGCGGATGATCAACGAGATGGATCCGCCGGACCACACCCGGCTGCGCCGGCTCGAGCAGGTCACGCTCAACCAGGCCAACTACCGCGCGCTGCGCGGCTACACCGAGCAGCTCTGCCGCGAGCTGGTCGGGGCGTTCGAGGCCGGGGCCACGGTCGATCTGGTGCCCGCGGCGACGCGTCCGGTGCCCTCGAAGGTCTCGGCCAACCTGATCGGCGTGCCGCTCGAGGACTACGCGCAGTACAGCCTCTGGTCGCACGAGGTGGCGACCAGCCGCTGGATCAGCGAGAACCGCAACGAGCGCGGCGAGGGCCTCGAGGGCGCGCACCCGGAGTTCGCCGGCTACATCGACCGTCTGGTCGCCCGGCGCCGCTCCGCGACCGATCCCCCCGACGACCTGGTGACGCGGCTGGCGCTCACCGAGATCGACGGCGACCGCATGACCGACGTCGAGATCCGCATCACGCTCGCGCACCTGATCATCGCGGGCAACGACACCACGACCCACCTGCTGGGCAACCTGCTGTTCCGGATCCTCGAGTCGCCGGAGCTCTGGCACGCGCTCGACGCCGACCGCAAGCTCATCGCGCCCGCCATCGAGGAGTCGCTGCGGCTCGACGCGGTCGTGCAGGTGCTCACGCGCAAGTGCCGCGTCGACGTCGAGATCGCCGGGCAGACCGTTCCCGCCGGCGCTCGCCTGGTCGTGGGCATGGCGTCGGCGAACCGCGACGAGACGGTCTACGGCGACGATGCCGGCGCGTTCCGCGTCGACCGGGAAGATCCGGCGCCGCACCTCACGCTCGGCTGGGGACCGCACCTCTGCCTGGGGGCCAACCTGGCGCGCCTCGAGGCCGGGTGCCTGGTCGGTGCGCTGCTCGATCGCTTCGAGCGCGGGGCGCTGGCGGGTCGCGGCTTCGAGCGCGTGGACGCCTACTGGGAGCTCGGGCCCGAGCGGCTCGAGGCCGCCTTCGCCTGATGAGCGGCGGGCCGGCGCGTCATGCCGGCCACTGCAGCAGCATCAGCGCGCCCGCGAGCGCGAGCCCGATCAGCACGCCGCTGGCCAGCAGGGCCCACGCGGGCAGGCCGGAGCGCGAGGGCGGTGCCGGCGGCCCGTCGGTCCTGGGGGTCCCCGCCGTCGGCGGATCGTCGGCCAGCGGGATCGCGGGACAGGACATCTGCTCGGCGATGACGGTGATGATGACGCGCTCCTCGCCCGGCGGGTCGAAGGGGTAGCGCTCCATCCCCATCGAGATCCGCGCGATGCGGTCGATGAAGCTGCGATCGGCGTCGTCCTCGAGCAGGGCATGCCCGCGCACCTCGAGGTAGCGATTCGGGTTGGTCGCGTGCGGGATGCTCAGCGCGATGCGCGGATCGCGCAGCAGGTTGCGGTACTTCACGCGCCGCTTGGTCGTACTGATCCTGAGGTGGTCCCCGTCGAGCAGCACCCCGACGGGGTTCGTCGACAGCCGCCCGTCGGCGCGGACCGTGCTCATGTGCGCGATCGCCATGCCTTCGAGCAGGTCGCGGGCGCGCTCCGGGATCGGTCGGGTCCCGGGAAGCGTCACTCCAGGGTGCCGGGCGGGTAGAACTGCTGTGCCCAGCGGCGCAGCGCCACGTAATCCCGGGCCTCCTCGGGCGTGAAGTTCGGCCGGTCGAGGTGCTTCATGTGCTCCCAGAGGAAGAAATCCTGGGTCACCAGGTTCTGCTGGATCTTCAGGAAGCGCGCGGCGCGGCCGGTGGGCACGTCGCCGTCCTCGCCGGGATCGCGCTCCGACGTCTGCATGAAGTAGTAGTCGGTGTGGGTCTCGTCGACGGGGGTGTGCGCCGTGATCTGCACCGATTCCAGCGGATTGGCCGGGAAGCGCACGAAGCCCACGCCCAGCGCGTACGTGTCGTAGGTGATCGTGGCCTCGACGGGCCCGTCGGGCGTGAGCCAGGTGGACTCGCGACCCTCGCCGTAGACGTTGGAGATCGTGGCGTGCAGGTGGTGCCCGTTCGGCTCGAACGAGGTGGTCTTGGTGGCGGTGCCACCGTGAATCGGACCCACGTGGTAGGGGTCGGCCGCGTTCTCGATGATCATCTGCGGGTGCGCCTTGATCCGATGGAGCTGCCGGCTGGGTGCGAGCGGGAAGAAGCGCGGATCCTTGGCCTCGGGCACCTCGGGCAGCTCCCAGTGCGGCTCGCACCGGTCGCGGTCGTGCCAGACGACGACCATGCCGTACCACTCGCGGACGGGCCAGGCGAAGACGCGGGCCGTGGGGTTTCGCTCGAGGCGGCTGTAGGGAATCAGCGCGTTGCTGCCGTCGCCGTTCCAGTGCCAGTTGTGCCAGGGGCAGACGATGCAGTCGCCCTCGACGTGACCGCCCACGCCCATGTTTCCGCCCAGGTGCTGGCAGTGCGCGTCGAGCACGAACACCTGTCCGGACTCGCCACGCCAGGCAACCAGATCCTGGCCGAAGTAGTGCAGCGAGCGGACCTCGCCCACGGGGAAGTCGTCGTCCCAGCCGATGCAGTGCCAGCCGGTGGTGTACCGGTACGAGGGCAGCTTCAGCGGCGGGACTTCGGTCTCGTTCTCGCTCATGCGGACTCCTGGGAGGGCGCGCCGTGCAGCCGGCGCAGCTCGGGCTTGACGACCTTGCCGCTGGCGTTGCGCGGCAGGCTCTTCACGAAGATCACGGACGAGGGCTTCTTGTACGACGCCAGGCGCTCGCGGCAGTGGGCGATGATCTCGTCGGCGCCCGGCGGATTCGCGGGGTCGGTGGGCACGATAATCGCGCGCGGCGTCTCGACCCACTTCGGATCCGGGATGCCGATGACGGCGACCTCGGCCACGCCCGGGTGCGTGTCGATCGCGGCCTCGACCTCGGCGGAGTACACGTTCTCGCCGCCCGTGATGATCATGTCCTTCTTGCGGTCGACCACCCAGATGTAGCCGTCCTCGTCCGCCCGTACGAGGTCGCCGGAGTGGAACCAGCCGCCGCGGAACGCCTCGGCCGTGGCCTCGGGGTCGTTCCAGTAGCCCTGCATGACGGTGGGCGCGCGGTACACGATCTCGCCGACCTCGCCGCTGGCGACGTCCTTCATGTCGTCGTCCACGATGCGTGCCTCGACGTTGATGCAGGGCCGGCCGACGGAGCCGGGCTTGTGCTCGAAGTCCTCGCCGTGCAGCACGCAGGTGACCGAGCTCATCTCGGTCTGGCCGAAGAAGGTGTAGATCGGGATCTCGCCGAAGGTGCGCGCCATCGCCTCGAGCGTGCTGGGCAGCGCCGGCGACGCGCCCCAGGCGATGCGCCGCAGCGCGAAGCTCCGCGGGCGCTCGGCGGCGACCGCGCACACGTCCTGCCACTGGGTCGCGACGAAGAAGCAGCCGGTGACCTGGCTGCGCTCCAGCTCGTCGACCGCCTCGCGTGCGTCGAAGTGCCCGGTCGGCCAGAGGATGGTCGTGCCGCCGGTCAGCACGTAGGGCAGCATTCCGTTCAGTCCGCCGATGTGGAAGAGCGGCAGGCCGGCCAGCCAGACCTCGTCGGAACCCACGATGCGCTGCTCGATCATCCCGTGCATGGAGTTCATGAACAGGTTGAAGTGGGACAGCAGGGCGCCCTTGGGCCGGCCGGTCGTGCCCGACGTGTACATCAGGCAGCAGGGGTCGTGGTCGGCGACGTCGACGTCCGGTGGCATGGCCGGTGTGGCCTCGGTCTCGGCCCAGGGGTGCACCGGCACGGCCGCCTCGAGCTCGCCCACGGCCAGGCAGGCCTCCAGGTCCGGTGCCTCGCCGCTGGCCCGGGCCACGGCGTCCCGGAAGTCGGCGTGCGTGAGCAGCACGCGCGCGCCCGAGCTGCGCAGGATGTAGGCGATCTCGTCGGCAACCAGCCGGAAGTTCACGGGAACGCAGATCGCCCCGAGGCGTCCGCAGGCGAAGAAGGCCTCGACGAACTCGAGCCCGTTGGGCAGCAGCAGGGCCACCCGGTCGCCCTTGTCGACGCCGCGGTCGGCGAGCCAGCGCGCGAGCCGCGAGACCCGCTCGTCGAGCGCGGCGAAGCCGAGCGAGCGACCCAGGAAGCGAAAGGCCTCCTGGTCCGGGAACTTGGAGGCCGCGCGTGCGAGCTGCTGGCCGTGGGACATGCGCCGCGCGGCCTGCAGGGCGCGCAGGTCGGGATCACCGGACTGGGGCATGGCGAGCGTTCCGTTCACACAAAAAAGTCAGCGTGTGTCACTATACCATCCCCCGGACGGCCAGCTGCCGGGCGACAATCGTCTGACCAGAACGTATCCGCTGCGCGGCAAGACCGCCGCGCGGGCGCCGGAGAAGAGCCGGCAGAGGAGAAGGAGAAGAGATGTCCGAGCCGCGCACCACCATGGACACCACCGAGGTCGACAAGTGGGTCGGCGTTCCCCTCGGCGGGGGACAGTTCCACGACGAGATTCACGTCAACGACATCCGGCGCTGGGCACAGGGGATGCAGAATCCGAACCCTCTGTACTACGACAAGGACTACGCGGCCGAGAGCGTCTTCGGGCAGATCGTCGCGCCGCAGTCGTACATGGTGAACTGCACGGTGGGCCACGGCGCCACGCCGGCGATCCAGGGCCACATCGAGGGCACGCACATGCTCTTCGGCGGGGACGAGTGGTGGTTCATGGGCCCCCGCGTCTTCCCCGGTGACAAGTTCGTCTCCGAGCGGATGCTCTTCGACTACGTGGTCAAGCAGACCAAGTTCGCGGGTCCGACGATGTTCTCGCGCGGCGACACGAACTACATCAACCAGCGCGGCGAGGTGGTGGCCAAGCAGCGCTCGACCTCGATCCGCTACTACGCGGAGGAGGCCGCGCGCATCGCCGACGGCTACGGCGACAAGCGCGAGGATCCCACCTGGACCGACGCGCAGATCGAGGAGATCGAGAAGGAGAAGATCGAGTGGATCCGCTCATTCCTCGACCTGGGCCACGAGAAGCGCCAGTTCGTGAAGGTCGGTGACAAGCTGCCGCGCCGCCCGATCGGCCCGCACACCGTCATGAGCTTCACGACCGAGTGGCGCTCCTACACGATGACGGTCTGGGGGTCGTCGTACGACGACGGCGGACAGAACTCGACCGAGAATGCCGGCTGGATCCCCGAGATGTCGCGGAACAAGGAGGCGGCCAAGGTCGACCCGACGCACGGCGACGGTCTGTACCACGGCGCGTCCCGCGGGCACGTGCAGCCACGGTACGCACAGCTCATCGGAATGCCCCGGGCCTACGGCTACGGCGCGACCATGGGCGCCTGGATCCTGGACTACGTCGCGGACTGGGCCGGCGAGCACAGCTTCGTGATGCACAGCAACTTCAGCTACACGGGCCCGGCGCTGACCGGCGATCTGACCTACATGGACGGCGAGGTGGTCGGGGTCGATCAGGACAACTCGACCGGCCAGCCCATCGCCACGGTGGCGGCGACCATGACGACGCAGACCGGGGCGCTGATGGCCAAGGGCCAGGCCAAGGTCCTGCTGCCGCCCGTCTAGCTGCGGAGCATCGCGTGGGTGAGCCCTCCGACGTCACGGTCGGCCAGGACCCGGATCGCCTGACGCTCGGCCGCTTCCTCGAGGATGCGGCCGGCGTCAGCGGTTCACGCGAGGCGCTGGTCTCGGCGGAGCGGCGGCTCACCTACGAGCAGCTGCATGCCGAGGCCGTGGCGATCGCGCGCGGCCTGGTCGGCGCCGGCGTCGTCAAGGGTGCGCACGTCGCGCTCCTGCTGCCGTCGAGCCCCGAGTTCGTGGCCGCGCTCTTCGGCGCGGCCATGATCGGTGCCGTGGCCGTGCCGGTGAGCACGTTCGCCAGCCCCGAGGAGATCGACCACATCCTGCGCCACGGCGACGCCTCCGTGCTGCTGATGCGCGACCGGCTGCTGCGCCACGCCTGGGCCGACGACCTGGTGGCGCGCCACCCCGCGGTCGGCGCGGCGGAGCCGGGAGCGATCCGCTGCGCGGCGTTGCCGCAGCTGCGGCGCGTGTTCTGCCTGGGGCGCGACTCGCGCCAGGGCGGGATCGAGTCCTGGAAGGATCTCCTGGCCCTGGGCCAGGACGTGACGCCGGAGCTGGTCGCGGCGCTCGGCGACGAGGTCGTGCCGTCGGACCGCGGCGTGATCATCTACACGTCGGGCTCGACCGCGCTGCCCAAGGGCGTGGTTCACTCGCAGCGCACCGTGGCGATCCAGTCGTGGCGCTTCCGCGAGCAGATGGCGCTGGGCCCCGACGAGCGCGTCTGGACCGCGCAACCCTTCTTCTGGACGGCGGGGCTGTGCATGTCGATCGGCGCGACGCTCGCCGCGGGCGGCACGCTCCTGATCCAGGAGCGCTTCGAGCCGGAGGCCGCACTCGCGATGATGGAGTCGGAGCGCGCCACCATGGCCCACGCCTGGGTCCACCAGCACCGGGCCCTGGGCGAGCACCCGAGCGCCGCGGCGCGCGACCTCTCGTCGCTCGAGAAGGTCGGCTTCCACAGCCCGCTGCGCGACCTCGCGGGCATCGACGGCAACACCTGGGGGCCCGAGGGCTCCTACGGCCTGTCCGAGACCTCGACGATCTGCTCGTCGATCCCGTCCGACTCGCCGCTGGAGCTGCGCGAGTCCACGCATGGCAAGCCGCTGCCCGGCGTGTCGATCCGCATCGCGGACCCGCAGAGCGGCGCGCCGCTGGGCGTGGGCGAGGAGGGCGAGATCACGGTCAAGGGCGTGACGCTGATGCTGGGCTACCAGAAGGTCGAGCCCGAGTCCTGGCGCGATCCCGATGGCTACTTCCACACGGGCGACGCCGGGCTGATCGATGCCGAGGGCTACCTGCACTGGACCGGGCGCATCACCGACCTGATCAAGACCGGCGGCGCCAACGTCTCGCCGATCGAGATCGAGCGCAAGCTCGACAGCCTGCAGAGCCTGCACGCCGCGCGCATCGTCGGGGTTCCCCATCCGATCCTGGGCGAGATCGTCGTGCTCTGCGCGGTGCCGACGCCCGGCGCCTCGCCGACCGAGGACGAGATCCGCGCCTGGGTGCGCGAGCACATGTCCACCTACAAGGTGCCGCGCCGCGTCTTCTTCTTCTCCGAGGACGAGTTCGAGCTGACGGGCAACCAGAAGATCAAGACCGCACCGCTGCGCGAGGCCGCGCTGCGTCGCCTCGAGGCCGAGCGGGTCGAGATCGAGGGTCACGTCTACGGCGAGAGCTGAGCGGACCGGTCGGGCGCGGCGGATCGCGCCTGGCGGCTACCCTGCGGGATCGCGCCGAGCGGCGCGATCGGACAGCGCCCCCGAGCGTCGGAGCACCTCGACCTCGTCGGGCGAGAACCCCTGGTACAGCAGCGCCTCGGCCCCCGTGCGCTCGGTCCGCAGCGGCGCAGGCTCGCTGCGAACGGGCGTGCGCACGAGGCGCTCGCCGTCGGCGGCACCCGCGCGGGTGGCGCGTGTCATCAGCGGCGAGCTGGCGACCTCCGCAGGGGTGCGCACCGGGCTCGCGCAGGCGTCGGGGTGGTCGAGCAGCGGGCCGAGCTCGGCGAGGCTGCGGGCGCCGATGGCGCGCGCGAACGCCGAGTGCGCGGCCGCGCGGGTGTCGTCCTCTGCGAACTGGCGGTTGATCAGCTCGGGGTGGTCGAGGCCACGCGCCAGGTTGGCGTGGAAGACCGGCTCCACCGCGCCCAGCGCCACGGGCCGGTCGTCGCGGGTGCGGTGCAGGCCGTACCACGGCCAGCGCCCGGTCAGGTGCATGTCGCCGGGGCGGCGCGACTCGCCGGTCGCCCAGAGGTGCTCGAGCTCGGGCGCCATCAGCATCAGGGGCGCATCGACGATCGCAAGGTCGATCGACTGGCCCCGGCCGCTGTCGCGCGCGCTCATCAGCGCGCCCACGATGTTGAGCGCGGCGGAGATGCCCGCGAGCCCGTCCGCGAAGGTGGTGCCCGGGATCGCGGGGGGATTGCCCAGGCCCAGGACCCCGGTCTCGGCCAGGTAGTTGATGTCGTGCCCCGCGCGATCGCGCAGCGGCCCCTCCTGGCCGTAGCCCGACAGCGCCAGGTGGACCAGCGCCGGGTTGGCCTCGCTCAGCTGCTCGTACCCGATCCCGAGCCGGGCGGCGACGCCGGGGCGGAAGCCCTCGAGCACCACGGCGGCGCGGCTGGCCAGGCGCACGAAGGCCTCGCGCGCGTCGTCGCGCTTGAGGTCGAGCCGGCACTCGCTGGTGCCCGCCATCAACGAGCGCATGGGGTAGCCGCCCTTGACCTGGGCGTAGGGATCACCGCCGCCGTCGCGCAGCGGGCGCTCGATGCGCAGCACGTCGGCGCCCAGGTCCCGCAGCGCCGCCATGCAGTAGTGGCCGGGGAGGGTGTGGCCCACGGAGACCACGAGGGTGTCGTCGAGGGGAAGGCGGCTCATGAGGCTCCGCCGTCGCGCCGTTGCGCGGGAGACGCACCCGGAACCCTGACTCGGTCTCGCATCACACCTCCAGCTCGCCGCCGGGACCCACGTGCACGCGGTGTCCGGCGAAGTCCTCTCGCACCAGTCCCCGGGCCTGGGTGCTCTCGCGCGTGGTCGCGAGGGCGCGGCGGCCGTCGTCGAGGTCGCAGACCGCGATGCCCCGGGCCGGCTCGCCTCCCTCGTACAGCACCGTGTAGCCGGCGACGGTTCCGGAGCCCGCGGCCTCCGGATCGACCGGGCGCTCGGCGGTGTCGGCGCGCGCGGCGTCGCTGACGTCCTCGAAGCCGAAGCGCGCCGGCGGTTCGCTGGACCACAGGCTGACGCCCTGCTTGGTCACCAGTCCGCTGATGGCGTTGACCATCCCGGTGCTGCCCGGATCGTCGCGGAGTACCTCGACCATCCGGACCAGCGCCTGGAGCACGAAGCTGTTCAGCGGCCCCCCGGCGAAGGTCATCCCGCCGGTCACGGTGAGCGGACGATCCGTGCCGTGGATCCCGAGCTCGGCCGCCTGCACGCGGACTGCCGCGGGGAAGCAGCTGTACAGCTCGAGATGGGCGACGTCGTCGATCCCGCGCCCGGCGAGGGCGAGCGCTCGGCGCCCCGCGTGCGCGAATCCCGGCGAGCGGTGCAGCGCGGCGCGCGACGACAGTGGCACCATGTGGTTCGACTCGGCGACCGCGAGCGGGAAGATGCGACGGTCGCGCGCGATTCCCAGCGCGTCGGCCGTCCCGGCGGAGCAGAAGATCAGGGCCGCGGCCTGGTCCACGTTCCACTGCGAGCAGTGCAGCTTCGTGTACGGGAACGCCAGCATGCGGTTTCGCTCGCCCGCGGTCCGGAGGGTCGCGGCATCGACGGGATCGCGGCTCCAGGCGCCCGGGTTGCCGACGGCGACCTCGCTGAAGCCCGCCCAGAGTCGCGCGATCTCGTCGAGGTGCCCGTTCAGCGTCTGCCCGGTCGCGCGGCGCAGGGCGCTCTCGAGGATGGCGTACTGGCTCACGGGGGTCTGCAGTCCGCGCTCGATCTCGACGCGCGGCATGATCTCGGCGTGCGGACGCAGCACCTCGTCGGGCGTCACCCCGGGCTGCGGCGTGGTCGACGCCTCGATGCCGGCGATCTGCGCGCGCAGCGCGCGCTGCTTCGCCTCGCCTCCCGCCACGATCACCACGTCCGCGTCTCCCGACGCGATGTCCCGGCAGGCGTGTCCGAACAGCGTGGTCTGGAGGATCCCGATCTCGGAGACCTGCGTGCGCGCGCGCTTTGCGCCGAAGCGGTCGGCGAGTGCGCGGCCCGGATCGGGATAGTCCCAGAAGCCGCGCGGCACGCGGATCGCGTCGGCGCGCGCCAGGAGCTCGCCGCTGCCCGCGTCGTCGGCGGCTCGCTCCAGGGCCAGCGCCATCAGCTCCAGCGGCTCCGCGGCGAGCAACGGGTCCGGCTGCCGCTGCGTCACCGCGCCGGCGCCGATCAGTACAGGCGTGCGCGGGTCCAGGCTCATCGGAAGCGGGGAATGACGTGCTCGCCCAGGTTGCGGATCGTCTCCAGCGCGGCCTTCTGGGGCACCGTGCCCATCTGGATCAGGAACATCACCTCATCGGCGCCCGCATCGATCAGCCGCTCCACGTAGCCGATCGCGTCGGGCACGCGGCCGCAGGCTGCCTCGAAGGTCATGGAGAACTTCATCGGGTCTCGGCTCCTTGCTGGGATCCGCGTCCGCCGCTAGCGGGACAGGATCCCGTCGAGGATGGCGACCAGCTCGAGTGGCCGGTCGCCCTGGATGCTGTGGCCGGCGCCGTCGATCACCTCGACGCGCGCCGCAGGCTGGCGCCGCAGCAGCTCGGCGACGTCCTCGTCGTCGACCACGGGAGACTCGCTGCCGCGCAGCAGGGTCAGCGGCGCGCGTACGCGGCTCACGTGCTCCCAGAGCGACTCGAAGTCCACGCGGGCCTCGTACTCGGTCGCGGCGTGCAGGGCCGTGCCGTCGGCCGTGCTGGCGGCCCCGTCCGGGGCTCGCCCGGCGAAGCGCCGGTCGTAGCGCCAGCTCCAGCGGCCGTCGGGAAGCTCGCGGGCGTTGTGCAGGACGCCGCGACGCAGGGAGCTGCGGCTGCGCCCCGGGTTGTGCTCGACGGTGCGCGCCAGGATCGCGTCGAAGGACTCGAAGTACTCCGGGCCGCGCACGAAGGCCGCGATGGCCCGCGCCTTGTGGGCATTGACTCCGGGCGTCACGTCCACCAGCACCAGCTCGCGCACCAGCTCGGGCCAGCGCGAGGCCAGCACGCAGCTCGTGAGGCCGCCGAGCGACATGCCCACCAGCAGCCGCGCCCCGGGCGCCAGCGCGCGCAGGGCCACGGCCATCGCCTCGGCATTGTGGTCGGGACCGTAGTCGCGATCGTCGCGCCAGTCCGAGTGACCGTGGCCCGGCAGGTCCAGGCAGACCGCCGGGCGCCGCAGCGCCAGGCAGACGGTGTCCCAGGTGTGGGCGTTCTGTGCGCCGCCGTGCAGGAACGCGACCTCGGGCGGCGCGTCGCCCCATGTGATGGCGCTCACACTCTGGCCCCCTCCCACGTCGACCGCCGTGCGCGCCAGACGGGGCGGCGGATCGAGCGAGAGATCGTACTCGCGCGCGTTCTCGGCGAGCAGGCCGAACTCGTCGTAGCCGGACATCGGCCGGATGGTACGCTGACCGCGGCGCAGGCCACAAACGCGTGGGCTCGGCGCTGCGTCGCCCGCGTCAGCGGGTTCGTCGCGGCAGCGCCGGTCGGCAGCGGCACCGCGGGGCGTGCGCGGGAGGAATCCTTGGCAGATCTGCTCGTCGAGCACGACGCTCACGTGACGACCCTGACCCTCAACCGCCCGGAGCGCCTCAACGCGATCTCCGCGGGGATGATCCGCGAGCTCTCGGCCGCGCTCGAGTCCGCGAACGCGGACCGCGACGTGCGCGCGGTCGTGCTCACGGGCGCCGGTCGCGGCTTCTGCGCGGGGCTCGACCTGAAGGACGTCGCCAGCGGAAGCAGCGACCTGATGGGCGAGGGCGGCAGCGTGAACCTCGATGTCGGCAACACGCCGCCCTTCGTGCTGCGCCGCATCGACGTGCCGGTGATCTGCGCGCTCAACGGACCCGCGGCAGGCTACGGCATGGACCTGGCGCTGGGCTGCGACATCGTGCTGGCGTCGGACCGGGCGCGCTTCGCCTGCCCGGTGCGGCGCGGACTGGTGCCCGAGAGCGGCGGTACGTGGCTGCTGCCGCGCCTGGTGGGCTGGCACCGGGCCTGCGAGATCGCGCTCCTGGGCCGCCCCCTCGAGGCCGGCCAGATGCGCGAGCTCGGCCTGGTCAATCGCGTCGTCCCCCACGACACCCTGCTCGACGAGGCGCGGGCGTGGGCCGGCGAGATCGCGGCCAACGCACCGCTGGCAGTCGCCGCCACCAAGCGGACCATGCGCCTGGGCACCGACACCCCCTTCGAGGCGAACGCCCACCACGTGCTGTCGGAGCTGCTCCAGCTGATGCGTAGCGCGGACTTCCGCGAGGGTCTGCAGGCATTCGTCGAGAAGCGGGAGCCCGCCTACCGCGGCCGCTGACGCCCGCGGCGGTCGTGTTATCCTCCGCTCGCTTCCCTGACCGCGGAGGATCGTTCCATGCCCCAGCTCAAGCCCGGCGCGCGGCTCCGCAGCGCCGTGTGTGATACCGAGATCATGGTCGTGGCCGCGCCGGCGGCCGAGACCGAGCTGACCTGTGGCGGAACTCTGATGCTCGACATCTCCGAGGAGCGGCCCGCGGGCGGCAGCCCGGCCGGAGACGCGTCGGAGGGGACCCAGCTCGGCAAGCGCTACGTGAACGAGGCCGCCGACCTCGAGGTGCTCTGCACCAAGCCGGGCAAGGGCTCGCTGGGCGCGGGCGGCTCGCCGCTGCAGCTCAAGGAGGCCAAGCCGCTGCCCGCGTCCGACTAGCCGGCCCCGGATGGATCCGGGCGCTTTCGGAGGACCCGCATGAACCTGATGATGCTGCTGGAGATGGCGGCCCAGGGATGCGGCGAGCGCGTGGCGCTCAGCAGCGACGGCGCTCATCTGACCTTCACGGAGCTCTTTCGCGCCTCCGGCGGCGCGGCGCGGCGCATCCAGGCCTCGGACGCGCAGAACGTGGCGCTGCTCGACGTGAACAGCCCGGCGGTGCCGGTGGCCCTGTTCGCGTCGGCCTGGGCGGGCCGGCCCTTCGCCCCGCTGAACTACCGCCTGACCGACAGCGAGATCGAGGCGCTGGCGGCGCGCATCGCGCCGGCGCTGCTGATCACCACCGACGAGCGCGCCGACGCGCTGTCCCGGCTGCCCGGGATCGAGGTCGTCACGCGCGAGGCGTTCCTGGACGGGGCACGCGGGAGCGAGCCGGCCGATCCGGTCTGGCCCATGGATCCCGACGAGATCGGCATCCTGCTGTTCACCAGCGGCACCACCGGTGCGCCGAAGGCCGCCGTGATCCGGCACAAGCACCTGGTGTCCTACATCCTGGGCTCGGTGGAGTTCATGGGTGCGGGCGACGCCGACGCCGCGCTGGTGAGCGTTCCGCCGTACCACATTGCCGGCATGTCCCAGATCTGCAGCTCGATCTACGCCGGCCGGCGCATCGTGCAGCTGCCCGGCTTCGAGCCCGAAGCGTGGCTGCGGACCGCGCGCGGGGAGGCCGTGAGCTACGCCTTCATGGTCCCGACCATGCTGTCCCGGGTGGTCGAGCTCCTGGAGCGCGCCGACTCGGCCGAGCTGCCGTCGCTGCGCGCGATCTCGTACGGGGGCGGCAAGATGCCCCTGCCGGTGATCGAGCGCGCCATGCGGCTGTTCCCTTCGACCGACTTCACCAACGCCTACGGCCTGACCGAGACCAGCTCGACGATCACCGTGCTCGGTCCCGACGACCACCGGACCGCGGCCGCCAGCGACGATCCCGGGGTGCGACGTCGGCTGGCGTCGGTCGGTCGGCCGCTGCCGACCGTCGAGATCGAGATCCGCGACGACGAGGGCAAGCCGCTGGCGGCGGGGGAGCGCGGCGAGATCTACGTGCGCGGTGAGCAGGTCTCGGGCGAGTACCTGGGCCGCGGCTCGCTGCTGCTGCCCGACGGCTTCTTCCCGACCCGCGACGCCGGCTCGATGGACGAGGAGGGCTACCTGTTCATCGAGGGCCGGGCCGACGACGTGATCGTGCGCGGCGGCGAGAACATGTCGCCGGGCGAGATCGAGGACGTGCTGCTCGAGCATGCCGCCGTCTCCGACGCGGCGGTGGTGGGCGTGCCGGACGAGGAGTGGGGCGAGGCGGTGGCCGCCGCGGTGGTGCTGCGCGACGGCGCCAGCGTCGAGTCCGCGGAGCTGCAGGACTGGGTGCGCAAGCACCTGCGCTCGTCGCGCGTGCCCGGGACGATCGAGTTCTGCGACGAGCTGCCCTACAACGAGACCGGCAAGCTGCTGCGACGCGTCGTGCGCGAGCGGCTTTCCGGAGCCGGGGCCACGCCATAGTCGAGGCGGACGGGATTGCCCGTCTGGGGCTGCGCGAGGCCGTCGCGGCGCTCGCTTCCCCGTACGCCCTCGAGACCTTCTCGCCGCTGGTCGGCGCGCGCGCCCTGGTCGTCGTGAACGGCGGTGGCGGGGATCCGGACCCCGCCGCGATCGAGCTGGCCCGGCAGACGCTGGCGCGGCTGCCGTGTCCATCGATCGCCCTCGGCCGCTCGCAGGCGGGCCCGCTGGGCGAGGCCTTCGACGCGATCATGGCCGACGACTCCGAGCTCGACGACGCCCTGGAGTCGATCGGGCGCAGTCCACAGGCCTGCTCCGGCCTGGCCCAGCTCCTGCGTCACTCGGCGTCGCTCGGCGTGCACGACGCGCTGGTCGCGGAGTCGCTGGTCTACTCCACGCTCCAGTCCGGCCCCGAGTTCGGCGCCTGGCTGGCGACGCGCGAGCCGCGCGAGCGTCCCGTCGAGTCCGGGCCGCCGGTCCTCGTGCGTCGCGACGGTCGCCGCCTGTACCTGACGCTCAACCGGCCCGCCAGGCGCAATGCCTTCTCGGCGGAGATGCGCGACGCCCTGATCGAGGCGCTGATGGTCGCCGTGGCCGACGCCGACGTGGAGGTGGTGCTGCGCGGCCGCGGGAGCGCCTTCTGCAGCGGCGGCGACCTCGACGAGTTCGGCACGCTGCCCGATCCCTCGACCGCGCACCTGATCCGCGCGACCCGGAACGCGGGGCGCGTGATCGCCGGCATCGCGGCGCGCGTGCACGCCGAGGTGCACGGCGCGTGCGTCGGTGCCGGTGTCGAGCTGCCCGCGTTTGCGGGCCACGTCGTCGCCCAGCGCGACGCCTTCTTCCAGCTGCCCGAGATCGACCTCGGGCTGGTGCCCGGAGCGGGAGGCACCGCGAGCCTGCCCCGGCGCATCGGCCGGCAGAGGACGGCCTGGATGGCCCTGACGCGCCGTCGCGTCGACGCCGAGACGGCGCTGGCCTGGGGGCTGGTGGACGCGATCCGCGCGTAGCCTGGGCTCCCACGGCGAGTGCGCGGTCTACCCGAGCGCCCCCGAGCCGCGCAGGGCGGCGATCTGGTCGGCGCCGCGCCCGAGCTCGCCGAGGATCTCGTCGGTGTGCTGCCCCAGCTCCGGCGCCATCGCGCGCGGCTCGCAGGGCGTGCCCAGGAAGTCGGCGGGGCTGTTGGGCAGCGTGGTGGTCGTGGGGCCGTCGGGTACGTCCAGCAGGCCGCCACCGGCGCGGACCTGCGGGTCGTTGACGACCTCGGTCAGGCTCTGCACCGGCGCCCAGAACATGTCGGGCTCGGTCGCGAAGATCTCCGCCCAGGCGTCGAGCGGTCGCGTTGCGAAGGCCTCGTCGAGCAGCCCGATCAGCTCCGCGGCGTGCTTCGCGCGAGCGCCCGCATCGGCGAAGCGCGGATCCTCGAGCCACTCGGGGTGGCCGACGCAGCGCGCCAGCGGGGGCCAGTGCCGGTCGCCCTCGAGCCCGACGATCCAGAAGCGGCGGCCGTCGCCCGCGACGTAGTTGTTGACCGTCGGGTTGCCCATGGTCTCGCGCTTGCCCGACTGCACGCCCACCCCCAGGCGCAGGGTGATGGCCAGGTCGAAGCTCAGCGTGTACACGCCCTGGCGCAGCAGCGAGGTCGCCACGACCTGGCCCTTGCCGCTGCGCTCACGGGCGAAGAGTGCGGCGCTGATCGCCCCGGCCGTGACCATGCCCGCGCCGTGGTCGCCCATGCCGCCGCGCTGGAACGGCGGGTCGGCACCCTGCGGGGTCAGCGCCCAGGCCAGGCCCGAGCGCGCCCAGAAGGCCGCGATGTCGTAGGCGGCGCGGTCCCGATCCGGGCCGTCCATGCCGTAGCCGGTCAGCGCCGCGTAGATCAGGCGCGGGTTGCGCTCCAGCAGGGTGGCCGCGTCGAGCCCCAGGCGCTCCAGGCTGGCCAGGCGCACGTTCGACAGGAACACGTCGGCGCGATCGATCAGCTCCAGCGCGATCTCGCGCGCCTCGGGCCTCGCCAGGTCGAGCACGACGCTGCGCTTGTTGCGGTTGTCCATCTCGAAGGGCGGGTTGAACGGCAGGTCCCCCCCGAGCATGCGCTGGAAGCTGCGCGCCGGGTCGCCCGTGACCGGGGGCTCGATCTTGATGACGTCGGCGCCCCAGTCGCCCAGCACGCCGCCGGCGGCGGGCCCCGCGACCCAGACGCCGAGCTCGACGACCTTCACCCCCTCGAGCGGTCCGGCCACCTCAGACGCCCTTGAGCTGATTGCCGATGATCTCGTCGGCCTCGAGCGCGTCGATCGCGGCATCGTCGAGCCCGACGACGTCGCGCAGGATCTCGCGGCTGTGCTGGCCCAGTGTCGGGGCGGGCAGGCGCAGCCACGACTTGCGGCTGGCGAACCGGAACGGCGGCCCGGGCGCGGGGTGCTCTCCGGCGACCGGGTGCCGGAACAGCTCGTAGAAGCCGCGCGCGGCGTGCTGCGGGTGCTGGCTGCCCAGCCGCCCGTCGCGGACCTGGGCGGCGGGCACGCCGTGGCGGATCAGCAGCTCCACGGCCTGCTCCAGCTCGCGCTCCGCGGCCCACGCGGACAGCTCCGTGTCGATCGCGTCGTGAGCGGCGCGCCGGCCGGCGTGCGTCTGTAGCGCCGGGTCCCGTGCCCAGCCGGGATCGCCGAGCGCCGCGCGCAGCCCCTGCCAGTGCGCGTCGGTCTCCACGGACAGTGCGAGCCAGCGCTCCGTGCCGGGGCAGGCGTACAGCCCCTGCGGTGCGGCGTAGGGTGCGCGGTTGCCCTCGCGCTGCATCACGTGGCCGTACGCGCTGAACTCCAGCAGCTGCTCCGAGGCCGCGTTCAGCGCGCCCTCGACCATGGTGCACTCGAGGAAGTGCCCCGTGCCCGTGGCGTCGCGCTCGGCCAGGGCCACCAGCGTCGCGAACGCCGCGTGCATGCCGGCGATCGGGTCGCAGGGTCCGCGCTGGATGCGCGGCTGATCCTCGGGATAGCCGGTGAGCCAGGCCAGGCCGGTCATCTGCTCCATGGTCTGCGCGAAGCCGACGTTGTCGCGCCACGGGCCGTCGAGGCCGAAGGCGGGCATGCGCACGAAGAGCGCCCGCGGGTTGATGCGCGCGATCTCCTCGCGCGTCAGCCCGAAGCCGTCGAAGACGCGCGGCGAGAAGTTCTCGACGACCACGTCGCAGTGCTCGATGAGCTGCTTGAGGACCTCGATCCCGCGCGGCCGCGACAGGTCGAGGGTCAGGCCCTTCTTGTTGAAGTTCGAGCCCAGGAACAGGCTGCTGCGCTCCCACCACTCGCTCTGCTTGCTGAACATGCCGCCGACCATGCGGCCGCCGTCCGGGCGCTGGATCGCTTCCAGGTGGATGACCTCGGCGCCGAGCGTGGCGAGCATCTGGGTCGACGAGGGCCCGGCCCACCAGGCGGTGGCGTCGAGCACTCGCATCCCGTCGAGCGGCAGCCGCGCGGGGCCGTCCGGCCGCGAGGGCGCGGGGCGCTCGCGGGCCTCGATGCTGCCGGTGTGCTCGCCGGGCCGGGGAGCCGGTTCCGGCGGCTTCCCGCGGCCGCCGTCGAGCTTGTAGGGCGGGCGCGGCTGCTGGAAGCCGCCGCGCGGGTTGCGCTCGAAGACCCCGCGGGCCCTGAAGTGCTCGTGCTCGAGGACGCTCTTGCCGTCGTTCACCGGTGCCACGGGGATGCGCAGCAGGGCGGCCTTCTCGACGATCTCGGCGGTCGTGTGCTGCGTGGTGTAGGCGCGCACGATCGCGTTCCACTCGTTGCGCCGCGCCCAGCGGCCGCCGATGTTCGCGAAGTGCTCGTCGTCGAGCAGATCGGGCCGCTCGATCAGCAGCAGGAAGCTCTGGTACTGCTCGCGCGAGTTCGTGTTGAAGCCTACCCAGCCGTCGAGCGTGGGCTCGATCGAGGGGATCTCGACGGCGCGTCCCACGGGGTCGAGCTCCGGTCGCCCCGCCAGGCTGTGCATCATGTCGGCGTACACGCTCGACGCCAGGGTCAGCGTCTCCATCACCGAGAAGTCGATCTGCTCGCCGACGCCCGTCTCCCCGGCGCGGCGCGTCGCGGCCAGCGCCGCGACGCCCGCGAAGACGCCGGCGACCCAGAACGCGGTGCGCCCGCCGATGCCGACCGGAGGCGCCTCGGGCAGGCCGCGCGCGGCGATGCAGCCCGACTCGGCCTGGATGGTGAAGTCCGTGGCGGGCCGGCCGGCGTAGGGTCCGGTGCGCCCGAAGGGCGTCATCGACAGCCACACCAGCTGCGGGTGATCTGCGAGCCAGCGCTGCGGATCGATCCGTGCGGGGTCGAGGCTGTCGACGAC
>JAJDAJ010000102.1 GCA_029261925.1 Deltaproteobacteria bacterium | reverse complement strand
TGCTCTACCGGCTGAGCTAAGGGCCCGTACCCGCAGGGCGGGTACGCCGGAAGTATAGCCCCGGCTCCCGGGAGCAGCCGCGTTCCGGGCCCGCCCTACGCGTTCTTCGGCACGTCTCGGAACGGGCGGCCGCGGTCGGGGGTGATCTCGCGGGGCATGCCGAGCAGGCGGTCCGCGATCACGTTGCGCGCCATCTCCGTGGTGCCGCCGCCGATGCAGGCGGCCTGGCGCATCAGGTAGCCGACGCCGTAGTCGTCCATTTCCTGCTCTGCGTCGGCGCCGCGCCAGGCGACGGCGCGCGGGCCGGCGATCTCGAGGCCGATCGTCGCGAGGCGGCGGCTGCCCTCGCCGCCGAACAGGCGCAGCAGGCCCGCCGCGGAGTTGTGGATCTTGCCGGCGGCGAGGGCGCTGGTGAGGCGCTTGCCGAGCGCGGTCTGCACCCGGCCCTGCGCGATGGCCTCGCCGAGCATCTGGCGCACGCGCGGCTGCTCGAGCTGACCCGTGTCACGCGCCAGGTCGACCAGCTCGGCGCTGCGATCCTTGTGGCCCATGCTGCGGATGGTTCGTGTCACGTACGGCGAGCCGCCGCCGACGGCCTCGCGCTCGCGGTACATCCAGCCCGAGGCCACGCTCCAGCCCTGGCTGACCGGACCGACGCGGTCGCTGTCGGGGATGCGCACGTCGGACAGGAACTCCTGGCAGAACTCGCGCGAGCCGTTGATCATCTCGATGCGCTGCACGTCGATGCCCGGCTGGTGGATCTTGACGATGAACACCGTGAGGCCGTGGTGCTTGGGGCCGTCCCAGTCGGTGCGCGCCAGGCAGAGCGCGTAGTCGGACCACCAGGCGCCCGAGGTCCAGACCTTCGAGCCGTTCAGGATCCAGTGGTCCCCGTCGGGGATCGCGGTGGTGATGCAGCTGGCCAGGTCCGAGCCGGCGCTGGGCTCGGACAGGAACTGCATCCAGAGCTCGTCGCCGCGCAGCAGCGGCGGCAGGTAGCGCTTCTTCTGATCCTCGCTGGCGGAGTCGAGCAGGGTCGGGCCGCAGATGCCGATGCTCGGGATCTGCAGCATGTCGGGCATGTGGTAGTCGGCGGCCTCCTCGTTGAGGGCGCGCTGGTGCTCGACCGTCAGACCCTGACCGCCGTACTCCTGCGGGTAGCAGATGCCGGCGAAGCCGTTGTCGAAGAGCGTGCGCTGGATCTCGCGCTGCTTCGTGACCTCGGCGAGCTCCTCCTCGTCGCTGCGCACGCCGCGCTCGCGCTCGGGGGCCGGGGGGAGGTTCTTCGCGAGGAACTCGCGCACGCGCAGGCGGAACGACTGGACGTCTTCCATGGGATCGATCTCCTTCAGTCCCGGGCCACCAGGGTGACCAGGCGCTCGCGGTGCTCGTCGGGGGTCCCGAAGAGCATGCGGTCCTGCGTCACGCGGCGCAGGTAGATGTGGACGTCGGCCTCGTAGGTCACGCCGATGCCACCGTGCATCTGCACGCAGTCCTGCACGATCTCGGGCACGTGCTCGCCCACGTACGCCTTGGCCGCGCTGACGAGCTCGGCCGCGTCGGGGGCCTCCGCCTGGACCGCGCGCGCCGCCGCCTCGGTGATCGCGTGTGACGCCTCGAGCCAGAGCTTCATGTCGGCGAAGCGGTGCTTGATCTCCTGGTACGACGAGATCGGGCGCCCGAACGAGTAGCGGTTCTCGACCCACTCGAGGCTGAAGTCGAAGGCGCGCTCGGCGGCTCCGGTCATCTCGGCGACCTGGATCACCAGCGCGATCTGGAGCTGGCGCTCCACGTCGTCGGCCGCACCGCCCTCCGGGCCGAGCAAGGCGTCGCGGCCCACGCGCACGCCGTCGAAGGTCACCTCCGCATGGCGCCGCACCAGGTCGATGCCGGCCGCCGGCCGGATGCTCAGCCCGTCGGCGCCCGCGGGCACGATCAGCTGGCTCAGGCCGTCGCCGCTGCGCGCGGTCACCAGCAGCCAGTCGGCGTCGTCTGCGGCCTCGACCGGGAACTTGGCTCCGGTGAGCACGAAGCCGTCGCCATCGGGCCTGGCCTCGAGCTGCACGTCGCCCAGGCCGGCGTGCGGGTGGGGCTCGGCGAGCGCCCAGGTCGCCACGGTCTCGCCGGCGAGCAGACCGGGCAGCAGCTTGCGCCGCTGGTCCGCGCTGCCCGAACGCGCCAGCGCCGCGGCGACCACGTTCACCGGCAGCAGCGGGCCCGGCGCCACGTGGGTGCCGACCTGGCGCGCGACGATGGTCAGGTCGATCAGGCCGTCGCCGCTCACGCTGCCGCCGTCGAGCTCCTCGGGCACCAGCAGCGACGTCCAGCCCAGCTCGGCGCCGCGCTGCCACCAGCCGCGGTCCAGCGGCGCCGGGCTGCGGTCGAGTGCGCGCACGTGCTCCATGCCGCACTCCGCGTCCAGGAAGCTGGTCGTCGTGTCGCGGAAAAGCTCCTGGTCCTCGGTCAGGTCGAGCTCCACCCTGGGTCTCCTCGATGCGGGGCCGGACCCTTGCCGACCGGCCGGATCCGCGGCGCATGATCGCATGGATGGCGCGCGCTCTGCCCGGCGAACGCGCCGCCCCCCGGGGCAGCCGTCCATGCGCACGCGCGGCGCAGGTACACACGCGACCGGCCCGGGATCGCGGCGATCGGCCGGCGCGTCGTGCGCCTAGGCCGCCGCCCCCGGCACCTCGATGCGGTACAGGTCGGCCGCGTTCTGCCAGAGCACCTTGCGCTTCACCTCGTCGGGCAGCTTGCCGATGCTCGCGTCGATCTTCTCCTGCACGTTCTCGTACAGGCTGGTCGGGTGCGGGAAGTCGGTCTCGAACATCACGTTGTCCGCGGGGATCGCGTTGCCGATCAGGCTTGCCGGGGCGATCTCCTCGAACCAGAACGTGGAGTAGACCTGGTCGCGGAAGTACTGGCTGGGCGGCCGGTCGAACTCGGGCCGCTGCGAGAAGCCGCCACCCTCGCGGAACTGGTTGTCGAGGGCCTCGAACATGAAGGGCATCCAGCCGATCCCGGACTCCACCGAGACGAAACGCAGCTTCGGGTAGCGCGGCAGCACGCCCGAGAGCAGCAGGTCGCAGATCTGCTGACCGTTGCGAGTGAACAGCGCCACCGACTGCAGCGCGTACTCCTCCGCGAAGCCGCGCTGCTCGACGCGCTTCATGTCCCAGTCGAAGGTGCCGCTGCCGATGTGGAAGCTGATGACCATGTCGTGATCGCACACGGCCGACCAGAACGGATCCCAGTGCGCGTCGCCCAGGTAGGGCAGCCCGAAGACCTGCGGCTCGCCCGTGAAGTTGACGATGCGGAAGCCCTGGCGCGCGCAGCGCTCGACCTCGCGCACGGCGGCGTCCCGGTCCCAGAACGGAGTGGACATGGTCGGCAGCAGCCGCCCGGGCGCCACCGAGGTCCAGTCCACCTGGAAGTCGTTGTACGCACGCACGCACTCGTACTGCAGCTCGGGATCCTTGAGCGACAGGAACTTCTGGCCTGCGAATCCACCCACGTTGGGGTACAGCACCTCGGCCCAGATTCCGCGGCGGTCCATCAGCTCGATGCGGGCGTTCGCATCGTGTGCGGCGGGGTGAATGTCCTCGTAGCCGCTGGGTGAGCCCGGCAGCGCCTCCGGCCAGCCGGCCTGGGCGGTGGGCCCGACCTGGGCGATCTGCTCACCCTGCAGGAACCACAGGTCCTTGCCGTCCACGCGCTGCACGTGCGGCACCAGATCGCGGTGCCTCGCGGCGACGCGGCTGGTCCACACGTCGGCGGGCTCGGTCAGGTGCGTGTCGACGTCGATGATCTGGTAGGACATGGCGCCTCCCGGGGCGGCGTCGTGCATGACGCCGGCCCGACCGACACCATATCCGATCCGGACCGCGCGCGGTGCGGGCGGCGTCGACCGGCGGGGCTGCCGCGCTCAGCGGCGGCCGAGCAGGCGGAGCAGGCGGCCGAGCAGCCCGCCGGACTCGCCGCCACCGGAGCCGACCTCGATGTCGATCTCCTCGCAGCGCGTGCGCACCGAGGTGTACTCGGTCACGCGCTCGCTGGCGCCGTCGGTCTGCGGCCGCGCGAGCTCCGGACGGATCGCATCGAGCACCTCCTCGGCCAGCTCGGTCGGCAGCTGCTCGCGGAGGTGGGCCTCGAGCGCCTCGGGCGAGTCGAAGTGCAGGCCGTCCACCTCCAGCTCGATGCGCTGCAGCACGCCGTGTTCGGGCTCGTCGTCCTGCTGGCTCCAGGGCCCGGCCCCGGGCGCCATGCCCTCCCAGCTCGTGACGCGCTCGACCGTGCGCTCGCCGGGCGTCTCGCGCACCTGCTCACGCGTGGTGCCCCGCACCTCGGGCAGGTCCACCTCGCTGCCGCAGTAGGCGCACGAGAGCACGCGATCACGACCCTGCGGCCCGCGGTGAGAGATCTGCGCCTTGCCGCCGCAGGAAGGGCAGCGCAGCTCGGGGGTGGGGGTCATCATGACCTCGCGGCACTCCGCGCCGGGGGGAGCGATCGGTCGGCGGGCCCGCGGTCTTGAGACCGCGGCTCAGGACACGCGCATCCGCCCGTAGAGATATCCTGCCCAGATGCCCCCCGGCTCCGGCACGCCCTCCCGGCCCCTGTTCTGGGCCGCGGTCATCCTGGGAAGCTGCACACTGGCTGCCGTCGCCCTGCTGCTCACGGCGCCGCGCGTGGAGCCGGCGCCCTACGAGCCCGTGGCGCGCGTCGTGCGCGTCGAGACGGCGCGGGCCCGCGATCTGCAGCTGGTGGTGCGCTCCCAGGGCACGGTCGCGCCGCGCGTGCAGAGCGAGCTGGTGGCCGAGGTCTCGGGCCGGGTGCTCTGGGTCTCCCCGGCGCTGGCGGCGGGCGGCTACTTCGCGGCCGGGGACGCGCTGGTACGCATCGATCGGGCCGACGCGGAGGCCGAGCTGCGCGGCGCACGCGCGCAGCTGATCCGGGCCGGCGCCGAGCACACCTACGCGCGGCGCACGCTGGAGCGGCGGGTCGACCTGAAGACGAACTCCGTGCTCAGCGCGGCCCAGCTCGAGGACGCCGAGCGCGCGGAGCGCACGAGCTTCGCGGCACTCGAGGAGGCGCGGGTAGCGGTGGACCAGGCCGGGCGCGATCTCGAGCGCACGGAGCTCGTGGCTCCGTTCGACGGACGCGTGCGCACCAAGAGCGTCGACGTGGGTCAGTTCGTGGACCGGGGTCAGGCGGTGGCGACGCTCGACGCCACCGACCACGCCGAGGTGCGCCTGCCGATCCCCGACTCGGATCTCGCCTACCTGGACCTGCCGCTGGGCCGGGCGGCGGGGACGGGACCCGGGGGCGCCGGAACGGAGCTGCCCGCGGTGCGCCTGCGCGCGAGCTTCGGCGGGACGGAGCACGTGTGGACGGGCTCCGTCGTGCGCACCGAGGGCCAGATCGACCCCGCCACGCGCATGCTGCACGTGATCGCCCGCGTCGCCGACCCGTACGCGATCGCGGCGGGCTCGTCGCGCCCGCCGCTCGCCGCGGGGCTCTTCGTGCAGGCCGAGATCCTGGGCCGCCGCGTCGAGGGGATCTTCGCCGTGCCCCGCGCCGCGCTGCGCGACCGCGACCGGCTGCTGCTGGTCGACGACGCCGACCGGCTGCACGAGCGGCGCGTCGACGTGCTGCGCGTGGAGGCCGACCGCGTGCTGGTGCGCGGCGGCCTGCGCGAGGGCGAGCGGGTGTGCACCAGCGACCTGGCGACCTTCGTCGAGGGCATGCCGGTGCGCCCGCTGCCCGAGGCCGTGGCGGACCCGGCGCCGGACACCCCGGACGCCGCGGGAGACGCCTCTTGAGCCGCGCGATCGCCTGGTTCGCGCGCAATCCCACCGCGGCGAACCTGCTGATGTGGTTCCTGATCATCGCGGGCCTGGTCACGGTCACGCGCCTGCATCGCGAGGAGTTCCCCGACATCAACCCGCGCATCATCCGCGTGGCGATCGACTACCCGGGGGCGGCACCGGCCGAGGTCGAGGAGTCGCTCTGCATGCGGGTCGAGGAGGCGCTCGACGGCGCCGACGGCATCGAGGAGCTGCTGGCGACCGCACGCGAGGGACGCTGCGACGTGACGCTGGAGCTGGCGCTGGACGCCGACGAGCAGCACGTGCTGATCGAGGTGAAGAACCGCGTGGACGGCATCCGGCACTTCCCGGAGGAGGCCGAGAAGCCGGTCGTCTCGCGCATGATCGTGCACATCCCGGTGGTGGACCTGTCGGTCTCGGGGCCGGCCGACGAGGGCTCGCTCAAGCGCATCGCGCGGCGCCTGCGCGACGAGCTGGCGCAGCTCGCCGGGTTGACCCAGGTCGAGCTGCACTTCGCACGCCCCGAGGAGATCTCGATCGAGGTGTCCGAGGACGCGCTGCGCCGGCACGGCCTGAGCTTCGACGAGGTCGCCAGCGCGGTACGACGCTCGTCGCTCGACCTGCCCGGCGGCCGCCTGCGCACCCGCGACGGCGAGATCCGCCTGCGCACGCGCGGCCAGGCGTACGTGCGGCGCGACTTCGAGGACCTGATCGTCGTCACGCGACCCGACGGGAGCGGGGTGCACCTCGGGGAGCTCGCCCGCGTGGTCGACGGCTTCGAGGAAGTCGACCTGCACGCCACCGCCGACGGCCAGCCGGCCCTGATGGTGCGGGTCCTGCGCGTGGGACGGCAGGACGCGCTCGACATCCGCGAGCGCGTCGAGCGCTACCTGCGCGAGGAGGCGGGCTGGATCCCGCCGGGCATCCACGTGGGGATCTGGCTCGATCACTCCGAGGAGATCCGTCTGCGCCTCGGCTCGCTGGTGGACAACGCCCTGCTCGGCCTGGCCCTGGTGCTGGCGGTGCTGGCGCTCTTCCTGCGCTTCCGGCTCGCGTTCTGGGTGGCCGCGGGGCTCCCGGTGGTGTTCCTGGGCGCGCTCACACTCTTCCCGCTGCTCGACATGTCGATCAACACCATGACGGTGATGGCGTTCCTGCTGGCGCTGGGCATCGTGGTCGACGACGCGATCGTGGTCGGCGAGAACGTGTACACGCACCAGGAACGCGGCACGGACCCGGTGCAGGCGGCGATCGACGGCACGCTGGAGGTGTACGTGCCGGTGATCTTCGGCGTGCTCACCACCGTCGCGGCGTTCGTCCCGCTGCTGCTGATCGGCAGCGGCCTGGCCGCGATGTTCGCGGGCGTGGGCGGCGGCGTGCTCGGCTGCCTGCTCTTCTCGCTGGTGGAGGCGCAGCTGATCCTGCCCGCCCACCTGGCGGGTCACGGCCGGCGCGTGTCGGCAGGCCAGAGCGCGTCGGCGCCCGGCTGGCGCCAGCTGCAGCGACGCGTCAGCGCACAGCTCGCGCGCTTCGTGCGCGAAGGCTATGCGCCCGCCCTCGAGCGCGTGCTGGCCTGGCGCCTGGTCGCGGCGGCGATCGCGGTCGGCGTGCTGCTGCTCACCGCCGGAGCGCTGGGCAGCAACCGCCTGCGCTACGAGTTCATGCCGCCGGTCGAGAGCGACCACGTGAGCGCCGCGCTCGAGATGCCGCCGGGCACGCCGGCCGAGGTCACCCGAGCGGGTCTGGCGCGGCTCGAGCGTGCCGCACACGTGCTGCGAACGGAGCTCGACGGCGACACACCGGGCGACTCGCCGAGCGTGCGGCGGATCTTCGCAGCACTGGGCGCCAAGCCCTTCACCCACATGCTCGGCATCAACTTCGACGCCTCGAGCTCGCTGGGCGCGAACGTCGGCGAGGTCACCATGGCGCTGGCTCCCGCGACCGAGCGCCGGGTGGGGGCGCGGCGGATCGCGCGGCGCTGGGAGGCGCTGGCGGGGCCGTTTCCCGAGGCCGAGAGCCTGAGCTTCGAGGCCGACCTGTTCACCGCCGGCCGGGCCATCGACGTGCAGCTGCGCGGTCCCGACCTCGAGGCCCTCGAGCGCGCGGCCGCCGCCGTGCGCGGCCGCCTCGCGGACTACCCGGGCGTGATCGACCTGCAGGATTCGTTCTCCACCGCGCAGCGCGAGGTGCAGCTCCACCTGCGACCCGGGGCGCGACCACTCGGGCTCACGCTCGAGGATCTCGCGCGCCAGGTGCGCCAGGCCTTCCACGGGGAGGAGGTACAGCGCGTGCAGCGCGGCCGCGAGGAGGTGCGCGTGATGGTGCGCTACCCCGACGCGCGGCGGCGCTCGCTGGGCGACCTCGACGAGCTGCGCATCCGCACCGCCGACGGTGCCGCGGTGCCGCTGGCGAACGTGGCACGCGTGGTGCACGGTCGCGGGCTTCCGACGATCCAGCGCGCCGACCGCGAGCGCGTGGTACACGTGACCTCCGACGTCGACCGCTCCGTCATCACGCCAGGCGAGATCATCGCCCGGCTCGGCGCCGAGCTGCCGCGCCTGCTGTCGGCGTACCCGGGCGTGGGCTTCAGCTTCGAGGGCGCGCGCCAGGAGGACGCCGAGGCCAGCGCGGGTCTGGTCGGCGGTCTGGCGCTGGCGCTGGTGGCGATCTACGCGCTGCTGGCCGTGCCGCTGCGCTCCTACCTGCAGCCGCTGATCATCATGAGCGTGATCCCCTTCGGAGCGGTCGGCGCCGTGCTCGGCCACGTGCTGATGGGACGCCAGCTCACGTTCTTCTCGCTGATCGGCATGGTCGCGCTGGCCGGCGTGGTCGTGAACGCGAGCCTCATGCTGGTGCACTTCGTCAACCGCGAGCGCGCCGCCGGCGTGCCCCTGATCGAGGCCGTGCAGCGCGCCGGCGCCGCGCGCTTCCGCCCGATCGTGCTGACCTCGCTGACGACGTTCGCCGGTCTGCTGCCGCTGATGCTCGAGCGCGCGGTACCCCTGCAGATGATGGTCCCCATGGCCATCTCGCTGGCCTTCGGGGTGCTGCTGTCGACCGTGGTGACGCTGCTGCTCGTGCCCTGCGAGTACCTGCTGCTCGAGGACCTGCGCGCGCAGGTCCTGCGCCGCGCTCCGCGCCTCGTCCGGCGGGCGGCGGCCGCCGCCCCGGCGCGCGGGAGCTCCTGACGTTCCTGCGCTGCCTTACCAGGCCGGCAGGTTGCAGGTGGGCGTGATCGCGGGCGGGAGCCCCGCCAGCGCGCGTCGCAGCACCACGGGATCGGCGATGTCGCAGTCGGCCGGCACCCGCGCCCCGTTCTCGGGCCCGGCGAGTCCCACGCTGTTGCACTGACCCGGCACCGGCAGGGCCTCGCCGGAGCCCGCGAGCAGCTCGCGGATGATGCGCGCGTCGTCCGCCCCCACCACTCCGTCGCCACCGGCGTCCCCGCACTGGCAGCCGCCGGGCAGCGGAACGAGCGGGCAGGCGTCGTCGGAATCGAGCAGGCCGTCACCATCGGTGTCGGTGCGGACGGCGGCCGCCGGCCCTGCGCCCTGTCCGAGCCGCAGGCGTGCGAGCGAGAGGTCCGCGATGTCGATCACCCGGTTCTCGTCGAGATCGGCGCCCGCGCAGGCCCGCTTCGCGGCCAGCTGCTCGTCGCTGGGCCCGAGATCCTCGAGCGCCGAGCCCAGGCCCAGGCTCGCGTCATCACCCGGCTCCGCGATCGGAGCCTCGACCGTGATGTCGGTGCCGACACAGCCCGCGATGACCGCGGCGTCGGTATCGGTGGTGATGCCATCGCCGTCGAAGTCCACCTGGCAGGCGTCGCCGAAGCCGTCCCCGTCGCGGTCGAGCTGCCGGGCGTTGGGCGCCAGCGTGCAGCTGTCCGCGACGTCGGGCACGCCGTCGCCGTCGCTGTCGGGCGGCAGGCCGGCGATCCCCATGCCCCAGCTCGCCTCGACCAGCAGCGTGTTCTGACCGCTGGCGTCGGTGCCCGGGGTCAGCTTGACGAGCCGCCCCTGCGTGATGCCGCGGTGCAGGATCGCGCTCTCCGGGTAGTCCCCGATGACCGACACGAGCGCCTCGGGCTCACGCGACCAGAGCTCCACGCGCCAGATGCCGGCTCCGCCGCCCAGGATGCCGGCGGAGAGGCTCCCGGCCGCACCCGGCCCACCGACCGGTGCGCCGGCGCCCCCGAAGGCGAGCGCCGCCTCGGAGATCGCCTGTCCGGCCTGCGGCACCACGTAGAGCGTGTCGTCGTGGATCTGGAAGCTCTCGAAGATCTGCGTGGTCGGATCCGGATTGATGAGCTCGTAGACCTTCATGAAGAACTCCACGCAGCCCGAGCCGAGGCAGTCGAGCCAGGGCGGCGGGCACGGCGCGGCGTCGCCGAGCACGTGGCAGAGGAGCTCGCCGGGCACGACGGGGCAGGCATCGGGTCCCGGCACGCAGCCGTCGGAATGCAGGTCACCCACCTCGTCGGGCGGGTGCGTCTCGGCGAAGTCGCAGATCGTGTCGTTGTCGTCGTCGCGGTCCCGGCAGTTGGGGAAGCCGTCGCCGTCGGAGTCCGTACCCTCCCAGGTGCTCGTCGTGCCGCCGCTGCCGCAGCCGATGTCGAAGTACGAGCCCGTCACGGGCCGCGCATCGTACGGGTGATCGTCGTTCCAGTTGGTGCAGGTGTCACCGTCCAGGTCCCAGTCGCAGGCGTCGCCCCGCCCGTCGCCATCGGTGTCGGTCTGCGCGGTGTCCGGAGCGTCCGGGCAGACGTCGCAGGCGTCGCCGATCCCGTCGCCGTCGGCGTCGCGCTGCGCCGTGTCGGCCACGAGCGGGCAGCCGTCCTGCACGTCGCAGATCCCGTCGGAGTCGGAGTCCCCGCCGAGCGCCGCGCAGGCGTCGGCGAAGGCGCGCTCGGGGATGTTGTCGCGGCACCAGTGGATGCGGTCGACCGAGTCGGGCGTGAGTCCCTCGACGCGGTTGCCCAGGCGCACGTAGGGCCCCTGACACTCCGCACCGCTGTAGTACGACATGGTGGCGTGCGTCGGGGCGACCTCGCCCGAGAAGCTGACGACGCCACCGCTCTGCTCGACGCAGTTGCTGCCGCACCAGCTCGGATGCGGGCTGCCGCTGTCCACGGGAAACGGGCCGTTCTGGTCCCAGGTGACGCTGGCGCACCACTCGTGACCATCGCGCGTGTTGTCGAACTCGTCGAGGTCCCGCGTCTCGGGGTCGGTCTCGCTGTAGCCCTCGATGCGTCCGGGGTCGGGGCTCGTGTCCTCCACGCCGCTGCTGAAGTCGTTGTCGTGCGGCGGCGCGTCCGGATCGGTCTGCTCGAAGTCCTGGAAGGTCATGGTGTGCCAGAGGCACCAGTGATGCCCCAGCTCGTGGGCGTAGAGCGTGCCCAGGCCGCGCACCCCGCGGTCGGCGGAGGCGTCACAGAACACGCCGTAGCGCTCGTTGGTGGGCTCTCCCGCCTCGGGAATGTTCGAGCAGCACCAGGTACGCCCCTCCCAGATGTGCAGGGTGATCACGCCCGGATTCGACAGCTCCATGTCGCCGCCGAAGACGCTGCGCCAGGCGGCCATGCCTGGGTTCCCCGGCGGGCAGCCGTCGATCACGTTGTAGACACCGCTGGCGTCGTTGGGGTGAATGAATGGCCGGAACGAGATGCCCGTGGGCTGCCAGACCAGGTTGAGCTCCTGGACCGCGTCGAGCACGAACGTCTGCAGGTTCTCGACCGAGCCGTGGCCGCAGCTGTCGTCCTCGCCGCAGTACGGCCGGATCTCGAGATCGACGGTGTGGTCGGCGGCGCGCGCCGGCCCGATGCCGCCCAGCACCAGGAGTGCTCCGGCGAGCATCGCCGCCCGTCGTCCGAGGGTCTCGTTCCCTGCGCCCATGGCCCCTGCTCCCGCTTGCCTGCCCCACACCCAGCGTACCACCGGCCGGGGGCGGCGCGGTGAAGGGCTTCACAGCCGGCGCGACGCGCGCCACAGACCGGGAGCCGGCTGGCTCAGTCCAGTCCGTAGAGCCGGGCCACGTTCGCGCCGAGCACGGCGCTGCGCGTGTCGTGCTCCAGCGGCGCGACGAAGCTCTCGAGGTTCTCGAGGTAGTTCGCCGGGTGGTCGCCGTGCGGGAAGTCGGAGGCCCACAGGAAGCAGTGCGCCCCCACGTGATCGACCACGCGCGGCGCTGCGGTCTCGTCGGGATCTGCGGAGATGAAGCACTGGCGTCGGAAGTACTCCGACGGCGGCAGCTTCAGCCCCGTGGCGTGCGAGACCGCCATGCCCGCCTCGGTGATCGCGTCGAGCTTGTCGAGGAAGGCGCCGATCCAGCCGGCGCCCGACTCCAGCACGCCCAGGCGCAGTCCGGGAAAGCGCTCGAACGTGCCGTAGGCGAAGAAGGTCGCGAAGGCCTGCTGCATGCCCTGGCGCGAGAGCGCCATCGAGTACCAGCTGCGCACCGCGTCGGGGGTGGCAGAGCCGCCGCCCAGTCCGTCGAAGCGCGTGAGCGGGGAGCAGCGCTCGGGCTCCATGGCCGGATGCAGCGCGACCGGCACGCCGAGGTCCTGTGCGCGGGCCCAGAGCGGGTCGTGGTGCGGATGGCCGTGCGGGATGCGCGTGCTCGTGAACGGCACGACGAACGCACCGCGGCAGCCGTCGGCGACCGCGCGCTCCAGCTCGCGACACGCCAGCTCCACATCGCAGAGCGAGAGGTGCGCGATCGGCACCAGACGCCCGCCGGAGCCGCGGCAGAAGTCCGCGATCCAGCGGTTGTAGGCGCGCGCGAAGGCATCGGCCAGCTGCGGGTCCTCGACCACGCTGTCCCAGAGCAGCCCCAGGGTCGGATAGAGCACCGCCCGCGCGAGCTTCTCGCGCTCGAGCAGCTCGACGCGCTCGGCGGGATCCGAGGCTCCGAACGGGATCGAGTCGGCGTAGGCCCGGGTCGGGTCCGGCGACTCGACGCCCATCACTCCGAACAGCCCCGTCATGCCCGCGGGCATGTGCGGGAACGGCCGGCCGTCGATCTCGATGTACTCCAGCCTGCGATCGTTGCGCGCGAAGCGCAGCGCGCGCTCGCGCAGCGGAGCCTCGAGATGGCTCTGCCAGAGGTCGTGGGGCTCGAGGACGTGGCCGTCCGCGTCGATCGTACCCGGCTCCCTCGCCACGCTCAGCTCGACTGGTAGCTCAGTCGCTCGCCGATCACCCCGAGCGAGGGCGGCTGGTCGGTGTACCAGTGCAGCTCGAAGTGCTGCCCGAAGCTGACCAGGCCCGACGCGAGCACGTCGGTGAAGAAGAAGCCCTGCACGATGTTGTCTGCCAGCGAGCCCTCGCCACCGGGGTAGAAGGTGCCGGAGACGCGCACGCGGCCCTTGAGGTCGGGATGGGACTTCTCGGCCTCGCGCACGCGCTCGACCGTGGCCTCGAGGTCCCCCAGCTTGCTGGTATGCACGCCGAAGTGCATCGCCCGCTGCGGCTCGCGGTGCAGCATCTCGCGGTAGGCGTCGTGAGAGCGGCCGACCTCGCCCGACTGCAGGGCCTCGGTGAGCTTCTGCTCGAAGGCCCACTGCGTCGGCGTCATCTGCGAGGCGTAGCAGGTGTTGTCGATGATGTCGGGCGCGGCCGGGTCGGCCGACGCGGCGAGGAACTCGCCGCCATCGTCGAAGGCCCTGAAGCCGAGCAGCTCGAAGACCGCGACCGCGAAGTCCTTCTCGCCGGGTCGGTAGACCAGCTCGACGTGGTTGAGCAGGCGGCGGGCGGGGTCGGACATGGCGAACCTCCGTTGGGCTAGCCGGAGCATACCACCGCCTGCGCGGGCGCGGCGCCGGGTATACACTTGCCGCGGTCCAGGGAGGCCCGGCCATGCACGACCTGCTCATCGAGAACACGCGGATCATCGACGGCACGGGAAGCGAGGCCTTCCACGGCAGCGTGGCCGTGCGCGACGGTCGCATCGTGGAGGTCTCGCGCGACGCCCGGTCCGGGGCCGCCGCCGCCGAGCGCATCGACGCCGACGGACGCGCGCTGGCCCCCGGCTTCATCGACCCGCATACCCACTACGATGCCCAGGTCGCCTGGGACCCGCTGCTGACCTGCTCGCCCTGGCACGGAGTGACCAGCGTCGTCATGGGCAACTGCGGGGTCGGCGTGGCGCCCGTGCGGCCCGACGCGCGCGAGGTGGCCATGTGGGACCTGGTCAACGTGGAGGCCATCCCGTTCGAGGTCATGCAGCGGGCCATCGACTGGGGCTGGGAGGCCCACCCGGAGTACCTCGACGCCATCGAGCAGCGCGGCCTCGGCATCAATGTGGCCGCTCTGGTCCCGCTCACGCCGCTGCGCCAGTACGTGATGGGTGAGGCCGCCTTCGACCGCGCGGCCGACGCGGACGAGCGCGCCGGGATGGCGAAGCTGCTGCGCCAGTCCATCGAGGCCGGGGCGTTCGGCTTCTCGACGACCCTGCTCAACAACCACGTGGGCTTCGAGGGGCGCCCGATCGCCTGCCGCAACGCCGATGCCGAGGAGCTCGGCGCGCTCTGCGACGTGCTGCGGGAGACCGGCCGCGGCGCGATCGAGGCCGCGCTGGCGCAGACCGAGATCAACAGCCTGTCCGACGCCGAGCTCGAGATGCTGCGCCTGCTGGCCGGCCGCAGCCAGCGTCCGGTCACCTACCTGGCGCTGATCAACCAGCCCGAGGACCCGCGCTCGTACCTCAGTGCGGTCGAGCGCCTGGGCGACCTGCTCGACCCGCGCCACGTGGTGCCGCAGATCTCGTGCCGGCCGCTGCGCCAGCAGTTCGACATGGGCAACCCGTTCCTGCTCGGCGCGCTGACCGCGTTCCAGACCGTGTTCAACAAGTCCCGGGAGGAGCAGGTGCAGCTCTACGCGGACGCCGGCTTTCGCGACGCGGTGCGCAAGGAGATGGAGGGCCGGCCGATCATCGAGGGCCTGTTCGAGCGCATGCGCCTGATCGACGCGGCGAGCCCCCGGGGGCAGGCAGAGGTCGAGTCGGGTCGCAGCATGGCGGAGATCGGCCGCGAGCGCGGCACCGGCGGACTCGAGGCGCTGCTGGACCTGGCCGTCGAGGACGGCGGCGTGCTCGTGGACACGGAGGTCGCGAACTTCGAGACCGAGGGCGTGCGCAACCTGCTCCAGGACGGCCGCTTCCTGGTCGGCCTGGGCGACGGGGGCGCGCACGTCGACATGCTCTGCGACGCCTGCTACCCGACCTACCTGCTGGCGCGCTGGGTCCGAGAGCGCCAGGCGCTCAGCCTCGAGGAGGGCGTGCGCCTGCTCACGACGGTGCCCGCCGGGTTCTTCGGCATCCGCGACCGCGGCCGCATCGCCGAGGGGCTGGCGGCCGATCTGGTGCTCTTCGATCCGGACACGGTGGACGCGGTCGAGGCCGAGTACGTCGACGACCTGCCCGGCGGCGCCCGCCGGCTGGTCTCGCGCGCCGAGGGCATCCACGCCACGGTCGTCAACGGAGGCCTGCTGATGCGCGACGGCGAGCACCAGGGCGAGCTCCCGGGCCAGATCCTGCGCTCGGGCGCGGTCTGAGCGGGGCCGGACCGGTGCCGCGCTCCGTGAAGATCGGCGTCACCCTCCCGCAGGTCGCCCGGACCTGGCTCGAGGCGCGCGACGCCGCGCAGGAGCTCGAGTCCCTGGGCTACGACTCCCTCTGGGTCTGCGACCACGTGCTCGCGCCCCCGGCACCGCAGCTGCCGATCCTCGAGGCCTGGAGCGAGCTGGCCGCGGTGGCAGCGGTCACCGAGCGCGCGGAGCTGGGAACGCTGGTCACGCCGCCGTTCCTGCGCAACCCCGCGATCCTGGCCAAGCAGATCGCCACGATCGACCAGATCGCCGGCGGCCGCGTGATCGCCGGCCTCGGGGCCGGCTGGATGGAGTCGGAGTTCGACGCCTACGGCTGCGAGTTCCCGCCGCTCGCGCGGCGCCACCGGGCGCTCGAGGAGACCTGCGAGATCCTCGACGGGCTGTGGACACAGGAACGCTTCGACTTCCAGGGCGAGGTGTACCGCGTCAACGACGCGATCTGCGAGCCGAAGCCGACGCGCCGCCCGCCGCTGCTGATCGGCGGCGCGGGCGAGCGCGTGCTGATGGGCATCGCCGCGCGACACGCGCAGATCTGGAACAACAACGGCCCGTCCATGGCGCTGCTGCCGCGGAAGATCGACGCGCTGCGCGCGCGCTGCGTCGAGGCAGGCCGCGCCCCCGACAGCATCGAGATCTCGCAGCAGGGGATCGTGATCCTGGCCGACGACGACGCCGCCGCGCGCGACCAGCTCGGCAAGGCCGTCAGGATCTTCGGCCCGCTCGCCGAGGGGATCGAGGAGAACGGCCTCTGGGGTGCGCCCGACACCGTCAAGAAGAAGATCCGCGACAAGGTGGCGCTCGGCTGCACGCACTTCATGATCGAGTTCTTCGGCCGCGACCCGCTGGTGCCCGCGCGCCTGTTCGCTGCCGAGGTCCTGCCGGCCCTGCGCAGCCTGCAGGGCTGAGCCGGGCGGGGGCCGTCAGGCCCAGGCGACCTCTGGAGGCCCAGGGCGAGCAGCCGGCGGGCCTGGCCGTGCAGCAGGTCGCCGATCTCGCGCGGCGCCTGGCCGGGCCCCGGTGGTTTCGCGGGCGCGCGCGGGCCCGTAGAATCACGGCATGGACGTACGCATCACCCCGCCCGTCGCGGGCCAGTCCGTGGCGGCGCGGATCGAGCCCCGCGGTGACGTGGATCTCGAGCGCTGGGCCGGTGGCCAGCGGCGCTGGCTCCGCGATCAGCTGCTGGAGCACGGTGCGCTGCTCTTCCGGGGCTTCGGCATCGCGGAGCCCGGACGCTTCGCTGCGTTTCTCGACGCCGCGGGACTTCCGCGCATGGACTACCCGCGCGGCACCTCGCCCCGCACCGAGGTGGGCCCGCAGGTGTACACGTCGACCGAGACCCGACCCGACGTGGCGATCCCGATGCACACCGAGATGTCGTACACGTCGTACTTCCCGGAGGCCGTCGCGTTCTGCTGCGTGACGCCCTCGCGCAGCGGAGGTGCGACCCCGCTCGCCGACGTGCGCCGCGTGCGGGACCGCATTCCCCGCGAGGTCCTGGCGGGATTCCGCGAGCGCGGCCTGACCTACGTGCAGATCGTGCCGCTCGAGCCCACGGCGACGCTCGAGCGCACCTGGCCGGCGATGTTCGGCAGCGACGACCGGGACCAGGTCGAGCGTCGGGCCGCGCAGCAGGGGGTCCGCTGCACCTGGCTGGACGACGGCGCGCTGCGCATCGAGAACCACTGCCCGGCCGTGCGACCGCACCCGCATACAGGGGAGCCGGTGTGGTTCAACCAGGCGCACGTGTTCTGCCTGCGGCTCTTCCAGTACCAGCAGGAGCAGGGCGTGACCAGCGCCGGCGAGGAGCAGGAGCGCTTCCGCAGCGGTCGCGCTGCCGCCGATCGCGAGCCGTACCAGTGCCGCTACGGCGACGGCGGGGAGATCGCCGAGGCCGACATCGAGGCGGTGCGCGCCGCGCTGCGCGCCGAGACCACGCGCTTCGACTGGGAGCCCGGCGACGTGCTCCTGCTCGACAACTTCCGGGCCGCCCACGGTCGGGACACCTTCGAGGGCGACCGCCGCGTGCTCGCCGCGCTGGTCTCCCGCGCCTGGGACGCGGCCTGAGCACCGGGGCCGGCCGCGTGTCCCGGAGGCTGCGCACCGTCGGGGTCCTGGCGGTGCTGGTGCTGGGGCCCGCCGTGGCGGGCGCCCAGAGCGCCGGCGACTTCGACGGCGACGGCGTGCCCGACGGCACCGACGTGTGTCCCTACGCCTTCGATCCCGGGCAGGCCGATGCCTCGATCCCCGCGGACGGCGTCGGCGACGCCTGCACCTGCGGCGACATCGACGGCGACGGTCGCGCGGGCCTGAGCGACGCCGCGGTGCTGCGCCGCGCCCTCGCGGCGCTCGGGCCGGGCGTCGTCGATCCCGCCCGCTGCAGCGTGACCGGGGGCTCGCGCGACTGCGACGCCGCCGACGTCATGGCGCTGCGGGGCGCGCTCGCCGACCCCGCCCAGGGGCTCGAGCCGGTCTGCCTGGCCCGCGTCGGCGCGGCCGATCTGCCGCAGCAGCTCTCGGTCGCGGGGGACAGCATCACGCGGGGCTTCGCCGCCAGCTGCGAGTGCAACCTGGGCTTCAGCTGCCTGCTCGACTGCATCACCGGGGGCACGGAGCAGCCCGAGTTCTCCTGGTTCGACGGGGACGACGGGGACGTCTTCAGCCTGCACGACCGCTACCGGCACTTCGATCCGGCGATCGGTGCGGACGGCGGTGCGGCCGACTCCGGCGCGCGAATGCGCGGCGGCTCGGACTCCTTCGACCTCCAGGCCGACCGCATCATCGGCCAGCTCCCGGCCGACCTGGTGGTCGTGCTGCTCGGCGGCAACGACATCTGCAGCCGCGACTGCGCGGCGGGCTGCTCGCAGCCGCTGTTCAGCGACGCGGAGTGGCGCGAGGCCGTTCGCCTCGGTCTCGACACGCTGGTGGCCGTGCTGCCCGACGACGCCGCCGTGTACCTGGGCAGCGTGCCGCGGGTGCAGGACCTGCGGGCCGCCGGCCTGGCCCGGCAGCAGGACGGTGACGTGGACTGCGAGCTGGCCTGGGAGCTGTTCGACATCTGCCGCATCGCCACGGACGACGGCACGCTGAGCGGCGAGAGCCTGGCGACGCGCCTCGCGGCGATCGAGGAGCGGCAGCGGCGCTACAACGAGATCCTGGTCGAGGAGGCGGCCGCCTACGGCGCCAACGACGCCGGCCAGAACCCGCGCGGCGTGCGCGTGGTGGCGGAGTACGTCGACGAGCAGACGCCGTCGCTGGGCACGTTCCGCTGGAGCGGCGAGGAGATCAACGGCGCCGACTGCTTCCACCCGAGCATCGCCGGCCAGAACGAGCTCGCCGAGCTGCTCTGGCGCAGCAGCCCGCGGCGCTGACTCAGCGCTGCGCCTCCCTGGCCTCGAGCTCCCGGGCGAGCTCGTCGAGATCGGAGCGCATCGCGCGGGCGCGCTCGAAGAAGGTGTCGGCCGGCTCCGCGGGTAGCCAGCGGGGCGGGATCGGGTGCAGTCGGCTCCAGTAGGGGAGCGTCTGGACCCAGTCGGTGTCGTCCTGGCGCAGCTCGAGCTCCTGGTACGCGAGCCAGAGCGACGCCGCCACCAGGACCACCAGCACGCGCCGACGCAGCTGGAGCGCCGTCGCCAGCCGCAGGTGCACCCAGAGCAGCGCGGCGAGCAGCAGCGCCTCGAGCAGGGCCTCGGCGCGCTGCAGGGCCGCGATGGGCGCCAGCACGAAGCGCGCGTACGAGAGCACGAGCCGGACCGCGATCTGGCCGACCACATATCCGCAGACGGCCACCCAGTGACCGACGAAGCGCGCCGCGTGCACGAGCAGGCGACCGCAGAGCGCCCAGGCTCCCGCCCAGAGCGCCATGAGCAGCAGCGCGTTCAGGCGCCCCTGCGCGAGCTGCGCCGGATCGATCTCGACGAACGCGGCGCGCCAGAGCTCCCAGACGCTCACGAGCAGGACCGCCGCCCCGCCGACCAGCACGGTGCTCCAGTGGGCGGTGGCCCAGCGCAGCAGCGGATGACCCGACTCGAGCGGCTGCGTCTCTGCTACCGGATGATCGGGTCGGCGGAAGCGCAGTGCAGCGTGGCCGAGCCGGACCTCCGCGCCGCCGTCGAGCACGACGCGACTCATGCGCGCGTGGCCGCCGCCTGCGAACACGCCGTTGTGGCTCTCGAGATCCACCAGCACCAGCGCGCCGTCGGGATCGCGCTGGAGCTGCGCGTGGTGCGGCGAGACGGTCGGATCGTCGAGGATCAGGTCGCAGTCGTAGGCGCGACCGATCGTCAGGGGCAGCCCGTCGACCCGGATCCGCTCCAGGATCTGCCCGCGGCGCCCGAGCACCTCGACGTGGATCACGGCGTCCAGCGGATCGCCTCGAGGTGGCGCCGCGCCAGACGCTCGGCGCGCTCGTAATCCACGCCGCGAAGCACCAGCGCGGTCTCGAAGCCCTCGCGGGCGCGGCCGAGCGCTGCCGCCTTGAAGACCACGTCGTACAGCCCCTCGAGCTCGCGGTAGCGGCGCGCGCAGAAGGCGGCCTTGAAGCGCAGGCCGCCCGCCGTCTCGACGAAGCGCGTGCGGCAGCGCAGCGGCGTGGTCTCGGTGTCGCGACCCCAGATCTGGCTGTGATTGCCCTCGAAGAACTGCGTGTACATCTCGTGGAACTGCGAGGGCGTCAGCTCGGCCCCGCGCAGGTGCCGGTGGCGCAGGGTCACGATCGAGAAGATCTGCTCGCGCGAGACGTAGACCTGATCGCTGGTCGAGCACTGGTGCACGCTGGCCTCGTACAGATCGTCGTCGTCGTGCGCCGAGTCGCCCCAGCAGTTGAAGTACGGGGCCGGACGCGTGGGTGCGCTGTACGGGCCCATGTCGACGCTCTCGGGCGCCCGGCCGAGCAGATCGTCGAGGTACTCCCCCTGGTACGCCTCGAGCTGCCGGCCGAGCTCCGCCGCCAGGTCGGACGGGGGCTCGAAGCCGGCGATCAGCGTGGGGGCCAGCAGATCCCGGACGCGCGAGACCGGCACCAGGAAGCTGACCTGATCGCCCGCGGTCGAGACGTTCACGCCCACGACGCGACCGTCGGACAGGATGGCCGGCCCCCCGCTCATGCCGGGGTTGAGCGAGCCGGTGAAGTGGATGCGCCGGTAGCGCGAGTGCTCGAGCAGCCCGTTGTAGGTGCCCTCGACGATGCTCAGGCCCAGATCGAGGGGATTGCCCAGCGACCAGATGCGGGTGCCCTTGTCGAGCCGGGCGCGGCCCAGCGCGAAGGGACGTTCCATGGCCTCGACGGGCTCCAGGACGGCCAGGTCGTGGACCACGTCGAAGGCGAGCAGCCGCAACGGCTGGCTGCGCTCCTGCTCGTCGAGCAGCTCCGCCCGGTAGCGATCGGGGTGGTGCACCGCCTCGGAGACCACGTGGAAGTTGGTGACCAGGCGCCGCCCGTCGGCCACCGCGAAGCCCGAGCCGATCGAGGCCTTGCCGCCGCTGCCCTCCTCGACGATCCGGATCTGGACGACCCCGTCGGAGAAGCGCTGGAAGAGCTCGCGCGCGTCGGCCGCCGGCACGCGCCGCGCTCCGGGGAGCAGCGCCATGAGCGCGATCAGCAGCCAGACGGCGCCGCGCGGTGCAGGTTCCCCCCGGCCATGCATCGCGCGATCATGGGCCGCGCGGCCCCGCGCCGCAAGGCACGGCCCGACCGGCGGCCCGCTATCCGGGCCGCCGGTCGGCGATGCAGTCGCCGCGGCGCGTCAGGGCTGGAAGGGCGGCGGCGGCCACTGCCGGCACCACGCCGGCCAGCCGAAGATCTTGCCGTTGACCGCGAGGATGTCGCGCACGTTGCACAGGCCGTCAGCGGTCGCGTCGCAGAGCGGCGGGTAGTACGGATCAGGGCTCACGATCGTCTGTGCGATGAACAGGATGTCGGCAACGTTGACCGTGTGGTCGAGGTTCGCGTCGCCGCACTCGCAGGCGTCGCCGATGCCGTTGCCGTCCGCGTCCTGCTGCGTCGGATTCGGCCAGTACGGGCAGTTGTCCTGCGCGTCGGGGATCAGGTCCCCGTCGCTGTCGTCACAGGCCCCCTCGTGGTCCACGCCCGTGCCGTTGAACGCCGCGTCGCAGACGTTGCTGTGGGTACGGCCGTCGCATCCGCAGACCGGGTCGAAGAACAGCGGGCAGACCTGCGGACGCGGCCGGCACAGGCCACCCGCATCGCAGCGTCCCGGGGCCGTGCTGCAGAACGCGTCGGCGCCACAGTCCTCGTTGCCCAGGCACTCCACCTCGCACGGCCCCTCTCCCGCCACGCTCACACCGGCCGACGCCGCCTCGCAGGCGTTGCCGTACGTCTGCCCGTCACAGCCGCAGACCGGGTCGTACACGAGGATGCAGGCCTCGGGGCGCCAGACGCAGACGCCGTCGGCCGCGCACTCGCCCGGCGCGCGCGCGCAGTACTCGTCGGGCGGGCACTGCACGTTCTCGCTGCAGCTCGTCTCGCAGGGTCCGTCGTGGACCACGCTCGTGCCAGCAGCCGCCGCCTCGCAGACATTGCCGTGTGTCTGACCGTCGCAGCCACAGACCGGATCCCAGACGTCGGGGCAGGCCTGCGGACGCATGCGACACTCGCCCTCGCCCTGACAGGTGCCGGGCTCGAACGCGCAGTAGCTGCCCTCCCCGCACTGGAAGTCGCTCACGCAGCTCGTCCCCGCGCACGCCCCGGGATGGTCCACGGAGGTGCCGGAGAGCAGCGCCAGGCAGCCGTTCTCGTAGGTACGCCCGTCGCAGCCACAGGCCGGCGCGATGAACAGCGGGCAGAGGTCCGGCCGCTGCGCGCAGACGCCCTGCACCGCGCAGGCGCCCTCGGGCTTGACGCAGACCTGGTCGTCGGCGCAGTCGAGCGAGTCGTCGCAGCGCAGTCCGCACACGCCGGCATGGTCCACGCTCACGCCCGCCGCGGCCGCGTGGCAGGCGTTCGAGTAGGTCTCACCGTCGCAGCCACAGACCGGCTCGTACTCCTCGGTGCAGATCTCCGGGCGCACGACGCAGGCGCCCGGGCCGCACTGCCCGGGGAGCGCCGCGCAGTACTCGCCCGTGGCGCACTGCGTCGCATCGTCACAGACCTGGAGCTGGGCGCCGGCCGTGGCGGCCAGCGCGAGCACCATCAGGGGTGCCGCGAGTGCGGCGAGCCACGGAGCCATCCGTCCCGGGAGCAACTCCATTCCATTCCCTCCTGCTGAGACCTGCACCGAGAAACAGACTACCAGCGTCGGGGTTGCGCGCGAAGTGCGCGGAGAAGATCGGGCGAAGCCGCGGTAACGCGGCGATCAGTCCTCGAGCAGCGGCTCGAGCGCGCGAGCCAGCCGCTCCCGCAGCTCCTGCAGGGCCGCCTCGCCCGGCCCGGCGCGCAGCTCGCGGAACACCGCCTCGATCGGGGCACGCAGCCCGGGCTCCAGCTCGCGCACCACTCCGGGCTCGCCGGAGAGCTCCACGGTGCCGCGCCGTGCGTGGGCGCGGGCGGACACCGTGCGCCAGAAGATCAGCGCGCGGTCGAGCACCACCCAGGCGAAGCCCGGTGCCGACACCGGCCCGCAGCGCAGCTCGATCCCGGCCACGGGCGAGCCGAGCACCGCGACGCGCGCCAGCCGCTCCCAGGCGAGCCAGCTCGACGCCAGGCCCGCGAGGCTGCCGATCGCCGTGCCGGCGAGCAGCGACACCCCGCCCAGCGCCGCATCGACCACGGCACCCGCGGCGGCGCCCGAGGCCGCACCGGCCCCCAGGAGCTGTCGCCGGCTCAGACCGAGCCGGCTCCAGGTGCCCCGATCGAAGAGATCCGCCTCGATCTCGGGCGCCGGCTCCACGCTGGTCTGCGCGACCTCGAGACCCGCGTGCAGGTACAGCTCGCGCAGGTCCGCCCGCAAGCGCAGCTCGCGGCGACGCAGCGAGGCGAAGAGCCGCTCGCGCAGGGCGGGCTTCGCGGGCTCCGGATCGACGCCGGCGGGAAGCCGCTCGCGCTCGACGCGCGTGAGCACGTCGACGAGCGCGTCGGCGATCAGGGCCGCGCTCTCGCGCGACCCGTGGCGGCGGTCCTCGCGCAGCGCCTCGATCGCGCGGTCCAGCGCTCCGCCGCCCTCGAGCTCGCGCAGCGCGCGGAGCAGCTCGATGCGCTGCTCGAAGCCGGCCAGGTGCGGATCGAAGACGCGCACCAGCCCGAAGTACTGATCGAGCACGCGGCGCCAGTCTGCCTGGTAGTCGTCGCCGCCGATCGGATTGATCAGCGCCATGCGCGGCTGGCCCGTCCAGCGCAGGATCTCGGTCTCGGCCTCGTAGGCGGGGCTGAACGGGACCGAGCCGTCGACCACGTACAGGATCAATCCCCCGTCCAGGATCGGGCGCAGCAGCGCGACCTCCTGCGGGAAGGCCTCGCTGCCGGCGTGCTCCGCGACGAAGCGCTCGACCAGCGCGCGTCGGTCCGCCGTCGAGGTCTCGCGCTCGCGCAGCCAGGCGAGCACGTGGCGCGCGCGCTCGAAGCCCGGAGTGTCGATCAGCACGTACAGGACCTCGCCGGCGACGCGCATCGGGTACTCGCGACAGCTCCGCGTGGTGCCCGGAGCGTCGCCGATACGCACGCTCTCGTCGGCCGCGAGCGTTGACACGACGCTGGACTTGCCCCGGTTGACGTGTCCGACCACGACGAAGCGCGGCGCGCTCAAGCTCGCTCCTCACCGCCGAGCGCCTCGACGCGCAGGCGCGGATCCGCCAGCTGGCCCAGCCGCTCGCGCCACTGCGCAAGCAGCCGCGGCTCGACCCAGCCGCGAGGATGTACCAGCGCGACCACCAGCGCGTGGGCGGGGCCGAGCGCGTCGCGCAGGGCGCCGACCAGGTCGGCGTAGTCGGCCGACGGCGGCTCCCAGCCCTCGACGACCAGCAGCACCGGCGTGTCGTCGGGCACGGCGCGCAGCGCGTCGAGCGCGGCGCGATCCTGCGCCGGGTCGGGGCCGCCGACCTGGCGGATGTCGCGCGCCTCGATGCCCTCCACCGCGAGCCGGCGGCGCAGGGCGTCGGCATCGAGGTCGACGCCGGACCAGACCAGGACCCGCGCCGGGCCGTGCGGCAGGGCGGGCCCCGAGCCACGCGCTGCCGACCCCGGCCCGACGTCGGGATCCGGAGCGTCGGCGCGCGCGTCCACGCTTGGCCGCAGCAGACGCGCGCGCAGGCGCTCCACGTCGGCGTGGTCCAGCGGTACCGAGCGCAGCTCGCGCGCGAAGCGGAAGCGTGCCAGCAGCCACAGACCCAGGCGCGGCAACACGCCGTAGAAGAGCAGCGACGCGAGCAGGAACGGCCACCAGGCGCCCCAGACGCGCCGCGCGGCCGGGCTGAGCGTGTCGCCGAAGCGGGGCTCCATGCGCGAGTAGCGCGTGGCAACGATCTGCTCGCGGTCGAGCACCGCGGCCGGCCAGGCGGCGCGCCAGGGCGCGGCCACGACGCGCTGCGCCAGCTCGAGCTGGGCAGGTGAGAGCAGCCGGCTGCGCCAGCCGAACGCGGGATCGTCCACGTAGGGCAGGCCCGCGAGCGCCACGGCGGCGCCCAGGTTGAACGCCAGCGCGAAGCCCTGGGTGAGCCGGGCCAGCGTCCAGAAGCGCAGCGGTCCGTACAGCGCCTCGAGCCGGCGCAGCGGCGCGGTGTCGATGCGCCGGTCGGTCACGCGCGCGAGCAGACCCCCGACCAGCGCGGGCCCGGCGGAAGCGAGAGCGGACAGCAGCGCGCGCGCCGCGCGCAGCGGCGCCACGCGCGCGATCCACGACTCGGGCAGCAGGCTCGGCAGCCAGAGCGCGAGCAGCCCGAGCTGCACCCCGACCAGCGCCGTCCACAGGTGAATCGTGTTGACGGGGCGTGCGTCGACCGCCGCCAGCCAGCTCGCCACGCCGCCGGCGCCGAGCGCCAGGCCGATGAGCGTGAGCGCGGCCGCGACCGCCGAGAGCGCGCGGGAGGCGGCCCGCCCCGGCGCGGGCTCGCCCGAGGCCCGCACGCGGTCGAGCCACGCGAGCACCAGCTCACGCCCACCTGCCCCCGGGGATGCGGCGTCGACGCCCAGCTCGGCGGCGATCCGCGCCTCGCGCGCGCGCAGCACCTCCAGCGGCCGCTCGCGATCCGCGCGCAGCACGTGCTCGAGATCGATCAGGTCCGCGAGCTCCGGGGTGCGTCGAGCCACCGCGCCGTTCAGCGTCCGAACGGGTGCGCCCTCTCGATGGTCGCGTCGCGCTCCGGACCCACGCCGATCACGTGCGCGGGCACCTCGAGCGCCTGCTCGATCATCTCGACGTAGGCGCGGGCCGCCACCGGCAGGTCCTCGACGCGCCGAACCCCGTCGATCGCCTCGCTCCAGCCGGGGTGGCTCTCGTAGATCGGCTCGCATGCCTCGAGGACGTGCGCGCTGGCCGGGAACTCGTGGATCTCCTTGCCCGCCACGCGATAGCCCACGCAGACCCGGACCTCGTCGAGCCCGGTGAGCACGTCGAGCTTGAGCAGCGCCAGGCCCGTGATCCCGTTCACGCGCACGGCGTGACGCAGCACGACCAGGTCGAGCCAGCCGCAGCGGCGCTTGCGTCCGGTCGTCGCACCGAACTCCGCGCCCACCGTGCCCAGGTGCCGCCCCCCGGGACCGTCGTCCTCGGTCGGGAAGGGTCCGCTGCCGACGCGCGTGGTGTAGGCCTTGGTGATGCCCAGCACGTGGTCGATGCGTGTCGGACCGATCCCCGCGCCTGCGCAGGCGCCGCCCGCCAGGGTGGTCGACGAGGTGACGAACGGGTAGGTCCCGTGGTCGAGATCGAGCAGGGTGCCCTGCGCACCCTCGAAGAGCACGGAGCGATCGTCGCGCAGGGCGCGGTCGATCAGCACGCCGACGTCGTCGACGTACGGAGCCAGCTTCTCGCCCCACTCCACGCACTGTGCAAGCAGTGCGTCCACGTCGGGTGCCGGCTCGCCGTACAGCTTCTCGAGCAGGAAGCTGCGCTCGTACAGCGCCGCGCCGAGGCGATCTCGCAGGTGATCGGGCTCCAGCAGATCGCAGATGCGCACGCCGGTCCGGCTCACGCGGCTCTCGTACACCGGACCGATGCCGCGCCCGGTCGTGCCGATCCGTCGCCCGCTGGCGCGTTCGCGTGCGAGATCGAGCGCGCGATGCATCGGGAGGATGACGTGCGCGCGGTCCGAGATGCGCAGGCGCTCGCGCGCGACCGCGACACCCGACTCGCGCAGACCGGCGAGCTCCTCGAGCAGCACGCCGGGGTCGACCACGACCCCCGGACCGATCACGTTGAGCGTGCCCGGCGAGAGGATCCCGGAGGGGATCAGGTGCAGGATGGTCGTGCGTCCGTCCACGACCAGCGTGTGCCCCGCGTTCGGCCCACCCTGGAAGCGCACCACCAGGTCGGCATGCGGCGCCAGGCGGTCCACGACCTTGCCCTTGCCCTCGTCGCCCCACTGGGCGCCCACGCACACCACGTTCGACATCAGCCCACCTTCGCTCCCAGGTCCAGAAGCCTCACGCTCTGGATTCCTCCCAGGGCGCGGATCTGCGCGAGCAGCGGCTCGCCGAGCTCGCCCATCACGCTGAGCAGCTGCAGCGCCTCTCCCGTGTGCGGATCGAGGCCCAGCTGCATCCGCGAGATGTTCACGCCGGCCTGGCCCAGCAGCGTGCCCAGCTGGCCGACCACTCCGGGCTGATCCACGTTGCGCACCAGCAGGGTCATGCCCTCGGGAATCGCGTCGAAGCGGAAGTTGTCCACGCGCACGATGCGCGGCTGCGTGCGCCCGAAGATCGCCCCGCACGCGAGGTGCTCGCGATCGCCCTTGGTCCGCACGCGCACGCTGATCAGGCTCACGAAGTCCTCGGGCTCGGCGGCCTTGGACTCGATCACGCGGATCCCGCGCTGCTGCGCCAGCACCGGCGCGTTCACGTAGTTCACGGTCGCACCGCACCAGGGCAGCAGGAGGCCGCGGACCACCGCGATCGTGATGGGCTGCACGTTCAGCTCGGCCACCGCCCCCGCGTACTCGACGTCGATCTCGGCGATGTCGTCGGCCACCTGGCCCTGGAAGATGCCGAGCTTCTCGCCGAGCGTGATGAACGGCCTCAGCTCGTCGAGATCGTCGGCCGAGAGCGAGGGCATGTTCACGGCGTTGTGCACCACGCCGTCGCAGAGGTAGGAGACGACCTGCTGCGCGATCGCGATCGCCACGTTGAGCTGTGCCTGCTGGGTCGCGGCACCCAGGTGCGGCGTCAGCACGACGTCGTCGCGCTGCAGCAACGGGTGGTCCAGTGGCGGGGGCTCCACCTCGAAGACGTCGAGGGCCGCACCGCCGCAGCGCCCGCTCTCGAGCGCCTCGAGCAGGGCCGCCTCGTCGACGATCCCGCCGCGCGCGGCGTTGATCACCAGGACGCCTTCACGCATCTTCTCGAAGGCCGTGCGCCCCACCAGGCCGCGCGTGCTCTCGGTCAGCGGCACGTGACAGGTGATCACGTCGGCGCGGGCGAAGAGCTCGTCGAGCCCGACCAGGTCCACGCCCAGGCGCTGCGCGCGCTCCTCGCTGACCACGGGATCGAAGGCGACCACGCGCATGCGCAGCCCGCGCGCGCGGTCGGCCACGATGCTGCCGATGTTCCCGAGCCCGATCACGCCCAGCGTGCGCTCGAAGAGCTCCATCCCCGGCAGCTTCGACTTGTCCCAGCTGCCCGCCCGCATGCTCGCGGTGGCCTGGGGAATGCGGCGCGCCAGCGACGTCATCAGGGCGATCGCGTGCTCGGCGGTGGTGATGGCGTTGCCCTCGGGCGTGTTCATCACGATGACGCCGCGCTCGGTCGCGACGGGCAGGTCGATGTTGTCGACCCCGATGCCCGCACGCCCGATCACGCGCAGCTCGTCGGCAGCGGCCAGCACCTCGGCGGTGACCTTGGTGCCGCTGCGGATGATCAGGCCCTCGCAGCCCGCGATGGCCTCGATCAGCTCGCCCGGGTCGAGCCCCGGGCGGTAGTCGAGCTCGATCCCGTCGGCGCGCTCGAGGATCTCGAGGCCCTCGTCGGAGAGCCGGTCGCTGACCAGGACCCGCGCCACCTCACGCTCCTCCGGCCAGCCAGCCGCGCAGGGACTCCTGCGCCGCGCGCACGCCCTCCCCCGCCTTCACCGGCCAGCCGAGATCGGCCAGCCCCATCTCGATCGCGCTGACGGCGGTCACCATGTCGAACGCGTCCACGTCGCCCATGTGGCCCACGCGGAAGATCTTGCCCGCCAGGTGGCCCTGGCCGCCGGCCAGGGTCACGTCGTAGCGGTCGCGCAGGTGCTGCAGCAGCGCCTTGCCATCGACCCCGGCGGGGACGCGGACGGCCGTGCAGGCGAACGACGGGGAGTCGGGGGCGAGCAGCTCCAGGCCCAGTGCGCGCATGGCCGCGCGCGTGGCCTCGGCCAGCGCCCGGTGGCGCGCCAGCACCTTCTCGAGGCCGTCGTCGAGGATGATGCGCAGCGCCTCGCGCAGGCCCACGATCAGCGAGACCGCGGGCGTCCAGGCGGTCTGGTTGCCCACCTGGCTGTCGAGCTCGCGGCGCAGGTCGAGGTAGTAGCGCGGCCGCTCGCAGGCGCGCATGGCCGCCTCGGCGGCCTCCGAGAGCGCCACGAACGCCAGACCCGGCGGCAGCAGCCAGCTCTTCTGGCTGCCGGAGACCAGCACGTCGATGCCCCAGGCGTCCATCGGCAGGTCGTGTACGCCCACGCCGCTGATGCCGTCGACCAGGATCAGCCGGCCGGGCTGCTCGTGGGTCAGCTCGCAGAGCTCGCGGACGGGGTGGTACGTGCCGGTGGAGGTCTCCGAGGCCTGGACCAGCAGCGCCCGGGCGTCGGGCGCTCGCTCGAAGGCCGCACGCACGGCGGCGGGCTCGACCGCCCGGCCCCACTCCACGTCGACGTACTCCGGGAGCACGCCGTAGGTCTCGCAGAGCTCGCCCCAGCGCTCGCCGAACTTGCCGCCGCGGACCACCACGGCACGGCTGCCGGGCTCGAGCACGTTGACGACCGCGGCCTCCATCGCACCCGTGCCGGAGCTGGCCAGCAGCAGCACCTCGCGCCCGGTCTGGAAGACCTGCCGCAGGCCCGCCCGGACCTCCTCGAGCAGCGGCAGGAAGGCCGGAGCACGGTGGTTCAGCACCGTCTGCGCCATGGCGAGCAGCACGCGCTCGGGTACGGCGACGGGGCCGGGAGTCAGCAGGCGATACTTGGGCATGGCGGGCCCTCCGGGGGCTCCAGCACACGGGGGCTATCGGGGCGCCGGCGGCGGAACGCGCCGGAGAATATCGCGAGCACCCGGGGCGGTCAACGCACGCCAGTGCCCAGAACCGCCAGGAATCCCTTTTTCATCCGCGCACTTGCCGCTTCCGTACGGATCGCGGTCTGCTACCTTCCCGCGTCATGAAGGTCAGGCCCGTGTCGCCGATCTCCGGGCTCGATGCGAGCGTGCAGCTGCCCGGCTCCAAGAGCTACACCAATCGCGCGCTGATCTGCGCCGCGCTGGCCGAGGGCCCGAGCCGCCTGAGCGGCTGGCTCGACAGCGACGACACGCGCGCGATGATCGACGGGCTCGGACGCCTCGGGGTCGAGGTCGACAGCTCCGGGGACGACGGGGCACTGCGGGTGCACGGGGTCGGCACGCACTTCGCGATCCCCCTGCACCCGATCGACTGCCGCGCGTCGGGAACCACGCTGCGCTTCCTGAGCGCGGTCGCGGCACTGGTCCCGGGGCGCGTGGTGCTCGACGGAACCGCCCGCATGCGCGAGCGGCCCGTGCAGGACCTGGCCGACGCCCTGGCCGCGCTGGGCATCTCGGTGCGCACGTCGGCCGGCTGCCCGCCGCTGACCGTCCACGGCGGCGGACTCCAGGGAGGCCGGATCACCCTGGACGCGAGCCGCTCGAGCCAGTTCCTCTCCGCGCTGCTCATGGTCGCGCCACTCGCGGCAGGGGCGATCGAGATCAGCGCGCCGACCATCACCTCGCGCCCGTACGTCGACATGACCATCGACACCATGAGCGCGTTCGGGATCTCCGTCGACGCGTCCGCGGGCGATCGCTTCCGCATCGAGCAGGGCCAGGCCTACCGGCCGCGCAGCTACGCGATCGAGCCCGACGCCACCGCCGCCACGTACTTCATGGCCGCGGCCGCGATCACCGGCGGCCGGGTGCGGATCGAGGGCCTGTCCTCGGCGTCGTACCAGTCCGACGTGCGCTTCGCCGAGGTGCTACAGCGGATGGGCTGCACCGTGGAGCACGGGACCGGGCACATCACGGTGCGCGGCGCGCCCTACCTGCACGGGATCGACATCGACCTCAATGCCTTCCCGGACAGCGCGCTGACCCTGGCCGTGGTGGCGCTCTTCGCGCGCGGCGCCACGGCCATCCGCAACGTGGCCAACCTGCGGCTCAAGGAGACCGACCGCATGGAGGCCCTGCGGGTCGAGCTGACCAAGCTCGGCGCCCACGTCGAGATCAGCGGCGGCGATCTGATCGTGGAGCCGCCCGAACGCCTCGAGCCCGCGCGGATCGCGACGTACGACGACCACCGGATGGCCATGAGCTTCGCGGTCGCGGGGCTCGCGACCAGCGGGATCTCGATCGAGGATCCCGAGTGCGTCGCGAAGACCTTTCCGGACTTCTTCGAGCGCCTCGACCAGCTCGCGGGCTAGCTGTTGGCGCCAGGCAGGTTGTTTAGATCGCCCTGAGCTTTGCGATCGGGGGCTGTCCTCCGAGCGCACGATGGGGCCGCTGGTGATTGTAGTAGCGCAGCCAGGCTGGCAGGGCGCGGCGTCGTCCGGCGGAGGAGCGGTAGAGCTTCCCGTAGGCCCACTCGCGTTGCAGGCTTTGGATGAAGCGCTCGGCTTTGCCGTTGGTGCGGGGCCGGTAGGGTCGGGTGCGCAGATGGCGGATGCCGAGCTGGTCGCAGCAGCGAGCGAAGAGCTTGGAGACGAAGGGCGAGCCGTTGTCAGTCATGACCCGGCAGACCTGGATCCGGCGTCGCCGCAGCCAGCGCCAGGCGCACCGGAGGAAGCCGACGGCCGTCTCCTTGCGCTCGTCGGCCAGGATCTCGACGTAGGCCAGCCGGGTGGCGTCATCGACGCAGACGTAAACGAACTCCCAGCCGATGCCCGCGTTGCGATAGTGACGCGGGCCCACGCGGTGACCTGCCTCGCGGAACCGGCCGAGTTTCTTGACGTCGATGTGGATCAGGTCCCCGGGTCGCTCCCACTCGTAGCGCACCACGGGCTCTCGACGGCGATCCCAGCCGCGGCCCAGGCCCAGCCGCCGCAGGACGGCCGAGACCGTGGAGACCGCCATCCGCAGGCGCTCGGCGATCTGCCAGCTCCGCAGGCCCTTGCGCCGATAGCCGGCAATCCGTCGTGCAACGCCCTCCGGCGTCCGGTGCGGGATCCGGTGGGGAGCCGAGGAGCGGTCCTCGAGCCCGGCTCGCCCCTCCCCCTCGTAGCGGCGCACCCACTTGGCCACCGTGGGCGAGCTGATCCCGAAAGCGCGAGCGGTCCGGGCCTTGGACCACCCCCGCAGCCGCACACAATCCACCAGCTCTGCTCTAGTCTTGTACGTGGTCCTCGCGTTCGCGTGGATCTTCATCCGGGCACCCCCTCTGAGCTTTTGAGTTCAGGCAAACCCATCATCTCAGAGGGACCCGGATGAACAACCTACCTGGCAGCCACAG
>JAJDAJ010000101.1 GCA_029261925.1 Deltaproteobacteria bacterium | reverse complement strand
GCCGCGCCGGGACCCGCCGCCGGAAGGGCGCGGACCTGCGGGCCCTGGGCCAGATCGAGCGGCAGATGCAGGGGGACGAGGTGCCCGAGGAGATCCCCGACGAGCGCCTGCGGCTGATCTTCACGTGCTGCCATCCGGCGCTCGCGCCGGAGGCCCGCGTGGCGCTCACGCTGCGCACGCTCTGCGGCCTCGACACGCACGAGGTCGCGCGCGCGTTCATGATCGGCGAGCCGGCCCTCGCGCGGCGCCTGGTGCGCGCGCGTCGCAAGATCCGCGACGCCGGGATCCCGTACCGCGTGCCGCCGGCGGAGCAGCTGCCGGCGCGCCTGCCGGCGGTGCTCGCGGTGGTCTACCTGGTGTTCAACGAGGGCTACGCGGCCACCTCGGGTGACGCCCAGATCCGCCACGATCTCTGTGGCGAGGCGCTGCGCCTGGGGCGGGTGCTGGTGGCCCTGCTGCCCGGCGAGCCCGAGGTGCAGGGATTGCTCGCGCTGATGCTGCTGCACGACTCGCGTCGCGGGGCGCGCGGCGCGTCGCCCGGAGGGCTGGTCACGCTCGAGGAGCAGGACCGCGGTCTGTGGGACCGCGCGCTGATCGACGAGGGTCTGGAGCTGCTCGACGGCGCACTGCGCCGCGGCCGCCCGGGCCCGTACCAGATCCAGGCGGCGATCTCGGCGGTACACGCACGCAGCCCCGACTTCGCGGCCACCGACTGGGTGCAGATCGTCGCCCTCTACGACGCCCTGTGGCGCGTGCAGCCGTCGCCCGTGGTGCGGCTGAACCAGGCCGTGGCGCTGGCGCAGGCCGAGGGGCCGGCGGCCGGCCTCGAGCTGCTCGAGGACGACGTGCTCGCCGCCGAGCTCGAGGCGTACCAGCCGTTCCACGCCGCGCGGGCCGATCTGCTGCGGCGCGCCGACCGCGGCAGCGAGGCGGCCCGGGCCTATGCCCGCGCGCTCGAGCTGACCCGGGTCCGCGCCGAGCGGGCCTACCTGGAGCAGCGCCTGCGGCAGCTGGCGTCCTGAGCCGCGGGGGCCGGACCGGCTCAGGGCTCGCCGACGATCGTCGCCTGCACGCTGCGCGAGACGTGGTCGGCGTCCCCGTGGCTGCCCAGCTCGGCGCTGGAGGTGATGCGGAACGTGTTCACGGTCCGCGTGTCCTCCACGTGCTCGGTGAAGCTGCAGGTCACGGAGACGTCGAAGCCGCTCAGCGCCCCCTCGGAGAGCGTGAAGCTCGCCGCGGGGCAGGCGGTCGGCGTGGCGGCGATCTTCGCCACGGCCCAGTCCACGCCCGCGCTCGCCGCATGCAGGGCCCGCGTTCCCAGGATCGCCATGCTGGCACTGCGGCGCTCGGTCGCGACCAGGTTGAGCATGGCCGCAGCGGTCAGCGAGACGAAGACCAGCACGAAGATGGCGCTGATCAGCGAGAAGCCGTGCTCGGCTCCGGCGCGCCTCATGGCACGTTCATCACGTGGACCTGGTCCACCAGGCGCGCGCTCTCGTCGGCACGCGCCAGCGTGAGGTCGATCGTCACCAGGCCCGCGCGCTGGCCGGTGCCCGGCGTGTAGTCGAAGCTGCAGCCCGTGATGCCGTCGACCAGCAGCGCGCTGCTGCTGCCCGAGAGCGGCGCGAGTGTCGGGTCGGTGGGCTGCGCCGACTGGATCGCGTAGCTCCAGTAGCGCGTCAGCGTGCCGGCGCCCGTGTCGCAGAGGTAGGTCACGGGCCCGTCGATCACGTACAGGCGCTTGCGCGGCGACTCGAGGCCGAAGTCGAAGGGCGCCGAGAGCACGAGCTGGTCCTCGTCCACGTCGTCCTGGGGCGTGATGGTGACCGCCGAGGGCGTGACCGCACCGGGGCTGGCGTCGGTCGCCGCGTCGGACCAGACGGTGCTCCCGGTCGAGTAGATGACCAGGCGGTGGCCCGCCGGCAGGGCGCTGCCGTAGCTGATCGGGAGCTCGGTCAGACGCCCGAGCAGGTTGAAGCTCGCGTCGCCCGTGAAGTCGAGGACGTCCGTGGCCGCGGTGTGGTCCTCGCCGCTGCCGGCGTTCACCCCGGGGCCCGCGCGGTAGCGCGCACCCTCGGCCACGTTCAGGAACTCCAGGGCCTGCGAGCCGCCGCTCACGCGCACGGAGTTGGGCAGTGCGCGGCGCAGGTCGCGTCCGAGTCGGCGCAGCGCGTGGTCGCCGCCGTCCACGATCTGGGCCCGGCGCGCCACGTGCACGTAGCCCAGGATCGGCCGGGACGTGATCCCGGCGAGCAGCCCCGCCACGATCCCGGTGAGCGCGATCACGACCACCAGCTCGACCAGCGTGAAGCCCTCGGAGCGCGACACTAGAAGCGCGTCCGGTAGCCGCTGAGGTTCAGGTCCACCAGCGGGGGGTGGGTGACGCGCACGTCCACGCGCAGGACGTCGGCCGAGCCGGACAGGTCGTTCAGCGTCGCGGTCGTGTCCACCGCCACGCGCACGCGGTACGCGGCCAGGCCGGCGATCGCGTTTCCGTCCTGGTCACGGGCGCCCGCGTCGTCGATACCGGCGTAGTCGCAGACGTTGTCGTACAGGTCGCGGCTCGCCTCCGCGGCGGGGCAGGCGCCGCCTCCTGCACCGAGATCGGGGTCGTAGTACGGCTTGAGCAGCGCCTCCTCCAGGTACATCTGCGCCACGCCGTGCGACTGGTACTCGATCATGGGATCGGCGCTGTGCAGCACCGCGCGGTCCACGGCGATCAGCGTGCCGGTGATCGCCACCGAGATCACGACGATCGAGATCACCAGCTCGACGAGCGTGGCCCCGCACTCGTCGCGCGGTCCTCGATCGAGCTCCGCGCCGGGCTCAGGCGGGGGGGCCATGGACCAGGCCCGTCTCGCCGACGGCGTTGATCGTGAACGAGCCGATGGTGACGGTCACGTCGAGCACGCCGCCCCCGCCGTCGAGGGCGCGGCCGAGGGCGTCGAAGAAGACCGGGCTCGCGCTGCTGGTCAGGGTCACGCCGGAAGGCGGCGCCCCGCTGTACCCCGGTGCCGTGCCGGCAGGGTGGGGCACGGGCCGCGTGAACGCGCCGCTGGTGCACGACACGCGCTGCAGCAGCTCGTAGCCACTGCCGGCCAGGGTGATCCGCACCTCGCAGCCCGTGGCCACGGCTCGCTTCTGCGCGTGCGACAGGGCCGCGCGGACCTCGTCGGCGAAAAAGCGCTCCTCGGCCGCGGTGGTGTCGAAGAAGCGAGGCGCGGCGACCGCGCCCAGGATCGCGAGCAGACTGATCACCACCACCAGCTCGGTGACCGTGAAGCCCGCCTGTGCGTCCCCGGCCCCGCGCGGGGCCAGGTCGCTAGTTGACCACGCCCGTGGCCCCATCGTAGTTGATGGTGCCGCCGCCCGTGCCGGCGAGCGTGAGCGAGCCGGTGCCCGCGCCGGCGGCGGGCGTCTCGGCCGAGGTCCAGCCGCCGGGAATGGCGCCGCTCATCAGGATCCCGTAGAGCTCGGCCATGGTGTCCTGGTCGGCGTTGGCGCTGTCGAGCGTCGGCCAGCCCGCGGCGTTGACCTCGACGGTGTCGCCCTCGAGCTGCACGGTGCCCGCCACGCCGGTGCCACCGGCGAGCCACTTGCCGTGCACCAGCGAGACGGCCGAGCCGAACCCGCCGCGCACGCCCGCGACCGATGCCGTCCGGGCGTCCGACGTGATGTCGACGAAGCGCGGCAGCGCGACGGCCGCCAGGATCGCCAGGATCGAGATCACCACGACCAGCTCGATGAGCGTGAAGCCCGCCTCGCGCCGTGAATCGTGCATCTTCGCCTCCGGTCCGAAATGCTTTCCTGGAAGCCGCATCGTCCGCGCGGACGCGGCTCTTTAGGGGCGGGTGCCGGGCCGGCGCACAGAACCGGTGCGGGCGTCGTGGTGGAGCTCGCCCCCGCCCGGGCACCGGGGCGACCCCCGGTCGCTCGGGCGCGGCGGCGCCACGCAGCGCCGGGATCGCCAGCGAGACGAGCGCCGCGATCCGCCGTCGGAGCCGGCGCGTGCCCGGGCCCCCGGGCTGGCGCCCGAACGGGGTCATGACCTAGGAGCGCATCGCGCCGGCCATGTCCCAGAGCGGCAGGTACACCGCCAGCGCCAGCACCAGCACGATCGCGCCCATGACCACGATCAGCACCGGCTCGATGGCGTCGGACAGGCGTTTGAGGTCGTGGTCGACCTCGCGCTCGTAGTACTCGGCGACCTCCTGGAGCAGCTCCTCGAGAGAGCCCGACTCCTCGCCCACGGCGACCATCTGCAGGACCAGCGGCGTGAACAGCCCACTGGCCCGGGCGGCCGAGGCCAGCGCCTCGCCGGCCGAGACGCGATCGCTGACGCTCTGGATGCGCTCGCAGACCCAGGCGTTGTCGGTGGACTCGCCGACCAGGCGCAGGCTCTGGATCACGGGCAGGCCGGAGCGCAGGGCCAGGGAGAAGCCGCGCGCGAAGCGAGCCAGCGTCGCGCGCTCCAGCACCGGCCCCACGATCGGCAGGCGCAGCCGCTGTCGGTCCCAGAGGAAGCGGCCCCGCCGGGTCGCGAGCCAGCGACGCGCGCCCAGGACGCCGGCGGCGCCCCCGACCAGGAGGAACGGCCAGCGGTTCACGAAGAAGTCGGAGGTCGCGATCAGGATCCGCGTGGGCAGCGGCAGGTCGGCGCCGAGGGTGGCGAAGACCTCGGAGAAGGCCGGGACCACGAACAGGTTGATCACCGCGACCGCGGCCACCACCGCTCCCACCACCAGCATCGGGTAGCGACCGGCGGAGTGGATCCGCTTGATGGTCTCGCTCTCGCGCTCGAGGTGGGTGGCCAGGTCGGCGAAGCAGTCCTCGAGCCGGCCCATGCTCTCGCCGACGTGCACGCTGGCCACGAACAGGCGCGAGAACACCCGGGGGTGGCGCTCCAGCGACGAGGCCAGGTCACGGCCCTCGTGCAGGCTGCTGCACACGTCCTGCAGGGCGTCGCGCAGGGCCGGGTTCTTGCTGGTGTCGGCCAGGCCGGCGAGCGCGCGCATCAGCGGCACCCCCGAGCGCGTGAGCGCGTGCAGCTGGCGCGCCAGGATCACGAGCTCGTCGAGCCTCACCCGGGGCGCGAAGAGCCTCAGTCCGGCGCCGCGGACTCCCTGGCCCGGGACCGCGAGCTCGCCGTCGAGAATCTCGACCGGGATCGCGCCGTCGCTCGTCAGCTCCGCGGCGACCGCGCTGGCCGACGCGGCCTCCATCTCGCCCGAGATCTCCCGCCCCCCGGCGTCGCGCGCCGTGTAGCGGAACAGGGTCACTCGACCAGCTCCTGCTCGCCGAGCAGGGAGAGCACCTCGTCGAGCGTGGTCCGGCCGGCGGCGGCGTGGTCGAGGGCGCAGTCGGCCAGCGAGCGGTAGCCCGTCGAGACGCGCGCGGCCTCCGTGTAGCCGGCCGAGTCGTCGCGGCGCAGTGCGTCGGCCATCTCGCCATCGATCTCGAGCAGCTCGTACACACCCGTGCGGCCGCTGTACCCGGTCTGCTTGCAGCGGTTGCAGCCGCTCCCGGCGCGGAACTCGATCGTCTCCGTGCAGCCGGGGCGCACGCTCTCGAGCAGCGCGCGGTCGTGCACGTCGGGCGTGACCACCTCGGTGCAGTGCTCGCAGGCGGTGCGCAGGAGCCGCTGGGCCACCACGGCGAGCAGCGCGCTCGCCAGCAGGTAGCCCTGCGTTCCCATGTCGGCCAGCCGGCTGACGCTGCTGACCGCGTCGTTGGTGTGCAGGGTGGAGAGCACGAAGTGACCGGTGAGCGCCGCGCGCAGCGCCATCTCGACGGTCTCGTGGTCGCGCATCTCGCCGACCATGAGGATGTCGGGATCCTGGCGCAGCGCGGCGCGGAGGACGCTCGCGAAGTCCAGGCCGATCTTCGGGTTGACCTGGACCTGGCTCAGCCGCGGCAGCCGGTACTCGACCGGATCCTCGGCGGTGATGATCTTCTTGGACGCCTGGTTCAGCTCCGCCAGGGCTCCGTACAGCGTGGTGGTCTTGCCGCTGCCGGTCGGGCCGGTCACCAGGACCAGCCCGTGCGGGCGGTGGATCAGCTGCCGGAAGCGCTCCAGAAGCGCCCCGGGCATGCCCAGCTCGTCGAGCGACGGCGTGCCGCCCGAGTGATCGAGCAGGCGCATCACCACCGACTCGCCGTGCTGCACGGGCATGGTCGACAGGCGCACGTCGATGGCGCGGTCCTTGAGCTTGACGTTGAAGCGCCCGTCCTGGGGCCGGCGCTTCTCGGAGATGTCCAGCGACGCCATCAGCTTGAGACGCAGGACCAGGGCAGGCGCGATCCGCGCCTCCTTCATGACCTGCTCGTAGAGCACGCCGTCGATGCGCTGGCGCACCCGCATGCCGATCTCGTCGGGCTCGATGTGGATGTCCGAGGCGTGAGAGCGCACGGCGTCCTCGAAAAGCGACTGGAGCAGCCGCACGACCACCGTCTCCTCGACGCCGCTGCCGTCCTCGAGGGTCGCCAGGTCGAAGCTGCTCTCGCCCAGCTCCTCGTGCAGCTCCTCGGCGAGGCTGCTCAGCTCGTCGCCGCCCCGGTAGGCGCGGCCGATCAGCTCCACCAGCTCGGACTCGCGCACCACGGCGGGTCGCAGCCGCGCCTTGAGGACGCGAGTGAGCTCGTCGATCGCGAGCACGTCCTGGGGATCGGCCATCCCGACGAGCAGCTCGCCCTCGCGCTCCTCGAGCACCGCGGCGCGGAAGCGACGGGCGTAGGTCTCGGGCAGCTTCTGCACGACGGCCGTGTCGGGGTGGAAGCTGTTCAGGTCGATGAACCGGATCTTCAGCTGCTGCGCGATGAAGCGCAGCAGGCTGCCCTCCTCGATGTAGCCCAGCTCGCTGAGCACCCGGCCGAGCTTCTGACGGCGCTTCTTCTGCTCGACCAGCGCGGTCTGGAGCTGCTCGCTGGTGATCAGGCCCTGGCTGACGAGCAGCTCCCCGATCTTCAGCTTGCGGCGCGCGGGCGGACGGCTCTCGCTCATCGCAGCTCGTCCCGGAGCGTCCGCACGCGCCCCATCACCCAGGTGCGCGTCGCGGTGTCCAGGGTGCCGAGATCCAGCGAGGCCTCGAAGGCCCGCAGCGCGCTGGCCCGGTGCTGCTGCGCGTCGAGCGAGATGGCCAGACCCATCCACCACGCGGAGCGCCGCGGCAGCGCGTGCAGGGCGCGGGTGTACAGCTCGGCGGCGCGAACGTGGTCGCCGTCGGCCTGCACGAGCGCGGCCAGGAAGCCCTGCAGCTCCGGGTCGTCCGACGTCGCGGAGCTGGTCTCGAGCACGTAGCGCGCGGCCGGCGCGTCGCCGTGGTCGACGAGCAGCCGCCCCAGCAGCAGCGCGAAGGGCACGTGTCCGGGCGCGAGCGCATGACCGGTGCGCAGCAGTGCGGCGGCACCGCCGAGGTCGCCGTAGCCGATCTTCAGCAGGGCCAGCCGCTCGCGCGCCGCGTGGTGACCCGGCGCGATCCTCAGCGCATCGGTCAGGCTCTGCTCGGCGGCGAGGATGCGACCCTCGCGCTGGTGGCGTCCCGCGTCGCGCAGTGCGCGCTCGGCGGCGGGCCAGTCCGCGGCCGGGTCCGCCGCTGCCGGAGCCGGGGTGGCCGACGGTCGCGCGGGAAGCGGCGGCAGTGCGGGAGGCGCCGCCGTGGGCACCGGGTCGGGAGCGGGGGCCGGGGCGAGCGCGGCGGGAGCCGGAGCGACGGCGACGTCGGCCTCTGGCTCGAGTGGCGCCAGCTCCGCGATCTCGCTCGCCTGCGCATCTGCGGCCTCGTCGGCGGACTCGAGTGCCGCGGGCTGCGGGTGCGCTGCGAGCGGGGAGCCGTCTGCGATCGTGGCGAGCTCCGCCATCCGGTCCGGCTGCGGCGTGACCGGGTCCGCGTTCGCGACGATCGCCTGCGCCTCGAGGGCCGTCTCCGGGGGGACGGCGGCCGGATCCGGTGCTGCCGGATCGTCCCCGGGCGCCGGCGCCGGCGCCGGGTCCGCGACCGGAGCGACGGCGAGCAGCGGGATGCCGGGGGCCTCGAGCAGGTCGAGGCGGATCTCCGCCGGATCGTCCTGCCAGCTCGCGCGCACGCGGCGCGGCTCGACGATCGCCACGTCCAGGTGCAGGGCGTCGTCGTCGCGGCGCGAGCGCAGGGAGCGCACCGGCGTGCCGGCGAGATCGGGCAGGGTCCAGGCACCGTCGCGCAGCGTCGCCGGCAGCAGCAGCGAGACCCGCCCCTCGGCCACGTCGTGGAAGAAGCGGAAGTCCGGGCGGCTGTCGAAGCGCAGGCGCAGGCGCACCCCTCCGTCGAGGGGCTCGACCGAGACCTCGAGCAGGCGCGCGGCGCCGTCCTCGGCCCCGGCTGCCCCGCAGGCCAGTACGCTGCCCAGCAGCGCGGCGACGAGCGCGCGCCTCACGGGCGCCCCCCTCGCCGCTGGCGCTGCTTCATGTGCTGGATGCGCTCGGCCGACTCCTCGAGCTGCTGGCGCCAGACGTCGTGGCCGACCACCACGGGTCGCAGCAGGATCACCAGCTCGCGCTTGAGAGCGCTCTCGCGGTTCTGCTCGAAGAGCGTGCCGAGCAGGGGCAGCTTCGAGAAGAACGGCGTCGAGGCGCGCTCGTCCTCCAGGTTGTCCTGCATCAGGCCTCCGATCACCACCACCTGCCCGTTGCGCGCGCGGATCACGGTGTCGGTCTCGCGGATCGTGCTGAGCGCGAGCGGCAGCGTGAGCACGTCGGTCCCGATGGCGATGGTCTTGTTCTGGTCCTGGATCTCGCTGACCGAGGGGTGGATGTGCAGCGTCACGTAGCCGTCCTCGCCGATCTGCGGCGTGACGTCGAGCGCGATGCCCGAGAAGAACGGGGTGAGCTCCACGCTCGGGTTGGTGGTCGTGGTCGTGCCCGTCACGGTCGTGGTCGAGATGTCGGTGACGAAGAACTCGTCGCTGCCGACCTTGATCACGGCCTTCTGGTTGTTGAGCGTGGAGACGCGCGGGCTCGACAGCACCTGGGTCTCGCCCTGCGTCTCGAGCAGCTCGATGAACGCCGTGAAGTCGGCCGTCTCGATCGCGGCGGTGAACACGCCGCCGAACGCGGACGACGTGCTGCCGTTGATCGGCGTGGGTGCCCGCGGATCGAGGTCTCCGAGCGGCATCGGCAGGGAAGCGATGTCCGAGACCCCATCGCGAATCGAGCTGCCGCCCCCGATCACGCTGCCCAGGTAGTCCGCGCTCCCGCGCTGCGCCAGGCCCGACCAGTTGATGCCCGACTGGAAGCCGTCGGCGAGCGTGACCTCGACGATCTTGGCCTCGAGGATCACCTGGCGGTTCACGCTCTGGCCGACGCTGTGCAGGTAGCGCTCCACGTCGCGGAGCTCGGCGGGCATGGCGTGCACCACGACGACGCCCGAGTTGGGGCTCGCCACGAAGCTGCGCCCCTCGCGTCCGCCGAGGATGGAGGTGAGGGCGAGCTCGAGCTCGTACCACATGTCGGTCTCGGACTCGGTCGAGATCACGCTTCCCGAGACCGAGCCGCGCGAGCCGCCGTCACCGGTCACGGTGCCGCCGCTGTCGTCCTGGTCGCCGTCGCCGCCCTCGCGCTCGCTCACCTGGCCGCTGCTGACGCGCGTGCGCGAGAGGCCCCGGCGCTGCACGTGGAGGTAGGGCACCTCGAAGATGCGCGTGTGCAGATCGGCAGGCATCACGAAGAAGGCGCCCGACGTCTGGTGGTAGCTGTAGCCGTAGACCTGCTGGACCGCCTCCATGACCTCGGAGATCGTGACCGACTTGAGCTCGAGCGAGATCTTCCCCTCGACGTCCGGGTGCACCACGATGTTGTACGGCGTGCCCTCGACGAGCCCCATGAAGAACTCCTCGGCGGGCGCCTGGCGCACCGAGACGTCGAAGCGCGGCTCTCCGCCCTCGGTCTCGGTCCATGGCCCGGGCAGCGGTGGCAGCAGGGCGGCCCGGACCCCGTCGGGGACCTGGGCGTCGGCCGTGCGCGTCGCGGCGGCCGCGTCGAGGATGGCCTGGTGCGCGGGGCCGGGTTCCTCCACGCGCGGGCCGGGGTCGAGCGCCGTGCGCAGGGCACCGCAGCCCGCCAGCGGAAGCGCCAGGCAGCACGCGAGCAGGCAGAGGGAACCTCGCATCAGTCCTCCTCGGCCGCCGCCGGCACGCCGGAGCCCGCGCCCGCCGGGCCCTTGACGGGAGGGCTGGACAGGCTGAGCGTGAACTCGCCCTGCGCGTCGCGCAGGCGAACCCGGTGCAGGTCGATCGCTACCACGCGCGCGCCCGCGACGCTGTCGCCCACGCGCACCGTGCGGCCGTCGATGGTGGCCACGCTGCGCGACGGCGAGACCACGATCGAGGTCAGACGCTGCGCGGCCGTCCCCGCACCGGGCTCGGTCCCGGCCTCGGCCCGGACGTCCGGCTGCGGGCCGGGCGGCCGGGTCGGGTCGCCGGCCGCTGCACCCGCCGCGATCGCGACGGCGACCAGCGCGGCCGGCATGCGCTCGCGAGCGTGATCGCGTCCGCGTCGCCTAGACACCGATCCAGCCCTCCTCGGTGCTCAGCGTGTTGACGACCAGCGTGACGCGGGCCACGGGGTACTCGGTCACCTCGTAGTGAAGGCGGTCCCAGAACAGCGACCAGGGCAGCGACTCCATGGTCTCGAGGAAGGCGACGACGTCGGGGAAGCGCCCCTCGAGCTCGATCCGCATGCCGTGGCGGTACACCGAGGCTCCCAGCCCGGCGACGCTCCCGGCGCGGAGCAGGCCGCCGAGCATCGGCTCGGCCGGCAGTGCCTCGAGGCGCGAGACGACCAGGGACTCCTGGCGCTCGAGCAGCTCCTCGAGCACGCGGCTCATCTCGGCCGGCGACACCAGGTGATCCATCTCGCTGCGCAGACGTCCGTCGAGGCGCTCGATCTGCTGGCGCATGCCGGCGTTGCGCTCGCGCACGGGAGCGGAGGAATCGCGGGCGAGGCGCGTGCGGATCTCGGCCGCCTGCTGATCGAGTGCGGCGAGGTCCTGCCGGAGCTGCTCCTCGCGCGTGCCCACGCGCTCGCGCTCCGCCTCCAGCGGGCGCAGCACCACGCCGTCCCAGGAGGCGACCATCAGCACCACGCCGACGCCGAGCAGCAGCGCGCGCTCGCGCAGCGTCAGCGCCTCGAGGCGGGCGGTCAGGCGCGCGAGTGCGGCGCTCAAGGTGCAGCTCCGTGCGCGCGGTTGCCGATCTCGAACTCGATCCGTCCAGGCGCGCTCTCGTCGCGGCGGATTGCGAAGCTGTCGAACTGCCGACCCTGGTAGACGGGCTCCTCTGCCAGCCGCTGCAGGAGGCGGGGCACCAGGTCGGGCTGGAGTGCGCTGCCCGCCATCGACAGCGCGCTGCCACCGGCGTCGAAGCGGAAGCTGTGCAGCCACACGCCGTCGAGGTCCTGGCGCGCCAGGCCGTGGAGGTGCGGCGAGAAGCCGGCGCGGTTGCTCAGGCGCGGATCGGTGATCCATCCGAGCAGCTCGTTCTTGGCCTCGAGCTCCTTCTCCAGCCGGGTCGACTCCAGCTCGAGGCCGCTGCCGTCCAGGTGCTCGGTCAGGCGCTGCTCGAGGCCGGCGACCTCGTGCCGGCGCTGCTCGAGCGCCTGCTCCAGCGGCACCATGCGCTCCGTCGCGCCGCCGCCCGCCAGGTGCAGCAGCACGCTGGCCAGCGCGAGCAGGACCGCGACCCCGGCCGCGCTCTGCAGCATGCGGCGGGGCGGCAGCGGTACCTCGGGGCGGCGCAGCGTCGCGGCCAGATCGACCTGCTGCACGCTGTCCGCGGTCTCGCGGAGCGCACCCCCGATGGCGCTGGCGCAGCGGACCGCCGCGATGGGGTCGAGACCTGGCTCCGTGTCGAGCAGCCGGCCGACATCGAGCGCCTCGACCTCGAGATCGAGGTGGCCGTCCAGGTAGGCGACGAGCGCCCCGGGGTCGAGCAGGCCGGGTGCGATGACCAGGGCCGTGCGCGCGCGCACGTCCAGCTCGTGCTCGGCGTAGTCCAGCGAGCGCTGGAGCTGCAGCAGCAGGTCGTCGAGCGCGTCGGCGTCGTCGCTGCCCTCGGGATCGTCCTTGGCCTGCAGCGCGGTGAGGGCGTCGGGCACCACGGGGAACCAGCGCGACATGCCGAGACGCCCCGCCTCGCCCAGCGCGATCAGCGCGCTGTCGCCGCGCAGCTGGAAGGTCGCCAGCCCCTGGCCGTCTGCCGGGTGGCGGGCCATGAGGTTGCGCAGCGCGAGCTCCGGGATCTCGACGGCCTCCGTCTCGAGGCCCGCCGCGGCGGCCAGGTCGAGCGCCTCGTGCACCGCCGGCTCGGGCGCCGCCACGACGCTGATCCGGCGCACGTCAGGGGCGCGCCGGTGGGCCGGGCTCTCGAACCAGTCGACGACTGCCTGCTCGACCTCGAAGTCGATCAGCTCCTGGATCGCCCAGCGCGCGGCGCCGCTCAGCTCCTCGTCGAGGACCGGCGGGGCGTCGATGACGTGCACCGCGTAGCTCCCGGGGGAGAGCAGCAGGATCGCCCGCATGCCCCCGAGACCCTGCTCCTGCACGACCCGGCGCAGGGCCTGCGCGCGCGCGGGTCCGGCGGGCGCCTGCGTGAAGACGCAGCGCTCCAGCCGCGCGCGCCCGTCCACCGACGAGACGTGCGCCAGCGCGAAGCCCTCCGGCTCGAGCGCGACCGCCACGAGATCCGGAGACACCCCGCGCGCCGGCCTCAGGCCCAGCACAGGACTTTCCCCTCCATCAGGAAGGCTTTCGACTGCGGCCATCCGCCTCTTTAGGCGCGGACGCACGCGCGCTGCCAGCGCTCGCGCATGCTTCGCAGCGTGTCGCGACGGCGCGGCCGGGAGCCCCGTCCGGCGCACACGGCGGGACGGGCGGGTCAGCGGGCGACCCTCGCGTCGCCGGCCGGGCTCGCCACGCCCCGGGGAGCGGATCACAGCTGTCGAGGCGTCGCGCCGAAGAGCGCAGCGTGAGCGTCGTCGCTCCCCGCGTTCCCGCTCCCCCGGCAGCGCGCGTCCACAGGCGGGTGCTGGCGCCCCTGTGCGCGCTCGCCGCGATCGTGCTCGTGCCCTGCCTGGCCAGCGCCCAGGCCTGGTTCAATGCGTCGTGGCAGTACCGCAAGCCCATCACGCTCGACAGCGCCCAGGTTCCGTCTGCCCAGACGGACTTCCCGGTGCTGATCTCGCTGAGCTCGGACGCCGAGCTGGCGGCCAGCGCCCGCGCCGACGGCTTCGACCTGGTATTCACGTCGGCAGACGGCACCACGCAGCTCGACCACGAGATCGAGCGCTATACCAGCTCGAGCGGTCGCCTCCAGGCCTGGGTGAAGGTGCCCACGCTCCCGGGTGCCAGCGACACGACGCTCTACCTGTACTACGGGAACCCGGCGTCGGCGGACCAGCAGAACACGACCGGCGTGTGGAGCAACGGCTACGCGGCCGTGTACCACCTGCATGACGATTTTCTGGACTCGACCGTCAACGCGCGCAACGCGACCAACAGCGGCTCGAGCGACATCGGGGCGCAGGTCGCGGACGGCCAGCGCTTCGTTCCCGTCGACGAGCTGGACCTCGGCAGCTGGAGCGTGGCGGGCAGCGCGCTGACCGTCCAGACCTGGTTCTCGCTCGAGGACCTGGACCAGGACGATCCCCGTCTGGTGTCCAAGGCACAGTCCGGCGCCGAGCAGGACCATGTGTTCATGCTCAGCCTGAGCGGGTCGGGCGAGCGCTACCTGCGGGCGCGGATCAAGACGGGGGCCAGCGATGCCTCCGGAACCACGACGCTTCTCGATACGAGCACGGCGCTCGATGCGACGACCTGGTACCTCGGAGCCGCGACGTACGACGGCGCGCAGATGCGTCTTCTGGTGGATGGCACGCAGGTGGCCAGCGTGGCCAAGACCGGCAGCCTGCGCCAGAACGGCTGGGACATCGCGGCCGGCAACAACCCCCTGAACGCCAGCACCGCCTTCTCGTCGCTCGAGGGTCGTCTCGACGAGATCCGGATCTCCTCGGTCGCCCGCTCGGCCGACTGGCTCACCACCGAGCACAGCAACCAGGGGAGTCCCGGAAGCTTTCACAGCATCGGTGGCCAGCAGTCGCAGCTCATCCTGATCTCGTCGGCCGCGAACCAGACCTTCGCGACCGGCGACCCACCGACGACCCTCGCAACGATCACGATCGTGGCGGGGCCCTCGGGAACCGACGTCACGGCCGCCGACGATCTGCGGATCCGGATCCCCGCCGGCCTGGCGATGCTCTGGGACACCTCGGTGACCACGGTGACGCTGGGCGGGACGGCGGGCTCGCGCGTCTCGGGATCGGTCAGCTACGAGGACGCGTCGAGGACCGTGGTCCTGAACGTCACCTCGGACTTCGCCGCCAGCGAGGACATCACGGTTTCCGGACTCCGCGCGACGAGCTTCACGGCGGCGAGCGGTCCGTTGCCCCTCGATCTGGAGGCGCGCAACGACGACACGGTGACGGCCAGCGACGACAAGCAGATCACGATCGTGGCGGGGGGAGCCGGAGGCTGTGCCGCCTGGTACGACGTGTCCTGGGGCTTGCGCAAGGAGATCACGCTGAGCAGCGCGCAGGTGCCCTCCACGCAGACCGATTTCCCGGTGCTGGTCTCGCTCGGATCCGATGCCGAGCTGGCGGCGAGCGCACGGGCCGACGGCTTCGACCTGGTGTTCACGGGGGCGGATGGCACGACCCAGCTCGACCACGAGATCGAGCGCTACACCAGCGCGAGCGGGCGCCTCCAGGCCTGGGTGAAGGTGCCCACGCTCTCGGGTGCGACGGACACGACGCTCTACCTGTACTACGGCAACCCGGCCTCGACCGATCAGCAGAACGTCACGGCCGTGTGGAGCAACGGCTACGAGGCCGTGTACCACCTGCACGACGACTTCCTGGATTCGACGGCGAACGCGCGGAACGCAGCGAACGCCGGCTCCGGCGACATCGGCGGACAGATCGCGGACGCCCAGCGGTTCATTCCCGTCGATGAGCTGGACCTGGGCAGCTGGAGCGTCGCGGGCAGCGCCCTGACCGTGCAGTCGTGGTTTACCCTTCAGGATCTCAACCAGGACGATCCACGGCTGGTGTCCAAGGCGCAGGCGGGGCCCGAGCAGGACCACGTGTTCATGCTCGGTCTGGGCGGCACCGGCGAGCGCCACCTGCGTGCGCGGGTCAAGACGGGCGCGAGTGACGCCTCGGGAACCACGACGCTGCTCGACTCGAGCACGGCTCTCGACGCCACGACCTGGTACCTGGGAGCGGCGACCTACGATGGCGCCCAGATGCGCCTGCTGCTGAACGGCGCGCAGATCGCCAGTGTCGGCAAGACGGGCAGCCTGCGCCAGAACGGCTGGGGGATCCGGGCAGGGAACAACCCGGGCAATGCCAGCACCACCACCTACTCGCTCGATGGGCGTCTAGACGAGGTCCGCGTCTCCTCCATCGCGCGCTCGGCCGACTGGCTGACCACCGAGTACAGCAACCAGCTCACGCCGGGGTCGTTCCACTCGCTCGGTCCCGAGCAGGCGCTGCCGCCCTGCGGGCCCAGCCACTTCGAGATCGACCACGACGGCAGCGCCGTCAACTGCCAGGCCGAGAACGTGACCATCGTGGCGCACGCCGCGGACCACAGCACGGTGACCGACTACACGGGCACGATCACGCTGTCGACCTCGACCGCGCACGGCGACTGGTCGCTGGTCACCGGGGGCGGCACGCTGACGAACTCGGGCAACGGCGCCGCGACGTACACCTATGCTTCGGGGGATCTCGGTCAGGTCGTGCTGGGTCTGCGCAACACCTTCGTGGAGACGACGAACATTCACGTGGATGATGCCGGTACGGCTGAGGATCCGACCGAGGACCCCGATCTCGTCTTCGCGCGCGCCGGATTCAGCTTCCTGGCCGACACGGTGCCCGACGCGATCGGCACCCAGATCGGCGGCAAGCCCTCGAACGTGGCGCCCGGGGCCCAGAGCCTCGAGCTCCAGGCCGTGCGCACCAGCGACTCGACGGGCGCCTGCGAGCCGGCGCTGACCGGCACCACGGCGATCGAGCTGGCCTTCGAGTGCGAGGATCCGACCACGTGCGCGGGCCGACAGGTGACGATCAACGGCATGGCGATCGGTGCGAACGATGCGGGCGCCTCGCCGCTGTCTTACGTCCCGGTGAATCTCGACTTCGGGGACGCCAGCGACTCGACCGCGCCGATCGTGATCGCGTATCCGGACGTGGGCCGGATCCAGCTCCACGCCAGGTACGTGCTGACCCCCTCGAACGAGCCGATGCTCGGGGCGAGCAACCTCTTCGTGGTGCGACCGTTCGGCTTCGAGATCAGCGTCGCGGGTAACCCGGGGGCGACGGGTCCGGGCGGCGCGGTCTTCACCGCGGCGGGCGCGGCATTCAGCGTGACCGGGCGCGCCGTGCTCTGGGAGGCGGCCGACGACGCCGGCGGGGACGGCCAGGCGGACGGTCACGGCGACGCCGACCCGACGAACAATGCCGCGCTGGCCGGCAACACCTCCGCACCGAACTACGGTCAGGAGGCGGCCGCGGAGACGGTGGCGCTCACGGCGGTGCTGGTCGCCCCGGCGGGCGGGAACGACCCGGGCCTGGCCGGGGGCACGACGCTGGCGGGCTTCAGCGCGGGGAGCGCCAGCACGAGCACGGCGCGCTACGGCGAGGTGGGGATCATCGAGATCGCCGGCGACGTCGCCGACGGCGACTACCTGGGCATCGGCGCCGGGCCGACGGCGCTGGCATCGAGCCGCTCGGGCCACGTGGGGCGCTTCACCCCGGACCACCTCGACGTGGCGTACAGCACGCCGAGCTTCCAGACACGCTGTGCAGGAGGCGCGTTCAGCTACGTCGGCGAGACCTTCGACTACGTGGCGGCGTCCGAGCCCGTGCTGACCTTCACCGCGCGCAACGCCCAGAACGTCGCGACGCAGAACTACACCGGGAGCTGGTTCAAGCTGACTGCGGGTAGCCTCACCGGCCTGGCCTACGCCGCGGCGTCGGGGACGCTGAGCGCCGCGGCGCCGGACGCGCCCGACGTCGCCGATCTGGGCTCGGGCAACGGGTCGCTCACCTTCGACAACGGCCCCGCGCTGGGCTTCGTGCGCAGCACGCCGGTGGCGCCCTTCGACGCCGACATCTCCCTGGCCGTGAACGTGATCGACACCGACGGCATCGCCCACGCCAGCAATCCCGCGCGCTTCGGGGCGGCGACTCCCGGCAACGGCATCGCCTGGAGCGCCGGCAAGGCCCAGCGCTTCGGGCGGCTGCGCTTCGACAACGCCCATGGCTCCGAGCTCGTGGCGCTCCCGGTGCCGCTGCGAGCCGAGTTCTGGGACGGCGCGTCGTTCCTGCCGCACGTCAGCGACGTGTGCACGTCGCTGACGATCGCGGAGCTCTCCATGGCCCCCGCGCCACCGGCGCTGAGCAGCACCCCGACGATCGCGAGCAGCCCCATGGCCGCGGGCGATGCGGGCCTGAGCCTGAGCGCCCCGGGCGCGGGGAACACCGGCTACTTCGACCTGGGCTACGACCTCTCGATCGCCACGGGCTCGGCGCTCGAGTGGCTCCGGGGCGACTGGTCGGGAGGTGGCACCTGGGACGAGGATCCGAGCGGCCGGGCGACGTTCGGCATCTACAGCGGGGACGACCCGGTCATCTACCGGCGCGAGATCTACTGACCGGGCGTCAGGCCAGCAGCTCCGAGAGCAGCAGGCCCGCGCAGAGCAGCGCGCCGACCACGGGCACCCAGGCCGGCACACGCGGTCCGGGGGGCGCCTCGTCGCCGCGGCGCTTCATGCGCAGCAGCGCCAGGTTCAGCGCGCAGAAGAGCGCAAGGGTGATCCACGAGGTGGCTCGCGCCAGGCCGGCGAGCGGGAAGAAGAGCGCGAGCCCGAGCACCGCCGTGCTGACCAGTGCCGTGGCCTGCAGCGGCGTGCGGGTGCGCGGGTGCACCTGGCCCAGCCACGCGGGCGCGGATCCCTGCTGCGCGAGGCCGTAGAGCACGCGCGACGCCATGATCATCTGGATGATCACGCCGTTGAGCATTCCCGCGATCGCGATCCCGCTGATCAGGCCGGGTGCGGGACCGGCCGCGCGGGCGTAGATCAGGGTGAGCGGCGCGTCACTGCGCCCGAGCTCCGCAGGATCGACGACCCCGATCGCGGCCAGCGCCAGGGCCACGTACAGCGCGGTGGTCACCAGCAGCGCGATCACGATCGCGCGCGGGATGGCGCGGCGCGGATCGCGGACCTCCTCGGCCACGTTGACCATGTCCTCGAAGCCGAGGAAGGCGTAGAAGCCCAGGGCGGCGCCCGAGACGACGGCCGCGACCGGCAGCCTGCCGGGGGCCGTCGCGAGCGCGCCGCTGCCGCCGTCGCCGCCGGCCAGGTGCAGCGCGGCGACAGCGGTCACCAGCAGCACACCGCCGATCTCGAGCACGGTCAGCACCGCGGCCACCCAGACGGACTCGCGGATGCCGATGCTGACGACGACCCCGATGCCGACCACCAGCACGACCAGGCCCAGGACCTGGGGCACCGCGACCAGATCTCCCAGGTAGCCCAGAGCGGCGCGCGACAGGGCGGCGGCCGAGGTCGCTCCCGCCAGCGCCACCAGGGCGCCGCCGAGCTGCGCCAGGCGCTCGCGACCGAAGCCCGCCCGCAGGTACGCGGCCTCGCCCGCGCTCAGGGGGTGCCGCGCGGCCAGCTCGCCGAAGCTCAGCGCCGTGAAGCCGGCGACGATCGCCGCGAGCGCGAAGGCGGCCGGCGTCCACACGCCCGCGATGCCCGCGATCTCGCCCGTGAGCGCGTAGATGCCGGCGCCCACCATCGTGCCCAGCCCGTACAGGACCAGCAGCGGCGTCGAGAGCGAGCGCCGCAGCGTCGTCGGCGCCGCGGGGTTCACCGGGCCGGTGGGGGACTCAGGCGCCGGCCCGCTCCTCGCGCAGAGCCTGGCGGCGGGCGCGCGTCGCGGCCGCGTCGAGCTGCAGCGTCCAGTCCTCGAGCGAGCCCGTCAGCACGACCCCGTAGTCCCGGGCGGCCGACTCGACGGAGACCAGCTCGTCGAGCACGTCCTCGTGGACGAGCTGCGCGTCGCGGTCGAGCGGATCGCCCCAGCCGGCGCCGCCCCCGTAGCGGTACTCGTAGACCTCTCCGGCCTCGAGCGGCTCGGCATTGGCCATGCACGCGATCACGCGCTCGTTCTGGGTGTCCGCCGCCAGCGTCAGCCGGTTCGGGGAGCCGTCGTGTCCGCCCTCGACCCCGGCCATCGGGTACTTGATGCCGACCATCCAGGTCGTGAACTCCGCGGGTACGAGGGTTCGCTTGACCACGCGCGACCCGGCTCCGCCACGCCACTGGCCGGGTCCACCGCTGTCGGTGATGAAGTCGTTGCACTCGTGCCGCTCGGGAAAGATCGACTCGTTGATCTCCGCGGTGGCCTTGATCAGGTTCCCCAGCGACGCCGGGAACGCCCCCCAGCCGTCGAGACCCTTGACCGCATTGCAGTAGCCGGCGAGGGTGTCGACGCCGTGGTCGAGGAAGATCTCGTCGGTGCCGGGCTTGGTGCCGTGCAGGATCGAGGGCATGCCGAGCTTGTAGATCTGCGGCGCGCAGCGCTCGGGCACGATCGACTCCAGCGCGCGGGCGATCGCCTCGCCCACCTCGACGCCGGGGTGATGCGTGCCGGCCGCGACCGTCCAGCCGGGCTTCGGGTTGACCACGGAGGCCTCGGGTACGATCAGCTCGATCTGCTCGAAGAAGCCCTCGTTCTTGGGGATCGCCGGGTCCATCATGGCGGCGAGCTGCGCGACCACGTAGCCGCGGGTGTTGCCGAATGCGGAGTAGGCCTTGAGGCCCCTGCGCGTGTCCGACCCGTTGAAGTCCACGGTGATCCGGTCGCCGTCGATGGTCACCTTGACGTGCACGTGGATGTCCGCATTGCCGACCGGGTCGTGGTCGGCATAGGTGTCGGCCTCGTACACCCCGTCGGGCCAGGCCGCGATCTCCTCGCGGAAGCGCCGCCCGGCGTGCTCGATCGTGTGATCGACCGCGCCGCGAACCGCGTCCACGCCGTGCTCCTCGATCACCTCGCGCAGCCGCCGCACGCCGAGCTGGGCCGCGCCGATCTGGGCGCGCAGGTCCCCGATGAACGTCGGCACGCGGTTGTTCGTGCGGATCATGTAGAGCACGTCCCTGCGCTCGACGCCGGCGTCGATCACCTTGAGCGCGGGGAAGCGCACCCCTTCGGCCCAGATGTCGATGGCCTCGGCGTTGTAGCCCCCGGGCACGCCGCCCCCCGTGTCGGCGTGATGGCACTGGATCGAGGCGATGAGCACGACGTCGCCATCGACCACGACCGGTGCGAAGACGTTGTAGTCGGGCAGGTGGCCACCGCCGTGGTACGGATCGTTCGCGACCAGCACGTCGCCTTCGCGCAGCCCCCCTTCGCCGAAGAAGTCCAGGGCGAAGCGCACGGGCAGCGTCGAGGTCAGCATGAACTGCGGGATCCCGACCGAGAGCGCCGCGAGCCGGCCCCGGCCATCGAGGACGGTGGCATTGCGCTCGTTGGACTGGTTGAGGATCGGCGTGGTCGCGGTCAGCGAGACGTGCGTGGCCATCTCGAAGGCGATCGTCTCCATGGCCGAGCGGATCACCTGGGCCGTCACCGGGTCGACCGGGCCGGCAGCGATGCCGGGATCCGGGACGGGTGCGACTTCTGCGAGCGGGGTGGCCATGCACTCTCCTGGGCAACGGTCTCCATTCCAGTATGTGGCGCGCCTGCCGGGGCGTCCAGCCCGGGCTGCCGCGCTTGACCTCGTGCCGCGCGGCCTGCCAGGGTGAGCCATGGCCATCCAGTGTCTCGCCCACGTGGGCATCTGCGTCTCCGACATCGAGCGCTCGCGGCGCTTCTACCGCGATCTGCTCGGCTTCAAGGAGGTGGCGCGCCTGCAGGTCGTCGGCGAGCCGTCGGCGAGCCTGCTCGATCTGGACGACGTCGACCTGCACGCGACGTTCTGGGAGCGTGACGGCGTGCGCATCGAGCTGCTCTGGTACGCGCAGCCGCAGGGCGAGCCCGGCCCCGTGCCGCGGCCGATGAACCAGTTCGGGCTAACCCATGTGGCCATCCGCGTGGACGACCTGGACCAGACCCTCGCCGCGCTGCGGCGCGAGGGGGTGACGGTCCTGGACGAGACGCGGATCAGCAACCCGCAGTTCGGCGCCGAGGTGGTGTACGTGCTCGATCCCGACGGCCTGCGCCTGGAGCTGATCGAGGCCCCGGGCGATCCCGCGGCGCCGCTCGGGGAGCCGCTGGGCTGAGCCGCATGGCCCACCGCGCCGTCGTGGTCGGCACGGGCTTCGGCGCCCGCGTGCACGTGCCCGCCCTGCGCGCGGCCGGCTTCGAGGTCGTGGCCCTCGTGGGCACCGATGCGGCGCGCACCGCGCGCCGGGCGGGGCGCCTGGACGTACCGCACGCGCTCTGCTCGCTCGACGAGGCGCTGGCGATGCCGGGGGTCGACGTGGTGACGATCGCCACGCCCCCCGACCAGCACGCGCCCCAGGCCCTGGCCGCGATCGAGGCCGGCAAGCACGTGATCTGCGAGAAGCCGTTCACCCTCGACGTCGCCGAGGCGCGCCGCGTCTGCGAGGCGGCGGAGTCGGCGGGCGTGGTGCACCGCCTGGGCTACGAGTTTCGCTGGGCGACCGATCGCGCACTGGCGGCGCGGGCGATCGCCTCGGGGGCGATCGGGGAGCCCCGCCTGGCGACCTTCGTGAGCCACACCTCGCTGCTCGTCGAGCCCGGCTTCGAGATGCCCGCCTGGTGGTGGCGCCCCGAGCACGGCGGCGGCTGGCTGCTCGCCAGCGGATCTCACCTGATCGACCAGATCCGCGTCTGGCTGGGCGAGATCGAGTCGGTCCAGGCGCAGGTCTCGACCGTCTCGCGCGATGCCCAGCTCGCCGACGACAGCTTCTCGGTGCTGGCCCGCACCTGCGCGGGCGCGACGGTGACCGTGGAGCAGAGCGGGGCGGTACCCGGTCCGATGGGCGGCATCACGCGGGTGGTCGGCAGCCGCGGCAGTCTGTGGCTCGAGGGGGGCGAGGTGTGGATCGCCGACGCGGACGGGACACGCA